>JAKVBH010000025.1:28926-62512 GCA_022447495.1 Marinovum sp. | reverse complement strand
CTTCGACATCAGCGATATAGGTGTCGTACCACGCGCTATAATCGCCCGCAGCGTAGGCATAATAGCTGGCCAGTTGCGCGGTGGTCGGCGGGAAGTTCGGCGCGAAGGGGCCAAGGTCAGCCCAACCTTGATAGATGTAGATCGTGGCGCCGGGTTGCTCGGCGCGGACTTGGGCCACAACGTCGGCAGTGGCATCCACCGGGGAGCGGCCATCGCCGGGATAATGCGCGGTTGGGGCCTGATCTTGGATGAAGTTGGCTGGGGTGATGATGACGTTGTCGAAGCTGGCGGCGGAGAAGGCCTCGGTGTCGGAAGACCATGCGCCATCAACCCCTTGAAAGCCCCATTCATCAGCCGGGGTGGGACGATCTGCGAACTGGCGCAAGAAGCCGTAGCCGCCATTCGCCGCGTAACTGAAACCCGCGGCTTCGATGAACCGGTTGAGCCAGCTGGGCACATTGCTCAACGATGACCCACCCGCAAAGTTCACCAAACTGTTGCCGAAAAAATATTGATTTACACTGCTCAGCATTTCACCGTCCACCGCACCAGTCCCGCTACCTTGCATGCCGAAAAATGTCACGTGCTCTGTGTACCTTTTCGACCAACCAGCAACACCACGCTGATTCGCGTAGGATTGTCCCATTTTGGCCTGGGTAACTGGAATTTAGCAAATTCACCCGCCATGGGTGATGCGCCCATAGCGTCTATATCGCCACGCTAGAATACCAAGGCATAGACCTCGGACTGTGCCAGAGCGTCGCCTGTAACGCGGCGGTCAATGGATCGCGAGACCTGGGCTGCGTCCTTTGGCGGCGATGGAACGGATCCCACCCCAGAAGTCGTGTCGGGACCACGATAACAAATGTGAAACGTCTGGGACAGTCCTGCCTGACCCACGCTTGCGACAGAGGGGTTACTGACATTCAAGCCCGCGCCGCAGCCCTCAGCTGCGACACCACCCTTGGCATACCCATCACCGAGCCCAAAGGATAAATCCGTCCGCAGAATGTGGAAGAACGTCCAGAATCGGGCTTTTGCAACAAAGCCCGGTCAAATGCCAAGGGCGCATTGAAAAATACACAATTATCAGAGTAGCATAAGGGTGTTTCATGCTTACGTTATCGGTCTGATCCCCTTGAACCGCGCCGACGCTGACTCGGCCAAATCGACGATCTCTGACCGGACAGAGCCACGGCGAGGGTCATCGAGGATTGTTTCTAGCAGGGCTTGCTCGGGCTGTTGTTTTCGGCTCCAACATAGTGCCTTCAGGATGTCTTGGCCCTCTGCCGGTAGGCGTTCAGGCATATCAATACCCGCAACAGTCGCCCAAATTGCCGACCAACACCGCCCCACCGTCCACGGGTTATAACCGCCACCGCCAAGCACAAGGAGACGGGGTGCGCGCTCCTTAATGTCCCGAGAGGCGCGCACATGCGATCGGTTCGAGAGTGCCAACCGGGACAGTGGATCTTCCAGCACTGCATCCGCGCCACACTGCAAAACGACAGCTTGAGGTTGCCAGCGATCCACGAACGGCAGGACCACCCGCTCCCAAAGCCAATCAAACTCAGCATCGTGAAACCCACCAGGCACCGGCAGATTGAGCGCCGCTCCGTTTGCCGTCTCCTCAAACGCCCCGGTAAAAGGCCAGCGTGCTTTTTCATGAATCGACAGCAAGCGCACTGCCTTTGACCCTTGAAACGCCATCTCAACCCCGTCGCAGTGATGGGCATCGATATCAATGTAAAGAATGCGGCTAAACCCCTGACGTTCAAAGGCTTTGAGCGCCAGTACGGGATCATTGAAGTAGCAGAATCCAGCGGCCCGATCGGCCATGCCATGATGGGTTCCTCCGCCAGGATTGTGCACGATCCCTCCCTCGCGCAGCAATTCGACACCCAGAAGCGATCCGCCACACGCGGTCGCGGGGCGTCGAAACATCTCTGGGAAAACAGGATTGGATAACGTCCCAAGACCATGACGTGCGCGGGTCTTGTCGTCGACACTCTGTTCTTTTTCGGCGCGTTGGACCGCAGCGACGTGTTCTGGTGTGTGAAAAGCCTTTAGTGCGGCGGATTTCGCGCGCGGGCTGGTGCGATAGACATCCGCTGGTAACCAACCCAAGGTCTGGCACAGGTCCATGACCGTTGGCACGCGTGGAATACTCAAAGGGTGAAACGTCCCATAGCTGGAACCACGGTAGATCCGAGAGCCGATGAAGAGCGCGCTCATGCGCTCGCCTTCTCCTCCAGCATCAGCCACTCGTCTTCAGAGGCTGCGAGCTTTTCTTGGCGTTCGACCAAAGCTTGAGTAGCTTTTTCAAATTTCACTGGTTCGCGCGTGTAAAGGTCGGGATCAGCCAAAAGATCTTCAAGCTTTCCGATTTCTATTTCGAGCCGTTCAATCTGTCCCGGTAAAGCCTCCAGCCTGTGTTTCTCTGTGAAACTCAGTCCTGCTTTCGCCGCCTTAGGCGTTTTGGCGTCCACTTTTTTGACTTTGTTTTTAACCGCCGTTGCGCGCTCGGTTTCTTTGCGTTGACGTTGATAGTCGGACCAACCGCCTGCATAGGCCACGGTACGCCCGCCACCCTCCAGGGCGATCGTTGTGGCCGCCACACGGTCCAAAAAATCACGATCGTGGCTCACCAATAGCACAGTCCCTTTATACTCGCCCAGCAAATCTTGAAGCAAATCAAGTGTTTCTACGTCGAAATCGTTGGTTGGTTCGTCAAGCAACAAAAGATTGCTTTCGCGGGCCATGATCCGCGCCAACAACAGACGGGCCCGCTCTCCACCGGACAACGCACGCACGGGTGCACGTGCTTGGGCTTCATCAAAAAGGAATTCCTTGAGATAGCCCACAACGTGTTTTGGCTGACCGCGCACCATAACTTGATCCGATTTACCTGAGACGCGCATCGACGCATCGGTGGTGAGATTGTCCCAAAGGCTGGCATTGAGATCGAGTTGCGCCCGCGCTTGGTCGAATACAGCAATTTCGAGATTTGTCCCGAGCTTGACCGAGCCGCTATCGGGTTCGATTTCACCCAGCAGCAGCTTAAGCAACGTCGTCTTGCCCGCGCCGTTAGGACCCACAAAAGCCACACGGTCCCCCCGGTTGATCAAAACGGAAAAATCTTTGCAGATCACATGAGCATTAAATGACTTCGACAAGCCATTTGCTTCAATAACTTTTTTTCCTGAGGAAGGACCCGCATCCAATGCCATTGCAGCGGCGCCCTGACGGCGGATCATGTTGGCGCGCTCCGCCCTCAAATCACCAAGCGCACGCACGCGGCCCATATTGCGTTTGCGGCGGGCAGAGATGCCTTCAACAGCCCATCGGGCTTCCTCTTTGATCTTGCGATCAAGCTTGTGACGGGCAAGGTCTTCCTCCTCCCAAGTCTTGTCGCGCCAAGCTTCGAAATGTTGAAAACCCGTCTCATTTCGACGAACTTTTCCTCTTTCTATCCAAAGCGTTGCGCGCGTGAGCTCATTCAAAAATGCACGGTCATGAGAGATGAGTACAAAGGCTGATTTCGTCGCTTTAAGCTCGGCTTCAAGCCAGGCAATCGCTTCAATATCGAGATGGTTCGTAGGCTCATCCAAGAGCATAAGTTCAGGGTCCTCAGCCATCAGGCGCGCCAGAGCCGCGCGCCGTCTTTCACCACCAGACGCAGTGCTGACGGGGCGGTTGGGATCAAACTTGAGGCCTTCACCCGCCCGCTCTACGCGGTAGAGATCAGAGGGGGGCAGTCCATGGGTCGCAAAGTCGCCCAAGGTGACAAAGCCGTTCATGTCGGGCTCTTGCTCCATATAACCAACGGAAATACGAGGCCCCAAGACACGCGCGCCTTTGTCAACTTCAATAAAGCCAGCCATCACTTTGAGAAGAGTGGATTTTCCAGATCCATTGCGCCCGACCAATGCCACGCGATCTTGGTCTTGGACCACAAGGTCAAGGTCCGCAAAAACAGGATCACCTCCCCAAGTTAGGGAAATATCCGAGAGTTGAAGAAGGGGTGCACGGGCCATTGCCTGCAGCTAGCGCATCTTGAGCAGCGAGAAAAGACCACCGTCTTCCTCTTGTTCCAAATACCCCGGGGGAGCGCGCAGCGCGGGGGCAGAGCCCCCAACTGCTTCAATCAACCAGCCACAGCACGCAGAAGCCGTTTACGCGCTGGTGGGATCATCCCAATCTCAACGCCAGTAAAGACGTGCAGCGTGTTCATTTGGGGGTCGACAACCGCATGATCGCTGACCCAGCCACCCATCAAAAGATACGTCTTCAACAAAGGCGGCATAACGCGCATCGCCCGCCTGGAGTCCGGCCTACGCCGCAAAAGCGCACCAAATCTAAACACATCAGGCGCCTTGATTCGCGGCAACCAACGTTTCGGCGCCAGATGGCGGGACTTGAGCACAGCAAAGACGTCGTCATAGGGAGCGTGTTCCGTGCCTTGAAAGGACACGCAACCAAACAGCAGCGAGATACCTGTGTCATCGACATATTGCGTCAGCGCACCCCACGCGATGCGCAGCACATCAGGGTCTTGAACACCTGGCGCAATGCAAAACCGCCCCATCTCGAGCAGTGGTCCTTGGAACGCGTGCAATCCCGACAGGTCGTAGAATTGCGCAGAATAACTGTCGGCGATGGCGGAGGCGTCAGCAAATGTCATAAACCGAAAAGTCGACACCAATCGGCCTGTGGCAACCTCTTCGATCAGCATGTGTGCCGCGCGCGGATCAAAGGCATCGGCGTCACACCCGTCTATGCCATGAAAGGCAAGATGACGAAGCGCTTGGGCGTTGGCCACATCTGCTGCGCTTTGTGCTAGGCGCGCGGTATATTTTCCTTTGCTCAGCATAATTCTGGCTCTTCGACGTCGCAATGTCTTAAGGGCACAGGCTGTGACACCTGAGTCTTGGTCCGAAGGTACGTCTGCGCCCGGCGCTTTCAAGCGTTGACTGCGGTTTGGCTTTAATTGTTGAAAGCGCTGGAGAGATCGAGGCCGCCGACATTGCCAAAAAGCTTCCGGAGGAAGCTGATATCGCCGTCTGAGGTTTCTGTCACACGCTGAACCAGAGGCACAACTTTCCCGTCCTCAAGCCCATAGCGTACGATATTTTGCACCACG
The DNA here is from genome assembly GCA_022447495.1 of Marinovum sp. GTDB lineage: Bacteria > Pseudomonadota > Alphaproteobacteria > Rhodobacterales > Rhodobacteraceae > JAKVBH01. The sequence goes on along the minus strand of JAKVBH010000025.1, from coordinate 57,369 downwards.
CCAGCGTCATCAAAAGTGATGGCCACGATTTCACGCTCAACGACTTCGGGGGCTTGCCACGCAAAAGTGCGCACGGTGTCACCCACGTAGTAAAAGTTGCCGCCGGACAAAACACCCGCAGTCGATGGCGCACCAATGGTTTCCTCGACGGTATCGCGGGTGTCGATGCCAACCAGAACTTCGGCCAGTTCTTCTTCGCTTGGAAGATATCCGTGATTGCGGAATTGAGCAACGCATGCGGAAAGAGCAATGGCACCTGCCAACAACAGCGCCCTTGGGGCCCATGTCTTCAATCGCAACCCAAATTGACCAAATTCCGTCACGCCCGATGCCCTCTTGTTTTGGCCGCTGAGGCCTTATACCTGCCAGTAGTTCCAGTTTTCCACCTACACCACAAGCGCGGAGCCTTTCAAGCGATGCCCACCCTGCCCGTTCCTTCCGGCCCATCCTCTTTGATGCGCCATGCCCGTTTGGTTTCTGGGTTGAGCCAAAACAGCCCCACAGCGTTTGAGATCAAACCGACACCAGAAGAGCGGCTCGCTGCCGCGAATGAATTGGGGTTTGATGACATTCGAAAATTGACCTTTGTAGGAGAGTTGGAAGCTGAGGGCGAAAGGGATTGGTGTTTGACCGGGCGTTTGGGCGCCACCATCGTTCAGCCCTGCGTTGCGACCCTCGAACCGGTCGTTACTCGCATTGATACACCCGTGAAGCGGCGCTTTCTGGCACGGTGGGAAGATCAAGCCGAAGCGGGATCGGAAACCGAAATGCCCGAGGATGTGACGCTTGAGCCATTGGCCACCGAGATCAACCCCGCGATGGTGATGCTCGAAGAGTTGGTGCTTTTGGCGCCCGATTTTCCCCGAGCCTCTGATGCCGCTCCACTTGAACCTTTGCGCGTCACAGAACCCGGCAAAGACGTGCTCAGCGATGAAGACTTGAAGCCTTTTGCGGGGCTGGCTGCGCTGAAGGCGGCGATGGGCGGATCAGAGCCGGATGACCCCGAGGAATCGACTTAACCGGCTCAGGCTCGAGATTCAGCCTTGCGAGATGAAATTTGATGTGTATTTTCGCGGCTCTTTCCGGATTTGGGCTTGCACCGCAACATGCTTCGCGCCTAAGAGGCCGGGATCAAGGTATGAACACACGCGAGCGCACAATAGCAGCTTGCCCCAGACGAGGTTGAGACATGGCAGTCCAACAAAATAAAGTGTCCAAGTCGCGCCGCAACAATCGCCGCGCTCATGACGCATTGGTCGCTGCAAACCCTAACGAGTGCCCAGATTGCGGTGAGCTCCGTCGTCCGCACCATGTGTGCCCAGCATGCGGTCACTATTCTGGTCGCGAAGTCGTGGCCATGGCCGACGAAATCGAGATCGACGAAGACGCGGCATAATGCCAGTGGCCCCGACGCCCGCGAAGAAGCGGGTCACGTAGCCTGAAGGGCCAATCGTCGACCATGAAACCCACAGACCCCTCACCAACGGCGCAGAGCGGCCTTCCCGCCCGCGCCGTTGTTGTGTCAGTGGATGCCATGGGCGGTGACAAAGGCCCCGCGCCCGTTGTTGCGGGAATTGCTGACGCGGCAAAAAAGAATCCAGACCTCCGGTTCATCTTGCATGGCCCAGTTGACCAATTGGCACCTTTGGTGGTCAAGCGGCGGATAGGCGACATTTGCGAAATCCGCGATGCGGCCGAGGTGGTCGACATGGCAGACAAACCGTCACATGTGGTGCGCTCCGGGCGCGGTACATCGATGTGGTCCACCATTGAATCGGTCCGCGATGGGGACGCGACGGTTGCGGTCTCCTGCGGCAATACTGGCGCTCTGATGGCGCTCTCGATGATCCGGCTACGTAAAGCACCCGGGGTGTCTCGCCCCGCCATTGCTGTTCTATGGCCTTCGCGCAACCCGCAAGGCTTCAATGTCATGTTGGATGTCGGTGCTGACATCAAAGCAGATGCGCAGGACCTGCTGCAATATTCATTGATGGGTGCATCCTATGCACGCAATGGCATGCACCTTGACCGGCCCCGTGTCGGCTTGCTCAATGTCGGCACAGAGGATCACAAGGGACGACCCGAGCTTCACACAGCACATGATCTCATCGCAGCCCAAGCAGACGCTGCGCGATTTGATTTTGTAGGCTTTGTTGAAGGTGGCGACATTCCTGGCGATCGCTGTGATGTGATTGTGACCGATGGGTTTACCGGCAACGTCGCTTTGAAAACAGGAGAAGGCACCGCCAGTTTGATCGGCGATTTCCTACGCGAAGCCTTTGCGTATACCCCCCTGTCGCGCGTCGCCTCGCTCCTTGCACTCACCTCTATGCGGCGCTTGCGCAAGCGCATTGACCCACGTCGCGTGAATGGCGGGGTTTTTCTTGGGCTCAACGGCACCGTTGTGAAATCCCATGGCTCTGCGGACGCCACAGGTGTCGCCGCGGCGGTCAAACTGGCGTTCCAATTGGCCCAATCTGGGATCACGGATCGTATCGCCGCGCGGATCGCTGCTGTACGCCAAGACCACGAGCAAGACGAAGACCACGGAGAAACACCCCAATGAGTGCACCCGCCGCAACCCCTGGCATCATCCGGGCCCAAGTCCGCGGCGTTGGCCATTACCTTCCGGAACAGGTTGTCGACAACAGCTACTTTGAGACCATACTTGAGACCTCGGACGAATGGATTCGTGCCCGCTCAGGGATCGAGCGTCGCCACTTTGCCGCCGAAGGTGAACTTACTTCCGATCTCGCCGCCCACGCTGCCCGTGCGGCGCTTGAGGACGCGGAGCTCAAACCCAATGACATCGACGCAATGATTGTGGCCACCTCCACGGCAGATTTTACCTTTCCGTCCTGTGCCACCATGGTCCAGGAGGCTCTGGGAATGCAGCGCGGGTTTGCGTTTGACGTTCAAGCCGTCTGCGCAGGGTTTGCCTTTGCCTTGTCTCAGGCCAATGCGCTCATCGTGGCGGGCCAAGCTCAACGGGTGTTGGTTATCGGGGCTGAGACATTTTCAAGGCTTATGGATTGGACCGATCGCTCGACATGTGTTTTATTTGGGGATGGCGCTGGTGCACTTGTCCTGGAGGCTGTTGAAGGCACCGGTACGTCAGAGGATCGCGGCATTCTTGCAACCGATCTCAATTCTGACGGACGGTATCGTGACATCCTCTATGTGGATGGGGGCGTCTCTACGCAAACGACCGGGCATCTACGCATGGCTGGCAAGGAAGTGTTCCGCCACGCAGTCGAAAAACTGGCAACTACAGCACAGACGGCTATAGCTCGCGCAGGCATCCGTTCCGACGACGTCGATTGGATCGTGCCCCACCAAGCAAACATTCGCATCATCCAGGGCACCGCCAAAAAGCTTGGACTACCGATGGAAAAGGTCGTTGTCACCGTGCAGGATCACGGCAACACCTCTGCTGCATCGATTCCCTTGGCCCTATCGGTGGGCAAGGCCCGCGGGCAAATCAAAACAGGTGATTTGATCGTGACCGAGGCCATTGGCGGGGGCTTGGCTTGGGGCGCTGCAGTTCTGAGGTGGTAAATTGCGGCACCAGTCGCACGATTTGGTGCCGATAGCCCTCTAAAGACAACCACGCAACCGCCTGATATTGACTCTGAATTTCACCCACCTCTAGAGTGATGGCCAACTTAAGGAGGTCCAAACCAATGTCTTCGAAAACCCTCACTCGTATGGATCTCAGCGAATCTGTCTTTCGCGAAGTCGGACTGTCGCGCAACGAAAGCGCTGATTTGGTGGAACGCGTGCTCGCGCTGATGTCAGATGCGTTGGTCGACGGAGAGCAGGTGAAAATCTCTTCTTTCGGCACATTCAGCGTTCGTGACAAAGCCGCACGGGTGGGACGCAACCCCAAAACCGGTGAAGAAGTGCCGATTGAGCCGCGCCGTGTTTTGACCTTCCGGCCGTCGCATTTGATGAAAGACCGCGTGGCTGCGGGCAACAAGTCCTAAGCAAAGGAGCGGCGGGCCATGTCACAAAAATCCGCCGACGCGTTTCGCACCATCTCCGAAGTGGCGGAGTGGCTTGGAACTCCTGCCCATGTGCTGAGGTTCTGGGAAAGCAAGTTCAGCCAAATCCGACCAGTCAAGCGCGCTGGTGGACGGCGCTACTATCGTCCTGCAGACATGCTGCTATTGGGCGGCATCAAAAAGCTGTTGCATGATGATGGCATGACCATCAAAGGCGCGCAAAAGCTCCTACGTGAAAACGGTATTCGCTACGTCGCAGCTCTTAGCCAACCTCTGGAAGAAGATCTGGAAGAATTCGTAGATGGCCCAGCGGCACTTGAGATTGTTCCGCCACACCTTCCGCAGGACGATCAAGTCGGCGTCATGGACACACCCACGGGCGACGTAGTGTCGTTTGCCCAGAACAGACCTCCTAAGCAAATGCCCGAAGCCCCACGCGACGCGTTGGACGAGACGAACCAAGACGATGTCGCGTCGCTTGATGAGGATTTTGCTGCTGCGGATCCAGTGCCAGCCGCCGATTCCCCGGGCATGCCCGACGGCATCAACGCACTCTCCGGTGTAGACATGCCCTCCCCGACGGAGGAGCCTACGGGAGAGATGCCCACGCCCCTGCCCGACCCTCACCCCACATTCGCGCAAGACCCAGTTCCTGATCCGGCATCAACGGCGCCGCCCACGGACGCGGCTGACACTCCAAGCGCACCAGAGACCGAACTGGTTGAACAAGCGCCATTGCAAATGGGGTTCTTCTCACGTTCTAGTAGCCCGTCTGCTGCGGCCACGCCGCCCAGTGACTCAATCGCAGAACCACCCGCGATGGATCAAGAGCCGGAGCCCGTGACGAGCGCACCCACTGAAGACGTCTTTCCAATGTCGGAGCCAAGTTTCGACGAGAGTGGTGCCGCGTCAGCGAGCGCTCCCCAGGGTACACCTCCCCTTCAGGCTCCTGGCACTGCAGAACCAGAGCTTGAGCTTGAGCCCGAACCGGTGGAGCTGCAATTGACGCAAGTGTCCGTGCCGACTGACCCGGCCGACACTGATATACCGGTCACACCCGGCGTACTGAGCCATCTGGCCCAGCGGCCGTATTTAGGTGGCGTTCAGGCCGAGCTAGGCCCTTTACACAAGCGCCTCGTGCAGTTGCGCGACAAAATCGCAGAAGCCCGCCAAGCGTGAGGCACAGCACAAGTTCCAATTGGAGTTCAGTTTTGGCTTGCGGCGCGCGTCAGATGGGGTATGACAGCCGCTCAGTCGGGCTATGGCGCAGCCTGGTAGCGCGTCCGTCTGGGGGACGGAAGGTCGCAGGTTCAAGTCCTGCTAGCCCGACCAAAACACCCCTCTTTGCTGTATCGCGCTGCCCCTGCGACGACGGGAGGGGCAAATGATTGGCGTTTTGGCGCATCAACACATTGAAGGCTTGATGAAATGTGGCGCTCTCACCGCCGAGCCTGACGTTTTACCCGCTCAAATCCAACCGGCCAGCCTCGACTTGCGGCTTGGGCGCGTGGCCTATCGCGTGCGCGCATCGTTTCTGGCGGGTGGCGGGCGCAGCGTGGCGGAGCGACTCTCTGAGTTTGAAATGCATCGCATTGACCTCGACCCGGGCGCGGTCCTCGAAAAAGGCGCAGTTTATGTTGTGCCTCTCATGGAATCGCTGAATCTTTCTGAGGACCTCACCGCTGTGGCCAATGCCAAAAGCTCTACCGGGCGGCTCGATCTCCTCACGCGCTTGATCACGGACAATGGGGTTGAGTTTGATCGTATCCCAGCGGGGTATTCTGGTCCGCTCTATGCCGAGATCTGCCCACGCTCCTTCTCGGTGCTCGTTCGTCCGGGAATGCGGCTTAATCAAATCCGGTTCCGCTCTGGCCAAGCTGTTCTGGATGATGCCGCACTCGGGCAATTGCATCGCACCGACACGCTTGTGGATGGCGAGGCAGTCATCAAAGATGGGCTTGGGTTTTCGGTTGATCTTCGACCCGCTGAAGGCACACTCGTGGGATATCGCGCCAAACCCCACACAGGGGTGATAGACTTGGATCGGATTGGGGCCTACGCCCCCGAAGACTTTTGGGAAGAACTGCATTCCGAATCTGGACAAGTCATCCTTGATCCCGGCGCGTTCTATATCCTGGTGAGCCGCGAAGCGGTGCACATCCCACCGAACTATGCCGCGGAAATGGCGCCTTATCTGGCGATGGTGGGCGAGTTCCGCGTGCATTATGCGGGTTTTTTCGACCCCGGTTTTGGCCATGCTGCGGCTGGTGGCGCGGGCGCGCGTGGGGTCCTTGAAGTGCGCTGTCACGAGGCGCCTTTCGTGCTAGAGCACGGGCAAATCGTAGGGCGCTTGGTCTATGAAAAGATGGCCGAGGTGCCCTCGGAGCTTTATGGCGCAGATTTGGCCTCAAACTACCAGGGCCAGGGGCTTAAGCTTTCCAAGCACTTTTACATGGGCAGCTAGCGCATAAATTACTCTGGATCAGAACCGACAAATACGGCGCATGGCCTTCATCGATTGCTTCATTTGGCGCCCCTGGCGTTTGTTGGCTTGGCGTTGTGTCGGCGCATCCTCGGGGCGCCCCCGCATCGCGTGAGTGATGCCCGCGTCCACGCCTTTTGACACCGCTTTGCGCATTACGATGCGCATCATGATGTTGATGAGTTGATTGGCATTCATAGCCCGTCTCCTGAACTGCTTGTTGTGCAATTACAGAAGAAACGGGGCGATTTGAGGGCGACCGCTGGACGCCGGGCGCATCATTCCTCGAACATCTCGCCTTGGCCCTCTTCTTCGAGGACCTCACCATCGTCATCTTTGTCCACTAGGCCCCCCGCCCCGAGAGGCCGTGCCTCCAAGAGGCCTGCTTGGCGCAATTCTTTGAGACCGGGAAGGTCGCGGGCGCTCTCCAATGAGAAGTGATCTAGGAAGTCTTGGGTGACAACAAAAGTCACAGGGCGCCCAGGCGTCATCTTACGGCGACCAAAGCGGATCCATTCCAACTCGATCAACTGGTCCAACGTGCCGCGCGACACGGACACGCCGCGAATTTCTTCGATCTCGGCACGGGTGACCGGTGCGTGATACGCGATAATGGCAAGAGTTTCGATGGCCGCGCGGCTGAGCTTGCGCGTCTCCACCGTTTCCTTGTGCATTAAGAAGCTCAGATCGGGTGCCGTCCGGATGGCCCAACCTTCCCCCAAGCGCACAACGCGGACGCCCCTGCCCTCGTAGCGTTTGCGCAGATGGATCAATGCCTCAGCCGCATCACAGCCATGGGGCAAGCGTGCCTCGATTGATCGCACGGTGATCGGCTCGGCGGTGGCAAAGAGGATCGCCTCGACCATGCGTTCTTGTTCGCCAATGGGCGGGGCGGCAAAGAGGCTGGGGTCCTGATCTTCGGTCGCCTGTGTCGCGTCGTTTTCAGACATCACGTCTCCTTTCGGCGCAGTTCTAGAGGCGCAAAAGTCTCAGACTGACGCAATTCGACTTTGCCCTCTTTGGCCAATTCAAGTGACGCCGCGAACGTAGCAGCCGTGGCAGAACGGCGTTTCTTTGGGTCGGCCTCCCAACCATCGGGGAGATAGACCGAGATATCCGTCCAGGTGCCCGCAAAACCAATCAGTGGGCGCATGCGATCGAGAGCTTGTTCCGTGGTCAGGACGTGATCGCGGTCCATGACATATGGGCGGAAATCGTCCTTGGTGCGAATCCTCGCGTAGGCCTGCATTAAGTCGAGCAAGTTAGCGGTGTAGTGCACGCGCCGCACTTGGGTTACGGCCTCGGGAAGGCCCCGCGCGAAGACGTCACGGCCCAAGCGGTCGCGCGCCATAAGCTTGGCGGCCGCATCACGCATCGCTTGCAGACGTTCAAGTTGGAACGCCAGATGCGCGGCAAGGTCTTCGCCGGTTGGGCCTTCCTCTTCGGGATCAGGCGGTAAAAGCAGGCGGCTCTTAAGGAATGCAAGCCAAGCCGCCATCACCAGGTAATCCGCCGCCAACTCAATGCGGAGCACACGCGCTTTTTCTACAAAGGCCAAGTATTGTCGGGCCAAAGCCAAGATTGACACCTGGCGTAGGTCGACCTTTTGGGTCCGCGCCAGCGTCAACAAAAGATCGAGCGGTCCCTCATAACCGTCGACATCCACGATCAATGCCTCCGCCGACAACCGTTCGGTCACCGAAATCGGGTGCGCAGTTTCGAATTCGTCCTGTTGTGGGGGCGTGTCTGCCATGTCGCCTCTGAATTGCTGTGGGCCAGCGTACATGGCCCGCGCGGCGGCGGCAAACGAGAAGGCACTTATACGCTGAGTGCGGCGTATTGTGCTTTGAGATTCGCGATATTGCAGGGCGGTGGCGTGATGCGTTGACCCAAAGCCGCATTGGCACGGCGCTTTGAGGCCATCTCCATATTGGGAGCCGCCGAGGCCAGAGCCTGCATTTCGGCAAGGTCACCGTTGCAATGGAGCACCATCTCACAGCCCGCCGTCCACGCGGCTTCGGCGCGTTGCACCACGTCACCAGCCAGTGCGTTCATGGAGATGTCGTCGGTCATCAACAATCCGCCAAAGCCAATTTCTTCGCGGATATAGGTGATAACCTGGGAACTTTGAGTTGCCGGTGCCCCGGGGTCCAGCGCGTCAAAGACGAGGTGCGCTGTCATGCCAAGGGGCATTTCAGACAAGGCTGCGAAAGGGGCAAAATCCTCGGCTTCGAGGGTCTCCAACGCGGTATCGGTCCGCGGGAGGTCGTGGTGGCTGTCCACTTTGCCAAAACCGTGCCCTGGCATGTGTTTGATCACCGGCAGGACACCGCCCTCAAGTAGTCCGTTGGCCACGGCCAAACCCATGGCGGTCACCTGAGCACGGGTTTCTCCTAAACAACGGTTGCGTAAAAATTCGTGTGTTTGGGGTCGCGCGATATCGAGGCAGGGCACGCAATTGACGTCAATGCCCAATGACAGGAGTTCCGCTGCAATAATGCAATACCGCAGGTACAATGCCTGAGCAGCTTTGGCACCATGACGCTGAACATCCTCCAGCGGCGAGACCCAATCGCTGACAAGGGGCGCCCTCATGCGTTGGACCCGCCCGCCCTCTTGATCAACCAGGATCGGAGCATCGCGGCCAACAGCTTCGCGCAAATCATCGGTCAGGCGGCGGATTTGGACCTTGTCTTCGAGATGGCGCGCAAAGACGATGTAGCCCCAGGGGTCTGTCTCACGAAAGAACACTGCCTCGTCTTGGCTCAGGTCTGGACCTTCGGGGGCAAGGATGAGGGGCGCGGGCATGGGGTCAGCGGGTCACAACCGGAATACAATCGGTGCGCTCGGCCACCAGCGCCGCACAAAATCGTCGTGCATCAGCCAGATCGCCAAAACCGTGAGCGCGGAGGCGATAGAATGTGCGGCCACCCGATTGCGCCTGTTGGATCACGCGGCTTTTGCCGTCGAAAAACGTGTCGAATTTGCCCGCGATGCGCGTCCATTCTTGGCGCGCGACGTCTTCACTATCGTAGGCGCCCAACTGCACCAGCCGTGTTCCGGCAGGTAAGCTTGCCGCAGCAACATCAATTGAGGACGCAGCGGGAGCCGTTCGCGCCATGGCCGCAGCGCTTGCAGTGCGGATGCTCGCCGGGCGCGCGCGTGGACGTTGCACAGTGGCAACGGCGGCAATTTGGCTGGCCACAGTTGGCGCATCGGTGACCGGAGCGCGCGTGGTCTCTACAGCGGCATCAGCCAGGGGCGCGACTTCGGCCAATGGGGTCACACCGGATGCGATCTGATCAGCCAACGCCTGGATGGCGGCGTCTTGGGGCGTGAGGCGTGAGGCCTGAGCACTTTGGGTTTGCACGGTCGCAGGAGCGTCTACTGGTGCAACGGATGTTAGGCGCAGCTCGGGAGCAGTTGCGTCCTCTGAGGTGAGATCGACAGGCGTTGGGGCAAGGATGAGTTGATCCACTGGACCCGCAGCCGCACCGCGGCCGGCGACTTCGTTCACGGCCAATCCTTGGTGCGCTGCTTGGCGACCGCCGGGGTCCTCTGGTGCAATGCGCATGGGCGATTGCGTGGCCTTCACCACGGGTATGCCCGTCACGTCGCGCATCACCAATTGGTAGCCCCAGACCAGCACGCCGATGAGCAAGGTCAACGAGATTGCAGCGCCTGCAAACTGGCTCAAGCGTCCGGCGGTGAGACCTGCGCTTGGCACAGGCGCGACATGAGGCTTGGCTTGATAGCCCTGGGGCGCCCCCATCCAGCTTGGTTTTGCAGGTTGAGGCGCGTCTGCGGCATAGGTAGGCGGCGCCGCAGGGTAGCCACTGTTGCGGGTTTGGCCACCCAAGCTGGCGCCAAGCTCCGGACGATATGGATAGGAAGACATGCCCCCGCCGGGCATTTCGGTTGCTGCCATCTTTGCCTCTGCCTGCGGACTTGGGCCCGCTTATCTGGTCCGCCGTGGCTGCCTCATCGTAACGTGGGCTTGATGCGTTTGGCGGGTCTGCTCTTTGGGTCCGGCGTGAGGTGTCGTTAGCGCATCTCTTCGACCGGAGTTACTCCCAATATGCCCAATCCGGCTGAGATCACAATTGAAACGGCCCGCGCGAGCGCGATTTTCGCAGATGTTGCATGAGAATCACTCTCTTGGACGAAGCGCAACGCGGGTTCGTCATTGCCTTTGTTCCACAGCGCGTGGAAGGCGGCGGCGAGGTCGTAGAGGTAGAATGCCACCCGATGCGGCTCATTCGTCCGCGCGGCTGTCTCAACTAGACGCGGCCATTCGGCGAGCTTTGCAATCAGGCCAAGTTCGGCTGCATGATCCAACAAGGAGATGTCGGGCGAGGACACATCAATGCCCGCTTCCGCCGCTTTGCGCAGAACTGAATGCACCCGCGCATTGGCGTATTGCACGTAAAACACGGGGTTTTCGCGGCTTTGCTCGAGCACTTTGTCGAAGTCGAAATCGAGATCGGCATCGTTCTTGCGCGTGAGCATGTGGAACCGTGTCACATCAGGACCCACCTCATCCACCACATCGCGCAGCGTGACGAAGGTACCTGCCCGTTTGGACATCTTGAAGGGCTCACCGTTTTTGTAGAGCTTCACCAACTGCGTGAGTTTGATGTCGAGGGGTGTTTTGCCGTCGGAAAGCGCGGAGACCGCAGCCTTCATCCGTTTGACATAGCCACCGTGGTCGGCGCCAAAGACGTCTATGAGCTGGTCATAGCCGCGTTCGACCTTGTCGAAGTGATAGGCGATGTCGGGCGCGAAATAGGTCCAAGCACCGTCAGACTTTTTGACGGGCCGGTCCACGTCGTCACCGTGTTCGGTGGACTTAAACAGCGTCTGTTCGCGCGGCTCCCAATCCTCAGGCTTTTTGCCTTTTGGCGGCTCAAGCACGCCTTCGTAAATGAGGCCTTTGTCCTTGAGGCTCTCCAATGCGGCTTCGATCAGGCCGGTGCCATAGAGCGACTTTTCGGAGAAGAAGCGGTCCATCTTCACGCCAAGCGCGGCAAGGTCCTCTTTGATGAGGTCCATCATGGACTCGGTGGCGAACTCACGCACATCGGCAAGCCAATATTGCTCACCTTTGTAGAGGTAGTCGTCACCAACTTTGGCTTTTAACGCCTCACCCACCGGGATCAGGTAATCACCTGGATAGGTGCCTTCCGGGAAGGCCACGTCTTGGCCATGAGCTTCAAGGTAGCGCAGGTAGACAGACCGCGCGAGCGTGTCGACCTGTCCGCCACCGTCATTGATGTAGTATTCGCGTGTGACTTCCCAGCCCGCATAATCGAGCAACGAGGCGAGTGCGTCGCCAAAGACCGCACCCCGAGTGTGACCAACATGCAAAGGGCCAGTTGGGTTGGCGGAGACGTATTCCACATTGACCCTTTGCCCTTGGCCCAAAGCGGCGCGACCGAATTCCGTGCCTTGCTCAAGAACTGCGGCCAACACGCCATGCCATGCGGCTGGCGCGAGTCGGAGATTGAGAAAGCCGGGGCCAGCGACACTGGCATCGATGATGCGAGGATCATCGGATAGCTTGGCGGCCAGTGCCTCGGCAATATCGCGCGGCTTCTTAACCGCGGGCTTGGCCAAAACCATGGCCGCGTTGGTCGCCATATCGCCATGTGCAGCGTCACGCGGCGGCTCCACCGTGACATTGCGCGTCTCGAGGCCAGCGGGCAGCACATCATCAGCCACCAACGCGTCAAGAGAGGTGATCACAAGGGAACGGATATCGGCAAATAGGTTCATCGGGCTCGGGCTTTCCTTGGATCGCGCACAAATGCGCCATTTGGTTGGCACCTAGCCCCCTGCCCGCGTGGCGTCAATCGCTGGGCGCTGTCTGGGTTTGATGAAAGGACATCAACGCGCCGGAGATCCCCGCAGCCAAGGGTGACAAGAGCATGATTGACCGGGCCGCAGCGGCAGCAGGTGGCGCCTCAGGATGCACGAAAAGGCCGTTGATCACGACCTTTTTCTGGCGCGCCAAGTCACCAATAACAACGCTATAGGCTGCTTGTTCTCCGCGCATCGCAGGATCGTCGCTCTCGGTCGCACCGGGGGTCGCAAAGAGGCAGAGTGCACGCCCATCGTTCTGTCGGAGGATCGGGGCAAAACGCGCAACATGGCGCACAAGAATGCGGCGAAAGGCGCTATCTGTGCCATCGACCGGTCCTGCGGCCACGAGATAGTGGAGCGGTTGATCGCGCCACGCGCAGTGAAGCTGTGCAAGGCGCTCTTCTATGCGATCGGCGACCGACAAGATTTCAATTTGGCGTGGATTGGTTGCAGCGAGCGCAAGTAGGGCCGTTTCATCCTCATCAACGGCGACGACAAAGGCCCCGCGGCGCGCCAAACCGATCGCAACAAGGCGGGCGACGGGGTGACAGGCGCCAATAATGAGCGCGCAACGGTTGTGAAACAACACACCAACCGGCGCGGCGGAGCGTTGCCCGCGCGTCTTGCCGTCACTCATCATCCCACCCTCAGCACGTACCCGACGCAGCGTAGAGCGAGTTTGCCTTAGTTTAAAGGGGCACTTTGGCCTGAAGAATGGGCCGATCAGGGAAATGTGCGCGGTAAGATTGCAGCGCGAACCGATCGGTCATGCCCGCGATGTAATCGGCGACACGCCGGGCCCGTGTTGCATCTTCGGCCAATCCGGGCTCTTGCTGCCAGGATTGCGGCAAATGCTCGGGTGCGGACATGTAGAGCACGAACAACTCGTGCACCACGCGGGTCACCTCACCGCGCACTTCCATGACCTCCGGGGCGCGGTACATCTCAGTGAAGAGAAATTCGCGGATGACGCGTAGGTTGGCCCATAAGGTGTCGGAAAAACAAATAACTTGGTGCCCTGCATGTCGAATGTGGTCCACCGATTGCGCATTCACTGACGCAAGCCGCGCGCGAGAAGTGACGATCACATCGCCCACCATGGTGCCAAACACTCGACGCAGCGCTTCGTGGCGACGGCGGTCGGGATCGAGGCTTCTGTAGGTGGCATCAACCTCGGCAAAAGCGGGGCCAATAATGGGCAGCTGTGCAATGTCATCGTCGCAAAAAAGCCCGGCCCGTAATCCGTCGTGCAAGTCGTGGTTGTTATAGGCCACATCATCTGAGAGAGCCGCGACCTGCGCTTCGGCACTGGCATGGGTGGACAACTCAAGGTCGTGACAAGCGTTGTATTCCGCCAAGGCCAGCGGCCACGGCTCGGCGACGGGGCCATTGTGCTTGGCGATGCCCTCTAACGTCTCCCAAGTGAGGTTGAGACCGTCGAACTGGGCGTAGTGGCGCTCCAGCATGGTGACGATGCGCAGCGCTTGGGCGTTGTGATCAAACCCACCAAAGGGCCGCATCAGCTCATCCAACGCGTCTTCGCCAGTGTGGCCAAAGGGCGTGTGACCCAGATCATGGGCAAGCGCGATGGCTTCGGTCAATTCGGTGTTGAGCCCCAACGCGTCCGCGATGGTGCGTGCAACTTGAGCCACTTCAATCGAGTGCGTCAGGCGGGTGCGGTAATAATCGCCCTCATGTTCCACAAACACTTGGGTCTTATGCTTGAGACGGCGAAACGCGGAAGCGTGAATGATGCGATCACGGTCGCGTTGAAACGCTGAACGAAAGGCGCTTTCTTCTTCGGCACAAAGCCGCCCGCGTGTTTTGTTGGGGTCCGCCGCAAACGGCATGGGCGCAGAGATTGATACCATGACGTTCTTTTATTGAGCTCGTTTGTCCAGCATGTCTTTTTGGCTCAGTTCTTGTCTGATGCGCTTGGCTTTTCTATATCTATACATGACCAAATTGAAAACTGGCACGGACACTTCGCCATGCAATTGCCCCCAAAAGTCACGTCTCGCGCATTTGAGCGTCTCGGTGAAATCGGTGCTGCGGCCCAAGGTCAAGCTTTGCGTGTGGCCGTTGAAGGCGGCGGATGCTCAGGTTTTCAATATGAAATTACGCTTGATGCGCCAGCGGATGATGATTTGGTTCTTGAAGGTTCGGGAGAAAAGGTCGTCGTCGACTCGGTCTCCTTGCCCTTTTTGGAAAACGCAGTGATCGATTTCAGCGAGGAATTGATTGGCGCGCGCTTTGTGATCCAAAACCCAAATGCAACAAGCTCATGCGGCTGCGGCACATCGTTCTCAATGTAAGGCAAGAGGTCAGGCTTCGACCCGTTTGAACGGTCGTAGGATACTGGCCATGGGTCTTTTGTATTCCTCATAGACCAATGCAATGCTTGCCCCTGCTATGACAAGTGCGCCAAGGATCGTGTTGGCCTCGGGGATTTCGGAGAAGATAACAAAACCAATGAGGGTCATCCACACGAACTGCAAGTTCATCATGGTGGTCGCCGCATGGGCGGGCAGTACTTGCATGGCAAGCGCCAACACGTATCGTGCCGCGAAGAGCGCCACACCGCAAAAAATCGCACTTGCGGCTTGGCTGATCGAGATAGGAACCCACACAAACGGCGAAATCGCCGCCATGGACAAAAGGGTCGCCAATTGCGGATAAAACACCAACGCAAGCGGATTATCTTCGCGTCGCGCAATATAACGTCCCATGACAATGGCCAATGTGCCACATAGACTTGCGCCAAGGGCGATTAGGTGGCCTATGGTCGCGTCCACAACACCGCCGGGGAACAGCAAAAAGACACCAAAACTACCAAACATTAGGGCGACCCAAGCCATTGCCGCCACCCGTTCTTTAAGGATCGGGGCCGCTAAAAGCCCGGAAAAAATGGGCGCGAGTGCGATGAACAAAAAGACGTCAGCAAAGGGCAATTGCGCAAATGCGTAGAAGAACAGGATCGCCGCAAAAACAGTCATCACAGCGCGCACAGCCATGGCACCCGAGTGGTTGGTTTGCAGGTCTTCGATTTTCCCTCCCGTCGCCAAAGTTGTGGCGATGATAATTACCAAAATAGTGCCAGAGCATATGGTCAGGATTTGCGGCGCCTCAAAAAACTGCGTCAAGTGTTTGGTCATAGCATCTGACAACGTCACAGCGAGCGTGTACCCGACCATCAAAGCCGCGCCAGCAAGTGGTGACCCAATGCTCGGCCTCATGAGGTAGCCACCATTGAGGTGCGCGCGAAACTTTCAAAAAACTCGGCAAAGTCGGATGTCGTCTCTTCGGTGCGTGTGACCCAATCGTGTGCTTCGGGCGACAGCCCGTCCACCACGCGAGCGCGCATCGCCCCCCAATCACTACTGCGACCGGATCCCATTGCGAAAAGTGATTGGGACAGCTCACGTAGAGCGCCGCGCCGTGTCGTGCCAAGCTCAAACGTCAATGCGCCTGCGGACAAATCCGCATTCTGAACCGGGAGTTGAGACAAGCCGGATTGACCGCTGATGTTGCCTAACCACGCAGCCATAAACACCGTATGATAGGCGTCCGCATGAGGCACATTCGGCGCGGTTTTCACGGTCATATTACTCATCTCTTGAGCGATCCACTTCTCCCAGTTAACCGCAGGGTTGTATTTTGCGAAGCGAATTGCAATGCAAATTTCTGACAGGAGATCAATATTTCCGTCCAAAAAGGCCCAAATTCCCACGTTTTCGAGCGCTTTGCGCGCTGATTGTGACAAATTCGGGTCTTTTCGACCGTATTCAGACAGGTAAAACACAATATGCGTGAGCTCATACGCCGCCTTTTTGTTCGGCAACGCAAAACGACTGGGGTCCTCGACGAAGCGAATCAACCTATGGTCGAGCCCGTCATCGAAATGACCTACCCCCAAACCGCGACGGGACAACAACCGCCGCGCCTCTGCGCGTTGAATGTCCGAGGTCTCTGCTTCCACCAGCCCATTGTCGAGGATCCAAGCACCCATCGCTTCGGCCTTGTGACCGTTCCACCCGAGATCTTCTAGGTCCAGAGCGATGGAGAGCAAGAAGCGGTAATATTGCGGAAAAAACGCAAGCCGCTGATCAATCTCACGATAAAAGTTCGCGTGTGGCGTCAAAAACCTGTGCGGCACTTCTGTGCCCGAAGTCTCTAACACGTTGAGCAACTCGCCGTTTTCTTTCATCCACATCACGTCGTTTAGGAATCGGCGAGAGGTTGCAAAGCCGCGGAGCAGAGGCTCCAACGCCGCGGCCTGGCGTTCTTGTGGGGTGGAGAACGACACCCGAATGACGTTGCTAGAATTCATGGTCGACATGGCAGTATCTCCGGCAACAGTCTCGTCAAACCCCACCTACAGTGGGTGCTCTTAGGAGCAGGACATCATCGCGTGAACGGCATCACCGTCGAACATGTCGGTACCCGCCTCGATGGAGCAGCTCATCATCGTGTGCACCAATTCGCCTTCGGCGATTTCTTGAACCGGTGCGGAAACTTGAGCGGTTTCAATTTCGTTAAGGATTTCTTGATTACGTGCGTTCATCGATTGGTCCTCCAGGTTTTGATTTCGACACCTCAAGGCTTGCCCGCATAACACGAGCAGTAAATATTTTTTTCTAGCTATGGTAGTGCAACCCCCAGTTATCCACATCAGCTTCAAAGCGAATATTGGCCTTCTTGTTGCGCAATATTAAAAGTGCTCAAATTTTATGCGAACTGGCTATTTGCCCCAAATTTGGGGGTTTCATTCCGAGAACTTTGGCGAATCGCTCCCTGAAACCGCTTTGAGAACAGCCCACCGATCATCAAGAATCACCCAAACGGCCCTTGTTGCCGTCTGCCTCCCAGTCGATAACCACAGCATCCAAGCGCGTAAGGGAGAGGCCACAGATGAAAATCGCCACCTTTAACATAAACGGAATAAAGGCAAGGATCGGTGCGTTGACCGAATGGCTTACCGAGGCCTCACCAGATGTGGCGATCCTGCAAGAGATCAAATCCGTGGACGAAGCGTTCCCCCACGAACACTTCGAGGACATGGGGTATCAGGTCGAAACCCACGGTCAGAAAAGCTTCAACGGTGTGGCACTGCTATCGAAAGTTCCCTTGGAGGACGTATCGCGTGGCTTACCTGGTGGCGCCGAAGATGACCAAGCTCGATATATAGAGGCCACAGTCATCGGTGAGAGTCTCGCGGTGCGGATCTGCGGTCTTTATTTGCCCAACGGTAACCCCTGCCCCGGACCAAAGTTTGATTACAAACTTGGATGGATGGCGCGTCTGCGTGACCGTGCAGCCGACCTTATGGCAAAAGAGACGCCATTTCTTATGGCAGGCGACTACAATATTATTCCCCAAGCCGAAGATTGCGCCTGCCCGGACGCTTGGCGAGAAGACGCGCTCTTTCGCCTTGATGCCCGCGACGCGTTCCGGCGCATCATGGCTCTGGGGCTCACCGATGCAGTGCGCACGCGTATGCATGAACCCGAGACATATACATTCTGGGATTATCAAGCGGGCGCGTGGAACCGAAACGACGGGATTCGCATTGACCACATTCTCTTGAGCCCAATGGTTGCCGATCGGATGAAGGACGTAGGCATCGATGCCGCCATCCGCGACCGCGAAAAACCGTCTGACCATGTACCTGTCTGGGTGGAGCTGGCACTGTGACCCTGTCACTGGCGGACATGGCGGTTCAAGTTCTTACCACGTCTGATGGTCGAGCGAAAACCGCGCTGAGCTTGAAGCATGCTGCCACGTGGCGCAGCGCACGCTCGGCTGGGAAGTCGATAGAGATCGGACACGCGACGCCACCATTGCACCCTGCTCGCCCCAATAAACCTGAGCTTCTTGATCCACGCGACGTGCCAAAGCGGAAGCCAGGAAGCCCGCAGGGCCGTATCGCGCTACTTCATGCGGTGGCACATATTGAGCTAAATGCAGTTGATCTACATTGGGACATCATTGCACGCTTTACGGATCACCCCATGCCGCTTGGGTTTTACGACGATTGGGTGCAATCAGCGATGGAAGAGAGCAAACACTTCAATCTCATCTGCGACTGTTTGGAACGGATGCACAGCCACTATGGTGCGCTCCCCGCCCACGCCGGCATGTGGCGCGCGGCTGAGGACACTGTGGGTGACTTAATGGGGCGGCTGGCAGTTGTTCCCATGGTGCTCGAAGCCCGCGGTCTCGATGTCACCCCTGGGATGATCGAGATTTTTCGCACAGCGGGAGCGGACGATGTCGAGGAGGCGTTAGAGATCATTTACTCTGAAGAAGTGCACCACGTGGCCTATGGCTCCAAATGGTTCCATTTCCTCTGCGGGCGAGACAATAGCGATCCCAAACCGGTGTTCCACGAGCTGGTCAAAAAATACTTCAAAGGCGCATTGAAGCCTCCCTTTAACGAAGAGAAACGCGCCGAAGCCGGATTACCACCCGATTTCTACTGGCCTCTAGCCGACGAAGTCTCTCAAAAGGCCGACTCGACATAAGGCCCACAACCCTCGGGTGACAAGCGGTTTTTTGCCAAATTACCACAATAACGTGGTGCATTCCGAATCGCGCGACCACCCCATGTTGCGTGAACGTAAAGCTGTGGTTAAGAACCGTGATCAAGGCGCCCGGGAATTGGGGAATGGAGCGCCGTACATTGGGTTGGGAAAAGGGGCGCTATTTGTGAGGCTGCGTCTATTTGATGCTGTGCGTGCCGTCATGGAACGGCACTTTCCGGAGCGCCGTGTGTTTTTGCGCTCGGATAAGGACACACGCTTTATTCGACTGCGCCCTGGAACGCAGGTGCTGGCCTTCACCGGCTCTGCAATCATCGTCGCATGGTCCATTATTGTGACCGCCATCTTACTGATGGATTCCATTGGATCTGGCAATTTCCGCGAACAAGCCAAGCGCGAACAACAAACGTACATGCAGCGCCTTAATGCGCTCTCCGACGAGCGCGACGCCTATGCCGCTGACGCTGTGGCCGCGCAAGAACGCTTCAACTCGGCCCTGTCGCGCATTTCTGACATGCAAACCCAACTGCTCTCCGCGGAAACCCGCGCCACTGAGTTGGAAACCGGGCTTGAAGTGGTACGATCCACCCTTCGTAATGTTATGAGCGAGAAGAAGGACACGCGCGAGCAACTGGCCGCACTGCAAACCGCCATAGACGAGGGTAACGCCCTACCCGGCCGGAACAACGCCACAAGTACGGAAGCCGTTGATCTTTTGGCCAACGCGTTGGAACGCACCGCCAAAGAACGCGACCAAGTTGTCGCCGATGCGCAAGACGCTCTCACACAAGCCGGGGAAATGGCGCAACAAATTCGCGACATGCAGGACCAGAACGACGCGATCTTCCGTCAGCTTGAAGAGGCCATGACGATCTCGGTCAAACCGCTGGACAAAATGTTCTCTGCAGCTGGCATGAATACAGATCGTATCCTTAATGAAGTCCGCCGCGGCTATTCTGGCCAAGGTGGTCCGCTAACGCCGTTGAGCTTCTCGACCCGTGGCGAACAGCCTGGTCCTGACACGGAACGCGCCAACCGCATTCTTAATCAAATGGACCGGTTGAACCTCTATCGCATCGCCGCGCAAAAGGCGCCGTTTGCCCTTCCGATCAAAGATTCGTTCCGCTTTACATCCGGCTTTGGCTACCGCTGGGGCCGCATGCACAAAGGCACGGACTTCGCGGCGCCACACGGCACTGACATCTTTGCCACGGCAGACGGCGTGGTGATCGAAGCCGGTTGGGGCTCTGGTTACGGTAAACTTATCAAGATCCAACATGAGTTCGGCATCGAAACGCGGTATGCGCATCTGTCTAAAATCCGCGTGAAAAAAGGTCAGAGGGTCTCGCGCGGGCAACACATCGGTGATATGGGGAACACTGGACGCTCGACCGGCACGCATTTGCACTATGAGGTGCGCGTGGGCGGCAAGGCTGTGAACCCGATGATCTATATCAAGGCTGCGAACGATGTTTTCTAAAAGCAAAATCAACGAACCTGCCCCCAGGGCTGACGAGACAGGAAAGCCTGCAATGCCCGAGCCTGCAGCGGCCCCCGCGCCACGCCCCGATTTTAAAGCGTCTCCGCCTAAAGCAAAGCCGCCAGCATCTGTGCTGTCTGCGGACTTGCACATCACCGGCAACCTCAAGACAACCGGCGACATCCAGGTCGAAGGCACAGTTGAGGGTGACATCCGCGCCCACCTCCTAACCGTTGGTGAAAGTGCCACGATCAAAGGCGAGGTCACCGCGGACGACGTGGTCGTGAACGGCCGCATCGTTGGCCGTGTACGTGGCCTAAAGGTCCGCCTCACCGCCACCGCGCGCGTCGAAGGTGACATCATTCACAAGACAATCGCGATTGAAAGCGGCGCTCACTTCGAAGGTTCCGTGCAGCGTCAGGACGACCCGCTCAACGCGGGCAAGTCCAAGCCATCGCCAACACCACCCTCCGCGGCACCAGCCGCAAAATCTGAAGGGTAATCGGGTTGGCCGGCCCGGCCTCGTCTATGTCAGGTACAGAAACGTCAGCTCAACAGGCGCCCGATCCGGCGCCTGTTTTTCGTGAGGGATTCTGTGACGAAGACAAGCGGCCTTTGGTGCTTTGGGCCACCATATTGGCCTCGGCGATGGGGTTTATTGACGGGGCCGTTGTGCCCATCGCTCTGCCCTCGATCCGGTTATCGCTCGATACGTCTCTGGCGCAGGCGCAGTGGTTCTCCACGGCCTATTTCCTAACACTCGCCTCGTTCAATCTTTTGGGAGGCGCGCTCGGCGACCGCTTTGGTCTGGGCCGCTTGTTGCGGGCAGCCTTGCTTTTTTTCGTCATGGCGTCGTTGGGCTGTGCCTTTGCGTCGTCAGCCATGGACCTAATCGTCATGCGTGCGCTGCAAGGTCTTGGCGCCGCCGTTTTAACTGCCGGATCATTGGCGACCCTATCGCGCGCTTACCCCAAAGAGGAACGCGGCGCAGCGATTGGCCTGTGGGCAGCGGCATCCGCAGGGGCCACGGCCATAGGCCCCATCGCAGGCGGGCTTGCCCTCACCTATGGCGGAGACGAGGTCTGGCGCTGGATTTTCGCAATCAACCTGCCCTTTGGTCTGGTATCCTTCTATCTGCTGCGGCGAGCCGATCTCTCTGACGACGCACGCTCAGGCGCCCGGTTGGATTGGTTAGGCGCCGCATTGATCACCTTGGGCTTGCTTCTTTTGACATGGGGCCTTGGGGCAGACGCTGGCGAAGGTAGGGTCAACCTTGGGGTCTTGGGCCTCTCGGCTTTTGTCATCCTGGCGTTCATGTTCCAACAAAGATTGGCCAAGGCGCCTATCCTTCCGCTTCGGCTTTTTGCGGCGCGAGCCTTTCGCGTGGCCAACTTATTCTCACTCGTGTTTTACGGCATGATAACGTCGGTTTTCTTTTTCCTGCCGGTCCTTCTCATAGACGTGTGGCGCGAACCCGCAATCAACGTAAGCGCCGTCTTTGCGCCCTTGGCGATCTTTATGGGCGCGCTGTCGGGACCCGTTGGACGGCTAAGCGACCGCATTGGGCCGCGTCCGCTCCTGGCGATAGGAGCGCTCTCCATCGGGTTCGGTGCCTTAGGTTTGGCACTTGCCACGCCAAGTTATGCGATTTGGAGTCAGATACTCCCCGCCATGACGCTTTTTGGGATTGGCATGGCCTTGGCTGTTGGGCCACTGTCGGCCACGGTTATGAAATCGATTGACGATGATCTATCTGGCACGGCGTCTGGTGCAAACAACACAGTGTCACGGGTCGGCGGTATGTTGGCCATTGCCGGGCTCACCACGGTGACCACAGTCGTCTACCGTGCAGCAGGTGGGCAAAAGGCCTTTGGCGCGACCAGTGAGGACATCAAACATATCAGCGCGTCTTTTGTGACGTTCCAGACTCTATGTTTCATTGCATCCGCACTGGCGATTGTTGCTGCTTTGGTCGCGTGGATTGGTCTGCCGTCGCGCCAAAAGGCCAAAACCACTTAGGCGTCGAGTTCAGCGTCCCAGTAGAGGAAGTCCATCCAACTGTCATGCAGGTAGTTGGGAGGAAACTTACGGCCCAAATTGCGTAGCTCTTCCGCGGCGGGTTGGCGCGGAGGCTTACGCAAACCTAGGCCAGCGCGCTTAAGAGATTTCGACCCTTTCTTGAGATTGCACGGCGCGCAAGCCGCAACCACGTTTTCCCAAGATGTCCGCCCCCCTGCTGAGCGCGGCACAACGTGGTCAAAGGTCAATTCGCCCCTGGCACCACAATACTGACAGGCAAATTCGTCGCGCAGAAACAAATTAAAGCGCGTGAAGGCCACGCGCTTTTGAGGTTTTACATAGTCCTTGAGCACCACAACGGACGGTATTTTGAGCGAGATCGTGGGCGAATGCACCTGCTCCTCATACTCAGCCACGATGTCGACCCTGTCCAAATAGGCCGCCTTTATCGCGTCCTGCCATGGCCAAAGTGACAAAGGATAGTAGGACAAAGGCCGATAATCTGCGTTGAGCACAAGCGCAGGAAAATGCTTGAGGGCGCCTGGACTTCGGGTGAATTCAGTTCGGAAATCGCTGTCTTCGGTATGTAGAATCATCTCTCGCCCCGGTGCTTTTGATGTACCCAAGACGGAGACATCCGCCTCAGCTCTAATACCACTATATATCGCGTCGGCACTCTGACAAGCCCCGCAAATGCTGTGTCTTTGCGCGACCATAAGAACGCGTAACCCGGCATCAAACGCCAAAATGTTTGGCACCTATGGGTGCTGCCGAAACCTAAGGAAGAGGTTGGGTATACCCGACAGGTTAGCGCCGCTGACGAAGCGTAACTTCGAGACACTATTTCAAGTTATTTTTAACCTGTTTGCCGCCCAGACATTCAAACATATATGGATTGGAATGCCTCTATGCCTCTGCCGTTTTGCACATGTAAAGCCGCCACACGGAGGGCCTTCACAAAACTCGCCGGTGAGAGGTCGCAGACCTCGTTAATTGACAAAGAGATGATCGCTCGCGGCGAGACCTTTGTCTTTGATCGATCCAATTGGGGTTCGCTTTGGTTCGCCCCAAACCATTCGGTCCGATCCGAGTGCGGTGACATTATCGCCAATCGAGCGGTGACGGCGTCGGGCACGTTGCTGTCGTACGTGTTTCACAAAAATAGAAAACGCGGCTTTCATGCAGAGGCGCGTACTCCCGTCGCCGCCATTGACGAGGTCAAGACCGCGTGAGATGCTCGGCGTTCCGTACGCGCGCTCTGATCGAAGATCGAGGCTTTGCAGCGTGACTTGATCACCGAACGCAGACGCATGCCCGTGGGCATCGAGGATACCTACAATCCTCCTCTATGCACGTTGGGTGTGCAGGGGTTTGTCACATCCATAGGCCTGTCTCGCGTACGGCGTATCTCCGGATGGTTGGTGGCTCTCATGATGAAAATCAAACCCCAGCTCGGCTATGTGATCGACCAAGCCCACCAACACACGCAGGTAGTAGCAAAGCGAAATGACGCCGATGTTGGTACGAAGAACGGCCTAGTGAGTTGATAGCCAACATGAGCCAGAGCACATGCCCACTAACGGAATGGCTCCGCTCTTTTGAAATCAGCCGAGACCGCCCGGTGGCATATGGATGCGTGGGCGGCCGACTGGAACCAATACCTCTTGGCGAGAAACCTGACTCGGAAAAATACTGCCAGGTTTTTGCATACTCGTCCTTTTTGTGACCCTCAATGTGCCAAGTTGCCGTCGAAATGCTTAGAGACCGCAGTGATCGCGCATAAATGCCAGCGCGACGCCCAAGCCGTCGGGGGCAATGCCGTGGCCCGTGCCCTTCATGATATGGGCAAAGACCTCTTTGAACTCGGCCTTTTGAAGCGCTTCCGCGGCTTCCGGGAGCGATTGCACGGGCACCACGTCATCTTGGTCGCCGTGGACCAACAAAACGGGCATACGGCTGACCACGTCGTCTTCGAGCAGTTCCGGCACCAATAGACGACCCGAGAACGCAACCACGCCTGCCACAGGATCTTCGCGCCGCGGCGCCACATGCAGCGACATCATCGTGCCCTGAGAAAATCCAAAAAGGACCACCTGTTCCGGCAGCAGGTCTTCATCGACCATCACACCGTCGAGATAGGCGTTCAGGTCCTCCGCCGCGCGAGCCATGCCAGCTTCGGCCTCTTCCTGACTGGACCCGTCAATCCATGGGATTGGAAACCACTGAAACCCCATGGGTGCCCCTGCGCAATCCTCAGGCGCGTCGGGCGCCAGAAATAGCGTATCTGGAAGATGCTCACCCAGCGGATCAGTAAGCCCAAGCAAGTCGGCACCATTGGCCCCATAGCCATGTAAAAAGATCACCGCAGAACGGATCGAACCAGATTTGGGCTCAATGCGGCCCGAGTTTAAAACACGTGTCACCGGATACCCTCTCGTTTTTTGTCCACGCGGTAGTAGGCCCAAAGCACCCGGGCTGCAACCGAGCGCCACGGCGACCAGGCCTCCGCCATGTCACGCAGGGCCTTTTCCCTGGGCCGGTCCGGCAGGTCATAAAGTACCTTTGCGGCCTCCTGCAGCGCCAAATCGCCCGGTGCAAAGACATCAGCATGGCCCAAAGAGAACATCGCATAGATCTCAGCCGTCCAAATGCCGATGCCTTTGACCGCCGTCAGTTCCTTTGTCACCGCATCTGTGGACGCCGCGCGCAATCCGTCAAAGTCAATGCCTGCCTCGGCAAGCGCGCGGGCATAACTTGCCTTCTGGCGTGAGAGCCCAAGCGCCTTAAGGTCATCTTCGTCCACGGCCAAGATCGCCTGGGGCGTGGTCATCGCCGCCGCGTCGAGCTTCGCCCAAATGGCTGCGGCACTGGCGACTGACACCTGTTGGCTCACAATTGCGGAGAGCAATTGCGCAAATCCATCGGGTCTGCGCCGCAGCGGCAAAGGAGCGGTCAACGCAATGGCATGGGCCATCCGAGGACAGCTTTGCGCCAGCCATTCGGCCCCTTCGGCCACACAGGCGTCTGTGTCAATAATGCGCATAGATTTCCCATGGTGGCTAACTGACCTGAATCCGTGATCTTAGATCGCATGAGGATATGATGCCAGAGGGGTCGCAGCGCTTGCTCGTGCGTCCTCGCAGGCGTAAGGCTGTGCAATGAACATGGCAGATATCCTTTCCCACGCGCCCGACCAACGCGCAAAACGCAACGTGGCCGTTTTGGTGGCGGCCCAAGCCATCTTGGGCTCACAAGTCCCAATGATCTTCGTGGTATGCGGCCTTGTGGGCACGCAAATGGCACCCAATGTCTGTTTGGCGACGTTGCCCATGTCATTGATGGTGTTCGGCTCAATGACGACGGCACCATGGCTTTCGCCATTTATGCAGCGCATGGGCCGTCGCCCGGGCTTTTTCATCGGCACATTGGGCGGCGCTTTGGGGGCGGCCTTGGGTGCTTTTGCCTTGGTTATTGACAACTTCTGGCTCTTTCTTGCAGCCTCATACATGACTGGCGTCTACATGTCGGCTCAGGCATTCTATCGCTTTGCCGCAGCGGATACCGCATCAGACTCGTTTCGCCCCAAAGCCATTTCCTATGTTTTGGCTGGCGGACTGATCTCTGCGGTCGTGGGCCCCCAACTGGTCTCGTTGTTGGCGGGTCACTCGCCTGATGCCACAATCATGCGGTACTTTCCGGTCTACATTGCAGCGCTTTTGATCAATGTCTTTGGCGCTTTGATGTTCTTCTTGCTCGACATTCCAAAACCCGCGCCGACACAAGAACAAACGGCCCCAACCCGCAGCACCGCCGAGATTTTGCGCCAGCCACAAATCTTGGTCGCAATCATCGTAGGCGCCGTATCCTATTCGTTGATGAACCTTGTGATGACCTCGACGCCCTTGGCGGTTGTGGGCTGTGGGTTTGGTGTGCCTGATGCCTCCAACGTGGTCACAGCACATGTCATCGCGATGTTCTTGCCGTCGTTCTTTACTGGTCACCTGATCGCGCGCTTTGGGGTGGAAAAGATCATGGCCACCGGTCTTTTGATCTTGGCCGCAGCAGGTTTGGTTGCGCTCAATGGTGTGACGCTGACTAATTTCTTTGGCGCTCTGATCCTTTTGGGTATCGGTTGGAACTTTGGTTTCATCGGGGCCACGACTCTTCTGACCATGTCCCACCGACCCGAAGAACGAGGACGCATTCAAGGCCTCAATGACTTGATTGTCTTTGGCGGTGTGACACTAGCCTCACTGGCATCCGGCGGTTTGATGAACTGTTCGGGTGGTGATGTTGTGCAGGGCTGGTCTGCGGTGAATTATGCGATGGCGCCGTTCTTGATCCTGGCTGCTGGCGCTCTTCTGTTTTTGGTTCTTAAGCCCAAGAATGACGCCGCGGCCACAAGCTAAGGTGCTTAGAAACGTCCGGATCTAGCGCGTAGCAAAGCCCACGGCCGCGAAAGCCCGGTTGGGCCCAAACATCCCCCTGACACTGCCTGCGGATCGCGCGCCGCCTGTTGCAGGACGGAACGGGCCTCAAATGCAGGCATCAACGCAGGCCATGCAGCGCGCGCGACCGACTCGCGCTTAAATGACCGAAGCTTTGTAAGCGCATCCTGTGCCAATTGAGATATCGCATCCGGGCGACCGTCCAACAGCGGGACACGCCACTGGGCTTCCAATTCTGGGACGGCCTTGAGGAAACCAGCCACGCCCGCTGCGAATGTAAGATTTCGAAGCTCCGAGGTATCATGCCCGCCCAGAAGTTCCACGCCCGTTGCCATCACATGCCCTGTAGTTTGGTCAATGTAGCGTTCAAAGTGTCCGATATCTTCAAATGGGTCCCGGTAGAGATCCCAACGCCGAGCAGCGACCGTTTCATCAAGTCGCTTGGCTTGATCGACCGTCAACCGTGCGGCAAGCGCCGTTGTGACCTCATGGCGTCGCACTTCGACGCCCTCTGCAATCTCCTCGAGAGCATCACGCCACCATTGCAGACGCATTTCGCCGATCATCGCTTCTTGCGTCACCCACGGCGCCCGCGCCACTTCAACTGCCATGGCGTAAAGTGGGAAGAGCGCGGCGCGCACCTCCAACGGCGCAGCCATGGTCGCCGCGAAACGTGTCGGGTCGCCACGCTCCACAATCCCTGCAGACGCAATCCAATCCGGCACATCAGCCGCCATCGCGCACCAATTTCCAGCGGATCGCGTCTAAGAGCGCCTCGAAGGAGGCATCAATTATGTTGGCTGACACACCAACCGTGGACCAAATCCGCCCCTGGCCGTCTTCACTGTCGATGGTAACGCGGGTTTTGGCGTCTATGCCGCCTTGTGTGATCCGTACTTTGAAGTCGACCAACCGCATGTCGTCGATCACGGATTGGTGCCGCCCCAAATCCTTGCCAAGTGCTTTGTAGAGCGCGTTGACGGGGCCACGGTCGGTGCCCGTCTCATCAAAGCTCTCCGAGACCGAAAGGCGTTTCTCGCCGTCGACTTGAACCACAACAACAGCCTCAGCAAGAGACACCATCTTGTTGTGCTTGTTCTTGCGCCGTTCAACGGTGACCTTGTAGCGCTTCACGTCGAAGAAAGCAGGAAGTTCACCCACTTCATCGCGTGCCAAAAGCTCAAAAGATGCTTGGGCCGTGTCATAGCTATACCCCTCTGCTTCGCGCCGCTTCACTGTGTCCAAGATGCGGGCCAGAGCTGGGTCGCCTTTGGGTATGGACACGCCTGCATCCGCCAAACGGCTGCGCAGGTTGGACAGCCCCGCCTGGTTCGACATCGGAATTATGCGCGAATTGCCTACGGCACTGGGCTCGATATGCTCATAGGTCGCGGGGTTTTTGAGGATCGCGCTGGCATGCAGGCCGGCTTTGTGCGCAAACGCCGCGCCCCCAACATAGGCGGCTTGCCGCCATGGGACGCGGTTCAATATATCGTCAAGCATCCGGCTAATCCGTGTCAACGATTGCAAACCCTCCCGGCTGACGCCGGTTTCAAAGCGGCTGGCATAGGGTTCTTTGAGCAAGAGCGTTGGGATCAAGGTGGTC
>JAKVBH010000025.1:0-28916 GCA_022447495.1 Marinovum sp. | reverse complement strand
GGCATTGCCACAACGTTCCCCCAAGCCATTAAGCGTACCCTGAATTTGCCGTGCACCTGCGTCGACGGCGGCCAAAGTGCAGGCCACCGCCTGTTCGGTGTCATTGTGGGTATGAATACCAAGCTGATCGCCTGGGATACCTGCCGCGATGACGTTTGCCGTTATACGGTTGACTTCTGGTGGAAGAGACCCGCCGTTCGTATCGCATAGCACAACCCATCTGCTTCCTGCTTCTAGTGCGACCTTCAGACAGGACAGGGCATATTCGGGATCCGCCTTGTAGCCGTCAAAGAAATGCTCAGCATCAAAAATCGCCTCACGCCCCTGTGCCGTCACATGGGCAAATGTTTTGGACAAAGCATCCAAATTTTCTGGCCCGGTGATCCCAAGCGCCTCAGTCACATGAAAGATGTGCGATTTGCCGACCAAACACACGCTTTCGGTTCCTGCGTCGAGCACTGCCGCCAAAACGTCGTCATTCTCCGCACTTATTCCCGAACGCTTCGTCATGCCAAAGGCAGTCATGCGGGCATGGGTCGTAGGCGCATCCGCAAAAAACGCGCTGTCGGTGGGATTGGCCCCGGGCCAGCCGCCTTCAATGTAGTCCAATCCCAGTGTGTCCAGCGCTTCGGCAATGCTCTGCTTCTCTTGCAACGCGAATTGAACCCCATGGGTCTGTTGTCCATCACGCAGGGTTGTGTCGAAGAGGTAAAGGCGCTCGCGCATGCTGGCTCCTCCCGCATTGAAAAAGGTAAAATGTTCGGGCGATCTGCATCACATACCCGCTAATTTCGCAGCGTCGAACCCCGCACGAGGCAGCAACTCAACCCCGGCCTTGCTCATGCGCACCTCGACACCTGCGGCCGTTAGAGCCGCTTTCATCGCATCGACGGCGGCGAAGTCCTTGCTCTGCATCGCGTCCGAGCGCAAAGCCGCAAGTTTCTCTGCCAACGGCGACAGGTCAACGTCTGCGGCGCGCCATGCGCCCATATCATCACCAAGCAAGCCAATCAGCGCGCCAGCCGCCTTCAACCCCGGCGCATCACCCACGTTGGCCAATCGATGCATCTCAGCCAGCACACCGGCTGTGTTGAGATCTTCTGCCAACGCACTCAAAGCAGCCCCACTGATATCGCCCACGTTCACTCCATCTGTCATCGTGCGCCATTTCCGCAGGATCACTTCGGCCTCTTGCGCCTTCTTATCAGTCCAATCCATGGGCTTGGAATAATGCGTCTGTAAAAAAACAAACCGGATGACTTCCCCGGGTGTTCCCTGATCCAGCAGATCACGTACAGTAAAGAAATTACCCAAAGACTTGGACATCTTCTTGCCTTCAACCTGCAGCATTTCATTGTGCATCCAGTAGTTTGCCATGCGATCCGTGCCATGGGCACAGCACGATTGGGCAATCTCATTTTCGTGGTGCGGGAACATTAAGTCATTGCCGCCACCGTGCACGTCAAAAACCTCCCCCAAAAGGGCTTTCGACATGGCCGAGCATTCAATGTGCCACCCTGGCCGCCCCCGCCCCCACGGACTCTCCCAGCCAGGCGTGTCGCTTGCCGATGGCTTCCAAAGAACGAAATCCATTGGATTACGCTTAAACGGCGCCACTTCCACCCGGGCGCCAGCGATCATGTCGTCCACAGATCGACCCGACAACGCGCCATAATCCGCATAGGCATCCACCGAGAAAAGAGCGTGGCCTTCGGCGGCATAGGCAAACCCGCGCTCAATGAGCCCCTCAATCATCGCGATCATCTCGGCGATGTACTCCGTCGCACGTGGCATATGGGTCGGCTCCAATGTTCCAAGAGCGGCCATATCATCAAGATACCACTGCGACGTTTCTGCTGTGATCTCTCCAATGCTACGCCCACTCTCCGCGGCGCGTGCGTTAATCTTATCATCTACATCGGTGAAATTGCGCACATAGGTCACGTCTTCTGCGCCGTAAACATGCCGCATCAGCCGAAACAAAACATCAAACATGATCACGTTGCGCGCATTGCCCAAATGCGCCCGGTCATAAACCGTGGGACCACAAAGATAGAGACGCACATTTTTCGGATCGATAGGCTCAAAACGCTCCTTGGAACGCGTCATCGAATTGCGAAGTGAAATCTGAAGTGTCATGGCGCGCCTCCAGCGCAGATAGCTCGCGCGGCGGACATAGCTTGATCTTCGATGGATGAAAAGAAACCTGCCCGCCCAAGTGATTAGGCAGGGATGCAACAAATAACGATCGAAGCACACCGGTTCATAGCGGCTTCGGTAGCATCATGGTCCTGGCCATGTCTACCCTTCCTCTTGCCACAAATACCCTCAGGGGATGAATTTGCGACAGAAAAGAAGGGGGCAGATAGCCCCCTTTCCGCGGCACGCATGTGCAATTTCAGCGTGGTCCAAAAGGCCACTCATTGCGGCTATGCGTAGCTAATGACCTCATATTCAACAGCATCGTGCCCTATGAAATAAAATCGCTCTCCTGGCTCATAGTCAAAATGAGCATGGGGGCTAAAACCGGCAGCGCGGACTTTGGTCTCGGCAACCGCTAAATCATCAACTACAACGCCAATATGATTCATCGCGCCGGGCGCCGAATACTTATCGGGCAAGAAGTTTTCAGGGTTCGGTGCGCTAAACATTGCGATATAGCTGCCGTCCGATCCGACATGAACCGCGTCCCAACCTTGCGTGGTCTTGCCTTCCCAACGGATGTGCCAGCCAAAAATCTCACGCAAAACGGCTGCTGTCGCATGGGCATCTGTGACGGTGAGATTGACGTGTTCCAAGTGTGCCATGACGGACCCTCTGTATTTCATTTCTAGTCAATAGACACAGCATGCAAGCTCAATTATACTTTAGGTCAAACTAAATTAGACAAATAAAAACAATAGGTTTGACATATGAAAGGCTTGAGTATCGGCGCCGTCGCCGCCCGCACAGGTCTGAGCGTCTCAGCAATTCGATTCTATGAAACGCAAGGACTCGTCACCCCATCTCGCAATCGCTCCGGGCAACGTGCCTTTGAACGCAGCGACATCCGACGACTGTCCTTCATTCTAATAGCCCAAGAACTTGGCTTCTCTCTCTCGGAAATCCGCACGGCACTTACGGACCTTCCCGAAATGCGCACACCGACAAAGGCAGATTGGGCAAAAATTTCCCGATCATTCGGCGCGATCCTCGACGAACGCATCGCACGAATGACAACGATGCGGCGCGCGCTCGACGGATGTATCGGCTGCGGTTGCCTGTCTTTGGACGTTTGCGCCCTCTATAATCCCGCTGATCGCGCCGCGCGCCGCGGCTCGGGCCCCCGATATCTGATGGGCGATCGCGCAAGCGACCACCCTTTTACCTCATCGAAGACAACTTCTTCAGCCAAGGGCAATTGACAATTCCCACGCGCTCCGGCCACCTCACGCTATGGCACAGATATCCACTCGATTGACCACTTTGAACGGCCCTGGCTCCGACGGCTGGAACGTCTTCTACCGCGCCCGACGCATGAAAGCCGACGGCCAAAACATCACCGAACTCACCATCGGTGAACACGACATTGGCACACATCCAGACATTCTGGATGCCATGCACAAATCAGCGTCGGGCGGACACACGGGATATGCAATTGTACCTGGCGTGTCTGATCTAAGAGACACAATCGCCGGACGCGTCGAATGTCAGACGGGCGTGCCAACCAATCGGGACAATGTTGTCATTACCCCCGGAGGCCAAGCCGGTCTTTTCGCCGCTCATATGGCTGCATGCACTCCGGGAGAGACCGCCCTATTTATCGACCCTTACTATGCCACCTACCCCGGCACTCTCAGAGCCGTGGGCGCAGTACCACATGCCATTGCCACAGATGCTGCAAATGCTTTTCATCCAACGCCCGAAGCTTTGGCCAAGACTCCCGATGCCACATCTCTCTTGGTCAATTCGCCAAACAACCCAACAGGCACCGTATATTCCAAGGAGACATGGGAGGCGATCGCGGACTTCGCTCAGGAGCGCGACCTTTGGCTTATCTCTGACGAGGTGTACGAATCTCAAGTTTGGGCCGGCGCCCATGTGTCACCCCGCAGCCTACCGGACATGGCTGACCGAACGTTGGTTGTGGGCTCCATGTCCAAAGGATACGCTATGACCGGGAGCCGTGTGGGGTGGATTGTGGGACCAAAAGACGCCATCGCGGCGATCATCGATCTTGCTACAAATACAACCTACGGCGTGCCTGGCTTCATCCAAGACGCCGCCACATGGGCGCTACAGCAAGGACCCGCACTCGAAACCGAAGTTGCCGCCCCCTTTGCGCGGCGGCGTGATAAAGTCCTAAAGGTCATCTCCCAACAGAAACGAGTGACTGCGATCCCGCCCCAGGGTGCCATGTACGTGATGCTCAATATTCGCTGTACCGGCTTAAGCGGTGAGGCCTTTGCAAACGCGCTCTTGGACACCCATGGCATTGCAGTCATGCCTGGTGAAAGCTTTGGAACTGCAGCTGCCGGACACGTCCGTGTCGCACTTACGATCCCAGATGAACCATTGGTTCAGGCGATCCAAACGCTGTGCACATTCGCGGAGGATTTGAGTGAAACTCGCGCCTAAAAAACGCATTCAAGCCCCTTCTGCGCTCTGACGTTAGCAAACTTTTCAGTGTCCCCGCCGATCTTGCCCCCATCAATTTTATTTGGTGAGGGACATGACATTACGTTGGACAATGATGCTTATTTTGATGCCGTTGATCGTCGTCATTGGGTATTTGATGAATTACAAACTCGGCGTCTTCCAAACACGCCTTAATGATCTTGTGAAAAACGAAGAACTGCTTGCCGAAGCCAAGGTCATCGACAACCTGGTCCATCAATTGCAACGGGAAAGGGGATTCTCAGCTGGCTTTATCGCCTCCAGCGGCGAAGTGTTCAGCGAACAATTGGACACACAGCGGGCGGGCACTGATCAAGCTGTGCTCGAACTCAAAACTGGTCTGAAGAAGACCTTGAGATTGAAAGCGGACTTGTCTTCAACCGCTTATGACACTCTCACAAATCTCTCCGTCTGGCACGCAGAAGTTTCGTCGGTAACGTCCGCAGTGCCAGTGATGGCAGACCGCTACACAGGTTTGATAAATACTCTGATTGGTCTCTCGGCATCAGAAAGCATAGGCGGCAAAGATAACGATTTGCGAAATGTCGATCGACTGTTGCAAGCCAAGAACTAATTGGAATTTGCCAAGGAAAACGCGGCACTAGAGCGGGCGATAGGTGCAACAGCCTTGGGTCTCGGCGACTTTGAGCGACCCTTGTATGAGCGATTCACGTCGCTGGGCATCAACCAAATGACCTACATCTCACTCGCTATAGACGTCAGCGGAAACGCGGATTTGGCATTCGAAATTCTGGTTGCGGACGCCTTCAAAAACATATCGGACATGAGAGCTGTGTTGTCGGATGAGCCCTTCTCCAACACTTTTGAGAATCTTACAGGCCCCCAATGGTTCGCAACCTCCAGCGCATGGATCGATCACCTACGCACCGTTGAAGTCGCCCTATCCGAACAAATTTTGTTGCTTTCTCAGGATACATTGCAGGCAACGCGGGCCCAACAATGGACTGAACTGGCTGTGGTTATTTCCCTTTGTTTGGCGGCACTTGGCTACTCCATTTGGACCTTCGAACGCATGGTTTATAAAATCCGAAAGCAAATTAAGATCATGAGCCGCTTCACCGACGGCGACTTCAGCGTCGTGGTGCCAAACCCAGAAGGCAACAACGAACTCGCTGCCATGGCGCGTTCAATCTACCAATTCAAGGAAACAACCTTAGCGATGAAAGCCAGCATCCTGAACGCCAAAGAACAAGATGAAGCAGAACTGAATGCCAAGCACCGCAAAGTTGTTGAGTTGGTGACCGAGGGTCTGGCAGAATTGGCGCAAGCCAATCTCTCGTTGCGTTTCGACGAACCCCTCGACCCGGAATATGATGAGATCCGTGTGGACTTTAACACCGCAACACAACGTCTCAATGATGTGCTCTTGGCGCTGCGCGAAGCGGTTCAAGACCTGACGCAACGCGCCAGTTCTCTGGAAGCTGCCACCGACGATCTCGGGGAACGCACCCAGCAACAAGACAACACCATCAAGACAACAGCAAAAAGCGTAAGCGCGGCGGTGGCGCTCATCCAGAGGAGCTTTGACGATCTCAAAGACGCCAGCAACCTTTCACGCGAGGCTCGCAGCGCCGCAGAGGACAGTCGCTCGACAGTAGGAGATGCAGTCGATGCTATGGATCGCATAAGCGAGTCATCGGAGAAAATCTCCAACATCACCGCCCTGATTGAGGAAATCGCTTTCCAAACCAATCTGCTCGCTCTCAACGCCGGTGTGGAAGCGGCACGGGCCGGCGAAAGCGGACGCGGTTTCGCGGTCGTCGCCACTGAGGTCCGCGCTTTGGCAATGCGGTCAGCCGAGGCGGCGGCAGACATTAAAGACCTTATAGCGGAAAGTGGAGAGCAAGTGACCGAAGGCGTTGACTTGGTCGGACGTGCAGACAGATCGTTGATGACAATCTACGAACGCATCCAAGACCTCGACGCAAAACTGGGAACAGTGGAAGCCTCAGCAGCCCAGCAAAAAGACGACCTGACCGAAGTCAACAACGCCATGGCCACGCTACGCCACCTCACGAAAGCCAACAGCGCCATGGTTGAGGAAAACCGGACAGTAAGCGGCGACATGGCCAAACTCGCCCACTCTCTCAAAGAGACAGTGCAAGAGTTCGAGCTTTCACATCGCAACAATGAGAACGAGCCGACATCCGTTGCAGCTTAGTGCGCAAAGCTCAAATGCAATAAAGGCCCCGCTGAGTTGCGGGGCCTTTTTAATTTGGCTTCAGCCAGTGCGCTCTGATTGGTTTAGCCCACCAACTCGAGACCAGAGAAGAAGAATGCAATTTCTTCCGCAGCGGTTTCTGGCGCATCGGAGCCATGTACAGAGTTTTCACCCACGGATTCTGCGAACTCAGCGCGGATTGTACCGGCAGCGGCATCCGCAGGGTTGGTCGCCCCCATCACTTCGCGGTTTTTAGAAATGGCACCTTCACCTTCCAGAACTTGCACAACCACAGGCTCGGACGCCATGAATTCGCACAGTTCATCGTAGAAAGGACGCTCTGCGTGCACGGCGTAGAACTTGCCAGCTTGTGCTTTGGAAAGGTGAATGCGCTTTTGCGCGACGATGCGCAGGCCCGCATCTTCAAACTTGGCGTTGATTTTGCCAGTGAGGTTGCGGCGGGTTGCGTCAGGTTTAATGATGCTCAGTGTACGTTCGGTGCTCATGGGGCTTTCTCCTGCAGCGGTGCCGCAACGCGCGGCCCGATCTCGAAATCGCCGCCGCGATATCACGCAGTATCGCTCATGAAAAGTCCGATTTATAGACGCGACTTTGAAGAATACGCGCGAAATGCGCCCCCAAGATCAGCAATAGAAACACGAACGTAATTTGCGGCCACTCCCACCTTGGCAAAGCCGATCCGGCTCTGATAGGCCAACGGCATGTTGCGGATCGACAAAATCAACTACGCCATAGACGGCAAGCCGCTTTTTGAGGATGCAAGCGCCACGATTCCAACCGGGCATCGCGTTGGGCTTGTCGGCCGAAACGGGTCTGGCAAAACGACTCTGTTTAGACTGATCCGCAACGAGTTGAGCCTAGAGAGCGGCGACATCTCCATTCCACTACGAGCACGGGTAGCGGGCGTTGCGCAAGAAGTGCCGAGTTCACAAACGTCGCTCTTGAATACCGTGCTTCAGGCCGACACTGAACGCACGGCACTGCTTGAAGAAATCACTAATGATCCCGATCGCATTGCCGAAATCCAGGCGAGACTTGCGGATATTGACGCGTGGAGCGCCGAAGCGCGGGCCGCAAGCATTTTGCGCGGCTTAGGCTTTGATGCCGACGCAATTCATCGACCATGTTCGGAGTTTTCAGGCGGTTGGCGCATGCGGGTCGCTCTCGCTGCAGTTTTATTTGCATCGCCTGATATGCTGTTGCTGGACGAACCGACCAACTACCTCGATCTCGAAGGTGCTGTCTGGCTCGAAGCGCATCTGGCAAAATACCCCCACACCGTTCTCCTGATTTCTCACGATCGGGGACTGCTCAACCGCGCTGTTGATCACATCCTGCATCTGGAAGATCGCAAACTCACACTCTACGGCGGGCCATACGATACCTTTGCCAAGACCCGCGCGGCGCAAAGGGCAGTGCAGGCGGCATCGGCCAAGAAACAAGACGCGCGGCGCGCGCATCTTCAAAGTTTCGTCGACCGCTTTCGGTACAAAGCGTCTAAAGCGCGCCAAGCTCAGTCCCGCCTCAAGATGATCGAACGGATGGACTTGATCGCCGCACCCGAAGACGCAGCGGCCCGTGCCTTCCACTTCCCCGACCCCAGCCCGGCCTCGCCGCCTATCATTTCGATTGAGGAGGGGTCTGTGGGCTACGATGGGCACGCGGTGCTGAACCGCATGTCCCTGCGGATCGACCCCGACGATCGCATCGCGCTTTTGGGCAAAAATGGCGAAGGCAAGTCCACGCTTTCAAAACTCTTGGCAGGGAAATTGCCTCTATTGGTTGGCCAAAAAACCGAGAGCTCAAAATTGACCGTTGGCTATTTCGCCCAGCACCAAGTGGACGAGTTGGATATCGACGGCACGCCTTTGACGCACTTGGCAAAGGTCCTTCCTAACACACCATCCAGTAAATTGCGGGCCAGGTTGGCAGGATTTGGCCTTGGCGCAGATGTCGCTGAAACGACGGTGGGCGCGTTGTCAGGGGGACAAAAGGCGCGGCTGTCGCTACTTTTGGCAACGTGGCATGCGCCCCATCTTTTGATATTGGACGAGCCGACCAACCACCTCGACATTGAAAGCCGAGAGGCGCTGGTTGAAGCTTTGGCGGCCTATCAAGGTGCCGTCATTTTGGTGAGCCACGACATGCACTTGCTCAACCTTGTCGCGGACCGGCTTTGGTTGGTGAAAGAAGGCAGAGTTACGCCTTATGACACCGATCTTGAAGCCTATCGAGGCGAGTTGATCGCGCCGCGCAAATCGGGATCGGCGAAGCCAAAACCAAAACTAGAATACGCGCCGAAACGCGCGTCGCGTGATACGATTCTGAAACGCCGCGCCGAGTTGCGCAAATGCGAGGAACGCATCGAAAAACTCACGGAGATGCACGAAAAGCTGACGACCAAACTCGCAGATCCCGCCCTTTACGAAGATGATCGCATTGACCAATTGGAAGGGTGGAACCGTAAATATGCCGAGCTTGAAGAGGCCATGGACAAAGCCGAGACTTTGTGGATGGCGGCCCAAGAAGCCCTGGACGCAGCCGAAGACGCTTAGGTCGGGTTCTTGGCGTTTTTGGCGTCCGTGCTTACATCATTGACAATACACGCGGAGGCCCGATGAGCAGCTTGGACACAGGACATTTGATCTATCTCTGCATTCTTTTGGCAGCGGTGGTGTTTTGGTTCATCACATCCAATCGAATGTCCTGGGGACGTGCAGCACAACAGGCAATTATGTGGGCCCTTCTGTTTTTGGGAGTGATCGCGGTTTACGGCTTGTGGGAAGACATTCGTGGCACCGTTGCGCCACAGCAATCCGTGGAGGCGGGTCGGATCACCCTGCCCCGGATGCCCGACGGCCATTACTACCTGACAGCCAATGTAAATGGTGCGCAAATGCGGTTTATGGTGGACACTGGCGCAACCGCTGTTGTTCTTACCCCTGAAGCCGCTCGCCAAGCCGGATTCGCCATGGGCGACCTGAGCTTCACCGCACAAGCACAGACGGCCAATGGCATTGTGCGCACAGCGCCTGTCGTCCTCGACAACATTGCGGTCAGCGGTGTGACGCACCGTGGGGTACGCGCGTTGGTCAATGAAGCCCCCATACCTGAAAGCCTGCTCGGTATGAGCTATTTACAGCGGTTTTCACGGATCGAGATTACAAATGGCGCGCTGATTCTTGAGCCCTAGCCTCAAGCACTCTCGGCCTTTTTCTGCCATCGTCCGGTTTCTTCAGACCAGTATTGCGCCGCGCATCCAGCCCCAGTAATTGTGCGCCATTGGTCTCTGGCCGCGTTAACCGCAGAAAGGTCGTTGCCATCAAAGATGATGCAGGCACGGGCCAAATCATTCACCTCAGCGGGCTCCACAGTCGCTCCATCGATGGCCATCACACATTGGGGCGCGTTAGCCGCATTGGCATCTGTGGTCAGCAGGATCGGTTGAAGTGCGTCGTGGGCACCCCCAGAGCGACCATGGGGCAGGAACTCGTCCTCACGACCCAGCCAGAGTTTCTCGTCAAGCCAATCCAACTGCGCAGGGTTCGTGCCCCGCACGGCAACACGCCAGCCCGCCGCCAATGACTTCTCCAAGAGCTTTGGTAGAGTCACTTCGAGCGGTGCCTGCGTAAGGTGGTAGAAATAAACCGTTGGACGTGCGCCATCTTGGGCCATGATCCTAGTCCTTGGTCTCGTAGACGTCGGCCACCAAGCGGTCGAGCGTGCGCACCCCCCAGCCGGTCGCGCCTGCAGGCGACAGGTCCGTGCCTTTGCTGATGCTCGCCACGCCCGCAATATCAATATGGGCCCAGGGCGTGCCTTCTTTGATGAACCGTTGGAGGAACTGTGCTGCGGTAATGGAGCCAGCGGGACGACCACCGATGTTCTTCATATCTGCGATACGAGATTTCAGCAGAGCGTCATAGGATGACCCCAGAGGCATGCGCCACGCACCTTCGTTTTCGGACGCAGCCGCCTTGAGCAAGTCAGCACAGAAGCGGTCATCATTGGAGAAGACGCCAGCATTGTCGTGACCAAGGCCGATGATGATCGCGCCCGTCAGGGTGGCGAGGTCGATGACGGCCGCGGGTTTGAACGTCTCTTGGGCGTACCAAAGGACATCGGCGAGAACCAAACGGCCTTCGGCGTCTGTGTTGATGACCTCGATCGTGTCGCCTTTCATGGAGGTGACCACGTCACCTGGGCGCGTGGCGTTGCCGGAGGGCATGTTTTCGACCAAGCCCACAAGGCCGACAACATTGGCACGCGCTTTGCGCAGGGCGAGCGTTTTCATGACTCCGGCCACCACGCCCGCTCCGCCCATATCCATGGTCATGTCTTCCATGCCAGCAGCAGGTTTCAGGGAAATACCGCCGGTGTCAAAGACCACGCCTTTGCCGACCAACGCCAGTGGTGCCGTGTCTTTCTCACCTCCCATCCATTTCATGACAACGACCTTTGAGGGGCTATCCGATCCCTGTCCCACGCAGAGGAGCGAGCCCATTCCGAGGTCTTCAAGCTCCGCCTCTTCCATGACGTCAACGTCGAGGCCATGGACACTGAGAGCGGCAAGATCATCGGCGAATTTGGTGGTGGTCAGAACGTTGGCGGGCGCGTTGACCAGATCACGGGTGAAGAAGACCCCTTCGGCTTGGGCCAATTTATCCGCGTAGGCGGCCTCTGCTGCCTCAGGCGCGCTAACCACCATGTGCACCGCGCCCTCCGGACCAGCTTCGGGATCGCTTTTGTGATCTGTGAAAGCATACCCCCGGAGTGCGATCCCGAGGGCGAGGTCTTCAATGCGTGTGCGCCCTGCTGTGAGCACGGTCATGGCACCCTTGCCGCGGATTTTGGCCAAGGCGGCACCCGCTTTGCGGGCAGTGCCCGATTCTGGACGCTTGGGCAAGCGCAGAACGATTACCGCCTCGGCTATCAGGCCCAATGGAGCATGCAAAACACGCACCTCTCCCGCGTTCATTTTGGCAAAAGCATCGCTCTCGACAAATCCTTTGAGTGCTCCGCGCATCAGCTTGTTGATCCGACGTGCCCCGATGTCGAGTTTGGCGTCCTCATCGACGATGACACCAATCCGGCCGGTGACTTCAGCCAGAGTGTCGATATCAAGGGCACCAAAAGTGAGCGCGGCCGGTTGTGTCATGGAGAACTCCTGGGAAAGGTCAGACTTTGGCGGGCACGATAGACCTCTCATCGGTGAGGGCAATCCCTGATAAAATGCGGGGCGCGCGGATTTGAGCACATACCACCGTCCCTTGTGGCCATCCAAAGGCAGTATACCGCCACTTGGGCCAATCAAGGGGATATCTGGTGCCTTTTGGGAGTTTTAACCGCTGTGGAATCTCGCTAAGGTCTCTCCCATAAAAAAGAGCAGCACCTCGGGGGAGGGATTGGCGAAGTTCGACCGATATATGTTGGGGCAGCTCATGCTGCTTTTTGGTTTTTTTGCCTTGGTGTTGGTCGCTGTCTATTGGATCAACAATGCGATCCAGCTTTTTGACGAACTGATTGCGGACGGCCACTCTGCGTGGGTGTTCTTGGAGTTCTCTGCACTGTCGCTTCCAAAGATCATTGCACTCATCCTGCCGATGGCGGGGTTTGTGGCTGCGATATATGTGACCAACCGCTTGAGCAATGATAGCGAATTGGTCGTAATGCAGGCCACGGGTTACTCAAGTCTGCGCATGGCGCGCCCAGTGATTGCCTTTGGGATCATCCTGGTCATCATGGGCGCAATCCTTTCCCATGTGCTCGTGCCGCTGGCGTCCGAACGGCTCAAAGACAGAGAGAGAGCCGTTTCGGGCTCAGTTTCCGCGCGACTTATGCGCGATGGCGTGTTTCTACATCCCACCGAAGGCGTCACCTTCTACATCCGCAAAATCTCTGACGCAGGTGAGTTGCATGATGTTTTCCTCGCGGACTTGAGGCAACCAGACAGGGAGGTAACCTACACCTCGGAACGGGCTTACCTGTTGCGCTCCGAAGACGGACCTCGATTGGTCATGTTGGATGGGATGGCGCAAACCTATGACCCAACCACGCGGGCCCTTTCGACCACCAATTTCCACGAATTGATACGCGACGTGAGCGGGTTGGTCCTTGAGACACAGGCGGGACGACGCAAGCTGAGCTATGTGACAACGCCTGAGATGCTTAGTGATCCCGTGCGCGTGGCAGCCGAGTCCAAACGTAGCACGGAGCACGTCACACAAGAGATTCATTGGCGTATGGCACAGGCGCTTTTGTGCTTGGTGACTGTGCTCATTGGACAGGGCGCGATGTTGGCTGCGGGCTTTTCTCGCTTCGGCGTTGGACCTCATGTTGTGACGGCTGTAGTGTTGTTGGTGATCGTGAAGATCATCGAAGGCACGATTGTCGATGTGGTGAGCCGACCGGGGCCCTGGCTGCTTAACTACTTGCCGTTCGCCGCAGGCTTGACAATGGCGCTTGGACTTTATTGGCGTGCGGATCACCCCCACGCGCGAATTTGGCCATGGCGGCGAGAGGGGGTTGCATGATCCTACATCGCTACTTTGCGCGCCGGTTCCTGATCGTGTTTTCCGGCCTGTTTATTCTCTTTTTATTCTTTGTGGCATTGGTCGATCTCATTGAGCAAGTGCGCATTTTTGAAGGCATCGCGTTTCGGCAAGTGGTCTTCATGACCCTTCTCAATACGCCGCAATCGCTTTATCAGATGCTGCCGCTCGTGGTGATCTTGAGCACGATTGGCCTTTATCTCGGTCTTGCACGGTCGTCGGAATTGGTTGTGGCGCGGGCGGCTGGCCGATCAGGTCTACTCGCACTCGTGGCGCCGGTACTTTGCGCTGGAATGCTCGGCGGAATTTCCGTGACCATGTTCAATCCTATCGTTGCGGCGACCAACGAACGATACGATCAGCAGCGAGAGTTTTACGAAAGCGATGGCACGGCGACGCTGTCGATTGGGAAAAACGGACTTTGGCTGCGCCAAGGCTCTGAGTTGGGTCAAACCGTGATCCACGCCAATCGATCGGCTCCAGATGCCAGCATCCTTTACGACGTCACCTTTGTGGCGCTGGGTCCTGCTGGTGCTCCGCAACGCCGGATCATCGCGGAACAAGCACAGCTGACGGATGACGGTTGGCTTCTGCAGAATGCCAAAGCCTGGCCCCTTATTGCCGAGCTAAACTCGGAAGTGAATTCCAAGGAGCATGCTAGACTAATCGTGCCGTCGACATTGACCCAAGAACGCATTGTCGACAGCTTTGGGAAAGTGTCCTCCATTCCTATTTGGGAGCTTCCTGAGTTTATTCAGCAATTGGAAGCCGCCGGCTTTTCTGCGCGCCGACATGCCGTGTGGCTTCATATGGAGTTGGCCCGCCCACTTTTTTTGATGGCGATGGTTCTTGTGGGCGCGGCCTTCACAATGCGCCCAGTGCGCTCGGGTAAAACCGGTCTGGCGGTGCTTTCTGCCGTGCTCTTGGGCTTCACGCTCTACTACCTGCGCAACTTCGCGCAGGTGATGGGAGAGGTTGGTCAAATTCCCGTTTTGCTCGCAGCTTGGGCACCACCTGTTTCGTCAGTTCTTTTGGCCATGGGCGTCTTATTGCACATGGAGGACGGTTGACATGGCGGTCAATTGGCTTTCACGTCTGATGTACCTGTCTTGGTTTTTAGCGCTAGTGTCATTTGGCGTGGCGCATGCACAAGAGCCAGCCGACGCCCAAGATTCCGCTCCGGCCATACTGGTGGCCGACGAGGTTTTCGTGACAACGGACAACACCCTTGTCGCCGCGGGTACGGTGGAGGTTCTCTTTGAAGGCCAAACATTGCGAGCCTCCAAGATCACCTATTTCGAAGACGGGGAGCGCTTGGTTCTCGAAGGTCCGCTGCGTATGGTCACCGCCGAAGGCACGATTATCCTCGCGGATAGCGGAGACGTGGACGCTGGGTTCACAAATGGCCTTCTGCGCTCAGCGCGCATGGTCCTGGATGAACAATTGCAGATGTCAGCGGTTCAATTGGCGCGCGCTGAAGGGCGCTATTCTATCTTCTCGAAAGTGGCTGTGACCTCTTGCCAAATGTGTGGAGATTCCGGCACGCCGCTTTGGGAAATTCGGGCGCGCCGCATCATCCACGATGACCTCGAAAAACAGATATACCTCGATGGTGCACAACTTCGCGTGCTCAATATCCCGTTGGCATACATTCCACGCCTGCGGTTTCCCGATCCCAGTTTGAAACGTGCGCGCGGGTTCTTGTTTCCAACGCTGCGATCAACATC
Organism: Marinovum sp.; assembly: GCA_022447495.1. Lineage (GTDB taxonomy): Bacteria > Pseudomonadota > Alphaproteobacteria > Rhodobacterales > Rhodobacteraceae > JAKVBH01. The sequence goes on along the minus strand of JAKVBH010000025.1, from coordinate 13,779 downwards.
GCAATTGGGGGCCGGCATCAAAATTCCCTATTTCATTCCGATAGGGGATCACAAGGACCTAACGCTAACGCCGTATCTATCGCCGGAAACCACAACGCTTGAGGGCCGCTATCGCCAAGCGTTTGTGAATGGTGACATCATTTTCAACGGTGCGGTGACAGCCGGTGACACCATACGTCCGGGCGATACGCGAGGATACCTGTTTGGCGAAGGGATATTCTCGGTTTGGCGCGGCTACACGCTGACCTTTGATATCGAACTTACGACGGACGAATCTTATCTCAAAGAGTATGGCTATTCGAGGAATGGCCGCTTGGACAGCGCTATTGGGTTGAGAAAGGTATCGCGCGACCGCAGCACAGAGATCAGTCTGACCCATTTTAACTCCCTACTCGACAACGAAAACAGCAGCACGCAGCCCTCTTTTGTCTTTGACGCGTTGCATCAGAAGCGGGTCTTCACCCGCATGGGGGGCGAACTACGGCTCGAAGCCTCTTTGCATGGGCGCTACCGGTATTCTGTCGACGATATCGTGGGCCGCGACGTTTACCGTGGCCACGCTTCGACGCGTTGGCGAAGCCAAGGTGTGGTTGGTCCGGGCGTCCATCTCACATTTGAGACAGGCTTCGACCTAGATGCAGTGCGCAACCTCGGGGACAGTTCGAAGGCCCAGGAAGATGCGTCCTTCGCCCCGATGGCTCGGGTGGCGCTGCGCATGCCTTTCGTTGGCAGTGGCACATCCGGTGCACGCTATGTGATTGAGCCCGTTGTTCAACTCGGCTGGACTGGCGGTGACAAACTTGAAACCGCCAACGACGATAGTGAGCGTAGCGAATTGGATGAGGGCAATCTTCTATCGTTGTCGCGGTTCTCCGCCACCGACCGGCGCGAACGCGGTGCGGAAATGGCAGCCGGCCTGCGTTGGGGCATGATATCGCCATCCGGCTGGCGGGCTGGCCTCGCCATCGGACGCGTTGTGCGCGAGAACACACGCTCGGAGTTTTCGACGACTTCAGGTCTCTCGCAAGCGACATCAGATTGGCTTGTGGCCGGGCAAGTCGGCAATGGCACCGGCCTTGACCTAGTGGCTCGCGTGCTCAGCGACGATGATTTCTCGTTTAACCGCGCCGAAGCGCGGAGCACATGGGCCAATGATCGGTTAAACTTGTCAGCGGCGTATTTGCTTTTGCCAGAAGACCGCAAAGAAGCGCGTAACGATCTTGTATCTGAATGGTCCTTCGATGGTAGCTACCGGCTATCGCAACATTGGACAGCCAGCGCAAACTGGCAATACAACCTTGCCGAGGACCGTTCGTCTAACGGCGGCATCGGCCTTGAATACCAAAATGAATGCGTTGTGGCCCGCTTTGAGGCGGACCGGGACTTCGCAGACAGTGACAACCTAGACCCCACCACAACGTTTGAGGTAACAGTCGAACTTAAAGGGTTTAGCACAGGCGGCAGTGCAGGAGGCTATCGCAGACAATGTTCAAACTGATCCCAACGGTGCTCGTGGCACTCTGCATGGCCACAACCGCCGTCGCTCAAAACCTGTTTGCGCCCGCAATCAAGGTCAACGACGACAACATCACCAACTATGAGCTTCAGCAACGCGCCACCATGCTGGGTCTGCTGCGCGCACCTGGTAATCCAGACGACCTGGCTCGTGAGCAATTGATTGACGACCGGCTGCGCATCCAAGCTGCCAGCCGCGCAGGCACGCTTCCGACCGAGGCCGAAATCATCGATGGCATGTCGGAATTTGCGGCACGCGCCAATCTCACCCGTGAAGAGTTCGTCAAAGCACTCGCAGGTGGCGGAGTGGACGAAAGCACGTTCCGCGAATTTGTGCGCGCAGGGATTGCCTGGAGAACCCTGATTCAACAACGATTTGCCCCCCGATCGCAAGTCTCTGAGCAAGAGATCGACCGCGCATTGGCGCGTCGCGCCAATGGCGGTAGCGGCGTGCGTGTTTTGCTCTCCGAAATCATCATCCCCGCGCCTCCCGAGCAGGCCGAGGCCGCGCAACGTCGCGCGCAAGACATCTCAAACATGACCACAGAGGCGGAGTTTAGTCGCGCCGCGCGCCGTTTTTCGGCGACGGCAACCCGTGGCGCCGGGGGCCGCCTGCCTTGGCAAAATCTCAACGATCTTCCGCCCGTATTGCGGCCTCTCGTTCTCGGCTTGGCCCCAGGCGAAGTGACCGATCCAATCAACATTCCCAATGCGGTCGCTCTCTTCCAACTGCGCGCCATCGAAGAGCTTCCTTACGTCGAGCCCACATATTCAAGTATTGAGTATGCCGCCTACTACATGCCCGGTGGCCGCAGCGACGCGTCGCTGGCCAAAGCCAAATCCCTTGCGGCGCATGTGGACCAATGTGACGATCTGTATGGCGTGGCCCAGGGTCAACCTGAAGACGTCCTCGACCGGGGCAGCTTGCCGCCCGATCAACTGCCAACAGACATCGCCATTGAGCTTGCCAAACTAGACCCTGGCGAGGTCTCCACGGCTTTGACGCGCGCTTCGGGTGAGACCTTGGTCTTCCTCATGCTCTGTGGTCGCAGCATCGCAATCGAAGCGCCCGAGGTCTCTGCCCCCGCGCAGACAGCCGAGGCAGATGAGGACGGCGAAGAAATCCCAGCCGTGGATCCAGAAGTCGAGCGTCGCCGGTCCCTGGCCATTGGCCTCCAAAACCGCCGCGTTGAGTCTCTGGCAGGCAACTTTTTGGCCCAACTGCGCGCTGACGCCCGTATCGTGGAGCAATGACACGCCCACCTGTCGCGCTGAGCTGTGGTGAGCCTGCGGGCATCGGCCCTGAAATTGCCGTCAAAGCTTGGGAGGCCCTGTCTGGTGAGGTCGATTTCTTTTGGATCGGTCATCCCAATCACTTGCCCAAGGGCACGGCTTGGCAAGCGATCAGCGCTCCAGAAAATGCCATAGGTGCTGCAAGCCTGCCTGTACTGGTCCAAGAATTTCCGGGCAACACAAAGCCCGGGGAGCCCGATACTGCCGATGCCCAAAGCGTGGTTGATACCATTGCACGCGGCGTCTCACTTGTCATGGATGGAGAAGCATCAGCGCTGTGCACGGCACCGATTCACAAAAAGGCGCTCCAGGTGGGAGCGGGCTTTGCCTTTCCGGGTCACACCGAATTCCTAGGGCATCTGGCACAGGTGCCACGCTCTGTCATGATGCTGGCCTCCCCGCTTCTACGCGTGGTCCCGGTCACCATTCACGTGCCCATTTGCGCCGTTCCCACAGAGCTGACCCAAGAGCTTCTCGAAGACACGTTGCGCATCACCCACGATGGTTTGCGTGATCGCTTTGGGATTACTGCACCGCGTATTGCAGTGGCGGGACTTAACCCACATGCCAGCGAAGGTGGCCATATCGGCGATGAAGACCTGACCTTGGTGGCTCCTGTTCTCAAAAGACTCCGATCTGAAGGACTAAATATCACCGGACCTCTACCAGCCGACACAATGTTCCACGCCCCCGCACGGGCCCGGTATGACGTGGCGGTGTGCATGTACCACGACCAAGCTCTCATCCCAATCAAGACGTTGGATTTTGACGGCGGGGTGAATGTTACTTTGGGTTTGCCATTTTTGCGCACCTCGCCAGACCACGGCACCGCTTTTGATATCGCGGGCCAAGGCATCGCCAATCCCGCTTCGCTAATCGCGGCGTTGCGCTTGGCAGCGGAGGCGGCATGAGCGTCATCGACAATCTTCCCCCATTGCGTGACGTGATCGCCATCCATGGTTTGTCCGCGCGCAAATCTCTGGGGCAAAATTTCCTCCTCGATCTCAACCTGACCGCCAAAATCGCTCGCATGGCAGGCGATGTGTCTGGAGCGGACATACTAGAAATCGGCCCCGGTCCCGGTGGTTTGACACGCGGGCTTTTGGCCTCGGGCGCACGGCGTGTGGTCGCTGTGGAAAAAGACGCTCGCTGCCTCCCCGCGCTGGCGGAGATTGCCACCGCCTATCCTGAGCGCCTGGAGGTCATTGAAGGCGACGCCTTGACCATCGATCCTTTGGATCACCTCACGCCCCCGATCAAAATTGCGGCCAACCTGCCCTATAATGTCGGTACCGAGCTTTTGGTGCGTTGGCTCACGCCAGAAACATGGCCACCATTTTGGTCTTCGCTGACGCTTATGTTCCAGCGCGAAGTCGCTGAGCGGATCGTCGCGCAGCCCGGCTCCAAAGCCTATGGGCGGCTTGCGGTGCTGGCGCAGTGGCGCGCGGAAGCTCGGATTGTGCTGTCACTACCGCCCGAAGCATTCACGCCACCGCCCAAAGTCTCAAGCGCGGTTGTCCAACTTCAGGCGCTCCCAGCGCCGCGATTTGACGCCGACGCTTCTGTACTATCCGACGTCGTGGCCCGCGCCTTTAATCAGCGCCGCAAAATGCTGCGGGCCTCGCTCAAGGGCTTAGGTTCCTGGGCCGAAGACGCGCTTCTCGCCGCTGGAATCAAACCCACAGAGAGGGCAGAGCAAGTCTCTCTTGAAGCCTTCTGCTCCCTGGCCCGTGCGGTCGCAGCGCGACGTTAAATTGCAGCACGCGCCAGTGGCGGTTACGCAAGTCCGTTGGCAATAAGGGGGCTTTTGGTCCAGTGGGCCTGTGATTGCACGTGACCCGCGCGCACCCATTTGGCAACGCTCACGCCCATCTCGGCCTCTGGGAAAGCCCCGGTTAGGCGCATCACAAAACCTTCTTGTTTTGCGGTGTCCAGCGATCCGGCGAGGTCTTGGATGCTTGAGAGGTCAAACGTGCCTTGGCAAAGCTCGGGGACAGACTGAATACCAAGCGCGTCCAACCGCGACCGAGTTGCGTCCCAGGGCTGAAACACATCCGCTTTGACCCAAGCAAATCCAAGAAAATAGCTCGACAAGGCATCGTAAGCGATGGAGTGGCGCGCGTAGAGATACTCGCCGATGATCCGCTCATCCGATTCCAATTGATGAGAGATCGTGGCAGCAAACGCCATCATCCAATCGCGCGACGGATGATAGCGCGCATCGGGGCTACGGGGGTGGCAGCCGCCAGGATGAATTGTCGTGTTTTCACCATCCATCTTCTCCGTGACCACGACATCTTGCCCGTCGAACCGTTCCAGGGACGGGATAATCTTATCGTCGCTTTGAACACCGGGAGAAAACGGAAAGTGATAGGTCCGACCGTACTTCTGCATGTTACACCCGGTCGCGCATCCGAAGGATGGACGCTTCGGTGGTGTAACTTTCAAGGTTGGACAGAGGGACCCAAGCGAGCGCATGGCTTTCATCTGAGACCGTGATCTCGCCCGCTTCAGCTTGGAAGAGGAATCGCACGTCATAATGCAGATGCGCGGGTTCATCCTTACGGGCCGGGATATCATGAATATCCACATCGAGGATCTCGTCTCGCACGCGCGCAATTCGGATCAGGCCGCTTTCCTCATAGGCTTCTTTCAGCGCCACAAAACCTGTGTCTGCGATGCCATCACAATGACCGCCCAGCTGCAGCCACAACCCAAGCTTTTTATGGTGAGTGAGCAACACGGCGCTTTTGTCGGTCGACAGCACAAAGGCCGACGCCGTTATGTGGCCGCCGATCGACGCATCGCGGCTAAAAGCACGTGGCTCCGCTACCACGAACGCACATATGCGCGACCAAATTTGGCTGTCGCGCTCACCTCGGGGATGGAACCTGCCTAAACCCGACAGGATTTGGGTCACTCAGCGGCCTCGGGCGACGATCCCGTATCGGCAGTGGGCTCAGACGCAGGCACGTCTTCTGCCTTTGGTGCGGCCTTTGGTTTGCGTGGGCGACGCTTTGGTTTGGGTTTGTCCTCTGAGGTGCCCTCTGCCTGTTTGGCAGCAGTGGGTGCGGGCTGGTTGTCTTCTGGGGTCGCCACCAACCCATTATCGTCGTTGTCAGCCACGTCGATCACATCGGGCTGTGGCACCTCGGAGGGGTCGGTGTCAATTGGATCTGCAACACCCTCAGCGCCGCCGTTGCTTTCGCGTTCTTGGCGCTCGGCTCGCTCTTGGCGTTCGCGATCCCGTTGTGCTTGGCGTTCGCGATTTTGGCGGTCCTGCTCTTCGCGACGCGCTTCTTGTTCACGCTGCGCCTCGGCCAACATGCGCAGGTAATGCTCGGCATGCTGTTGAAAGTTCTCGGTTGCCACGCGGTCGCCAGACAATTGGGAGTCGCGCGCCAGTTGATTGTATTTATCGATAATCTGCTGCGGCGTACCGCGCACTTTACCTTCGGGACCAGAGCTGTCGAACACTCGGTTGACGACGTTGCCCTGAGGCTTGTTGCGGTTGTTTTTGTTCCGCGAGCGGGATTTTGATGATCTCATTCTATTCCTGGTCCAGCGTTTACGTCAGGGCCGGAGTGTGACGTTTGTTTGGGACGCGCCGTGCGCTTCGGGTTAGCCTGTCAATCACACAATCATGTTGGCTTGATATCTTGAGTGGTTAATACCTTCTCGGAAGATACATACGAATAAACATGCCAAAGCCGCGCTTACAAGAGGCAAATGTGGCTCAAACCCGGGAAATAGGTCGGAAAGCCACGGAATTCGCATTTTTTAGTTAAACCTATGCGGGCATTTGCCCGCACACGACGCGGTCTCGTCCGTTGATATCGTGATGAACGCTGACGTTTTGAAGCCCAGCGCGCTGCATGAGGGGTCCAACCGCGTTCCCTTGGGTGGGCCCGATTTCCACCATGAGCCACCCACCAGTGATCAGATGTTGAGCGACATCAGTTGTGATCGCACGGTAGGCGTCCAAACCATCGGCCTCGTCGGTGAGAGCGATCAAAGGATCATGTTGGCGCACTTCGGGTTGTAGTTTCCACATTTCGACGGCGGCTATGTATGGGGGATTTGAGACGATCAAATCAAAGCGTGCGTCTATGTCGCGAAACCAGTCGGAGTGCTGCAAAGTTGCCCTCTGGGCAACCCCGGTCGCATTCAAGTTCCTCTGCGCCACTTTCAAAGCGGCCAAAGAGACATCTGTACCGATACCTGCAGCATCCGGACGTTCGGACAAAAGAGACGCCAGTATGCAGCCCGACCCCGTGCCTAGGTCAAGAAGCGTCTTCCATGGTTGACCCAGAGCCAATTCAATGAGCGTCTCAGTGTCTGGTCTCGGATCAAGTACGTCCTCTGTAACTTCAAAGTCATGCTTCCAAAACGCGCGGGTACCTATAATCTTCGACACTGGCTTGCGTTTGGCACGTTCAAGAATGGCCGTTTGGAATAGCGTTTCAGCGCGGGTCCAATCCCCATCATTATCTTGCCCAACAACTGCGGCGGCCCAGCCCGCGAGTTTCCGAGCATCACGTGGTGGGTTTTCGACGCCTGCACGCCCCAGTGTTTCGAGAAGCGCCGGTGTGATCCAATCCCGGATCATACCATCTCAGCCAGCAGAGCCGCTTGTGCATCAGCGGTCAGCGCGTCGATCACCTCGTCCAAGTCTCCCTGCATCACTTGATCCAGCTTATAAAGCGTGAGGTTGATGCGGTGGTCCGTCATCCGGCCTTGCGGGAAGTTGTAGGTACGGATGCGCTCAGAGCGGTCCCCGGAGCCCACTTGCGATTTTCGATCGGCCGACCGTTCGTCGTGCAGCTTTTGGCGCTCCAGATCATAAAGGCGCGTGCGCAGGACTTGCATGGCGATCTCGCGGTTGCGATGTTGCGATTTTTCCGAAGAGGTCACAACGATACCAGACGGAATATGCGTGATGCGCACGGCAGAATCCGTGGTGTTCACGTGTTGGCCCCCTGCCCCGCTGGCCCGCATGGTGTCGATACGAATGTCGCCGGATGCGATATCGATATCCACATCTTCGGCCTCGGGCAGAACCGCCACAGTGGCCGCAGAGGTGTGCACGCGCCCGCCCGATTCCGTCTCTGGAACCCGCTGCACTCGATGTACGCCACTTTCGTATTTCAGCCGCGCAAACACGCCATCACCGGTGATATGGGCCACGACCTCTTTGATACCGCCAAGCTCCGTCTGCGCTTCTTCGATGATCTCCAACCGCCAGCCGCGTGCATCGGCATAGCGTTGATACATGCGTAGCAGGTCACCTGCAAAGAGTGCGGCCTCCTCCCCGCCTGTTCCAGGTCGAATTTCCACCATGGCCGGACGCGCATCTGCGGAATCCTTCGGAAGAAGGGCAATCTGCAATGCGGCCTCGGCTTCGGGCAACGCAAGCTTGAGCACAGGAAGTTCTTCCTCCGCCAGTTCCGCCATATCAGGGTCGGCCAGCATCGCCTCAGCTTCGGCAATATCATCGAGGATACGCCGCCATTCGGCGATCTGGCTGACCACCGGCTTGAGGTCGGCATATTCCTTGGCAAGGCTCGCAATCTCGGAGGCTTCTGCCCCCCCGGCCATCTTGGCTTCTAGGAATTCGAAACGCTGCGTAATCTGGATAAGACGGTCTTCGGGGATCATGGCGATTTCATTTCTTTGGAGCAGTATCCGTGATAAGCTACCGCCATGTTAAGAGGAAGCCTTGTTTTTGCGGGCCTGATGCTCGCCCCCGTACTTCCAACTGTGGCCGGCGCCGATGTGACCGGTCCAAATGGAAAAACGGTGGACTGCTATTGCACGGACAGCACTGGCACTCGGATTGAACTGGGACAGACGATCTGTATTCAGGTCGACGGGCGGATGTTCATGGCCCAATGCCAAATGTCACTCAACTCGCCCATGTGGCGGGAAATGTCGGAAGGCTGCGCGGTATCCTCGTTACCCGAATTGGGCAAGCCATCCCTCTAGGCGGTTGCCATTGACGCCCATGTCAGACCGGCCAAAGCGCAACCTGCTCCAAATGCGGATTTGGCCATCGGATTCCTGTACGGTGGTGTAATCTGGAAACCCCCAAAACAGAGACCGCGTCACGTAGGTGATGTGACCTGCATCTAAAGATCCAGCAACAATCCGCGTGCGTGGCGTTGCAAGAATTGCTGCACTGAGTGACGCCAAAGTGGTGCGATCACCCGCGATCATCCGTTGGACACCCCCGATCAGGTCGCGGTCAGCGTCAAAGGTTAAATCGACGTGCCAATCCCCGGTGTTGGTCGGCGCAAGACGCACCCAGCCGCCGACACCTACAAGTATGACCAACAAAAGCCACTTGCCTAATCCCATCTGCTTTCCTCTTACCTCGAATACCCCGGGGAGTGCGAGGGGCTGGCCCCTCGCCCCGCCGCTAACGCTTTGCGCTCCAAATAAGGCAACAGAGGCTAACCGCAACATGGGCGCCCGCAATGGCGGTCCCTCCCGTTGCGTCATATTGCGGCGAGACCTCCACCACATCGGCACCAACAATGTTGAGCCCCGACAAATCGTGCAACAGTGCATCAGCATAGACCGAAGACAACCCACCCCACACGGGCGTTCCGGTTCCGGGCGCGAAAGCTGGATCAAGCCCGTCAATGTCGAACGTCAAGTACGTTGGATTGCCTTCCACGATCTCGCGCACCTTAGATGCCGTACTTGCTGCACCAAGCTCCGTGGCTTCACGCGCATCCAGGATGTTGAACCCCATCGTATCGGGATTGTCCGTGCGAATGCCCACCTGAACCGACCGGCTTGGATCAACGATCCCTTCTTTAACCGCGCGATACATGAACGTGCCGTGGTCAATGCGGTGCTCTGTGTCGTCGGCCCATGTGTCGGTATGCGCATCCACCTGGATCACGGACAATGGCCCGTGCTTAGCCGCATAGGCCCGCAGGATCGGAAGCGTTACGTAATGGTCCCCCCCAAGCGCCACGCTCGCGGCACCCGCTTCCAGAATATCTGCGATATGCTCCTGCAATGCGCGCGGAAAACTCGGCACGTCCGCATAGTCAAAAGCGAGGTCTCCGTAGTCGATGATCTGCGCCTCACTCATCACGTCAAACCCCCATCCATAGGGCGCATCGGGGCTTTGCAGCGCGCTCGCTTCTCGGATCACTCTCGGCCCGAACCGTGCGCCGGGTCTGTTGGTCACGGCTTGGTCAAAGGGCACACCCGTGACGGCGATATCTACGCCGGTCAAATCCTTGGTATAGCGGCGCCGCAGGAACGAAAGCGCACCGCCAAACGTGTTCTCATAGGATGGACCGCGGCGGTCTCCACGTGTGAATGCCTCATCCACGAACTCTTTGCTGTCTTCTAGCGTCATTAAGAGGGCCTCGCATGGCGTGTCTCGATCAGCTTGGCAAAGAAAGATGCGCCAATCGGAGCCACCTTGTCATTGAAGTTGAAGCCCGGGTGGTGCAGCCCCGGACCAAATCCCTGGCCAATGGACAAAAACGCACCCGGCCGCGCTTCAAGCATATAAGAGAAATCCTCCGCACCCATCTCTGGCCGCGCCTCATCGGTGGCAGAGGCCCCAACTTGGGCTGCAACCCCCGCGGCAAAGACAGCCTGATCCGCATGATTAACCGTGGGCGGGTAGCCATGCTCAATCTTAATCTCCACCTCAACGCCATAGGCTGCAGCTACACCGGAGATCACTTCACGCAATCGCATCTCGGTCAAAGTCCGCGCCTCGGGTGTCAACGTCCGCATGGTCCCACAAAAGGACGCCATCTCAGGGATCACATTGATTGCGGAACCCCCATGAATTTGCGTCACCGTGATCACCGCTCGATCATGGGGTGAGACGTTGCGCGCGACAATCTGCTGTAACGCGCCCACCATGGCGGACGCCGCCGGGATAGGGTCAACGCACCCTTCAGGGTAAGCTGCATGGCCACCGACCCCTTTGATCGTGACGTAGAAATCATCAACAGCCGCGAGGAACGCGCCTTGGCTCGTTTCAAAAACACCCTCTTCAAGGAACGGATTGGTGTGCAGGCCATAGACTTCTTCAATGGAAAACCGGTCCATGATGCCTTCGTCTTGGACCATGATCCGCCCCCCACCCGTGATCTCTTCGGCCGGTTGAAAGATCAGCGCCACGCGGCCAGTGAAGTTCCGCGTCTCTGTGAGGTATTTCGCCGCGCCCAGTAGCATTGTGGTATGCCCATCGTGGCCACAGGCATGCATGCGGCCGTGAATGGTCGAGGCGTATTCCAGCCCCGTCTCCTCGTTCATGGGCAAAGCATCCATGTCCGCCCGCAACCCCGTCGTGGGGCCCTCACCTTGGCCTTGGATGATCGCCACAATGCCACTGGTCGCGATGCCTCCATGGATTTCATCCACCCCAAACTCGCGCAGCCGCTCCACTACAAAGGCCGCGGTCTGGTGACATTCCAACCCAAGTTCAGGATGGGCATGGATATGCCTGCGCCACCCCGTCATCTCGTCGGCAAACCCGGCAATGCGATTGATCACGGCCATCTGGACAGCTCCCTTGCTACACGTCACATCTGAGGCAACACGAAACAGGACCCAAGCGCAATGACCGACCGCACCGATGATGATCTGATCTTTGGCCCCAAAGGCGGCCTGCCGCGTCTGCGGGCCATCATGCGCCGCCTGCGCGACCCTGAGACGGGCTGTCCCTGGGACATCGAACAAACCTTCGCCACCATCGCTCCCTACACCATCGAAGAGGCCTACGAGGTGGCCGACGCCATCGAACGGGAGGCGTGGGGCGAGCTCAAAGGCGAATTGGGCGATCTGCTCTTTCAAGCCTATTTCCATGCCCAGATGGCCGAGGATGCCGGGCTTTTTGACCTCGACGACGTGGCCGACACGATGTCCGACAAAATGGTCGCTCGGCACCCCCATATCTTCGGCGACCAATCCCGCGACAAATCCGCAGAACAGCAAAGCGCCGATTGGGAAACCATCAAAGCCGCCGAACGCGCAGCCAAAGGGGCCAAAGGCGTGCTCGACGATGTGGCCGTGGGCCTGCCCGCGCTCCTGCGGGCCATGAAGCTGCAAAAACGCGCCGCGCGGGTGGGCTTTGACTGGCCCGAAACCACCCAAGTGCTCGATAAACTCCTCGAAGAGGCCCGCGAACTCACCGAGGCGCGCGACACCCTCACCTTAGATGCCATCGAAGATGAGATGGGCGACCTGCTCTTTGTGATGGCCAACCTCGCGCGGCACCTAGGGGTGGACCCAGAAGCCGCACTGCGCCGCACCAACGCCAAATTCACCCGCCGCTTCAGCGCTATCGAAGCCGCCCTCGCCACCCAAGGCAAACGCCCCGAGGACAGCACACTAGACGAAATGGACGCGCTCTGGGACGCAGCCAAAGCGGCGGAGAAAGAGAAATGAGTGCCAAACCGCCCCTCATCCTCGAAACCCCGTCTGCAGAGGTGAAGCGAGAAGCGACCTGGTATTGCACCATGGGCAACACGCTCGATCACTACCTTGGCTACCGCGACATCGAAGAAGGCAAATACTTCCCACCGCGCGACTGGGATTGGACTCCAAAGAATGCAGTACGCTGGGAACCCATCGCACTGCCAGAGGCCTTCAATCACCGTTGGCAGCACTTTCGGCTCAACTGGGAATGGAACGACGTCTCGCCTCACGTGAGCGATCTGCGCATCACTAATGACGCGATGATCCCGCATATTCCCGATATCTCGGCATGGGTTTTTGCGTCCATCGTCTCGGATCGCGCGCGTCAGATCCTCGAAGGAATCGCACCGGATGCAAGCTACTTTTTCCCGCTCCAGCTCTATGCGCAAGACAACTCACCGATAGAGAAAAAGGTTTGGTGGTGGGTCGTGCGGGATCGATTTTACTACGATCAGGGAGGATTGGTGGACCAACCAATTGTCAGTCTTCCGTTTCCGGGCCCGTTTAGCGAGCGCATGATGGCCTATGATTTGATTAACAATGAAGGTGTGAGAGAGCATTTGCTGAAGTTTCCCTTTTGGGGCTGTAATAAAAGGTTGGGCAGGGTTGCTTATCGCCACGACACCTTCCGCACATTGAAGGCAGCACGTCTCACTGGATTGGTTGAAAACACCGAAGAGCACTTCGCGGCTGACCGTAAAATCCACGAAAGCATCGGGCACATCCCGTAGTCTTATACCAAACGCCCAAGCATTTGCTTCGGAGATCGAGGCCGCCCGACAATCGATCCAGTGGATCGATTGCAGGCCGAAGGTGGCGCTTGAACTGCCAGGGACAGGGCACGACCAACGCTGCAATCACAATCGCGGAGGCTCCGCCGCAGGTGGAAACCGCCATAGCACGCCGCGAAAAACGAGGATCACCTAACGCTGCCTGAAATCACAGATTTCAACGCGTTCGGTGATGCTTGATTTATCAGGTTTCCGTCGACGTGCTTCATTGTGCTTGCGGCGGCGGGCGGGCTCTGTCACCAAAGATCAAGCGATGAGAGCTCCTAAGGCATTTGCTTTGGTGAGTCAGAGCCTAAAACCAAAGAATCCAGCGTGCGGCCCCGCCGCACTCAATTTAGCAAAAGCCAATTGCCCCATGTCCCCTCGCAAGATCATCATTGATACCGACCCAGGCCAAGACGACGCGGTAGCGATCCTGTTGGCACTTGCCTCTCCCGACGAGATCGACGTCCTGGGCATCACCGCTGTGGCGGGCAATGTGCCGCTGCCGCTTACGGAAAAGAACGCGCGGATTGTCTGTGAATTGGCGGGCAAGCCCGAGACCAAGGTCTTCGCAGGCTGTGCGGAACCGATGTCGCGCAAACTGGTCACGGCGGAGCATGTGCACGGCAAAACCGGGCTCGATGGCCCCACCCTGCCCGATCCGGTCATGCCGCTCCAAGATGGGCACGCGGTAGACTTCATCATCGACACGCTGCGCTCGGAAGACCCCGGCTCCCTC
>JAKVBH010000024.1 GCA_022447495.1 Marinovum sp. | reverse complement strand
ATTTGGTGAATGGGAGGGCGATCTGATGATCTTTGAGCGCGCTCAGGGCAAGATGAACGTTGCCTCACTGGTCGAGCGCAAGACCCGCTTTGCCGTTCTGTTCCGCAACAACGACCGCAGCACAAACCACCTGATGAACCGACTGATGAGCGTGATGGAACCCCTGCCTCAACCGGCGCGCAAGTCGATCACGTTTGATCGTGGGATCGAGTTCAGGAACTGGCGCAAACTCAAGCCTGGGATCGGTACAGTAGCATGGTTTTGTGATCCGCAAGCGCCGTGGCAAAAGGGTTCTGTCGAGAACCTCAACAAACGTGCACGGCGATACTTGCCAAAGGATGCGCCTGTGGCCGCGCTCTCAAATCGAGATATGAAGTCGATTTGCGACCGCTTGAACGGCACCCCCAGAAAGTGCCTGGGATGGCGAACCCCGACTGAGGCATTCAGGGACGAAATGATGAAACTGAGATAGCGGAAACCGTCGCAACGACCCTTGAGAGTGCACGCGCGTCGTTCGATCACCTTCGACCGCGGCACGGAGTTCATCAGCTAGCCGCACCTTCAGGCCGAGATCGGGACGCAGACCTAGTTCTGTGACCCCTCCAGTCCGAGGCAGAAAGGAACCGTGGAAAACACGAACAGACGCGCTCGAAGATGGCTGCCTCGGAAGCGCGACATCACGGCGGTCTCAGTTCATGAATTGAAAATGATTTGCGACCGCCTCAACGCAACTCCCAGAAAATGCCTCGGATGGAAGCCACCCGCCGAGGTCTCCCGCGAAAAGATGAAGGAGGAAATGGACCACCCCCCCTACCCTCAGAAGCAATAGGAGTCACACTTCAAGTATCGCGAAGACGGGCAAGCGCCAGTCGATCCCTTACAAAAGCATCGATAACTGCGCAGGCGTCACGCTGATCTAGCCGTCCTTCGCAGCAGGCCAGACAAAACGCCCACGCTCCAGGCGCTTCGAGAACGGGCACGCCCTCTGACCACCCGACCCCAAGATCTTCAGCAGATCGCCACAACGGCCACGAAACACGAACAGGTGTCCTGAGAACGGGTCTACCTGCAAAATCTTCTCAGCCATGGCGGACAGTCCTGAGAAGCCCTTGCGCAAATCCGTCACCCCAGCCGCCAGCCAGACCTTCGTGTGCGCAGGAACCGGGATCACGAAGCCAGCTTCCGGATCGGAGCGGCCAACTGGTCGGGGTCGAATGGACCGCGGACCGTCAAGCGATGTCAAGCTCAGTCAGAGCAGCCTCAAGCGGGGGTTTGGGCGTCGCCATCGGTTCAATCACTTCTACCGGCAGAAACCGCGCCACATCGACCTCTTCCGGCTCCATGTTGTAGCGCTCGTCCCGAAGCCAGATGAAAACCAAGTTGGTGTTGACATCATAGCGACGCGCAACCTAACTGACCGATACACCCGGCACCTTCGTCTGCGCGCAGATCATACGCTTCTCGTCGTCCGACCAATTCCGCCGATGCAGCTTCTCGCCCATTATCTCTACATGGACAGTATCTGGTCATAGTGAACTCCGGCAGAGCGGGGAGACCGGACGGTTACTCCACTTCTGGTCGTGCCAACGTAACATTTCGGGGTAATGCCACTGGATTCCCGGCGGCCATTGGAGCCAACCAAAGGGTGTGAGCGCGCTAAAATTACGTTTATAGTTTTACTTTTTCTTTTCCGCAGCCTTCTTTTCAGCAGATTCGATGTGTTTCCTAAGGTCCTTTGACCAGCTCTTTTCAAATTTTTCGTTTTTCTTGTAGCCGTTTACTCGCGTCTGTGTGGCGTATTCAACCATACAAGCAATAACTTCCTTGTCGCTACGTTTTGGGCGCGAGTCCGGAAGTTCGAGATGGTAAGCGTCACCGTCCCCATAACCATCCTTACCTTTATAATTCTTGAAACCCTGCTTCTTCATTTCTGAGCCCCATTCAGACTTAAACTGCTCAAAAGTCCAAACGTATTTCTCCTCTGATCCAAAACATTCCCTAGGCTTAGATTGGTAACTTTTCTTATCAAATCCGCCCTTGTCACCTTTCTTAGGTATCTCGCTTCCCATGTTCACGTGTCTGGCTTTATCGGCCATGTGGTTGGATGCGCAGGTCCAGCTTTTTCCGGATAATACGGACTTCGCCTGCTGGAGCCCGGTACGTTTTTTAGTAACGGCAGAAGTTGCAACTTTAAACGTAAGTCTGACGAGACGATCCTCGGGTTTCGTTTTAGGTACGGGCCCGCCATCTTTCATACACATGCCACGTTTCTCGCCTTCTTTGTTGGCTTTAGTACGTTTGGCATCCTGTGCTTGTAGGGCTTTAATTTTCTTGGTGCGAGCAGCGTTGTAACGACTGTTCATACCTGAAGCAAAATCCGCAGCTTTCTTATCAATGTTAGGTTCAGGCATGCGTATTACCTCCAATCAATAAAACAAATACATTCCGGAACATACATCAAATCTAATCACTTGTCACGCTAACCGCGCAGGCTTCCCTTACCGCGACATCGCTAGAGGGCCATCTGCGCATCCGTCGGCCAAAAAAGATCAGACATCTTCACCGCTAGTTTTCGAGCCGTGAATCATGGCGCCAAGTGAATATCAACGAGTCCTGAGCGGGGGAAGGAAACTATCAGATAGAGATTGGCAAATCGAATTTATTCAAAAGAGTCTTTCTGTTTTTGAGGTGACGTGACACCAAGTTCTTGCAGTATTTTCCCTTTTCAGGAAAAGTTCGAGCCGGCGTCGGATTGTAATGTGGCTTGCATATTTCCGGAAATAAAATCTCGATCTCTGTCCGAGCACACAACGAGAGGGATTTTAAAGCTTCGGGTCCCGTGTACAGGCTTTCTGTTGGGGCTCCGTTTGAAAGAACAATCTCGTGCTGATCGAACAAGATATGAAAATACTCCACTTCGTTGCATTCATGCTCGACCTCAATCCCATCTAGTTCTAAGAGTTTGTGCGCTGATATCAGAACTGAATCAGTATCGAACATCCGATGGACGATTGGCGAGCGCACAAGAACTCTATGCTGCGGTGATACAAGCAGGTCCCGCACAGGTAGATCAGAACCCAAAGCACCTGCCTTGATCCTGATGGGGCGGAGTTTAGGTTTCAGTGCGAGGTCAATGGAGTCCAACGTTCTGCCACCTATCCACCGGATCTTTTGGAATTTGCGATCTAGCGTTAGGACTTCCTGACCGACGGTCAGTTCTTGAACTGGAACCTCACCCTGAGTGGTCGTAATCAATGTGCCGTATGCGAAGCATGGCACAAGATCGTCGTAGTCAACCGCGCCGACGCGATTAAAGGTTCCAAAAGTATAGGTCACCGCGGGATCAAGCGGAAAATCAGACACGATCCACGAACCATAGTTCGTTGTGCTATTCGTGGCTAGAAAGTAAATATTCCCGCTGGATCCGTCGGACCCAGTGACCGTGTAAGTGTACCGCGAATCCAATGTGTCGCCCACATTTATTCCGGTGACTGTGGAAGCTGTAACATTCTGATCAGGCACATCACTTGAGCCAGTGTCAGTGAAATCGCCAAGTTCGGCATCACGGCTTCCATTTGAGTCATCGACTGTTACCAATCCCGCTACCGTAACGGTGAAATCACCACTATGCGGATAGGTATTGTCACCCGTTGCAATGTTGTAGACATGCAGATTTTCCAACGCCATTTGACACTTACTCAGATATTACAACACGTGATCTGAACGAGATTTTATTGCCAGATTGCGTTTTTATTATGAATAATCGAAGGCAGGCATGTAGGCCGTTTTGACACCGCACTTGTCCAGTCCGCCGGAGATCGACAAGGATCTGGTAGACGCAGGGGCCAGACCTCACACATCGAGCGACAAACCTGTGGGAAGTGCGTATTAGGTGTCTCTATGGACTGGAGAGATCCATGCCAGGCGCGCGGATCGCTTGCAAACAAGCCAAGATCGCCTCCGCTTAAGCTCGATCGACCCTGGCATGCTTTGCTTGATTGGTCCGTCCACCAGACCGGCCAGGCAAACTCAATGACTCCATAACCACTGCGTAATCGGAGCCTCCGATTAGACGGCGGCCACAAGCGCCTCTTTGCGCAAATAAACCAATAACCTACGCCGCATAGTGAAGGTTATTTCTCCGAAGCGGCCTAAGGCGACCCGGGCTTAGTAGTGGATTCATGTTCCACAGATAGTCCCCGGTCAATCCTACATGGGCCCAGCCAAGTGGCGCGATCTCGGAGCTTTGCCAGGCATTGGAGGTAAAAACCGGCAGTCTCTATCGCTATGTCAATCCCAAGTTAAATTTACAAGACTACGGAAAGCGGGTGCGCGCCGCTTAGCATAGGATTCCCCACGCTCCTGCAAACGACCCCTATGAACTCTGGGCTTAGGCGCATAGCGCACGGGCGTTCGGCCAAATCTAACCTGTTGTCACGGATCGCGGCGGACCGCTTGGCGCTGTACGCCGAGCCCTTGGATGCCAAGCTCCATCACATCGCCGGGGCCCACATATTTGGGCGGTGACATAGCATCGCCCACGCCGGGCGGCGTGCCGGTTGAGATGACATCGCCAGGGTGCAGCGTGAACATCTCTGACAGGTGAACGATGATCTCAGCGACTGAGAATATCATCTTGGACGTATTGCCCGTTTGCATCCGATCGCCGTTCACGTCGCAGTAAAGATCAAGGTTTTGCGGATCGGCGATCTCGTCTGCGGTCACCAGCCAGGGTCCAATTGGACCAAATGTGTCTGGGCTTTTCCCTTTGGTCCATTGACCAGCCAGACGTTTTTGAAAGCGCCGTTCAGAGACGTCGTTGATCACGCAATAACCAGCCACATGGTCAAGCGCGTTCTCCATCGTCGCGTATTTACATTTGGTACCGATGACCACGCCCAATTCGACTTCCCAATCGGTATGCTCGGACGAGCGGGGAATGACCACGTCGTCAAACGGGCCATTGATCGCTGAATTGGCTTTGAGAAAGAGGATCGGATGTTCAGGGATGGACGCACCGGTCTCTTCGGCGTGGTCGACATAGTTAAGACCAATGCAAAGGAATTTGCCAATATCGGTGACACAAGGACCGATACGCGGATCGCCGTCCACCACGGGCAGGCCGTCCGGATCAACGGCTCGCAAAGCATCAAGGCCCGCTGGGCTCAACACACGGCCGGCAATATTGTCTACTTTCTCCGAGAGATCGCGCAGGATCCCATTGCCATCGATCAGACCTGGTTTTTCTGCGCCGTCGGCGCCGTAACGTACGAGTTTCATGTCGTCCTCTTAGTGGTTGTCGCGCGGCATATGTTTGCGCGAGATGTCTTGGTACGCGTCGGCCCCCTTGAGGGTCATGCCACGATCGAAACGGTCGACCCGCTCGCGGAAGATCTCCTGCCATGGTGACTGGCTTTCCGGGACGGGATAGCCGCCCTTCGCTACCAGTGCGGCTCTGCGTACAGCAAGTTCGTCGTCCGACAGAAGCATATCCGCAGTGCATTTGCGCAAGTCGATCCGCACACGGTCGCCGTTTTGCAAAAGTGCGAGGCCACCATTGTCCGCTGCTTCCGGCGCTGCGTTCAAGATGGAAGGCGAACCGGACGTGCCGGATTGACGCCCGTCGCCGACGCAAGGAAGCGCTTTGATGCCTCTCTTCAGCAGGTAGGCGGGCGCGCGCATGTTCACGACCTCAGCGCCTCCAGGATAGCCCTTGGGCCCTGCCCCGCGCATAAAAAGGATGCAATTCTCGTCGATCCCCTCGGCTTCGTCATCGATGCGGTGATGGAAATCCTCGGGCCCATCAAAGACAACAGCGCGGCCTTCGAACGCATCTGGGTCGTTGGGGTTCGACAGATAGCGATTGCGGAATTCCTCGGAAATCACCGAGGTTTTCATAATCGCGCTGTCAAAGAGATTGCCCTTGAGGTTGATGAATCCAGCCTCGGCCACCATCGGATTGGCGACGGTCATGATGACGTCGTCATTGAGTGTGCGCGCCTCTTTGCAATTCTCGCCCATGGTCTTGCCATTCACGGTGAGCGCGTCAGGGTTTGGCAAAAGATCTGCAGCGATCAACTCGCCGACCACTGCTGGCACGCCGCCTGCTTGCTGGTAATCTTCGCCCAGGTATTTGCCTGCTGGTTGCAGATTGACCAAAAGTGGCACCTTGTGACCGAAGTTTTGCCAGTCGTCATTGTCAATTGGTACGTTGAGGTGACGTGCCACACCGTTGAGATGGATTGGTGCGTTGGTCGAGCCGCCGATGGCGGAGTTGATCACGATGGCATTTTCAAATGCTTCACGGGTCATGATGTCAGAGGGCCGCATGTCCTCATGCACCATCTCGACAATCCGCTGGCCGGTTTTATACGCCATCTGCCCGCGTTCGCGGTACGGCGCTGGGATCGCGGCGGATCCCGGTAGCTGCATGCCCAAAGCCTCGGCTAGAGAATTCATTGTCGTGGCCGTGCCCATCGTGTTGCAATAGCCAACAGATGGCGCAGATGCGGCTGCGATTTCCATGAATTCGTCATCGGTGATCTCGCCCGCTGCCACCAACTCACGTGCTTTCCAGATGACAGTGCCGGAACCTGCCCGTTCGCCTTTCCACCATCCGTTGAGCATTGGTCCAACGGAGAATGCGATCGCAGGAATATTCACTGTGGCCGCGGCCATTAGCAGCGCGGGGGTCGTCTTGTCACAGCCGATGGTGAGCACAACACCGTCAAGAGGATAGCCATAGAGCGTTTCAACAAGGCTCAGGTAGGCGAGGTTTCGGTCAAGCGACGCGGTCGGCCGTTTGCCCGTCTCTTGGATTGGATGCACCGGCACTTCAAGGCAGATGCCACCGGCTGCGATGATCCCATCGCGCACGCGTTTGCCAAGCTCGAGGTGATGTCGGTTGCAGGGACTGAGATCACTGCCGGTCTGCGCAATCGCAATGATCGGCTTGCCAGATTGCAATTCCTCACGCGTGAGCCCGTAGTTGAGATATCGCTCCAAATAGAGCGCCGTCATCTCTGGATTATCGGGGTTGTTGAACCATTGGCGGGAGCGCAGATCGGTCTTCTTGCTCATGGATATCATCTCTTTTCAATAACTCATCGCGTTCGATCAGCCGGACCAGCCGCCGTCGATGTAATGGGGTTGGCCCGTCACAAAGGCGCTTTCGTCACTTGCCAAATAGATGGCGAGTGACGCAATTTCTTCGGGTTGCGCCACGCGGCCCATGGGCTGGCGCGCCACAAAGGCCTCCAGGGCGGCTTCATATGAACCCATTTCCTCGCCCAAAGCCCGCACGCGGTCATGCCACGAGGGGCTTTCTACGGTGCCAGGACAGATGCAGTTACAGCGCACACCAGTTTTAATGAAATCAACGGCCACGGATTTTGTCAAACCTTCGACGGCCGCTTTGGTCACGCCATAGACGAAACGGTTGGGTGCTCCCATTTTTGCACCAAGCGCGGAGGCCATGTTGATGATCGACCCATTGCCACGCGCTACCATGCCGGGCAGCGCCGCGCGAATTGTCCGAAACATGGACTGCACGTTGAGGTCCATGGAAAAGGCCCAATCCTCGTCTGTGGCAGCTAGCACAGAGCCGTGATGCACAAAGCCCGCACCATTAAAAAGGATGTCCGGCGTCGCCTCTGCCACGGTCTTACGGACCATGGCATCGTCACGCACATCTAGGATACGGGTTTCGACACCTTCTAGCGAGGCGAGAGCGCCTTCGTTGATGTCCGTGGCCATGACATGCGCCCCTTCGGCGGCCATAGCCAGTGCCGATGCACGTCCGATCCCTTGTCCCGCCGCTGTGACCAGCGCGCGTTTTCCCGTCAAACGACCCATTGTGCCTCCATCGCATTCTCAATGCGTTCGTCGGCTGTTAGCGTATGTCAGAGCGGGGCGCTATGCCAGATGCGAACCGTATGGTCGGGGAGGAAAGAATGACAAATATCAAAATACTCATCCTGGGCGGCGGCGGCATGGTTGGTCAGAAGTTGTTGGCACAGCTGCTGCGCGATGGGTTGAACGGCCAATCGAGCCTGGACATCACGCTCTATGACATGGCTTTTCCTCCGAACCAGCCCGCTTCAGTGACCTGTGTAACAGGCAACATCACCACCCAGTTTGATATGGCGCAGCTCGCCACACAGCGCTTTGATGTGATCTTTCACTTGGCATCGATCGTCTCTGGTGAGGCAGAAACTGATTTCGACAAAGGCTGGCAGACCAATCTCTGGCCCACGTGGCACTTGCTTGAGGCGTTGCGGGTTCAAAGCGATGTGACCGCTGGTGCGTACCGGCCACGGTTTGTGTTTACATCGTCCATTGCTGTTTTCGGGGGCCCCTACCCTGAGAAAATTGACGATGATTTCAAATGCTCGCCCCAGACCAGCTATGGGGCGCAGAAGGCGATTTGCGAACACTTGATCCAGGATTTCAGCCGCAAAGGGTATATCGACGGGCTGTCCCTGAGGCTTCCCACGATTTGCGTGCGGCCGGGCAAAGCCAATCTGGCCGCGTCGAGCTTTTTCTCGGGGATCATTCGCGAGCCGCTTGCGGGGATTGAAGCGATCTTGCCGGTGTCTGATCAAGTGCGCCATTGGCATGCCTCGCCGCGCTCAGCGGCTGGGTTCCTGTGCCATGCCGCCAAGTTGAGCGAAGAGGCCATCGGCACACACCGTGCGCTGAATCTGCCCGGGA
Organism: Marinovum sp.; assembly: GCA_022447495.1. GTDB lineage: Bacteria > Pseudomonadota > Alphaproteobacteria > Rhodobacterales > Rhodobacteraceae > JAKVBH01. Next base: position 53,857 of record JAKVBH010000024.1, on the reverse strand, counting down.
TTTCTTGTACCGTTGCGGAACAAATCGAAGCCCTGCGGATTGTGGCAGGCGCGGATGCGGTCAAGCTCATCACGCCAAAGGCAGATCCGGCAATTGATAAAATCGTCTCCGGCTGGCCCCGCAACTTTGATCCTGCGCGCGCACTCGAGCTTGGTTTCAGCGCCGAGAGCTCCTTTGAAGAGATCATCCGCGTCTACATCGAAGAGGATGCACCAAGGAGATAAAGCCCCTGCCGCTTCGGAGTCTGGGAGGCGGGATCTGCGGGAAAAGCGTCGTTGTGTCGTTACTTCTGAATGGCTGCTCTGACTACATTCACGCTACTACGACATTGAAAGATCATCCTGTGAAATTGACGGCTCAAATACTCTCCTGGGCAGCAATCGAAATGCCGTTTCGGTGGTTTGGCTCGCCAGCATGCGGTCGCAGCGGAAGGTCCGCGGACCATCGGTCAGACGGTCAAATGCGACGATGTACCAAATCGGATATTTTAGCAGAAGGTAATGCGGCGCAATTTGGCGGTCGGATTTGCTCCCGTCTTCTCTTTGATATCTTACTTCCAATTCGGTCTGAGTGATGAAGGACTGATGCAAGGCTTGGACAATTCGCTTCGGCGGTATTTTTGCGCTTGTTTGAACAAACGGCGACGCAGTTTTGCCGATCATGATGCGTGATTTCAAACCCTCGACCTGTCTCCGTTTTTGGGATGAGAAAGACGCGACCAACTTTCGTCGTACCGATGCAAGGTTTGCCAAGAAGATTGGCGATTGCATCTGCTCCGCGACAGCGATGCTGATGAGTAAATCTACCGCTTCTGCGTAGGGTAAGTTTAATCGACCCACACCCCAATTCCGATCCAAGCGAACACCGCCGCCACGTCCACGATCTGCGTCGATTTGCATCCCTTGGTCGCGCATCAAGGAGAGGTCACGCGTTATCGTGCGGATGCTAACACCGTGCTGTCGCGCGAGGTCTTTGACCGTGCAATGAGCTTCCTGCTTGAGCTGGACTGCGAGCAATTCGATCCGTCGAATCCTCTCGGCTGCATTTGTTCTGGGCATCCATCAAATAGGACTTAAAATGACGCATATATCAATATGCCACGTGTCGGACGCGGATCTTCGCCGGCTTGCAGTCCCGCAGGGCACCAATGTGCCAACCACAGAGAACAGGATATATTGGTATGAAAATGAACTACTTTGTTGTTGGAACAAACGACATGGAGGCATCAAAAACCTTCTACAATTCTCTATTTGAGGGTGCGGGGTTTCAATCCCTCTCGCCATCGGATCGCATGACCTTCTGGGTGGGAGAGGGCTTCACCTTTGCCACTGCCATACCGTTCGACACAAAGCCTGCCGCAAATGGAAATGGCCCAATGGTTGGCTTCTGCGTCGCTACAAAAGAGAGCGTAGACAAGATGCACTCATTGGCCGTTCAACTTGGAGGAACATGCGAAGGCGCACCAAATCAACGTGGCCCAAAGTACTCTGCTTACGTCAGAGACCTTGATCACAACAAATTATGCTTTTCTGACTGAGTGGCCATCGAAAACACCGCGTCCGCTTCAAACCCTGGGGGTCTCAAAGCGGACGTTTGTGCAACGCGAAGCAACGTCACTCATGATGAGTCATCAGCACCAACTCGGGAGGCGCGAATTGTGTCGCGGAGGGTTGCCCTATGTCCCAAGTTCGAGAAAAGCGATGTCGACGGCTCCTCGTAGGTCGTTTCCGAGTTCCCGGCCGATCAATTCAAAAAGGTCGACGGCCAGCGTGCCATCTTGCATGGCTGCAGCGCGAACGAGGGCTTTCTCTGACGTGATCGACATCACGAGGTAACTTCCCAGCTGCGCGCCGCGCATGCGGAAAGAGAATTGGCGTTCATCGCCAATAGGGTCCTCGAACTGGCGTGTAAGCGCAAAGACACGACCTTCAGGCGTGATGAGTGCCAGCCAATCTGCGCGCCCCGCTGAGCCATGAACCGTGCCCACGATCCCTTCCTCGCGAGACACCATGTTGCTGCGCAGGGTCAGTTCCATGCCCGCGCCTGCTGTGCCTTGAAATCGCCGCGTCAGTGTGAGTGCTGCGCATTGCTGCGCGCTTATGGTGCGGTTCAGCACTGTGGGCGGTGTGCCGAAGTTCGTGGCCCAAGCATCGGGTATGCCGTCCATGTCCATGCCAGGTTGGGCAAACGCCTCAATCTGTCCAGCATTGGGGCCAAAGCGGCGCAGTGTCGCAAACGCGCATCCATCGGGCAGTGTCTCAGCTAGGAAAGCTTCGCGGCTACCTTCCAGGCGCACGGGACCGGTATCTTCTTCGGCTTTGGCCTCTAGTGCTGTGTCGCTGCTGTTTGAGCCAGTGAGCAATTCCGGCATGGCCACATAGGCGCCGCCACCAATCACACCCGCAAGCACTAGCCCGATCAGTATGTATTTGAGGCCACCTCCAGACGAGGGCGAGGCATCGTCGAACTCATTATGCGTACCGGCCCCCACTTGGGAGATGCCGGAGGCCGTGCCAGTAGTCCCAACACCGGGATTTGTCCCGCTATAGAGTACCGGCGCGGCTTGCAACCCTTCGGTCGGACGCATGGTCATGTCGCCGCGACGGGTCACATCGGTGGTAATGGCAAAAGCATCGCGCCCGGCAGCGATGTTTTCAAACGCGCGTTTGACATCAGACATCGTGGCAAACCGGTTCTCAGGCTCGGGTTGCAGCATTGTCTCAAGCACGACGCGGAATTCAAACGGCACTGGCCCAAGCTCCGGGACTGTTTTGCGTTTTTCCTGTGCTTCTAGGAAGTTACGCCCCATGTTGAGCGGGGCACCGGTGGAGGCTGCTATCAACAAAAGGCCAAGCGAGTAAATGTCGGAGCGCCCATCTGTGTTGGCCGCACCACCCTCCAACTGTTCGGGGGAAGCATATTTGAGCTTACCGGCGAAATCGTTGCCGAGGGCGCTATCTTTGATTTGGGTCGATTGTGCGATGCCAAAATCGATGAGCACTGCCTTGGAAATATTATCGCCGGGCAGCATCACGTTATCGGGCGATAGGTCGCGGTGGATCACGCCTTTATCGTGGGCAACTTGCAGACCATCGGCCAAGCGCGCGAAGAGATCACAACATTGTGGCACGCTGAGCGCGCCCTTTTTCTTGAGGTGATCCGACAACGCCATGCCATTGATGAAGTCCATCACCAAGACATGCATGTTCAACTGTTCGGACGGCGAGAAATACGAGAAGTAGCGCACGATCGCGTCATGGTGCAGTTGACGGAGGGTTTTGGCCTCGTCTCGGAACATGCCGCCAAATTTCTGGTCGTCGGCAATTTCCGGCAAGATGACCTTGATCGCCACCGGTTCGTCGGTCTCGGTTTCAACTCCGCGAAAGACCCGGCCCATGCCGCCCTGATCCAGCGCGTGCTCGACCCGATACATGTTGTTGATGAGCATCCCAGGTTCGAGCCCATTGGCCTCGACAGGTGCGTTTTGGGACCCGGTTGAAGTCGCGTCACCTCCCATCGGCGCGATGATTGTTGCGTCGGTATCTTCTTCGACTTCGTCTTGGATCGCGGTTTGCGTTGGGCTTTTCGGAGAAAGTGGCGCTATGACGGTGCGGTCATCTTCTTCATCGTCGTCATACCCGGAAGGCGGCGTGGTTTGAGACATCACTGAGCACCTTCAATTTCAGGATAGCCGTCAACAATGGGAGCAAATGGGAGCGACAATTCGTAGGCACGGATCACAATGACAGAGACGTTGTCTTTGCCGCCGCGTTCCACCGCTTGGAAAATAAGTGTCTCGCATGCAGTTTCCAAGTCACGGCCATGGGCATTTAGGATGGCCTCTATCTCTGGGTCGCCGAAGTATTCCGTCAAACCATCGGAGCAGATCAGAAAAACATCCCCATCGGTCAGACGCCCTTCGACGGCATCGAAATCTGCATCTTCAGCCACGCCGATGGCTTGGGTTATGACGTTTTTGCGTGGATAGTTTTCGGCGTCCTCCAACGAGATGTGGCCGGCATCAAGGAGCGCCTGGAGTTCGGTGTGGTCCTTGGTGATTTGCCGCAGGTGCCGACCACGCAGCCGATAGACCCGACTGTCGCCCGACCAACAGCACACGAAGCGTCCTTCATGGGCCAAAAGGGCGGCGATGGTTGAACCGATGGCTCCGTTACCCTGTTCTTCGGCGTGGTGGTAGATGCGCGTGTTTGCATGTCTGAGCCGGTGCACAAAACGGTGGTTGAGATCTTCCCAACTTGCAGCAACCCCAAGCGTTTGCATTGCCGCTACAATGGTTTGACTTGCAAAATCGCCTGCGGCGTGTCCGCCCATGCCATCGGCAACAAGCCAGACCGGTTCAATGTCATCGCCCAGAATGCTGTCTTCGTTGATCTTGCGTTTCAGCCCAACATTGGTGTCGGCCGCCACTTCAAACCGGAAGTTTTTGATGGGCTTGATCAACGGTGCACGCGTGGCGCCATTGGGCGAGGTACGGGCTTCAGTGGACACGGAAAAGCCCATTGGCCAGATCAAGGACGCGCGCGAGATAGGCGTCTCTATGCTCCACAGCGCCGCGCGACACAGCGGTCAAAAGTGCAGTTTCCACGGCATGAGCTGCGCGCCAGGGCGGCGCTTGGGTTGGATCGTTTGGCGCGATCGCGCCTCCTGACCACCCTACAGCCAGCCCAAGGTAAACCGCGGGCGTGCGTTCATTTGCAAAAAGAGCGACCGACATCGTACGCCAACGGTTTTCGTCGCTTGGCATGGTGAGCCATTGCTCAATCCAGCGCAAAAGATGCTGATCTTGTTGGCTGGATTCGGGCAAAACGGTGCGCATGGCTTTGTGTGCCCAGGCAATCGCATCCCGGATTTCTGCAGCAAATGCCGCCAACACAAGCGCGTCTTCCACTGTTTCAGATTCCCGTAAACGATGCAGACACGCGTAGTGCGTTTCGCCTGCTGCGGGGCGGGCATGTGTAAATTGTTGAATTTCAGGGATTTGACGAAATAAATCCAAAGGGCTGTCGAACCGAACCGTGCGCCGCGGGGGCACTGTTTTGTCTTCGGTGTCTTGGTCGGTATGAACGCCTGTCATCGTTCCTCCGCCTATTGATCGCTGGCCAAAATGTGCCTTCTGTCTTGTTCCGATCCATCCTGTCCCATGCCTGGCACAAAGTCGACCGATACTTTGAGAAAGAAGCGGCGCCTTGGGGCTAGAGCGGCGCCCTTTGAGTTTTGCATACCTAAAACTGGAACCGGATTTGAGCGGTGATGGCACCAGACTCAAAGTCTGTGCCAACCCTTCCATCGGCGCGGATCGCGGCGGAAAATTTCCGGAGGTTGCCCGCTTCGACCGAACCGTATTCGCGATTGAACTGATAGCCCAGTGACAGCTCTGAATAGTCAGGCAAAGCAGTACTGGTCGCTTTGGTTTCGTTGCCGGCGCTATCGATCACAGTAGAAGTTGAGTCCTCGGACAGATTGAAATACCGCGTAAGGGTGCCGAAGACGAAGGTGGATGTGCCGGTGGCTTCATCGGCTGTGCCGTAGGCCAACGTAGCCCCAGCAAACAACACCGAGTTGATGTTCTCGTCGAACTCGATGCGCGCGCCGTTATCCAGATCGACCGACGCCTCCGCGGTGCGGGTGATCGAGAAGCCGATGTTTGGCACCACCACAAACGGGCTGTTTTCGCCAAGACCATATTGGTAGGCGGCCGAGCCCGAGAGCGTGTAGGCATTTGTGCTGAAGGTGGTGTCATCCACCGGAAGTGCCACGCCATTCATTGCTTTGGAATTGATCGTGTAGTTCGTCATTTCGGCCCTTGCCTGAACCTCGTAGCTGAGGTTGCCGCGCACCGCGGCATAATACACACCACCGTAAAACTGCTCCAGATCGAGCTGCGTCACAGAGTCGATCTGGCCTGTGACAGAATTTGGTACGTCTTGTTCGGTTGAGGCTTGGTTGTAGCCAAAAATCAGACCGTAGTAGTCGTCCGTCGCTGGGTCTTGGGTAAAGTCAAAGCAATATTTGTCCGTCCCGAACTGGAAACCGCTGTAGCGGGAACGGGTGTCTGCGGTGACCGATGTGATCCCCGCTTCTGAGGTCCCTGTCGCATTTGCATAACCGTTTTGGTAGCGGAACCATGCCCCGTCGTTGCACCCTTGATCCGCTTCAACATTGTTGAGCGTGGTGATGAATGGGCTTGTTGGTCTGTTTATGACCGCCGAGATCAGAGTCTGGGCCGACCCGATCGCGCCAACAAGACCAACAGTCGCACTGTTGAGGGTCGCGTTGAGAAAGATATCTTCCCCATCACTTCCCAGCGAGTAGACATAGGTGTTGGTTGGATCGATAGGAATGCTGCCCAGTACGGGCGTGACCGAACTACCCGCGGCAAGATCGACGATCCGTCGAACGTTGGTGCCCGTGTCTCCATAGATCCCGGTGGTGACGTCGTTGATGACAATCGTAAGAGTGCCCGTTGAGACACCGGTGACTGTTACAGTGTCCACATCGGTGGCCGCAGATCCCAGAGCCAAATTGGCGTCCAGGTTGACCGTACCGGCGCTGGCGGTCAGCGTGCCATTGATCGTCAAGCTGTCGCCGATCGAGCCATCTGCGAGGTCGATGGTGCCGCTGGACCCAAGTGTGACATTGCCATTGATTGTCGCGGAACCCGTGCCTGCGGTTTCAACGCCGATGGCCGCGGGGCTCCCTGCGTTTGTACTGGTGGATGTGCCGCCTTCGGCGCGAAGCATACCGTTGATTATCACTGCGCCACCCAGCGTCGCATTATTGTAGAGCACGACGTTAGAGCCACTGTCGAAAGTCATTGTCTCAGTGGTATCGGAATTGGCGAGCGTGGAACCCGTTCCGACCTCAATTGTTGCGCCCGATGCGAGGGTAAGCTCGTTCGCGGAACCTCCAGCTGCGCCGGTTGTGAGCGAGAAGCCATCCAACACGCGCATTTCGCCTGCGTTGATCGTGCTCACACCTGTGATCGTTGAATTGCCATCGATGTCGAGGCGACCGGAGTCGATTTGAAAATCGCCGGTGATTGTGCCCGCGTTTTCGCTTGGGTTGGCCGCTGAGGCTTGCAACAGGACGTTGCCGACGATCGCGCCGTCGTTGTCGAGAACAGCCGTGCCAGACACATCGACGTCGGTTGCGTTGGTGCCGCCGGTGTCTGCGGTCAGCTGACCCCCTGTGGCAACATTGAGCGTGCCTGCATTGATGTCTGCGACGCCTGTGAGCGTTGCAGCCGCTCCATCGATTGTGGTGTTGCCGCCCGTGTTCTGGGTCAACGCCGCAGCGCCTCCAGCGTGGGTCAAGGACCCGGTGTTGGTGATCGTGCCGGAGACTGTGCCGTTGTTGTCGAACGAACCGGAGTTCGCCAGATCGCCGGTCAGCGTGCCGTCGTTGACGCTCGCAGAAGAGCTTGCGTTTGCGACGTTACCAACGAGGGTACCACCGCTGTCGATGTCGAGCGTACCGCCTGACGCGATGTCCACGTCGGTCGTCAGCGTCCCACCGGTATCAGCAGAAAGTTGGTTGCCGTTGGTGATGTTGAGCGTGCCCGCGTTGATATCGACAAGGCCCGTAACGGTGGCGGCTGCACCATCAATTGTGGTGTTGCCAGTGGTGTTTTGCGTCAGAGCGCCCGCGCCGCCAGAGTGGTTCAAGGTGCCAGTATTGGTGATCGTGCCAGAGACGGAGCCGTTGTTGTCGAACGTCCCGGAGTTGGCCAGATCGCCCGTGAGCGTGCCGTCGTTGATGCTTGGGCTGGTGCCTGCGTTGGCGACGTTACCGACCAGGGTACCGCCCGTATCGATGTCGAGGGTCGCGCCCGCCGCGATATCCACATCGGTGGTCAGCGTCCCACCGGTATCGGCAGAGAGCTGGTTGCCGTTTGTGATATTGAGCCTGCCCGCGTTGATATCGACGAGGCCCGTAACGGTGGCGGCTGCACCATCAATTGTGGTGTTGCCAGTGGTGTTTTGCGTCAGAGCGCCCGCGCCGCCAGAGTGGTTCAAGGTACCGGTATTGGTGATGGTGCCTGAGACGGAGCCGTTGTTGTCAAACGTCCCGGAGTTGGCAAGATCGCCCGTGAGCGTGCCGTCGTTGATGCTTGGGCTGGTGCCTGCGTTGGCGACGTTACCGACCAGGGTACCGCCCGTATCGATGTCGAGGGTCGCACCTGCCGCGATATCCACATCGGTGGTCGCGGATGCGCCGGTGTCTGCGGTCAGCTGACCACCTGTGGCAACATTGAGCGTGCCCGCATTGATGTCCGCGACGCCAGTCAGCGTGGCCGCTGCGCCGTCGATTGTTGTGTTGCCACCCGTGCTCTGGGTTAGCGCAGCAGCGCCTCCAGCGTGGGTCAAGGACCCGGTGTTGGTGATCGTTCCGGAGACCGAGTTGTTGTTGTCAAAAGAGCCAGAGTTGGCGACATCGCCCGTGAGCGTGCCATCGTTGATACTTGCGCTCGAGCTTGCGTTGGAGACGTTGCCGACCAGGGTACCGCCGCTGTCGATGTCGAGCGTACCCCCCGATGCGATGTCCACATCGGTGGTCAGCGTGCCGCCGCTATCACCTGTGAGCTGGTTGCCGTTGGTGATGTTGAGCGTGCCGTTGTTGATGTCGACAAGGCCGGTGACGGTGGCCGCCGCGCCATCAACGGTTGTGTTGCCGCCGGTGTTTTGCGTGAGCGACCCACCGATGCCGCCGGCATGGGTCAATGTGCCGGTGTTGGTCACGCTGCCGCCGATGGAGCCATCGTTGTCTGTGTTGCCCGCGTTGGCGACGTTGCCTGTGAGTGTGCCATCGACATCCAGAAGCCCGTCGGAGCCGGAGACGGTGGTGTTACCGCTTGCGGTGAGCGTGATGCCGGTGCTGACCTCAAGTTCAGCAGTATTTGCCGTGCCGGAGCCATCGCCAACGGTGATCGCGCCAGTGATGGTCGAAGCCCCGTCCACATCGGCCACGCCACTGTCCACTTCGAGTGTGCCCGTCACGGTGCCGGTCAAAGTCACGGAGCCGGAAGTGTCCACATTGAGGTTGCCAGTGATCGTGCCAGAGTTCACATCCAGCGCTGCAGACCCTGTGAGGTTCACGGCCGCGTCGATATCGCCCGCATTGGTGATGGTCCCCGCAGAGGAGGCAACAGTATCAGCGTCCAGGGTCGCGCCGGAGGCGACGTCGATCGCTGAAGCGGACGTCGAGGTGTTTGTGAGCGTCGTGATGCCGTTGATCGTACCGGAGTTTATGTCGAGCGTACCGCCGTTTTGGTTCGTCAGTGCGTCGGAGCCCACTGCAACGGTTTGCGTCGTGGACCCTGCGCCCGCGTTGACGACAATGGAGCCTTCATTGGTTATGAAATCTGTGCCGCCACTGTCGTTGTTGTCGTCCGCATCGAATGTCGCATCGCCCGCGAAGGTGATTGTGCCGGTGGTATTGTTGATGATTGCACCCGCATCGGTCACGGTGCCGCCATCGGCCACGTTCAGAGCAGCGTTGTTGGTCAACGTGTTATCTGTGCCCGCCAGCGTGGAGCCGGCGCGCACCTCGATGGTGCCGTCGTTTTGGATGGAGCCCGCTTCGAACCGGTTGCCCGCTTCAATGTCGAGCGTGCCTTCGACGACCATGTCGGTGATCGCGTCTGCGGCTGTGATGGTCGTGTCGCCCGTCACATCAAGCTCGGAGCCGCTTTGGATGACAATATTCGAGGTCAACGACCCAGAGATGTCCGCGTCGATGCCATAATCAAGCGTCGTTGCAGACAGGCTTACCGTTCCCGTGGTCGAGTGGCCTGTGCGCAGTTCGATTTCGGTGGCCGTGATGGTGAGATCACCCGTGGAGCCGTCGATTGTCCCTTGAGACGTAAAGACACCGTTTGTGCCGTTTATAGTCAGTTCGTCGCCCGCTGCGGACGATTGGATTGTGCCGCTGTTGGTCACGTCGCCGGACACATTGGCATCGCCCGTGAGATCAAAGATCCCGCTGTTTGAGACGTCGCCGGTGATCGTGCTGTTTGCGTTTGTGTTCAGCGTCCCGTCGGAGTTCACGGTCATATCACCGGTGAGCGCTGCAGAGTCGGCGAGATTGACGATACCGTTCCCTGTGCCGCTGTCACCGACGGTCAGGTTGCCGTCCGCAGACACACTCACAGAGTTGCCGAGGGTCAATGTTCCGGCATTGGCAGAGATTGCGCCGGTAATTGTCGACGGCCCTGAGATTGTGGTCGAGCCGCCAGTGACATCCAAGGTGCCCGTCACATTGGCTCCGATGTCGGCGTTGGTGCTGGCGGTGGAGATGTTGCCGGTGACGGCTGCGTTCTGGTCGTAGGTCGCACCGGATGAGAGGTTCACTGTGCCGCCGAAATTGGTGGCCGCGTCCACGTTGAGTGTGCCCCCGCTGATCGTGCTTTCATCGGTTCCAGTGTTGTTGAACGTCGCTGCACCGGTGATGTTGAGCGTGCCAGCCGATTGGCTCAGCTCGTCGTCGAAGTTGACGGCGCCGATGGTGCTGGTGCCAGTCCCGGAGGTGGTCAAAGAGCCAGCCACGGAGGACCCGGAGAAGTTCACGTCCGCGCCGGTTGCGTTGATGATCACGTCACCACCAATGGTCCCGGACAGGTTCACTGTCCCTTCGCCGCCTACCGTTAGGCCGTTTGCGATATTGGTGCTGATCGTGGCGCTTTGGGCATCCGTGGTGACGCCAAGCGTGCCTGTGACATCAAGGTCGTTGCCGTCGATCGTGTACCCGTCGACGTTGAATGTCACGTCAGCGGCTTGAACTCCGCCCGCTTCATCGATGGTGACGGTTTCGGCGGTTCCCTGGAAAATAGCGCCGTTGCCATTGGTGAAATTGACGCCTCCGTCCCAGTTGGGATCCGTCAAGTTCCAATCGTTGTCGGCGTTGCCGTCGATCCAGGTTTGTTGGGCGGTGGCCGCTCCCGTGCTCAACACAACGGTCGCTCCGGTTGCCATGATGAAAACCAACTCGGTAGCACGGCCCAGACGGCAATGCTTGCGCAGGCTGCGTTGACGAATCCCAGCTTGGTGGAGAGATGCGCATGTCTCGATCATATCAATCGTCCTCGATCACGGCGCTGCGGCAGCACCAAAAAACAAATAGGCGCCTAAACGCCTGAGCTCCAAAGATTGAGGGTTGTGATGCACACAGGTGGCGGCAAAGCCCGAATTAAAACGATTCTGCGTCTTGTCTATTAGCGACATGGCCCTGTGTGCTATTTCCCTCAAGCAATAATGGTTACCATTTGAATAACGACGCGAAGGAGAGTCAACGTCCGCGTATGCAAAAGTGCTCTGTGCGCGAGCATTGAAGAGAAAGTGTTTTTTTTGCCATAGTGGATTTAGGAACATGGGTGGGTTTGGCTTGTGTCCCGGCATTCAGACCCGCAATCTGCCTGAAAACGAGGGGGAGGTTTATTATGAGGTTGAGACGCCTATTCGCTGTTGCATGTCTGGGTGCCACGAGCTTTTCGTCTGTAGCGTGGTCTCAGCAAAGCGCCACAAATGGACAGGTGTTCGATGATTGGCGGTTGGTGTGCCAAGCGGTTGGGGTGAACCAAACCCGCTGTGTGATTTCTCAGTCTCTTTCGATTTCTGAAAGTAACGCATTTTTGGCAGAGGTGACTGTGCGTTTGGTGGAGACGGACGAAGGCAGCCAAACTGTGATCGCTGTATCGACGCCCACCAATATGCTTTTGCCTATCCGCCCAGCCTATCGCATTGAAGACTCTGGCGAGACCATCGCAATGGAATGGCGCACTTGCACGCCTCGCGTATGTTCTGCCTCGCGCATTTTGTCACCGGCCGAACTTGCTGCGCTTAAGGCCGGTATTCGCATGACCATGGGATATCAGCCCACCAATCAAGAAACGCCGGTGAATTTCCCTGTCTCATTGAAAGGGATTACAGCGGGGATCGCGGCACTTGGCGGCTAAGGCTAATCGATCAAAACTTGGTATTTTAAGTATCGGATAGAGCATTGAATTCTTAGATTTCAGGCAGCGATCGGTCATTCAGGTTTTTCACGACCCGTTATAATGGGTCGCTTACTGCTCAAGGAGAAACACTAAGCCAGCGCCGGAACCGCCATTCGTGCAGCTAGTAGAGAAAGTCTGCAGAGATCCCACATTGTCAATTCATTTATCGCTCCGCGCGCGCGCAGCACTAAACTGTTTGGGTGGGCTTCAATGTCAGCTCGGCCGGGCAGCGACAATACCGGCGGTTACATTACGTCTGCAAACAGTGCCCTCACATTCGCTACCGACAACTCCACTGGGTTGCCGCCGCAGCTTGGGTCGGCCAAGGCGCTTGCCACCAATCGGTCCATGTTGGGATTGTTCACACCTAGATCAGATAGCCTCTTGGGGACGCCAAGGTCATCGTTGAAAGCGTCGATAAACGCACAAAACCCGTCAAATCCGCCATCAATCCCCAGATATCCTGCGGCTTGGTCAAACCGGTCGCGGATCTTGGGCGCGTTCAGTCGCAGCACAGCAGGCATACACACCGCATTGGTTGTTCCATGGTGGGTATGATGCATTGCACCGATTGGGTGGCTGAGTGCATGTATCGCGCCCAAGCCCTTTTGAAACGCTGTTGCTCCCATCATGGCCGCTGACATCATGTTGGCTCGGGCTTCGATATCGTCAGGTATTTTATAGACGATCGGCAAGTTCTTGATCACCAGCCGCATGCCTTCCAGCGCGATGCCCTGGCTCATAGGGTGGTAGTGTGGGGAGGAGAACGCTTCGACACAATGCGCGAAAGCATCGAGCCCAGTACCTGCGGTAATGAAAGGCGGCATGCCAACGGTAAGCTCTGGGTCGCAGATCACAATCGAAGGCAGTACTTTGGGATGGAAGATGATCTTCTTCTCTTCCGTTTCTGAATTGGTGATGACGCTCGCGCGCCCGACTTCCGAGCCCGTACCCGCGGTTGTCGGCACGGCGATGATGGGGAAGATCGCTTCGGCATCTGCCCGCGTCCACCAATCACCGACGTCCTCAAAATCCCAGATGGGACGCGTTTGACCAGCCATAAAGGCCACCATTTTCCCCAGATCCAGGCCGGATCCTCCGCCGAACGCAATCACACCATCATGGCCACCTGCCTTGAACGCAGCGACACCGGTGGTGAGGTTCTTTTCATTCGGGTTGGGATCCACATCCGCAAAGATCGCGCGCCCCAAACCGCCTGCGTCCACCACATCCAATGCACGCGCTGTGACCGGCAAGGATGCCAAACCACGGTCAGTGACCAAGAGCGGTTTCGATATCCCGGCCGCTTTGCAGGCCTCTGCCAATTCAGCGATACGCCCCGCGCCAAAACGAATCGAAGTGGGGTAGGACCAGTTAGCAGTGGGGCTCATGATGTGACTTTCTTTAGGTGATACGATTTGGGGCGGGTCAGGTTCTGGTAGCCAATGACGGATAATCCACCACCGCGCCCTGTGTTCTTACAGCCGGTCCAGCACAGGCCTGGATCAAGTTAATCGGCGCGGTTCATAAAGACGGTGCCTGTTTCGATCTGATCACCAACGGCGGCAGCCCGGTCCACATCTTTGGTCCAAAGGCTGGCGGTAAGCCCAAACTCACTGTCATTCATGAGACGGATCGCTTCTAAGTCGTCCTTGACTGGCATGATACCGACGACTGGACCAAAGCTTTCATCACGCATCACGCGCATGTCATGGGTCACGTTCGTCAGGATTTGCGGGCTTAGATAGGCACCATCATCATCCTCAGCGAACGTGTCGATATGAGCGGTTGCACCCGCGGCAACGGCTTCTGCGATTTGCGCCCGCACCTCATCAGCAAACCGTTTGTGCGCCATTGGACCCAGCGTTGTGTCCGGGTTCAGCGGATTGCCCAGCTTGTAGGCATTCACTGTGGCGATGGCCTTTTCGACAAAGGCATCAAACAAACTCTCGTGGACATAGATCCGCTCAATCCCGCAACAACATTGGCCGGAATTGAACATTGCGCCATCAATCAACGTATCAACGGCCGCGTCCAGATCTGCATCCTCCATCACATAGCCGGGATCCTTGCCACCAAGCTCAGTCCCCACTCCGGTGAACGTCCCCGCAGCCGCATGTTCCATCGCAGCACCACCGCCGACGGAGCCCGTGAAATTGACGAAGTCAAAGGCATTATCTGCAATCAGGGCCGACGTCATGTCGTGATCAAGGAAGACGTTCTGGAACACATCCTCTGGCACGCCTGCATCATGAAAGGCCTGCGCCATGCGTTCGCCCACCAGCAGGGTTTGCGTAGCGTGCTTCAGGACAACCGTGTTGCCTGCGATCAGCGCAGGGGCCACCGTATTGATTGCGGTCATGTATGGGTAATTCCAGGGGGCCACGACAAAGACGACACCGTGGGGAACCCGCTTAATGTAGCGTTTAAAGGTCGCGTCCTCGCCCACCTCGATATCGGCAAGGCTGTCCTTGGCAATCTTGGCCATGTGGCTAGCACGTTCTTCAAACCCTCCGAATTCACCGCCATAGCGAATGGGGCGGCCCATCATATGGGCCAATTCTGGCACGATGTCGTCATTCATCGCACCGATCGCAGCGACACCGGCCATAACCAGATTGATACGGTCTTGTAATGGGCGTGCCGCCCATGCCGTTTGAGCGATGCGGGCACTTGCAAGCACATCCTGCGCAGCCGTGCGGCTGAGTGTATCGCGTGTGGCAAAAACCGATCCATCAATCGGCGAAATACAGGTTAACGTACTCATGCTTTTTCAAAGCCTCTTGCGATTTCATAGTCTGTGACGACGCGGTTAAACTCTTCAATCTCCCATTCGGCCGCACGGGCATAGTGGGCGACGGTTTCTTCGCCAAACGCATCTTTCAGCATGTCCGAGGTCAGCAATGCCTCACGTGCATCGCGCAAGGTTCGTGGGATGTGGTTGGCGTCATCATCTGCATAAGCATCGCCTTTGAAAGGTGCTGGAAGCTCCAGGTGCTCTTCGATCCCCTTTAGCCCAGCGGCCAGCATCGCCGCCATCGCAAGATAGGGGTTCATGTCCGACCCTGGCGTGCGGCATTCAACGCGCACGGCATTCGTCCCATCTCCACATAGGCGGAAGGCAGCAGTACGGTTGTCGACCGACCAAACCGCTTGCGTGGGAGCAAAGCTACCTTTGGCGAACCGTTTATAGCTATTGATATAGGGGGCCAAAAAAACCGTGATGTCAGGCGCATAGGTCAATAGCCCGGCCATGTAGTGATCCATCAGTGCGGATTTGGCCAACGGTGCTTCGCTGTCATAAAACGCGTTTGTGCCATCCTTCCAAAGTGACTGATGGACATGCGCCGCCGATCCGACGCGGTCTGCATGCCATTTTGGTAGAAACGTTGCAGCAAAGCCTTTTTGATGCGCGATTTCCTTGATGCCGTGCTTGGCGATGGTGTGGTGATCCGCCGTGGAAAGCGCGGCTGCGTATTTGATGTTTAATTCTTCCTGACCAGCTTCGGCCTCTCCCTTTGAGCCTTCCACCGGAATGCCCATGGTCCGCAGGTGATTGCGGATGGGACGCATCACAGGCTCTTCCTTTGAGGTCTGGAAGATATGGTAGTCTTCATTGTAGCGGCTGATCGGTTTAAGTTCGAAGCCGGCTGCAGCGATCTCATCATGGGTGCCTTGGAACAGGAAAAACTCCAATTCGGTTGCCATGATAGGATCAAAGCCCATCGCTGTGGCGCGCGCGATTTGACGCTTCAGCACTTCACGCGGTGCGAACGGAACCGGCTTGTGCGAATGATGATCCAGTACATCGCACAGCACCATTGCTGTCCCTTCCAACCAGGGAACGGGACGGATCGTGCTGAGGTCGGGCTTCATAATGTAGTCGCCGTACCCTGCCTCCCAAGAGGTCGAGGCGTAACCTTCAGGCGTTGCCATCTCTAGATCAGTCGCCAGCAAATAGTTGCAGCAATGGGTTTCACCTTGGGCCATTTCCAAGAATGCCTCGGCGTGAAAGCGTTTACCCATCAAGCGCCCCTGCATGTCAACGATGCAGGTCAGCACGGTATCGATATCGCCTGCGGCGATCTGCGATTTGATCTCTTCAAAGGTCATGCGAGGGGGTCCATTACGTTGCATAAAGTATGCGCCCCGAATCTTCCCCGAGGCGCATTAGATTTTTAGCCGTAGCGGTAAGGGCGACCTGCTTTTTGCATATCGGCATTATACTTGCGGAAGATGTCGACGACCTTGGCCTGTACCGGACCTTCAGCAGCGACCTCATCCCAAAAAGCAACGGCGGCATTTTCGACCTGAGCCCATTCATCATCTGGAATGGAAGTCAGTTCCATCTTCGTGCCATTGACGCGCAAGTTGGCTTCGCCGCCCCAGTACCACCATTGGCGATAGTAGTGGGATTGATCACAGCAAACGCGGAACAGCGTCTGAAGGTCTTCTGGCAATTCATTCCAGCGGTCCATGTTGGCAAAGAACGACCCGGCCCAAGCGCCTGAGATATTGTTGGTCAGGAAGTAGTTGGTCACATCGGCCCAGCCGACAGTGTAGTCTTCGGTAATGCCGGACCAAGCGATGCCATCAAGCTCACCCGTTTGCACCGCCACCTCTATGTCTTCCCAAGGCAAAGTCACAGGTACAACGCCAAACTGGCTGAGGAAACGACCAGCGGTTGGGAAGGTAAAGACGCGTTTGCCTTTCAAGTCTTCAAGGCTCCGAATTGGATCCTTAGTTGCGAAGTGGCAAGGATCCCATGACCCAGCGCTGATGTGCTTCACTCCGACGGCTGAATATTGTTCGTCCCAAATCTCGTTCAAGCCGTACTGGTTGAAAAGCACAGGCACATCGAGCGAGTATCGGGATGCGAACGGGAAATACCCGCCAAATACTGTCACGTCTGTTGGTGATGCCATCGAGTCATCATCGGACTGTACTGCATCAATCGTACCCTGCTGCATCGCGCGGAACAGCTCGCCGGTGGGCACAAGTTGATCCGCATAGAACAACTCGATTTGCATGCGGTCGCCAGCAATCTTGTTGAACATTTCAATCGCAGGGTCGATCACATGGGCGGCCAGCGCTGGACCCGCATAGGTTTGCATGCGCCACTTGATTGTGGATTGGGCCAAGGCTGGCGTTGCCAGTGGTGCCGCTGCCGCACCAGCCGCAGCGGTGGTCAGAAACTTACGTCTTGTAGTCATTGCTTATTTCTCCTTGTTGATAGGCCCTGTTCCGAGGGTCTTGGTTTTAATTTCCGTAGACATATCCGGGCAGCCAGAGAGCAATTTCCGGGAATGTCATGATAATGGCGAGCGCTGCGACCATCACACCCACGAAGGGGATGATGGATCGGTAGATATCGCGCAGCGAAATCTCCGGCGGTGCCATCGCGCGCATCAGGAAAAGATTGTAACCGAAGGGCGGCGTCATATACGCGATCTGCGTGGTGATCGTATACAGAACGCCATACCAGATCAGATCAAACCCAAGGGCACCAACCAAAGGCACATAAAGCGGAGCGACGATGACCAACATGGCAGTGTCATCCAAGAATGTGCCCATGATGATAAAGCTCAACTGCATTAGGATCAGGATGACCCAAGGCGATAAGCCCAACTGGTCAGTGAACAGATTATCAATGGCCTTCACAGCGCCCAAACCATCAAAGACTGCACCAAAGCCAAGGGCCGCAAGGATGATCCACATGAACATACATGAAATAACCAGCGTCTGTTTCGTGCAAGTATGGAAGACCGCCAACGTCATGCGGCGCTTAATGATCGATGCGGTTAGCGCCGCCAGCGCACCAATGGCCGAGCTTTCAACAAGAGACGTCCACCCGTTGACGAAAGGCACCATCATCGAGGCGAAGATAATCAATGGCAGAGCACCGGCCCAGAGCAGTTTGCGCTTCTCTTGCGGGGTGACTTGATCCAGATCGTTGGCCACGGGGCCTAGCGCGGGGTTCATGCGACAGCGAATCCAGATGTAGATCACAAACATCGCGGCCATCATCAGCCCCGGCACGATACCAGCGAGCCACAACTGACCCACCGGTTGCCGCGCAATCATCGCATAAAGCACCAAGACGACCGAGGGCGGCACAAGAATACCAAGCGATGAACCGGCTTGGATCACGCCTGTCACCATCTGCTTGTCGTAGCCACGACGCAAAAGTTCAGGCAATGCAATCGTCGCCCCGATGGCCATCCCTGCCACCGACAGCCCGTTCATGGCCGAAATCAAAACCATCAACCCAATGGTTCCCATGGCCAATCCGCCATTCACATTGCCGAACCATACATGAAACATCCGGTACAGGTCGTCGGCCAGCTTACTTTCGCTCAGGACATAGCCCATGAAAATGAACATTGGCAGCGTCAGAAGCGGGTACCATTTCATCAATTTCATAGCAGCGGAAAACGGAATATCCTGTCCGCCTGTCCCGTAAAGGGCCAGCGCCGCAATTGCAGCAATGGCACCGATCGCCCCAAAGACCCTTTGGCCAGTGAACAGCATCAGCATCATCGAGCCGAACATGAACAGGGCGATGTGTTCTTGGCTCATGTCCATGCCTCCGGCTCAATGCGGCCTTTGGCGCGGGCAATGTCTTTAATCAGCTCCGACAGTGCTTGCAGCAACATCAGAAAGAGCCCCAAGATCATGATGGCCTTGATCGGCCAGATATAGGGACGCCAAGCGGTGGACGACCGTTCCAGCCGCCCGACCTCTTCTGCACCTGTGATCAATCCTACGAAAAACTCCAAGGGTGCCTTGCCCCAGTAACCCAACGAATAGGCCGTGGACCCGAGTGCGCCGTAGAGCAAAACGCCTAGGTAAAAGATCAAAAAGAAAACAGTTATGACGTCAATTGCCGCTTTCCGGCGCAACGACCATTCGCCATAAAACAGGTCCATCCGCACGTGCCCGCCGGCCAACAAGGCATAGGGTCCGCCCAACATGTAATAAGCCACCATCGCAAATTGCGCGGTTTCCAAAGTCCAAAGTGAGGGCAGGAAAAACGTCTTGGAAATGGATGACCAGAGCAAAATGCCCATCAGGACAAAAACACTGTACATCACGATTAAACCGATGACGCGGTTCATACCATCAATGGCGCGCGAGAAGCCGAGCAAGACGGTCATGCTGCATCCTCGCCATGAATGAACATATCCAGTGCTTGCTGCACCCAATCGGTCAAGAAATGTGCCATCGCGCGTTGATCTGCATCGGTTGCGATCAAGTCATTGCGGACTTCGATCATGACATTGGGCAGGTCATTCGCGTGCCCATGTTGATCAAGCGTATGAGCAACTCCGTCGTCGGCAGCGTAAGGTTCATTCAATCGAATGCAAAAATGCGCGCCGTGAGGTTTGGTTTGCATCATAGCCTGCGCAAATCGCGCATCCTCACCATGCAAAATCCCGATTTCAACCTCGCGTTTGACACCATGAAAAACGGGCGTAAAGCTATGGATTGTCACCAATAGCTGCAAAGTTTCGCGGTGACGTGATATCTCATCGGATAGCGCTGTAGAAAAGGGCGTATATACTTGTGCAACCCGCGCTGCGCGCACCGCCTGCGTCAGGTTTGCGTTGCCGGGAATATCGAAGACTTCGCTGCGGGCAGGTATCGCACTGGGCGCCTCAGGCGGGCGATTACAATCATACAGCAGCCGTGACATGGTGCCATAGAAAAGCACCGCATCAAGCTCTTCCGCCATGCGCTCTGCAACTGGCAGCGCGCCCGGATCCCAAGCGACATGACTATTCGCCACGTCATCCGATAGGCCAAGCTGGTTAAATTCTGGGGGGATATGCGACGTCGCATGTTCGCACACAACTAAGACACGCGACGCCTGCTCAGCCCGGGACACAGCAAATGATGCACTGGAATATGAAGAGGTCGTTTTAATGGCGGAATCCCCACTTTCTCCCATTGGAAAATCATTGACATAACAAAGTCATCTGTCAATAATTTTTCGTGAAAATATTTTCAGCCCAGTTTGTTGCGTGGAAATTTTGACAGAAGCCCGGTGAAAGGCCAAAAAATGACCGTTTCCGAAAAACTGCTGCAGCATCGCGATGAAATGACCCCATCAGAACGTCAGCTTGTCAGCACCCTGTTAGATGACTACCCCATCATCGGTTTGGGTAGCATCACAGAGCTTGCACAAACAGCATCGGTTTCCACGACGACCGTGACCCGGATGTTGCAGAAGACCGGTTTCGACGGATTTCCACAGTTTCAGGCCGCATTGCGGTCCGAGTTAAAGGAAATGATCTCTGATCCAGTGGCAAAGCGCCAACACTGGCAAAGCGATTTTCCCGATGAACATATTCTCACCCGGTACTTTCGGCAGGCGATTGAAAACCAGCAGCGCAGTATGGATGACATCGACCCAGCAGACTTCGATGCTTTGTGCAAAATGCTGAGCGACACCAAGCGAACCATCTTCATCACCGGTGGCCGCATCACTGGAACGTTGGCAAGGTATCTCTATTTACATCTACAAATGATACGGCCCAATGTACGACTTGTGGCCGATGGCGGAGCTTGGCCACATGATCTGCTCGATCTGCAAGCCGACGACGTAGTCGTGGCATTCGACGTGCGTCGGTATGAAAACACCACACTTCAGCTTACACAGATGTGCCAAAACAAGGGGGCGGAAATTGTTCTTCTCACAGATCAATGGCGCTCACCCATCCATCGCATTGCGTCGCTGACCTTTACCGGCCGCATCGCGGTGCCGTCCGCTTGGGACAGCTGTTCACCCTTGCTCATGCTGGTCGAATGCACAATCGCCGCCCTGCAAGAAACCATGTGGGACACAGTAAAGGGCCGCAACGAAGCGCTGGAAGACGCATTTGATCAGACAAAGTTGTTTCGCAAATTCACGTGAGTGATCAATGCAAAGAGACCCAACGCAAAACTGCACTGAAATATTGGCAAAGCTCCGATGACCGCTCAGTCAAACCGACAGCATGCAGTACGCAAGAACAGTCGAAGATATCACTTACCATATCTCCTGGTCTGAACCGCTCAAGGCAAAAGGACGGCCCTCGTTCGCGCAAATCTTCCTACGCAAATGATCGGATTGGCAATTCTTGCAGCGCCGTAACAACACGCATGCCGCACATACAACCGGATGCCACGGTGATCGCTGTACTGCTGCTGTGTCAGCGTGCGTGGTCGTCGCACTCCCGTGACCAACTTGACCCATAGTTTTTCCGTCCATCCCAACGAAAGGATCTCACCATCAAACCATGGGATCAAACTCCTAGGGCCAGATGCTGCATCAGGTATGAATGACCTCTTTTCGAATGCGATCTCAACTCACTCGGAAAGGTGAAAGCCCCGAAACTCTTTCACTGTCGACAGACACAGAAGGGTTTTCATTTGCGCCACTGACGGGATCAGAGACAAGCGCTCACGATAGAGCGCCTCGTAGTCCTCGGTATTTCGCGCCGCAACCCGGATCAGGTAGTCGAATTCCCCTGAAATCAGGTGACATTCCAAAACTTCTGGCATCTCGGCAATCGCCTCTTCAAACGCGGCAATATCTGCTCGCCGTGAACGCATCAGCTTGACCTCGATGAAGATCTGGATTTCAAGCCCGACGGACTTGCGGTTCAGCCGCGCCGCATAGTGGGAAATCTTGCCCTCTGATTCCAGCAGCTTGACCCGGCGGTGACAGGCCGACAGTGACAGGCCCACTTGCTCGGACAGCCGGGCCATGGAAATTTGGCCGTCTTTCTGAAGAATAGAAAGAATGCGCAAATCCAGACGATCCATTGTAAAATTTCCACTATTTTTCTCCATAGCGGCAATATTTCCAGAAATTTTCTCAACCTGCAAGAAATAGAAGAACCTTTCTTGTGGCGTGTGGGCTAATCTTTGGTTGTCTCGCAAGAGGCGATACAACCACAGGGAGGGAAAAGATGTCCCGTAAGTTCGTCGTCGGTTATGACGGCAGCGACAGCGCCAAAGCGGCGTTGGCATTCACTACAGATTTGGCCAAGGTGCAGGACGGCAGCATTGTCGTCGCCCATGTCTTGGAATGGTCTCCATATTCGTTCCTGACACCGACCGAACTGGAAGAGCGGCACAAGCGCCGCGGAGAAGAGCTGGAACGCGCGGAAGCCGCAATCCTAGCTCCAGCGGTAGAAAGTCTCAAAAACAGCGGGTTGGAAATCGAAACCGCACTGAAATACGGCCACATCGCCACAACACTGGGCGCCATTGCGCAAGAAAGCGGCGCCAACCAGATCGTGATCGGCCGCAACGGCGAACCTGGCTTGACATCGCGCGTCTTTGGTTCGGTCGCCATCAGCCTAGCGCAGGCCGCGCCAGTGCCGGTTACCATTGTACCCTAAAGCGAACAGGACACACTATGAATTATCAATTCAAGGCGGCATCCTTGGCTGCAACCGCCATGCTGGCCGCGTCGTCACCAGCCGCGGCGCAATCGCTGGATCAGACCATCAATGAAGGCTTTGCTTCTGCGACCGGCTGGTTTGTCAGCTTCATCTTCAGCCCGTTCCCAGGAACCACCTTCCCGTGGATCGTGATGTGGCTGGTCATCGCCGCGACAGTGTTCACGCTGTATTTCGGTTTTATCCAGTTTCGGGCCTTCCCGCACTCGATCTCACTGGTCAAAGGTGACTATTCCGATCCCAACGATGCAGGCGAGGTCAGCCATTTCCAGGCGCTCTCAACCGCCCTTTCGGGCACCGTCGGACTTGGGAACATCGCCGGTGTTGCGGTGGCCGTCGGCATTGGCGGACCTGGTGCAACATTCTGGATGATCCTTGCCGGTCTGATGGGCATGGCATCAAAGTTCACCGAATGTACGCTGGGTGTAAAATACCGGAACGAATATGACGATGGCACCGTGTCCGGTGGTCCGATGTACTACATGACCAAGGGGTTCAAGGAGCGTGGTCTGCCGGCAGGCGGCTTCATGGCGATCCTGTTCTCGATCTTCTGTATCCTCGGGGCGCTGGGTGGCGGCAATATGTTCCAGGCCAACCAGGCCCACGCACAGATTTCGAACGTGGTGGGAGACTACCCGGGTTGGATCACGGGTCTGGTGTTTGCCGGAATCGTCTTTGCCGTGATCGTTGGTGGTCTGAAATCCATCGCCAAGGTGACCGAGAAGGTCGTGCCGTTCATGGGGGTGCTGTACGTTTTGACCGCATTGGTTATCCTAATCATGAACTTCAATATGATTGGTTGGGCCTTCAGTGAAATCTTCTCCGGTGCGTTTACTGGCGCAGGCGTTGCCGGTGGTATGGTTGGTGCCCTGATCCAGGGTTTCAAACGCGCTGCCTTCTCGAACGAAGCGGGCGTTGGCTCGGCGGCAATTGCCCACTCGGCGGTACGGACCAAAGAGCCAATCACCGAGGGGTTCGTGTCTCTGCTGGAGCCGTTCATCGACACAGTGGTGATCTGTACCATGACCGCATTGGTGATCATTATCACCGGTCAGTTGATCAGTGATCCGAACACCGGTTTGTATCTTTTGGATGAGGGCGCAAGCACCATCCAGACAGTTGACGACAACAAAGGAGTCGCGCTGACCTCGGCGGCGTTCTCGTCGGCCATTCCGTTCTTCAAATACATCCTTGCGATCGCGGTGATCCTGTTTGCCTTCTCAACGATGATCAGCTGGTCCTACTATGGCCTCAAGGCCTGGACCTTCCTGTTCGGCGAGGGGCAAACCAAGGAGCTGGTGTTCAAAGTGATCTTTTGCATCTTCGTGGTAATCGGTGCTTCAGCCAACCTCGGCCCGGTGATCGACTTCTCGGATGCGGCGATCTTTGCTATGGCCGTAGTCAATATTCTGGCACTGTACGTCCTGATGCCGGTCGTCAAAGATGAGTTGGACAGCTACCTGTCGCGCCTCAAGTCAGGCGAGATTAGAAAGTTCCATTAAGCGCGATACGCGCCATGCCAAGGAGCGTGAAAATGACTAAGCCGCCGAACTTCTTGGCGGCTTAGTTTCGTTTCGGTGGCGTTTGGAGCCCAATATCTCTCTCATTAGGGTCTGGCACATTGAGCTTTAAAGCCAGTGAAATACGATTGCTGCGAGAGCGCTCGCCGACAGCAAGACCTTCAGGCGCCTGTCAAACAGGATCTTGATCTGGTTGCGCAGTTTGTAACTGCGATTGTTGTACTTTATCGAATGGTTGCGTTTTTTCGGCCAGGGATGCAGGCGCGTATACCGTTGTCGTGCAACGCTTCCTGGACCCTATCAACAACCGGCAGGCTGCTGAACATTGATCGCGTAACGATGTAATCGGTGACCTGTCCTGCGGTCACAAATAGGTTCAGCGGGCGTCCTAGACTGCCACAAACTGCGAGCAGTTTGGTGTTTATGCCACTCTTGGTCCGACCGATCAGGCGTCCACACCCCCCTTTTGACGCCCAAACTGCTCGCTTTGCGGTGCGCCTTGAGCCGGGTGGCATCGATCATCACGGTCTTCTCTTCGCAGTGTTCGGTAGCCAGACCGACCATCATCTGGGCGAAGATGCCCTTATCGCTCCAGCGTTTCCAACGATTTTAGAGCGCCTTGTAGGGACTATATTCTATAGGCGCTTCTAGGCGGAAACGCCTTTCTTCTCTTCGAATGAGCGGGCAATCTACTTGTGGGCAGGGCTTCGCGCGCTAAACGTACTATTTCCCCCATCCGCAAGCGACCTCACCTGACGTCAAACGTTGCGAGACCAAAAACCATGTCTTCGAGCGTTTGCGCGTTGATCAGCGCAAAGACGTCTTGGGCTACTTGACCGATTTGATCACGCACGTCTATGGGGCCGGATGGGCTACCCATCACAAGTAGAATCTGACGTGTGGCACGAGTTGGGCCCGACCGCGCCACGGGGGCATCGATGACGGGTACGTTGTCTTCGATCTTTGTAAACCGGTTCAGGTCTTGGACGACGCCGTTATCGTCAATGACCAAAAGTGTGAGATAGAGCCCCCCTGCCCCAAGGACGCGAGCCCGTAGAGTGTCGCCACTGCTCAGCGATGTGGCCTCAAGCGCAATACCCAGACGACTGGCCGGATAGGACGAGGCTTGGCGCACGGCATCAAGCGCGGCGCATTGGCGACCGTCGATCACCTCAAAGCTGCGGGATACATCAATGGCGACGCGTTCGGTGATCTGGTCTGCAAACGCGCCAAGGGCCGCATCGTCCGGACCAATGAGAGACACACTAAGCCCAGTCTCGCCCCTAAGGCGCGGCAACAGGAGCGTGCATTGCGGGTTCGGCGTCGCGCGGATTTGGCGGAGCAATTGGCCCAAACCCACAGCTTGTGCCGAAGGCGCTTCAACCACACGGCGGATCGTTGTCGCGGGTGTCATTGGCTCTTCTGCTGTGCCTTCTGCGCCAGGCTCCGGCGCGGCGGGTTCCACAACCGTTGCCTCTTCTGGCGTGTCCCCGTCTACGCTGGTTAGAGCCTCTGTAGCCTCCACCGGATCCGTTGGTTCGTTGATGCTCTCATCCGGTGCCTGTGCTGCGGTATCTTGACCCTCGTCTGGCGTCGTGCCTTCGGGGGCCAGACCTGCGTCCTCGACAATGGCGGGCTCTAGCGAATCTTCGGACGGAGTTGGCAAGGCAGTTTCTACGGCCGGAGGGGAGACACTATCCGGCAATTGCGGCGCTTCAGGCGCCAAAAGTACGATTACATCTTCTTCGCCAATCTCCAATGTCGGGACGGTCACAACGTCCGCGGGAACGGTCGAAAATCCGCCCTCGCCGAGGGGCGAGACGATATCATCTTCGATTGGATTGACGTTTTGGATGTCAACACCTGCATCGGCGGTATCATCCATCAAGGGGGCGTTCGTCGGCGCCTCAACAACCGCTTCAGGTTCTGTAATCTCGGGAAGATCAACAACCTCGGGTTCCAATACTGGGGTCCGGGGTGCCACTGGCTCTTCGACAGGGTCGACCTCAACCGTCTCGGGTGCGATCTCCACTGTCTCAGCTGCGAACTCGGGCTCATCCTCGATAATCGTTGCAGTGAGCTCTTCCAAGACCGGCTCCTCAGGCTGTACGAAGAGCTCATCTTCCTCAAGCGGAGGTGCGTCGGTTGTCAGCGCATCCAATTCGGTGGTCTCGATCTCCTCTGGCTCTGTTTCCTCCACGGGAGGTGCTTCGGGCTCTGTGAGATCGAGCGGCTCTTCTGGCGTTTCTTCGACAAAGGCGATCTCGTCAGTGATCATCTCTGCCGCTTCTTCAAGAGCATCGAGCTCTACAGCCTCAATGGTGTCTTCAACGGCCTCAACTTCTGGTGCTTCCAAAGGACCCAGCGCGGCTTCTTCGGTTTCGTCGGCTTCAAGAAGATCTGCGGTGTCGTCTGGGATCAGCTCATCGATAACGTCTTCTGGGATATCTTCAGCGCCATCTTCAGTGATCTCAGTCCCATCGATTTGGGTCGGTTCAAGCGTATCGATAATGCCCGCATCAAGGATTTCGAGGCTCACAAAAACTTCGCCCTCCAGGGCATTCGTGTCATTGGGACCTTCGGGAAGAAATGGGATCGAGCTGCCCAACAACAATGCAACAAGACCGCCATGCGCAATTGCCGAGAGCCCTAAGGACCCCGCCCATGCGCCCGTGTCTCTGCCGCTATAGGGAAGGAAACTCACTCCGTTTCCTCTCTGCGATGGAGGGTGACCAATCGGATTTCTTGCGCAATGAGGTTTTCCTTTGCAATGACCTCCAGCACTTGCTGAGCATTGCTGTCGCGGTCGGCAAGGATGTGTAGGATTGGGTCGTCCAGGGTCAGTTCGGCCAAAGTACCGGGTTCGATGGGTGTGCTGTTGAGTTGCATCGACCCGTCTTCGTTGATGACCAGCAAGGGCTCCGGCAGCATATCCAGAGGAAGGTCTGACGTATCTGGCAGCGCGATTTTCACTTCCCCTGAGGCCAGGATCGAGCCGGTGGCGAGGAAGAAGAAGATCAACAGCAGGACGATGTTGACGATGGCGAGCGAAGAGTCGAGCTCTGCACGGCGCCCATCATTGTCGGATATGCGTGACCCCAACCTATGCATACCTACCGCG
Source organism: Marinovum sp. (assembly GCA_022447495.1). GTDB lineage: Bacteria > Pseudomonadota > Alphaproteobacteria > Rhodobacterales > Rhodobacteraceae > JAKVBH01. The sequence goes on along the minus strand of JAKVBH010000024.1, from coordinate 26,752 downwards.
CCTCGTTTGTGATTTGCACAGTTTCGACCTCGGCGGCGCGCAATGCTTCCATGGCGGAGGCCACGTCTTGGATGCGCGCCACATTGGTCACGATCAACAACACATTGGGCGCCACGTCGGCACTGGCCAACGCACCCGCCAATTCGCCAATTTGCGCGCTTTCAAAGGTCTGGCCGCCGGTGGTGATGATCCCATCTCCGAGGGTCCATATGACGATGCGGCTGTCCCCGCGCGCCTGAGACGTGGGTGCGGGTGCTTCCGCGTTGCCCACGCCAGGAGATTGATCCTCTTCCGTGGGTGCATCTTGGGCTGTGCGCAGGGTAATCAGGGAGTAAGGCGTGAGGCTGGTGGTCAGCATAAAGAAGGTCAACAGCTGAAACATCGCATCCGCCAACGGCGTCAGTGCGATGCGATAGCTGCGTTTGCGCGCAGGAAGCGTTATGCCGGAGCCAGCCAAATGCGAGCGCCTTAGGTGCCTGGTTTCGAATTCGGATCAACACGTCCGTGGATCGCCGCTGAGATCAGCGCTTCCATCAAAGTCCGTTCGCGATCAATGCGACCTTCGAGCCATGTGGCAATGAAGAACGCCAACAGCGCGATCGATAGACCCGCAGCAGTTGTTGTCAGAGCGACATAGATGCCCGACGCGAGAAGCGTGGGATCGACCGCGCCTTCAGTGACCGAAAGCACCGAGAAGGCGTCAATCATACCCACAACCGTGCCCAACAGCCCCAGCATCGGTGCCGCTTGGACCACCATGTCGAGCGCGCGCATACGCTCATTGAGCATCGCCAATTCGATCATCGCCGTCTGACGGCTCAACTCTTCGGCATAGCCTTTGTCGTTGGGACGGGCCTGAACGCCAGAGAAGACCGCTTGCAAAACGCGGGCCAACACCGACTTGCGGCGGCTTGCATTGCGGATCGCTTTGTCGACGCGGCCATTGAGCCAATCATCCAGAATGCCTTCGGCTTCTTTGCGCCCGCCCACGCCACGCCGCGCGAATTGGATGAGTTTGAACAGCGCAATGGTCAGGACATAGACCGACAAAAACGCCAGCACCGCATAGACCCCAAGTGAGATGATCTGAAAAATCGTGGGGTCTGACGGGATTATTGAAGAGAATTCCATTAGAGGCCGAATGCAATATCGGAGCGAGACGATACCTCAAGTTTGTCGAGGCATTCACCACTTATATCCTCACCACCCGGTAATATGCAGGCAGCCACATCATTCACAACAATTTCGGAAATGGCCGCGCATTCCGACGGTAGGTTGAAGCGCGCGATTTTGCGGTGATCCGCGCTCAATTGACCCAAGGGGAGTGCAAGCATGTTTTGGAAAATGCCCTCTGCATCGAAAACCGCCAAGCGCAGAGTGATTTCGTTGAAGGGCTGCCCCAGGTCGTTGCGACCCACGAAAATTACCTGACAGACGCCTTCGCCTGCATCGGTGCTTCGGTTCAATTCGACCATGAGTTTAGACGTATCTTGTGCGGCTGCACTTTGTGTCAACGACATAAGTACTGCGACAATTGCAAACAACGCGCGCGGCATTCTGCCCCCCAATAAGTTCAATAATGTCGTGCTCATAAGGAAGGTTGGCCGGGATCAAGTCAACCGTTGAATGAGGATTGCCGGGCTTGCTTGGGTCATATTGGGCGACACAGCGAGCCACCCGTGAGTGCTATAGTTTGACCTGGTTGACGCCTACCCATTCACCGTTTGGGTCTTGTTGCTCGCCTGACTTCTCAAACCCACATTTTCATAAGACGCATTTTCAGGCGCTGTTCTGAGTAGCAACCATTGCGATTACATACAGTCAACAGGCTGCTGGGTGGCGCGATGTTTTGAAAATTCAAAAGAGCAGTCGAGGCGGCGACACCGCTTTTGAAAGCCCAAAGGCATCTGTGCGAACCGCCGATCACCGACTGTCCGCCCCAGCTCACCGTGCGACTATTAGAGGGTTTAGCGGAAAGTGCCGTGGCTGATCCCGAAGCGCGAACGCAATATGCCACGCTGTGGCCCCGTATTTTGCGCGCGCGCCTGTGGAAAGACGGCTGTTGGACGGGTAGCGGCAGACGGCCGTGGTCCAAGTGTACTACGCAGGACAGAGCCAAGGCCCCAACGACGCTTGGTCTGCGTGTTCGCTTCGGTGGTTGTCTGTGTCTCCAACACCGTTTCAGTGCGGGCGGATTGGCCAATGATATCAGACAGTATCACCTGTCGTGTCATAACGGCCCCATCAGGGTACACGATTTGGCTGGTAGGACCTGGCTTCTCAAGCGATCCAGCACTTGTGGCACTCGATAAAGTCAAAGCGCCCATAGCACTCATGGCGAGGATCCATGTATTTTTCATACTGCCAGTCTACCTTTTTCACATGTTTCTTGATGATGGGTTTGGCCCGCAATTTAGGCGATGTTGTGGCGGGCCTCATGATACCACATCCGGTGTGGCCTTTTTGCATAACCACATCATGGGGCGCGATTTGGGCGCCAAAATATGTCAGATTTTCGCTGAATTGTCATCGGAGGCCTGAAATACGGCGAAAATGTGGCAACAGCAGCCGCAAAAATTTGGATATGCCAGTCTTCGCGCTATTCTGGTCAGAACAGCTGCAACGATTGATATCGTGTTATGGCCGCGCTACCCTTATAATAAGGCGTTTGACCATTATGTGCTCCGCAGGACTTTTATGCAGATAAATCCGTTTAAATCGATTGCGATGAGTGTGATCTCGGTCGGTCTGATGGCCGCGGCAAGCCCGCCCGCTTCGGCCCAGAGCCTGGAGATATCGCCAATCGTTCTTGACATCGAAGATGTAGACGATGACGACCTTTTGGTGATCGCCGCGTATCAACCCTTGGCGCAACCAGCGATCCTTGGCACGGGAAGAGCAGAACGCGCCGCCCTACGTATTGAAGAGGGGCAAGCTCAGCCATCCATCATTCTGGGCCGCATCGCGCCGGGCCAAGAGGATGCATTTGGGATCGAAGGTCTCCTGCCCGAAACGGTCTCGCAATATGGCTTCACCTGGGACGATCTCGAAAGCCGCAATGCGCTGCGCGAGAGCGATCCGGAACTCTTTGCGAAACTGGTTAATGGCGGACACATCGATCCACCTGGGGATCAATTGAACCGGGCGATCCAAACAGATTTGTCGCGGATGAATTGCTACCGCTCAGGAATTGACGGGGTTTGGGGCAACGGCTCTCGGCGGTCCGTGCGTGAGTATTTTGACGCCTCTGAGAGCGGTGCGAGTTGGCCTGATCAGGAGCCTACCAACGGCCTCTTTCGGGTGATCATCATCAACGAAGATGTGCGCTGCGTCGTCGCCACACCAGCCGCAACGAACCGGTCGACGGGAACCACCACCAACCGGGCCACTGCAACGTCGACCACGCGTTCGACGTCTAGCGGCGCGTCGAGCAATTCTGGCTCGTCCTCCTCCGGGACGACAACAAACCGCCGCCGAGCCACGGGAACCGGCGTCTTCCGCTGAAACTCAAAATGCATCTGATGTTCGCCCTCGCCATATCCGCCACTGCGACCACTTTGTTCTCGGGTTCAGCGATGGGCCAATCCTTCGACGCCGCACCGATCGTTCTCGATACGGCGGGCGTTGGCGACCAGCCTTTGGTGATCATCGCGGCCTATTCGCCGAGGGACACCCCAGCCATCGTCTCTTTGGGCCCACCTGAACGCACGGCATTGCGGACTCCCCGTGGGATGCCCCGACCCTCTCTCGTGTTGGGTCTTGTAAGTCCCGGCACAGAGGACGCTTATGGGATCACCAGTCTCTTACCGGCAACGATCGATCAGTTCGGCTTTTCCTGGCAAGACGTGGCCGCCCGCGAGGCGTTGAGGGACAGCGATCCCAATTTGCTTTTTCAATTGATTCAAGAGGGGCATCTCGATCCACCACCAGCAGAGTTGAACGTCGCACTTCAAACGGATTTGCAGCGTATGAATTGCTACAGATCGACAATTGACGGCATTTGGGGCGGCGGTTCCGCCGGATCAGTTGAGCGGTATCTGTCGACTTTGAAAGTGCCAGACATTCTTGGAGATCCGGTGAATTTCCGGCAACGCTTTCCTGACAGGCAACCGTCGAACGAACTCTTTCGATTCATCCTTCGTTGGGGCGACGTGGCTTGTCCTGGGGCAACGCGCGTCAGAAATACGGTCAGCACTACGACCAGAGCACCGGCCGCCACCACACCTCAATCCGGACCGGCAGACACGTCTTCAGGCACGCGGCGCCGTTCGGGAACGGGAACAGGTGTATTTCGCTAAGTCAAAACTGTTAGATTCTAAGCTGGTTTAGTCGCACGCATCATAAGCGTCGCCACCGCATCAGCAGGCGAGATGTTGCCATCGACAACCGCCATCAACGCCCGCGTGATCGGCAAATCTAGAGTATGCATCACGTCACGAAGGCCTGAAATCGAATGCAAGCCTTCGACTGTCCCCAAACGGGCCAAGGCGTCGCCGACATCCGATTGTGCGGCCAACATTTGGCCAAATCGAAAGTTGCGGCTCTTGGGTGAATTGCATGTCAAAGACAGATCGCCCAACCCCGCAGGTGACCAGATCGTATCCTCGCGCCCACCCCAATGTGTGATGACATGGCGCAATTCTGCTGCGCCGCGCACCAGAAGGGCGGCCCGGGCATTCTCGCCCAGACCAAGCCCGTCAGCGATGCCCGCAGCGATTGCGAGCACGTTCTTGAACGCACCGCAGACTTGGGTTCCGTCAGGATCGTCGGACCAGTAAAGCCGGAGTGATTTTGTGCTCAATTGCTCTGCGAATGTGGCCGCTTGTCCCGAATGGGTAGCCAATGAATGTACCGTGGGAAGCCCCTGTGCCAATTCGTCAGCGAAACCGGGCCCGCTTAGGACGGCCCAATTGTGCAGATCTGGCACGCAGGATGAAGGCATCTCGCCAGAGGGCAAAATGCCTTTGCAGCAAAGCACCAAGACTTGCTCTTTGCCAGGACGCAGGCGTTCGAGGACATCCTTGAGAGAACTTGTCGGAACAGCAAGAAATATGAACTCACCAGGAGTATCCTTGGGAAATCGCCGCCCGAAGTGGTCCACAGGCATATCCGCCGCGCGATAGACCGCGTTCAATGCATGACCAAATGCGCCTTGGCCAATGATGCTGATCTGGATGCTCATGGGCGCACCGGCTCCTATCTGATTTTATCTGGCATTGTAGGTCGCAGCGTCGAGGATTGGTTCCCAAAAGCCAACATCATATGGCTTGTCACGGCTTCGAGTGATCAAACGCGTGTCTGTGTACATCGCATTGTCCAACAACGTTGCCGCGTCCTGCTCTGTGCCGTGGGCAAGAAAGATAGGCCCCATGACATTGACCGCGTCAAGTCCGTCGCGCGGACGCAGCCAGCCGTCGTAAACTGCCAGGATCAACGCGCCTGGCTTGGCCGTCGCAAAGATCTGTTGCTCCATTTTCTGCAGTAGCGCATCGTCGCGCATGGGGCGATAAAAATATATGATGTCGTAGTGAGCATAGTTGGAATAGGTGATGCCGTCCGCCGCGAATGCACGGCAAGATGTGGAGCCGGTTAGGTAGAACATCCGCTGGGCGGCGTCGACATAGGACGCGTCATAATCAAGCCCATCGCAACCCGGAAAGAAATGGCTTGCCGCCAGAACTTTTGCCCCTCCCCCACAGCCCACATCCAAGAAGCGCGCAGTGTCCGCCCGCCCTTGCACCAAAAGAAGGCGATATACCACGCGACAGAGGTCGCGAAACGCAGGCAACGCCACAGGGATGTCTGGAAAGCAACCAAAGTCCTCTGCGTTTTGGGATTGCCCATTGGGATTCGCCAGTCGAAAAAGCGCGTTATGAAAAAGGTTGAGGAGGCCATCGTCTCCCGCATCAGGCACATTGAAACTTAAGGGGTTGGGTTCGGGTGAGATATGCCGCGCCACCAGCGCGGACATGTCATCCCACAGACGCATGCGTTTTCCGAGGTCTTTCACATCGCGTTGCATCGTTTTTTGCGCTTCCGCTTCAGAACGCAAAAGCCCTTTGCGTGGCTTTACCTCCAATTTGCGCATCGTGCGGTAGAGAGAGGATAGTTTTGGTCGTTGGCTGTCGATGAGACCCCAATAGGTCCCGATCGCCTCTGCGTCACGCCGATCCGCAGGCACCGCCATGTTGCGTCCGAGGTCAGCTGCGATGCTCGACATCTTGGCTTGGATAACCCGGGCCTCTTTAAAGGCCTGCATCATAGCTTTCCTTCGGAAATCCACTGTTCGACCAAGTTGCGGCTAACTTCGAAATGCATGCTATCTTCACGTGAGAAACCTGCACCCCAGTACCAGCCTTCGTTTTTAAAGAAATCCGCAAGGATCGTCAGGCCCAGCTGAGTCTTGCCGTCGCCCAAGCGATCCAATTGGCCATCGATGTTGAGATCAAGCGACAGGCCAAAGGCGTGGGTTGATGTCCGTCCCGGCGCACCGCGGATATGACGCACACAAAGCGCGCCTGCGGTGTTGATGCGGTCGTGCAGATCAGGGTCGGTTTGTTTGATCTTTTCAAACACACGCCGGAGGCTGTCGATTGCGGGTTGCTGCATTCGCACGCGGACAGGGCCAACCTGTTCTGTCACAAGTTTTTCCCGCAGCCGAGCGTTGGTCATACCCTGACAGCGATCGGTCAGGTTCGCACGGGGCTTGCCAAACACGCCTTCAAGATACGAGGGGGACGCGATGTTGAGCCCTGAGTTCACGTTGCGTCGATTGGCGATCAATACGACTTGAGCGTAGGCATCAATGATCTGGTTCGGCCCATCACGGATGAATGCGTCCTCACCACTTGGGCCCGTCACATCCGGCGCGGCAGTCACGCGCTCCGCAGCAGCGGCCACTTTGGCGAGCTCTTGTTCGAGCCGAGACACTTGGGTTTGGAGCGATTCAATCTGACTGCGCAGGCCTTCGATCTCGATCCGGGCACCGCTATCAATAGCAGGGCCAGCAAAGGTACCACCTTCGGGGTCTTGCTCATAGACTATAGGACCACCGTCGCTGTTCCCAAAATCGGTGAATTGCACAAAAAGCAACACGCCTACGCCCAGGATGATCGCACACATCGCGCCGATGATGATGGGTATGATGCGATTGTCCATTGCGCCAAATTCTATGGGTTAAGTGTTCTTAAAATTCAGGGTTTTAACCAGCCCTGTCAATAGAGGGACGTGGCTTACAGAACATCGATCACGATAATAGAGATATTGTCCTGACCGCCCCCTGTGAGCGCCACATTGAGCAGAGTCTCCGCAACGGTCTCAATCGGTTCTTTGCCCAAAATCCGTTTGAGCATGTTGAAAGTCGCATATTTGGTTAGCCCGTCCGAACAGATCAAAAACCGATCACCCGTCACGAGAGCACCCCGAATTTTATCAAGCTCAAGCACGTCGCCGACACCCACTGCTCGGGTGATTGCGTTGCTCTCCGGATGTTGTTCGGCTTCGTCCCAGCTCATTTGACCGGCCATCACATAACTGGCCACCACCGAATGGTCCGTGGTCAACAGGTCAATTTGATCGTTTTGCAGTCGATAGAGGCGGCTGTCACCGGCCCAAAAGGCGGCAAAATGACCTTGTGCCACCAGGAAGGCCACAACTGTGGCCCCGATCGTGGCACTGTGCGCCTCTGCTTCGGCGTGGATCACCTCATGGGCACGCGCCAAAGCATCGCGCAATGCAGGCATCAACTGGGCCGGAGCAAGATCAGGGTCCAACATTGCGACGGCTTCAACCACTGTTTGGGAGGCATAATCGCCGCGTGCATGTCCTCCCATGCCATCGCTCACCACAAAGATCTGTTGATCTGGAAGGGCGAGGATCGTGTCTTCATTGACTTTGCGTTTGTGGCCCACGTGGGTCGTCGCAGAATAGCGTAGTCGCATGTTTAGACGGGTCCCAATCCATTCGCAGACCAGACCGGAGCCGCAGTATCGAACAACGCAATTACGTCGTTGCCCTGAGGCAGACCTGGCGTGACCAAAAGCCGATTGTCGCCTTCCATTGAGGCCGACCAGATACAGGCATCGCCATGTTGAGCCGCCAATACATCCGCGGCCAGTATCTGCGCAGGCGGCATAGGACCGGCGTAGGTGTGGCCCATGACCGGTGCAGGCTCTGGGATGATCCAGCGGTGATCTTGAAGGGCATACCCCAAGTTCTCCTTGGTTGCCCCGTCTTCAAGCGCCGCCAGAGCGGTCTCTTCGAGGGCTTCGAACACCAAGCGATTGGCGAGGTGGCGCAAGGCAGTTTGGCCAGAGTGATGCGCTGCGGCCAGTGTGAGAGGGTAGAGCCGTCCTACGCGATCCACTGACGGCATCATCACGCCCGAAATCGAATGCGACCCGGCCACACCAGCTGGCAAAGTAAACCGCCAGATCGGCGCAGAAAGGTACGCGTCTGACCACTCCTCGCCAAGGGCGGTTTTGGCCGTGACCATCCCAGATTGCAGCCACATGTCCCACGCCTGAACAAACCCCGCAGACAAGTTCATGCGGAAAAAATCGCCCAGGCTGGGCATCTTCCCAAAAGCGCCGAACCCCTCCGCCATCAGAAGGATTTCGGGCAGCTGAACTTGCTCAGCGCAGGGAGCGTGAACGGGTTGAACACCGAACCGGATTGCAACTGGAACTGAGCGATGCGGCCACCAACACGGAAGATCACGCGGCTGCGGTCTGAGACATTGGTGCGTCGCACCTCAGCCGCGCTCAACAACCGATAAAGCGCCCACGGACCATCTTTGGTGATCGCATTCCCTGCATTATTAGCCGCCGGTTGTAGCACGATGCGCGCAGAGCCTACGCTGCCTGGCCAGGTTATCCGAGCAGGCCGAGGGGCCACGGAATGCGCGTAACGCACTTCTTGACCGTCGATTTCCAAGGTCACTTCTTGTGCATTGGGATCCAACGCATCGGGTGTGATTTGGAATTCAATCCGCGGCGCGGGGCCAGATGCAAAGAAGGCTTGGCGAATTTCAGCGGCGTATTGGAATTGTTGCAGAACTGATTGGCTGATGCCTAAATCAGTTTCGTTTACGGTTTTCCAGGCCCAAGGCCGCGCGCGCGTGTCCACGTATTCGCGCAAGTTTTCGTTAAAAAACTTGTCCAAAAGACCTTCTGGCGCAAAGAGCTTTTGGAAGTCCTGCATCGCCACATCGGCCTTTGCGCTACGTTGAAACGGATAGCGATTGTCGAGCGCTTGCGTGCAAACCGGAAGCACTTGCGACTTCCAGGCGGCGTCAATGCTGCCGCGCGTGCCACGTGCCGTGATACCTGAGGACGCCGACGTAATCTGGGTCGCCCAGCGTGGCATAGGACCATCGAGATCTTTGGCCGCTTCCTGGAATTGCACAATCGCACCACCAGAGGTCGCGCCCCCTGCCCCATTGTTGAAGCTGAGCTTTTCAAGCTCTTGTTTCACCTCGACAAGGTTTTGGATGATCAGATCGAGCTGCGAGGTTTGATTGTCAACACGTTCCACCATCTGGTGCAGCCAGGCAAAGCGATCTTCGACAAACTGCCCTGGCTCTGCGGGTTCTTCGCCGTCCTGGAGGTCAGACGCCACTCCACTGCGAAGCGCATTCAAGAAGAGCAACGAGCGGCTAGACAGGCCGGATTCCAACTCAGCCGTCCCGATGACAGTTGCACCTTCGGCCAAGCCTTGGGCGTTGATCGCGCTCCGGTCCTCGGTGAGTTTTGTCTCGTTTGACACCGCGTCGAGGATATTGACGATGGGTGACGAGGGACCGGAGAGCACATTGGTGACCGTCACCGCGTGCTGGAGGCTCTCAATCGGGATGATGTCCACATCTTGCAAAAGCGCGTCGTACCGGGAGATGAAGTCTGTATAATAAAGGTCAAGCACGTCGCGGCTGAGGTTGGCCAACGCCGCGTCAGACTGTGCGCCTTCAACTTGAGGCCCAAGGACCCAGGCTTCGCTTTGAATACGGCGTGCCACATCCAACGCTTCATCCAAGAACACATTTCGGAAACCGTCGTAGGTATAGATGCCTTCGATGCCCTGGTTGAGCGGCTTGCCAGAATTGCGCACGATGGCGCGGTTGAGCGCGGGACCGCCAATATCTGTCAAACGCCAAGGCGGGAGTTTCTTTGCACGCGATGAGTTGATGATGCCGGCGTAGATGCGTTCGGAGGCTTGGGTCTCACCCAAGATACCCCGAATCTGTTCGATCAGCGGACCGTTCAGGTCAATCTTGTCCGTTCGGTCAGACAAGAGGCTATTGAGGTGGCCGCGCAAATCCTCGCGCAATGTGGAACGCCCGTCGCCAGCGTAGGATACAGACCAATCAAGCTCCATCCACTGTTTGACCAAGTTTTGATCCATGGGACCCTGTTGGCCAAGGATCAGGTAGACCTTGAGAACCTCATAGAGGAAATCTGGGTTGTTGATATTTGCCTGCATCTGATCTTCAAGCCGCAGCAAGAGCCGCGGCAACAGATGCTGGTTCAGCGCGGCGCGATAAGTCTGGCCCGCTTGGTTGCCAATTACTTTACCCTGGTAAAGCCCGTAGGTGAGCTTGCGATCCGGGCTGGGGTCGGTGACTGCCGGATTGGTCGGCATGTCACGCAGGATATTGAGCGCAGGTACCACAAGCTCCAGATCACTGTCGGCCACTTCGCCCGCCGGAATTTGCTCAGCAGCGACAGCATAATCACTTACGGATTCCGCAGCCTCAGCGATGAGCGCTTGATTGCCAAAATAGGACCGCCCCCAGAGGAAGGTCATGCCCACGCCGACCACAAGAGCCGCCGCAATGGCCAGACGTGTGGTCCACCGGTAGCGGCGCTCAACCTTGTCATCGGCGGACACGAGGCCCGCCTCAGGGAAAATCACATTCTCAAAAAGACGTGTCAGGAAGAAGGAGCGGCCACGCCCCTGCCCTGACCCGATCGCTTGACGACCAATCCCAAACGTGCGCGCCATGCCCATCATCAATCGGTCAATAGGCGTGCCTTCTTGGGTGCCAGACGTGAAATACACCCCGCGCAGGAGGTGGCGTTTTTCGAAACGATTGTCTTGGAAAACCTCAGCCAGGAAGCTTTTGGCGGTGCTGCGCACAGAGGCCACCTGGCTCGGGAAAGACGCAATCAGCGCTCGGCGCTGATGATCGGTTTCGACCTGCATCTTCTCCAAGCTTTGTGCATTAACTTGGCTAAGCAACAGCCCGAACTCTTCATCAAACGAGTCGACAGGCGAGCGTTCGGCCTTTTTCTTCTTGCTGAGTTTTTCCAGCGGGAGCGTGAAGCCCCAGACCTGGCCGCGCTCTTCTTTGCCCAGACCATCAAAGAACTCCGAGAATCCAGCGATTAGGTCGGATTTGGTGAAGAGCACATAGACCGGGAACCGCACGCCCAATTTCTCGCGCAACTCATGCAAACGCCTTCGGATGGCAGCAGCATGGGCCTTTTGCGTGGCGTCATCTTGATTCGAGAGGTCCGAGAGCGAGATGGCCAGGATTGCGCCATTGATCGGTTGGCGCGAGCGGTGCCGTTTGAGAAGATTGAGGAAGCCCAGCCAACCGGCATTGTCTTCGGAAGCCTCGCTGTCTTGGGTTGTGTAGCGACCCGCGGTATCGATCAAAACCGCGTTGTCCGTGAACCACCAGTCGCAGTTGCGTGTGCCACCAACACCCCCAATGGCTTCCGACCCCATGCTTTCCGCGAGCGGGAATTGCAGTCCAGAGTTGACAATAGCCGTCGTTTTACCCGCGCCGGGCGGACCAATCATAACATACCAAGGCAGCTCATAGAGCGAACGCTGGCCAAACTTTGATTTACGCAGGGCCGAGAGCGCGTCTTTGAGCTTACCTTTGAGTTCGACCAGCTCGGCTTTCACCAACTCGTCGTCTTCATCGTCCCCGTCATCGACGGATTCAACGATGTCCTCTTCCATGGCTTTGGCACGACGCGCGCGCACCATAAGGATGATCAGAATCGCCAATAACGCCAGGAACGCGATGACGCCCACAGAGATGAGCTTGGCGACAAGGCCGTCAAAAGGACGGTTCTCACCAATCGCGATCAGCGGACCGAGGAACCAAATCGCAATCGCAAAGGCAATTGCGATCGTGATCACAAGGCCAATGCCGCTAAAAAAGCGGCGAAGCATTCGGATGATCATGATGCGTCCTCCCGCACAAGCACAACTTCAATACGGCGGTTCTTGGCGCGCCCGTCGCTGGTGGCGTTGTCGGCTATGGGTTCTTTGTCAGCGCGGCCCGCAGCCTTGAGGCGCTCTTCGTCCGAGATTTGCCCCGCAAGGGAACGCATCACAGTTTCAGCGCGCGCAAGAGACAACGCCATGTTGGACGGGAAGCGCGATGAACGGATTGGAACATTATCGGAGTGGCCAACGATTATGATCGGCCCATCTGTGTCGTTCATCGCATCTGCGACACGGCTCAGTGGCACGTCAAAGGACTCATTGAGGCGGTCAGAGCCAGAGCCAAACATGCCCGACCCTGTAAGGCGCACAGTAATCGTCGATTGGTCTTGGAACACTTCGACAATGCCCTCTTCGATCTCTTCTTCGAGGAACCCTTTGACCTTATCCAACTGCGCATTGGGCGGCGGCGGCGGCGGCGGCGGTGGCGGCGCGCGGCGGAAAAGCTGCGCCACGGTGCCCGTGTCCAAAAGGGCGAGCTGACCCAGCACTTGATCGGTGTTTCGATTGAGCATCCAATTGAAGCTCAAAAACGCAATGGTGAGCATGATCGCCACGGTGGCACCGGTGATCCACACGGGTTTCCAGATCGACAAGACTTTGTGCGGTTGCTCGACCCCCTGCCAATGGGGCGAGAGATCACGCTCAATCTGACCACGTTGGCCACGGATAATCCGTGCCAAACCTGCCCGGATTTGGAGGTGTTTGTCGGAGCCGTTTTGTTCGACGCGCAATCGGCCTTCAAAGCCAAGCGCGAGGCACATGTAAAGAAACTCAAGCAAGTCGATGTTGTTGCCTGGATCTTTCTCCAACCGCGCCAACAGGTCATAAAACCGGTCGCCGCCGACCGTCTCTTTGTGGAACGTGCCCACCATGGATTGCGTGGCCCAGATCGATTGGCCGCCCCAGGGCGTATTAAGCACCACATCATCCATCGTCGCACAAATCGCATAGCGGGCAATTTTGACGTCTTGCGCATCGACGCCCGATTGAAGTGCGCGATTCTCAAAGCTGCGTACTTCGGCCACAACGGCGCGGCGCAGTTTCTCTGGATCGTTGTGTTGGGCGCGATTTCGGATGCGCGCCACGATGGAAAAGAGCGTCGCCGCCGAGGCATTGATCTGGTTCATGCCAGTCATACCAGCTTCGACACCGGGCTCTGACGCGGTTTCGCTGGATGAGACATTGGCCGTCGGGATGCCCATTGGCTGGCCGGCACCTTGTGTTACTTCTGATCGCTGCGAAAACGGATCGCTGCGCTTGGCAGGCTGTTGATCCACTTTGGGTTGCGACGACAGCGATCGCCGCCCACCGGGGTTGGGCTTGATGACTGTGCGATCCCCGTCGTCGGGTTCAGCAAATGGATCGTTGTCAGACATAAAATAAAAGCCTTTCGCTTATGCCTGTCTGATCGCCCAAAGCTCCATCTTCAGGCCAGGGAATTCCCCAGAGACATGCACGGCAACACCGCCAGACGTTGACATCTTACCCCAATGCGGGCTGTCGGCGTCTAGCTCAAAATACACCACGCCTGCGTGGTACGGAATTTGGCGCGGCGCCACGGGAAGGGGCCGCAATGGAATACCCGGCAAGGCTGAGTTCACCAGCTGACGGATTTCTTCCACTGGGCCGATCTTGGCCTGGTTCTGAAAGTGCCGCCGGACATTTTCCGCCGGGATATCCGCTTTGACGGCAAGCACGAAACCAGCGGTCGAGAGCAGCTTGCGATCTGCAATGACCCCCACCGAGATGCCGTATTTGCGCGGGTCAAGCGGGATGGAGATCGCCGTTTGCTCCAGCACAGAGGACAGATACTGACGCAACGCTTTGATCACCGGGTTAAACGTCTGGGTCAGCTTGTCATGGGCATAGGACGGAAACTCTGGTGCAATCTTTTCAGGTGCCATAAAGGTTGCCAATTCGCCCGCAAGCCCGACGCAGAAGCGATAGAACTCTTCTGGATGCACATTTTCGATCTGGGCGATGTGCTGCATCATAGGTTGGGTCCGGTTGATGCACATCAGGAGAAGGAAATCAGAGATTTCAGCGACGCCCTTGGCCCCGCCCCCTTCGGACAAACGTCCTGCTAAAGCGGTTTTACGATGACCCAGCAGACCGTCAAGCTCGCGCACGAAGCCCGACAGCGGCCCACCAGCTTGGATGTCGAGGCAGGACGGGATGAAAGACTTGTCGAGGATGATTTCTTGGTCAGGTCGCACTTCGATGATCTTGGCAATCGGGATGCAGTGACGGTCCGCGAGGTCGTCAACCTCCAATGCAAATTGCAATCGCAGCTTGCCCACACCCAACGTAATCGCCTTTTTGCCGGTCGAGGTCACATCGGTCACTTCAAGCTCCGCCGGGCGTAGGCGCGCTGCCGAGAGCTCAGCCCCAGTCATATCAACCTCAAGCGCGCCTTGGCGGCGGTGGGGCACCGTCAAATAAACCACACAATCTTTGATCGTGTCAGGCACGTCCAAAGCAGGCGGATGATCTTCGGCAGAAGGCACACGGAAAACCGTGCCATCCTGAGTCAGGCCCGAGACTTCTTTGATGGCAAACTGCCCAGTCTTCAGGACCTCTTGGTCAATCTCAATGTGGTTCACACCCCATGCATAAGGCGTAATGCGCTGCGCAAGTCCGGCGACAAGCGACTCGGTATAACGGTCGGATTGCTGAAAATGATGTGGCTGGAGGAAGAGGCCCTCACTCCAAAGTACTTTGCTGTCCCAGGACATTTAGACAGTCCCCGTTCTGAGTGTCATTTCAGTTTTTCCAACTGTTCTTGGTAGGCCCGGGCAAACTCTTTGGCGAAAAGATCGTGGAATTCGTTCTCCGCTTGGTCAGAGATTTCGGCATACATGTCTTCATATATCTCCCAATAGCGCGCTTTGCGGCTTTTGAGCAGGCTGGAAATCCCGCCGCCCTTGGCAATTTTTTCCTCCAACACGAGCGGATCGAGCCGTTTGAGAACCGATTTGATCGCAGCCTCCATGCCAATGAGCATCGCAACCTCGTGGGCTTTGATGTCGTTGACCGCTTCCTCAGTCGAAGCACGAGCGCCCATATATCCGTGGGCGCGGGGCTTCAGCATCGCTTCAACCGCCTGATCGGGCGAGACCGAGAACTTGAGCGGATTGTTGTCGCCACGGCGAATTTGAGTACGTTCAATCCGGAACTCGGACTTGAATTCGCGGCGGCTCATGAGCACTTCGCGCACACCTTCAATCATGGTGCGCATCACCTCGCCCATACGGGTCATGGCCGAGACGAGATCTTTATCTTTGATGCCAATATCCTCGGCACCCAATGCCTCAAGGAAAGCGCGTGCCGCTGCATCTCTTTCACCTTGCGGAGCAGACGTCTCCACATTGGCCGCAGGAGTGGGAGGCGTGGGCGCAGGCCGTGGAGCCGGTTGCTCTACAGGGGCTGGTTGAGGTGCCACAGCTTCCGGAGCGGGCGCTGGGGCTGGTGGAGCTTGCGGAGCCGAAACGGGCGCACGCGTGATGGTCTCTGCTGGCGGCTGTTGCGGCGCGGGTGTTTGAGAGGCCTTGGGCACAGGCGGGACGTTCACAGGCGGCGCACCTGTGAACGTTCCAGGGGGGATCGGTTGCGCAAAAGGATCAACCACTCCACTTGAATTGGCGCCCGCAGACGGGTTGCCACCCATTGGGCTTTGCAACAGATCGTCTTCCCAGTCGTCCGGGATCAGCGAGGGCGGTGACATCGGACGCGGCGCAGAGAAATGGTCCTGGCCGGCCGTGTTGTGCATCGGCATCGACGGACCGGGCTGCGCAAATGGATCATCGGATGATGGCGGCAGAATGTCGTCATCGCCCAGCGGCGGCAGCAGGCCATCGTCATCGGGTTCCGCACGGTCCACACTGCGCGGTCCGACGGGCCCCTCTTTGCCACCGAGCAAATTGTCGAGGAAATCGCCACCATCGCCAGGTGCATCAAGCAAGTCCATGGGACTTGGCGCAGCATCGGCAATGCCATGGGAGACAGGCGCATCCGCCAAAGGATCAGGCAGGAAATCCCGCGTGTCATCTGAGGTGATGTTCACCAAGATCTCATATGGCCCGACCGAGAGGATATCGCCATCGTTGAGCGGCGTTGGCGTGGCACCCAGGGGCAACTTGCCATAGTTCAAAAACGTGCCGTTGGTCGAAATATCGACAACAACGACGCTTCCGTTGTGGTCTTCGATGGCGCAATGGCGCTTGGACAACACACGTTCCGGGTCGGGCAGACACAGGTCGTTTTCTTCGCCACGCCCCATGGTTAGGCTAGGGCCCCGCATTGGAATGGGGCTGCCGTCATTGGGAATGCTCCCGGTTGACTGAAATTTCAGTACAACTGCCATAAAACGCTATCCACCTGTCAGTACTGTCATTGCGCCCATAACTAACGTTCCGCCACCCGCACACAAGTCGCCCATACGCGCCGCGGGCATCTTTTGGATGAGCACAGTCATCGACCCTTTGACGATCGGGTGCGGAACACCCATGTTCGCGCATTGGTCAGCGCCGACGCGAATAGCCGGAAGTTTCATGGCCAAGACCGTTGTGGCGCCGGGTCCGATATTAGGTACCGGCGCGCCCATCGTGCAGGGGCCAACAATTGGATCGGTTATGCGGGATTGGGGAGGTCCGGGCATTAAGCGTCTCCTGCCTCTTTAAGGGGTGCGCGTGGCTTGACCTGACCATTGCCACCACGCGCGATGTCGAGGGCGCGGTCGATGATCAAATGAAACTGCACATCAAGGTCATCCACAACCTTTAACGTGCGCAGATTGATCCCAAAACCACAGGCGCCAACGATACCAGGGGGCGCAGGATGCTCTGCGAGGTTGCCAGGGCCAAGATTTCCGGGGGCGTAAAGCGCCGCGGTCGCCGCGGGTGCTGTCAAATCGCCGGAAGCTTCATTTTCAAGCACCTCTTGAACGCGGATGCGATTGGCATCAGAGGGATCAAAGACCCAGGCTTCGGCCGCATCAAGACAAACGCTTTGGCCCTTAGCGCCCAGAATCTGTCGACCCGCAAGGCAGGCCCACCACACGCATTCTCTTGGCGGTAGCGCCACAGACATCAGCCGGACCATGTCGATCCAGGCCTCTTTGCTCTCTAACTCTGTCAGCACAACCTCAACCGAGGCACTGGCCGGTGCATTGATTTTTTCACGAAGTTTAGCGTTCCCAGCAGCCAAAAGCCGAGAAGCTGGTTGTTCGGGGATTTTGGTGAGATTGGCGAACCGTTTTGTCATCTGTCCCGCCCCACCTTAGTTGATCATCGTGAGGCCGCCGTCGAGCGTCAGGATCGCATCGGCGGAAACGGTGGTCATTGGGGAGCCAACATCGACGGTCGCTTTGCCTTCGACGGTGACCATGATGCCTGAGACGGTGATCCCTTTCTGGTCAATCAGGATTTTGTTGCCACCAACCTTGAGCTCAATGGACTTCATCGCCTGCATGGTGATTTTGCCCATGTCGACATTCACGCTGAGATCGCCGGAGGTAACCTTGGTCGCGTGATTGCCTTTCACTTTTGAGGTGAATTTGCCTTTTGTGATCTCGTGTGTCTCATCGCCGTCTTCGATCTTGGTCTCCACGTTCCCCTTCTTGCCTGGGCTTGGGCTCTTGGATTTGGAAACCGTGGTGATCTTGTCGCCGGTGATGATCTTTTCGTAGACGCCGTTCACGGACATCTTTTTGCCAGGCTGTTTCAAGGCGCCGTAGAGCGAGCTGATCGCCGTTGCTGCGGCACCAAAATCGGCATATTTGCCGCCATAGGCCAGCGAACTGATCGGGCCGCCAATGGTGATGGCGAGGTTCACGATGTCTTCGACGATATTGTCCATCGACGGTTTCGTCAGACCGATCGTCTCTTCTTTGTAGATGCCGATCGTCTCAGCTTTGGAGAGCCCGACCGCCTCGTCATAGACCATGCCCACCGTGAGGTCTTCGATCATCCCGACGAGGTGTGTGCGAACCTCGCGGACAACTTCGGTTTTGTTGCGATTGACCCTTTGCGACAGGTCGCCAAGGTTTTTGTGGGTGTGCCCGACAAATACCTCTTTGTTGTTTTCGACCACTTCGAGCATGTCACGCTCGGCATTGAGGCGGATGAACTCGGCGCCCTTTTTGTCCTCAAACACAAGCTCGTTGTAATGCTTGGCGTTCCCCTGCTTGCTGGAGCGGGTCATGATCCCCGTCTTGGTCTTGTCGTCCGGCAGAGGATATGGCGGCATGTTGTCGGCATTATAGAGCATGCCGGTACAGATCGGCCGATCCGGGTCACCCTCTTCGAAGTGGATGGCCACCTCATTGCCGATGCGTGGGATGTGGATCATGCCCCAGTTTTTACCTGTCCAGGGCATCACACAGCGCACCCAACATGAGCTTTTGTCATTGTTGTCGCCGTCACGGTCCCAATGGAACTGAACTTTGATGCGACCGTATTTGTCGGTGTGGATCTCTTCGCCCGAAGGTCCCGTCACCACCGCGGTTTGCATCCCCGAGATTGCAGGCCATTCGGTCACCTGCGGCGCGCGGAACGGCTCCTTTTTGGGGATTACATCAAAAACAATGCGGTAGCTGTCGGGATTGTCCTCATCGACCGGAATGGTGCTGTCAAAAAGCGGCTTGCGCGTCTCTTCGCTCTCGTAGTCGGTCTCGATCTGGAGCGTGTGCACCGCGCGGGTGACAAGATACTCCATATTGTTGTTCTTGCGCGGGTGTTCTTTGAGCTTGAACGTCTGGCCCACGCCCATGGTGCGCACATTCCCGGCCCCACGAGAGATCAGGTGCCGAACGGCCAACGCCTCCTGGCGGACACGTGCAAAGGCACTGCCCTCCATGGGTGGCCGCGCATGGGCCGGATAGCGATAGTGCTCATAGGACTTGTGCCGATGTTTGCCCTTGGGAATTGAGTTGGGCTTGCGCTCGTCGGCTTTGGGCTTTTCAAAGTCATAATCATTGAGCGTGACCTTGCCAGTGGTCACGCCAGTGTTCTCGGCCCAATCAAAGATATGATCGGCGCGACGGCGGTAGTCTTCTTCTTTGAACTTAAACTCGATCGACGCGTGATCCGGCACCGGGCTGTGGGCCGAAATACTATCGGCCAATATCATCTTGAGCTTTTTGCCGTCGTTTTCGAAGAAGTAGTAAATGCCCTCTTCTTCCATCAGGCGGCTGATGAAATCGAAATCGCTCTCGTGGTACTGTACGCAATAGGTGCGCGGTTGATAGGTTGAGGTCGTCTTCTTCTCGACATCCTGCCAAAAACCGTGATCGGTCAGAACCTCTTGAATGATCTCAAGCACCGTCATCTCCTGGAAGATGCGGCTGTCATGGGTACGGGTCAGGAACCACAACCAAGGGCGCAGTTCAGCCACGAAATGCGATTGCCCCTGATAAAGCCCAACATATTCAACTGAGATCACACTGCCGTTGAAGGTCCGCTCTGCTCCGTCACCGGTTTCCACAATGAGATTGATGTCCCCACCGAGGAAGTCTTGAAGATCAATCGCATCATTGGTCGAGAAAAACTCCACCGTCGTTTCGGTGAGCGTACTCAAACTCTCAACGACCCGCGCGTTCTTAAAGTTCACCGGAGAAGAGGAATACGTTCCCTCCATCCGGATTTGTCGGTTCTCAAGCTCTAAAGTATCGTTAGGCATCTATGATCCTCGAACAGGCCCGCGTCAGCCATCCGTTTCAATCAAACAATCGGTATCGCGCAGCCGCTCGATAATCTCGGGGTGAATGCCCCAGAGGTCACCAAGGCCCACATCTTCGCCAAGAGTGAGGCTCGCGTCAAACTTAGACGCAAAGTGCACGCATAACACAGGTTTGGGAAACTCGCCATCCGCCAGCAAAAGCTGGTTGAGGTGCTGTTCACCATCAAACAGAAAAAAGCTCTTGCGATCAAAGGCAATGAGCGTGATCTCGGGCTGCGTCTCTGGGAGCTCTTTGGTCTGGGTATCGTTCATTCAAAGACCCTCCAAGAGCGCAGCCAGATCGGCATCCATGTCATCTTCATCCCCGCCTTCATCGTCATCGCCGAAACCGGCAAGAAGATCGTCGAGATCAGTGTCATCATCGTCACCACTATCAAGCCCAGTGAGCAATGCGTCGAGATCATCATCGTCCACGTCGCCATCAGTATTCAACGTCACTTCGACATCCGCCGCAACAGGAGTGGGTTGCGGCGGGGGTTGGGGCAGGTCACCGGCCCAAGGGCCGAGAATTTCGTCACCGCCCAACGAACGGAAAGAGGCAAGGCGCACCTCGTTGCGACCTTTCACCCAGACCACCGGCATGTAACCTCGTGCCAAAGTCGCTTGGGCAGGATCGGAGGTGAGATTGCGCTCCGTGCAGGGCAACGCCACCTGATCTCCAAACCGGTCATTGGTGTAGAAGAACGGCAAGTCACCAAGCGACATCAACGAACCGAGATTCATCGCCTTGCCATCCTTTTTATGCGTCGCAGTCAAAAGCACCGCGACAAGCACAACCGGGTTAGCCCAAAGCATGCCACGCAAGCCCTCTTGCGCGGTAAACTCTTCAAACTCGAACTCATCGATTGGCTCTGATTTTGACCCATAGGGTTGGCGCAACAAGAACCGTGGCGAAGCAAGGCCAAGGTAACCCGCATCGACCAAACCACGCACCTGATCCCAACGTTCAGCGACGAGTGGATGCCGGTCTTCCATCGCCGTCTCAAGATAACTTGGCGACATGGCTGCAAAGAACGGCGCATCGACATGAGCCGCCACATGGGCAACCCGCGCAAGAAGCTCCGCATGGGGCGGGGTCTCTTCAAAAGTATAAAGGCCAAAGAGCGCGGAGAAGCCCCCTGCCCCGTCCTCGGGATCAAGATCGCGATTGAGCAAGCGGAACAGCCCGCTTTCGCTCAACTCTTCTTGCGATGCCAAATCCGTGGCCAATTCTTCGGCCGAGACATCAAAGAGGTCGATGCGCAGCGTGCTGTCGGTCTCAATCCGACGTGCCAAGAAATCAAGCGAACGCCACTGCGCCTCCAAGGCTTGGAAGTCAGGATGATGCAGGATCATCCGCATGGCACCCGACAATGCCTCATCAACCGCCTGCTTCATCCCCTCTGCCCCGGCATCCGGCGCCTTTAGGACATGCGGCCCCACGATCTGAGCGATGAAATCCTCTGCTGGGCTGGCTTGGGTCAACCGTCCGGTGGTGTCGCCGATCAAGGCCTGAAAATCGCTCAGCTTGCGATCCGCGGGAATGGACGTGCTGGCTGATCGTTTCGGGATCTTGATGCTTTGGCCAAATTCCTGCGACCAGGATTGCAACTGGCCGACTGTGTTGGCAGCCATGGAACCCACGTTCAACTGTTGGCGCAACCCAGCAATGGCCGCAAAAAGCTCGACGTTTTCATAGAGCTCGTCGGGGTGAAGATCCTCAAGCTCGTTGAGCTTGATTTCGATGCCTTTGCCTTCGGTCCCCATTGGCAAGGTCAGCGTTGTGGCAAAACGCGCGATCACATCATCGATTGTGTCGACGTCCAATTCGATGGCCGTCTTCTCGGCCAAGGCGTCGCCCACCTCCATCAAACCGCGCGCCGCGCGGCCCGTGAAATCGCCAAAGAGCGCAATGCGGAAGGTCGGGCGATGCAAGCTGTCACGTGCCGGACGTTCAGGGGTCATTGTCCCAAACGGCGATTGGCGCGGCCCTGTGGGCGCGGCCACCGTGGCCGGTGCGGCATCTCCATCCGTGAGCGGGGCGTCCAGATCATCGGCATCGCCCAACGTCTCATCGTCGGCATCATCGTTGTCGTTACTTGTGTCGTCGTCGCTACCAAGACCCGCCAGGAGTGCGTCAAGATCGTCGTCTGCGATGTCGTCCTCAGCGGCCTCGGGCGCCTCCTCCAAGTCGTTCAACAACGCGTCAAGATCATCGCCTGCATCTTCGTCAACCGCCGGATCGTCTACGTTACCGAGCCCGGCCAGCAACGCATCAAGGTCGTCGTCTTCGTCCGGCGTGTCTATGTCTTTTTCTGTTTCTGTGTCTGAACCAAGGTCGTTCAAAAGCGCATCTAAATCATCTCCATTGTCGTCTGCCTCGCGGGGCACGTCGTCATCCAAGTCCCCGAGCAAGGCATCAAGATCATCTTCTGTGGCAGGGGTAGCGTCGTCAGAGGTCTCGGCCAAATCACCCAGAAGAACGTCGAGGTCATCTTCGTCAGTGGTCTGCTCTTCTACGGCGTCCAGACCCGCGAGAATATCGTCCGCTTTGTCCGTCTCCGGCGTCTCTTCGACGGCTTCGATCCCGCTCAAGAGCGCGTCAAGATCGCCTTCGTCAACGGCCTCCTTGGGCGCATCCTCCGCCAGGTCGCCCAACAAGGCATCCAAGTCGTCATTGTCGTCGGCCTCTTCAGGCGCATCTGCGGCCAGGTCGCTCAAAAGCCCATCGAGATCGTCTTCAGCCGCTGACGCGCCAGCCACCGCCTCCAAACCAGCCAGAACATCAACCGTATCCTCCGCGGTTTCGGCTTCCGGCACAGGCTCCAACCCGCTCAAGAGTACGTCGATTTCATCATCTTCGTCTTCGTCTTCGACAGGGGTTTCGACACTCGCCAGGACATCATCCGTGCTGTGGTCGTCCGCGTCATCCTCTAGTGCGGCTTCGATGCTGCCCAAGACCGCATCAAGATCATCGCTCTCTTCCTCTTCAACATCAGGTTCGTCCAGCCCCGCGAGGATGTCATCTGTACCGTCGTCGCCCTCGGCCGTGTCGATGGTCTCAATCCCACCGAGCAAGGAATCAAGATCATCTTGCTCGGCCGCAGGCTCATCGGGTGCTTCAATGCTTCCCAACAATGCGTCGAGATCTTCGTCCGGCTCCTCAGTGGCAACCCGCGATTCAAGACCCGCCAGAACGTCATCCGTTTCGTCGTTTTCTTCCGGTGTAGTTTCGGGGACCTCGATGCTTTGCAAAACATCCCCGATATCCGGCCCCTCTTCGACAACAGGTTCCGATGCATCAACCGACCCCAAGATATCATCGAGATCGTCGGTCGGTTTGGCATCCGCTGCGGGTGCTTCGATCCCAGCGAGCACATCATTTGTGACGTCGTCTGCTGCGTCCTCGGTCGGAGCTTTAATGCTGCCTAGGAGTACGTCTAGGTCTTGATCGTCGCTCTCTTCAACCACGGGCGCTTCTATGCCGGAGAGCACGTCATCCATGTTATCGCCAGGATCCGCGACATCCCCAGGACCGTCGATGGCAGAGAGGACATCGTCGAGAGGGTCTGCTTGCTCGACCACATCTGGAACAGCTTCGATCCCGGCCAAGACATCATCGGTGCTGTCTTCATCATCGGTGAGCGCAGGCGCGTCGATCCCCGCCAGTACATCGGCGGAGGTGTCTTTTGTCTCTTGAATCGCAGGTGCATCGAGACGCCCCAAAATGCCGTCGACGTCTAGACCGTCTGGCTCAGGTGCACTTGGCGTAGCATCGGCCAAACCAGCCAAGACGTCTGAAGTTTTATCCTCCGGGGCTTCTTCCGCAACCGGAGTAAGCGTGGACAGCGCATCCGCCACTGACGTGTCTGGAGCGGCCTGTGTTGGGGCCTGCGCAGCCAGTGCCGAAAGGGTTTCGGTTAAACCGTCTTCTTTGGGTTCGGCCTCTGACACAGCCGCTTTCAGACCGGCCAAGGTCGCGTCGGTGTCCGATGTCTGAGCTGTCGCTCCACCACCCAAGGCCGCCAACAAAGCAGGGTCTGAGACGATCTTATCCAAGAGCGCCTCGGCACCTGCCTTACCATCCATGTAAGTCATCAAGTTGCTAAGCTGCGTGCGCGCATCCAGCAGCGGTTTGAGGGTATCAACTTTAGACGCAATGGCCGTGGGCGAGAAATCATCCATCTTCTCAAACGTCAAATCGACTGTGAGATTGCCGTCTCCCGTCAACGTATTGGGCACCGAGAATTGGGCACGCGGCGCCACAGACTTCATGCGTTCGTCAAAATTTTCGACATCGATTTCGAGGAATTTGCGATTGTCCACGGGGGGCTTTTCCGACTTGCCTGAAAGATCGGAAAACACACCCATGACAAAAGGCAACTGGACCTTTTTTTCCGCCCCATACAGCTCCACATCATATTCGATCTGAACTCGGGGTGCGCGGTTACGAGCGATGAATTTTTGGCTGTCGCTCATCGACCTTCCTCGCGCGTTTTGCGCAATTCTTCGCGCAGGGCCGTCACCTCATCTTTGAGCGCCAAAACATGCGCATCAACTTGGTCTGTCTCGGCACGGACCAATTCGCGCAGGCGCTCAAACTCAGCCTCTGTCTCTTCCTCCACCGCCGATTGCATGGTGTTGACCAAGAGACCAATGAAAAGGTTGAGCACAGCAAACGCCGTGCAGATGATAAAGGGCACGAAGAAGGCCCAAGCCGTAGGGTGCTGTTCCATGACGGGGCGCACGATCCCCATGGACCAACTCTCAAGCGTCATGATCTGAAACAAAGAATATAGCGAGGCGCCAAGCGATCCGAACCATTCAGGAAAATCTGCACCGTAGAGCACGGTGGCCATGACCGCGAATACGTAAAAGATGATGAGCATCAACATCATCACCGCCCCCATTCCGGGCAGAGCATCAAAAAGAGCGCGAATGACCGCCCGCATTTGCGGGATGGCCGAGAGCACACGCATCGATCTGATCACGCGCAGACCCCGCAGTGCGGACAAGGTGTTGGAGGCAGGCATCAGTGAGATTATGACAATCGACAGATCGAAAATATTCCACGCCGAGAAGAAGAACCGATAGCCGTACGCGTAGAGTTTAAGTGCCATCTCAAGAACAAAGATCGCAATGATCAAATCGTCGATCTGGCCCAGCATACTCCCCATGCGAGATGTCAAATATTCCGACGTCGACACCCCAAGAATGATCGCGTTAAGGATGACAACCGCCAGGAAAAAACCCTGAACCCAGGGCTTCTCCAAAAACGCCCGAAGCTTGGCCCGATGTCCCGCTGTTTCGATTTGATCCGTTACATCGCCAGACACGATCTATCTCCCTGATCCACCGACATTTACGTTACCGCTTTTACAACGTTGGTGAACTTTTTGCTCACGATTTTGACCGCTGAGACGGCCTCATCCACGGCTTTGTCTTTGCCACGGTGGGCATCTAAAAAAGCCTTGCCCAAGCTGCGCAAATTGGCCGCCGAGATGCCACCATTTCTGACCTTGGACACTGTCTCACTAAGCGATTTGTCAAAGCTCGCCACGGTGGCAGTCAACTTGCCAATCGCGGTTTTGAGATTTCCATTCTTGGCAATAGCCTCTCCCACTTGTTTAAGCGCGGGATCGGCTTTGTCGTCCTTGGCCATCTTGGCGCCTTTTTGCAGAAGGTATTGCGCGACGTTCTGGGCCGCTTTGGCCTTTGCTTCGAACTCTTTGTTCACGGCGTCCAACGCGGTATTCATCTTTTTCAGCCCGGCGGCATCATTAGGATTGCCGGATTTACCGACAAGGGATGCCATATCGTTGAGCGCTTTTTGAACACCCTCGGCAGGGCCGGAGAACATGTTTTTGGTGTCCATATCGCCAAACTTCTTGAGCGCCTCTTTGCCCGCTTTGAGCGCAGATTTATTGTCGCCCTTGTCGGCCTCGACTTCATCAAGCGCGTTGTCGATCTTGTCCGTGATCTGCTTGGAGATGCGGGCATAGAGCTTTTTGACCTTGGTCTCCGCAACCGAAAGCGCGGCCCCCTCTTCTTTGCTCTCGTTCTTGGTGTTCGAGGTAAATTTCTTGTTCTTACGCTCTTTGGGCGGGATCGCTTTGTCGATGTCTTTTTGCATCGTCGACAGGGCGGTGGAGAAAATGGCCAGCTCATATTTGGCCACGGCATAGATGCCTTGTTCCAAATCCTTTTGCGTCCACTTCTTGGGGTCAAGCATCAAGGTGCGTTTGATGGGGATGTCTTTAACCAGGGCCATTAACTTGGGCCGCGCCACGAACCAGTCCGGCGCAGAGCGGCCGCGGAACTCCCCAAAGGGGCTAATCTTCATGTCGATCGAAAACTTCTTTTTACCGTCCATCTATACAGCTCCGATCTTTTCGGTCCTGGCTCAAACATGAGCCATAGGTCTGGGGTATGGTGCCGCCACACCCAATGCCTGTTGAGACATGCCCGCCAAAATTCGGGGCGGTGTCTGGAACCGGCAAAGGGCATGAACGGCAGACCATCATTCCAGGTTCGACTCGATTTCCCCGACCACGTCATTGAACAGCCCCAGCGAGGTGTTCACGTAGTCCAGCGCCTTGGTGGCATCGGCAAATCCCATCTGCGCATTGGCCCCCGCAAGCGAGAGGTTCACGACGATCGGGAACACCTTGTCAAAGACAGTGGCAAACTTGGGGTTGGTCTTCTCAAGCTCTTTGAGCGCGGTGAGCCGTTCGTCGGCCACTTGGTAAGCTTTAAGTGCGTTACCAAACCCTGTGGATTTCATCACCAGCTTGGG
>JAKVBH010000023.1 GCA_022447495.1 Marinovum sp. | reverse complement strand
TTTCAAACGTGGTTGATGGAGGAAGGAATTACGACATGGGCGTCCACTACAAGGGCTTATCGGCAAGCGCAATTTCGCATCTGGACCGGCACTTTCGAACTCGAATGAGGCAAACACTGGAAGAACTAGATACTATGGCCCGAGGCTTTCCTGCCACCGAGGACGGGCTCCACAGATTCCGCGCCGGTGGGTTTTTTTTCGACGATGTAAGCAGTGAGGCCAACCCAAATGATCCGTAGAGTATTAGTCATCTTTCTTCTTATTGCACTCGCCTCCTGTTCAATGCCTGATGAGATTCCTGCGATTGATTGTCCTCGCGAAGGAGGCATAGGCGGAACAGGCGACTGTTCTATCCAACCTGAAGTCACATGATGACTACGCAAGAAACCGGCCATTGGCGCAGCCGCAGCGCAAAATCGCTTCGTCCGCTTCTCGCCCATTTGCTTTTGGCGGGATGAACAGCATCGATTCTGAGAGTGCTGTCTGCAGCGAATGGAAGTTTTTCAAACCAATAGCACCGCTCCCATTGTCACTGGCAACTTGGGAACACTGTTTGGCGATTGTCAAAAGTGCGTGGGCAGAGCCCACAATCAGTCGGATCGGCGCAGCCGGTTCGAGACCATAAGCCAAAGTGCTCACTCTCCCGAAATAGGCACCACCTTTGGATCACTCTCTGGTGCGATCTCTTCGAAATCGAAGTTATCCAACCGCCGCGCGCGTTTGCCCGCTTTGTCGGCGCTGATTTTGATCTCCTCGATGTCCTTGGAGGCCTGCGTGAAATGTCGATCGAGATTGCCCACACGCGTCCCCAACCGCTCCACATCCGCAAACAAAAGCGCGAGTTCCTTGCGGATCGCACCGGCCTGTTCGCGCATCCGCGCATCTTTGAGGATCGCCCGCATCGTGTTCAACGTCGCCATGCAGGTGGTCGGCGACACGATCCATACCCGCGCAGCAAAGCCTTCGCGCACAAGCTCGGGGAAGTTGGCATGCAATTCGGCATATACCGCCTCAGAGGGCAGAAACATCAGAGCGCCATCGGCGGTTTCACCCTCGATGATGTAACGCTCTGAAATGTCCTTGATGTGCTTGCGCAGGCTGAGCCGCATCTGCTGGGCCGCGCGATTGGCTTGGTCTTGCGTCTCCGCGGATCGCAGCATCTCATACGCTTCCAGCGGAAACTTCGCATCCACCACAATCGGCCCCGGTGGGTTCGGCAGGTGGATCAAACAATCCGCGCGCTTGCCATTTGAGAGCGTCGCCTGAAGGCTATAGCTGTCCGAGGGCAAGGCCTTAGAGACAATGTCGTTGAGCTGAATTTCCCCAAAGGCACCACGCGTCTGCTTGTTTGACAGGATGTCTTGGAGCGAGAGCACATTGCCCGACAGCTTGGTGATATTTTCCTGTGCCTTGTCGATGACCGTCAACCGCTGCTGCAACTCGCCCAGGCTATGGGCTGTGCGCCGGGCCGATCCCATGAGGTTCTCATTCATTTTCTCCTGAACCTCGGCCAGCCGCTGTTCCATCAATTGCAGCATCGCGGTTTGCGCTTGGGTCTGGGTTTCGGACACATGGCTGAGCCCCCCGCTCAATCGCTCTTGTCCTTGCGATAGGCCTTCAACCCGCGCCCCGAGATTGGCCAGTTGGTAGTTCAACGGCTCCATCGCCCGAGTCGACCGCCCCGAGGCGCGTATCAACACGATAAGCATGGCGAAGATGATCCCCAAAACAAGCGCACCAAACAATCCGGCAAGATGCAGAGGGTTCGACAAATCAATCGTGAGCGCGCCAAGCTGGATCATGCGCGACCAAAGAGCTTTTCGATGTCAGCCATGGCAAGCTCCACATAGGTGGGCCGCCCGTGGTTGCATTGCCCCGAATGCGGCGTGGCCTCCATCTCCCGCAGGAGCGCATTCATCTCTTCGCCGCGCAGGCGCCGCCCCGTGCGCACCGAGCCGTGGCAGGCCACCCGCGACAGGATCGCATCGAGCTTCTCTTGCACTAGCGAACTGCTCCCCTGGTCCGCCAATTCATCCAGAATATCAAGAATGAGTGCGCGGGCATTGATCTCCCCCAAGAGCGCAGGGGTCTCTCGCACCGCAATTGCGCCCTGACCAAAAGCTTCGATCGTGAGGCCAAAATTGCGGAACTGATCCGCAAGGGCCAACAGCCGTTCGGTGTCTTGGGCAGAGAGTTCCACAATCTCCGGAATCAACAAGGCCTGCGCTGCAACACCGTTCTCGGCCATCTGGTGCTTAAGCTGTTCATAGACCAACCGCTCATGGGCGGCATGGGCATCGACGATCACCAAGCCACGCTCTGTCTGGGCCAAGATGTAATTCTCATGCAATTGCGCCCGCGCGGCCCCGAGTGGCAGGCGTTCGGGCCTGTCCTCAATGCTCTCATCTTCCACGACGGGCTCCACAATCTGCGCGCTGTAGTCGCGAGACATCTCCGCAAAACCCGCCTCTTGCCGGACCAGAGCCTGAGCGTGGAAGCTGCGCTGAATGCCTCCGCGTGAGGGACGGTCCATCTGATACACCCTTGGCGATATGGGCTCTGGGCGGAGCGCCCCAAGAGCCGCATCAGAGACCGTGCTTGAGGCGCGGTGCCCTGCTTCGGCCAAGGCATGCTTGAGCGCAGAGACAACCAAACCCCGGGCCAACCCAGGATCGCGAAACCGGACTTCTGACTTCGCCGGGTGCACGTTTACATCGACCCGCTCAGGAGCGCATTCGAGATAAAGCGCCACCGCCGGATGCCGGTCGCGGCTCAGGAAATCGGAATAGGCGCCGCGCAGCGCCCCGATCAGGAGCTTGTCCCTCACCGGGCGCCCATTCACAAAGAAATACTGCGCCACCGCCGCGCCGCGGGAGTAGGTGGGCAGGGCGGCAAAACCGGTGAGCGTCAGCCCCTCGCGTTCGGCGTCAATGGCGATAGCGTTGTCGATGAAGTCATTGCCGATGATCCGCCGCAACCGCGCCGAGAGCGCATCGGCCACCAGACCAGGCTCCGCCGGTGATTCAAAGAGCACTCGCGGTGCTTCAGTGCATTCCGTTAGGCGAAAACCACAGGAGGGCGCGGCCATGGCACATCGCTTCACCACATCGCTGACCGCCTGCATCTCCGCCCGGTCACTGCGTAGAAATTTGAGCCGTGCGGGTGTGGCAAAGAACAAATCCCGCAATTCGACCGTTGTGCCTGGTCCATGGGCTGTGGGCCGCACGGGCCCCATCTCGCCGCCTTCGACGTGGATTTCATGGGGATCGGCACCGGACACGCGGGATTGGATTTTCAACCGACCTACCGCGCCAAGCGATGGCAGCGCTTCGCCCCGAAAGCCAAATGTGTGGATGTTCAGCAGATCTGAGCCATCGATCTTAGACGTGGCATGGCGCGACAGTGCCAGCGGGAGGTCACCCGCCGCGATACCAAAGCCGTTGTCGGTCACCCGGATCAAGAGTTTACCGCCCTGGGCCACATCCACATCAATGCGCGTGGCACCGGCGTCGAGCGCATTTTCAATGAGTTCTTTGACGGCCGACGCCGGTCGTTCCACAACCTCGCCCGCGGCAATGCGATTAATGGCGGCTTCGTCCAGCTGACGAATGGTGGGGGTGTGGCTCATATTGGGGGACAAATCCTTCATACCCCAACACCTAGCACTTCTGACCCGATTCTGGAAAGGGCTGCGCCGCGCGAAAAAGTAGTGCATCTTGGGCCGAACAGGAACGGAGAGACCATGCGGTTTGCCACCTACAACGTGGAATGGTTCGACGCGCTTTTTGATGAAGAGGCGGGGCTGATTGCCGATCACAGCTGGTCGGCGCGGCATGATGTGACCAAGGCACAGCAAACAGAGGCGCTTGGGATTGTCTTTAGCGCGCTGGATGCTGATGCGGTCATGGTGATCGAAGCACCCGACACCCACGCACGACGCGACGGAGTGGCCGCGCTGGAGCGATTTGCGGCGTCGTTTGAGCTGCGGGCTCGAAAGACCATGCTCGGGTTTCAGAACCAGACACAGCAAGAGATTATGTTGCTCTATGATCCCGACGCGCTCACCGTGACGCACGATCCAAAAGAGAGCCGTGACGCTCCGCGCTTTGACGGCGAGTTTGGCATCGACCTCGATGTGGATGCCCACCGCGACCGCGTGCACTTCTCCAAGCCGCCCCTGGAGTTGGCGGCCACGACGGCCAAGGGCACGGAATTGCGCCTGATCGGGGCACATCTGAAATCCAAAGCGCCCCATGGGGCCAAGACCCGCGACCAAGTCATGCGCGCCTCCATTGCGAACCGCCGCAAGCAACTGGCCCAGGCCATTTGGTTGCGCGTGCGCATTGCAGAACACCTGCAGGCGGATGAGACGGTGATGGTCATGGGGGACCTCAACGACGGGCCCGGCCTTGATGAGTTCGAAGAGCTTTTTGGCCGATCTTCCGTGGAGATCATCCGAGGCGATGGCGATGAGGCAGGACGGCTCTACGACCCGCACGCCTCGCGCGCGCTTCAGAAGCGTTTGATGGCCCAGCCGACCACAGCGCGGTTTTTTATTCGCGAGGAGCACCGATTTTTGCAGGCGCTATTGGATTACATCTTTGTCTCCGACGAGTTGAAAGCAAAAGGCGGTCGCTGGCGCATTTGGCATCCGTTTGATGACCCGGGATGCTGGCGCGCGCCCGAGTTGCGCGAGGCTTTGCTTTTGGCGTCGGATCATTTTCCGGTCAGTTTGGACATAGACATTTGAGGAGACCTCCCATGGGTGTGACCGTTGCCGCCGCGGCCTATGAAATGAGCTGGTTGGACAACTGGGCCGACTATACCGCCAAGATCGAGATGTGGGTGGCCGAGGCCGCGCAAGAGGGCGCGCAATTGCTGGTCTTTCCCGAATATGGCGCACTGGAGCTGTCGACGTTGGCTGGTCGCGATGTGGCATTGGACCTGGAGCGTTCGCTCCATGCCGTGGCCGAACATGTGCCGGCCGCAGATGCGCTTCACGCAGACTTGGCCAAGCGTTTCGGGGTGCATATCCTCGCAGCATCGGCGCCGGTCTTTGTGGGTGTGGATCGTCCGGTGAACCGCGCGCGGTTCTTTGGGCCGCAGGGCTTTATTGGGCACCAGGACAAGCAGATCATGACAAAGTTCGAACGTGATCCGTGGAAGGTCGTGTCTGGCGGGCCACTCCAACTCTTTGAAACGGACCTTGGTAAAATCGGCATTCTCATCTGTTACGACAGCGAGTTTCCCCTGCTGGGACGGGCGCTCAAGGAGGCGGATATGATCTTGGTACCATCCTGCACTGAGTCTCTGGCGGGGTATTCGCGAGTGCGCATTGGAGCCATGGCCCGCGCGCTTGAGGGGCAATGTGTGAGCGTGATGTCCTCGACCGTGGGGGCCTGCGATTGGTCTGAGGCGGTTGACATGAACACGGGGGGCGGTGGTGTCTTTGGCCCACCTGATTTGGGGTTCCCAGACACCGGGGTGATCGCCCAAGGCGCGCTCAATCAACCTGGCTGGACCTGCACGCAGGTCGAACTGGACGCCATTGCACGGGTGCGTGTTGAAGGCTCTGTGGCCGGACGCGACCATTGGGGCGAGCAAAGTGGGCGTGACGGAGAGGTCACAATTGTGTCGCAGGGGCCACAAAGCCCTTGAAATATGAATGATCAGGCCTCACTTAAGCGCACGCGCGGTGGAGCGCGGAATGCAACGAAGGAGAGACCATGGCCAAGGAAGAACTGCTCGAATTTCCCGGCGTCGTGAAGGAACTCCTGCCAAATGCGACATTTCGGGTCGAGCTGGAAAACGGCCATGAGATCATCGCACATACGGCAGGCAAGATGCGCAAGAACCGCATCCGTGTTCTGGCTGGCGACAAAGTCCAAGTGGAAATGACGCCCTACGACCTCACAAAAGGTCGGATCAACTACCGTTTTAAATAAGTGAAACTGATCCTTGGATCTGGAAGCCCTCGGCGGCGTGAGCTGTTGGGGGTATTGGGCGTTAAAATTACCGATGTGCGCCCGCCTGACATTGACGAAGACCCGCTCCCTAAAGAATTGCCCCGCCCCTATTGCCAGCGTATTGCCCGCCAAAAGGCCGAGGCCATGGCGGTGGGGCCGGATGAGATCGTGCTATGTGCCGACACAACGGTCGCTTTGGGCCGTCGCATCCTGGGCAAACCCGCCAATGCGGGAGAGGCGGCGGAGTTTTTGATCAAACTCTCAGGCCGCCGTCACCGTGTGATCACGGCGATCGCTGTGCGCACAGCGGATAAGATTTGGGAGCGTGACGTGGTCAGTTCGGTCAAGATGAAGCGGCTCTCGGATGAAGAGCTCAACGCCTATCTCGCGACGGACGATTGGCGCGGCAAGGCGGGGGGCTATGGCATCCAAGGCCCGGCTGGCGCGTTCATCCCGTGGATCGAAGGGTCATACCCCGCCATCATGGGGCTGCCCTTGGCTGAGACTGCGGGGATGCTCCAAGCAGCAGGATACCCAATGTGGCGATCATGAGCCGGCAAGTGCTTTTGGATCATCTGGGTGATGTCGAAGCGGCGGCGCTTTTGGTGGATGGCAAGCTTGAGGATGTGCTGGTGGATGGCGCCGGCGTGCGGCCCGGTGCGATTTACCGCGCCAAGGCCGATCGTCCGATGAAGGGTCAAGGCGGGATGTTTCTCAGTGCGCCCGATGGGCAATTTTTCCTGCGGCAGGTGAAAGGCTTGAAGCAGGGCGAGAGCCTGTTGGTTCAAGTCAACTCGCGTCCAGAACCTGGCAAGGCGCCTGCGGTCACCACCAAGATTTTGTTCAAAAGCCGTTTTGCTATCGTGACACCAGAAGCGCCGGGGCTGAACATCTCGCGTCAGATCAAGGACGAAGACTTGCGGGATGCGCTTTTGGAGATTGCCCATGAGACGATGGAGGGGGATGGCTTTGGCCTAATCCTGCGCTCGTCCTGTGCCGAAGCGGGCGCGGATGAGATTGCCGATGACATCTTGGCCATGCGCGACCTGGCGCGCGCCGTGATTGCTGATGCCTCTGGCGCGCCGGAGTTGCTGGTGGAGGGCGACGGTCCGCATCAGATGGCCTGGCGTGAATGGGATGCTGACGAGGTGGTTTCAGGCGCCGGCTGTTTCGAAGAGCACGGCGTTTTGGAGCAGATCGACGAACTGGAACACCCTGAGGCTGGTTCGATGATCATCGAACCCACGCGGGCCTTTGTGGCGGTGGACGTGAACACGGGCGGCGATGGGTCACCTGCCGCGGGGCTCAAGGCGAATTTGGCCTGCGCCCGTGGTTTGGCACGGCAGTTGCGTCTGCGTGGTTTGGGTGGTCAAGTTGTGATTGATTTTGCGCCTATGCCAAAGAAGGACCGTCGTACCCTCGAAGGCGCGCTGCGCGCTGCATTCAAGGCGGACCCGGTAGAAACCACTCTGGTCGGCTGGACCAACTTGGGGCATTTTGAGCTCAACCGCGCGCGGGTCCGCGCGCCTCTGTCAGAGGTGCAATGAAGAAAGGGGTGCGATGAGCTGTCCAATTTGTGCCAAAGCGACTGAGAAGGCGTATCGCCCGTTTTGCTCAAAGCGTTGTGCGGACATTGACCTCGCCAAGTGGATGGGGGGAAACTACGCCGTGCCGTCTCAGGACCCCGAGGATGTCGAGCGCGCGATTGACGAGCTTGAGCGTCAGCTCTCCAATCCGCGGCACTGATTTTACTTGAGCGGAATGCGCTATGCGCATGCTCGATACGCACGCCTTTGGGCGTGCAGCGGAAGTTTTTGGCATCTTGTTGAGATTGCGTAACGAAAGCGCGCGCTTGTGGCGACGTTGTGAAGGTTATCTGCACAGTTCGGAGGGCCAATCGTGCAGATAGCATCGTCAAAAGAAAAACCCGGGCGTACGCTACGCCCGGGTACAGTCTACTGAGCTGAAGGGAGGATCAGCCTTTCGAAAACTCTGGGTAGGCTTCCATTCCGAGTTCGGCCATGTCGAGACCCGTCATTTCGTCCTCTTCGCTGACGCGGATGCCCATGACGGCCTTTAGGATAAACCACAGGATTAAGGAACCCAGGAAGGTGAACACGCCATAGGCCACGATACCTGTGAGCTGCGTCACGATGCTGGCTTCGCCGTAGAAGATCACTGCAATGGTGCCCCAGATGCCTGCGAAGAGGTGGACCGGGATCGCACCGACCACGTCGTCGATTTTCAACTTGTCGAGCAGTGGCACAGTGAAGACCACGATCACACCGCCCACGGCACCGATCCAGAGCGCGCCGAAGAGCGTTGGAGCGAGAGGCTCAGCCGTGATGGACACGAGGCCCGCGAGCGCGCCGTTGAGCACCATGGTTAGGTCAGGCTTCGAGTAAAGCACTTGGGTAAGGATCAACGCCGTCACGGCACCCGCTGCAGCGGCCATGTTGGTGTTGGCAAAGATGCGCGACACGTCGGAGACGTCACCCACAGTACCCATGGCAAGCTGCGAGCCGCCGTTGAAGCCGAACCAGCCGAGCCAAAGGATGAATGTGCCGAGCGTCGCCAGCGCGAGGTTGGAGCCAGGCATGGGGTTGATTTTGCCGTCTTTGTATTTGCCCAAACGTGGGCCGAGGACGATGACACCAGCCAGAGCAGCCCAGCCACCCACGGAGTGCACAACTGTGGACCCCGCGAAGTCGGAGAAACCTGCTTCGGAGAGCCAACCGCCGCCCCACTGCCAGGAGCCGGAGATTGGGTACATAATACCCGTCAGTACAACGACGAAGATGAGGAAAGGCCATAGTTTGATGCGTTCCGCCACGGCCCCCGACACGATGGACGCGGTCGCAGCCACAAACACCAACTGGAAGAAGAAGTCGGAACCAATGGAGGCGTAATCCAGCGCGGCGTCCGCTGCGGCAACACCCACCGGATCGAGCACGGTTTGGCCACCAATCGCGAAGTACCCGTTGAAATCACCGGGGTACATCGTGTTGAAGCCCACGAGCCAGTACATGATGGCCGCGATGGAAAAGAGTGCGATGTTCTTGGTCATCTGCATGGTCACGTTCTTGGAACGCACCAGACCACCTTCGAGCATGGCGAAGCCGGCAGCCATGAAGAAGACGAGGAAACCTGCCATGCAGAAGAGCAGAGTTGTCATGATGTAGGGGCCGATCTCGTCGAACGACGGGGCCTCTTGTGCAAGCGCCAGACCGGGAAGGGCGATCAACGCGCTGGCGGTCAGAAGTGTCTTGAGTTTCATCTTGGATATCACCTTGTTTGTCGGGTGTTTTACAGAGCGTCTTCGTTGGTCTCGCCGGTGCGCACGCGCAGGGCCTGAGCCACGTCGAGGACGAAAATCTTGCCGTCGCCGATTTTGCCGGTTTGAGCGGTTTTGGTGATCGTATCCATCACCTGTTCGGCCATGGACGCTGCCACGACGATCTCCAATTTGACCTTCGGCACGAAGTTCACGGCGTACTCCGCGCCACGATATATCTCAGTATGTCCAGATTGAGAGCCGAAGCCCTTGATCTCGGTCACCATCATGCCGCGCACGCCGATTTCCGTCAGCGCTTCGCGGACTTCTTCAAGCTTAAATGGCTTGATTGTCGCTATGATGAGTTTCACGAATGACCCCCTTTGTCGTCAGCAGGCAGGTGCCCGCACTGTGGATGGGAGAGAAATGCCGGATCACATCGCCGATGGCAGGGTTAGAAGCCTTTTTGGGCTGCATAAGTTGGACAATTTGCTCAAAAAGAGGGCAAACAACAAAGCAAGCGCAAAAATTAAGCAAAATAAAAACGGAGTCGCGGCTCCGTCTCTCTCAACAAGGTCCTGTTGTCGGTGTAAGATAACGGCAACGACGTGACCTGAGCAGTGACACGCATGAGTGATTCCAAACGCACCAAATCTCGATTGGTTGCGGACCGCCGCTATGGCGCAAAACCCGCACCACCAAAGCGAAAGCCACGCAAGAAGACCAAACGCCGTACCGCTGCGCGTCCCAAGGGCGTGTTCGGCTGGCTTTGGTTTGCGATCAGGTGGGTACTCCGTCTTGTGTGGCGCACGTCGGTGCGGATTACCGCAGTCGCGTTAATCATCCTTGCCGGCGGGGTGCTCTATTACTGGGCGACTCTGCCGGAGGTCGGTGATTTGTTTGATGGACGCGCGCGTGGGTCGGTTACGCTCACAGATCGCGAGGGCGATGTCTTTGCCTGGCGTGGCGATCAATTCGGCGGTGTTGTCCATGTGGGTCAGGTCTCGCCGCACCTAAAAAACGCGGTCGTCGCCACTGAGGACAAACGCTTCTACCGCCATATAGGCGTAAGTCCGCGTGGCATTGCCAGCGCGGTTCGCATCAACCTGCGCGAAGGACGCGGCCCATTATCGGGGCATGGCGGGTCGACGATCACACAGCAGACGGCAAAGCTACTATGCATGGGCCAGCCGTTTGACCCAAACGTCTGGGAGAGCGAGCGTGCCTATGAATCCGAGTGCCGATCGGGATCCTTGTGGCGCAAAGTCCGCGAAGCGACGTATGCGCTGGCGATGGAGGCCAAATACTCCAAGGATGACATCCTCTCAATCTACCTGAACCGTGCCTTCCTTGGGGCGGGATCTCGTGGGTTTGAAGCGGCCAGCCAGCGCTACTTTGGCAAATCCGCACGCGAGGTGAATGCCGCGGAATCGGCGATGTTGGCGGGGCTTTTGGTGGCTCCTAGCCGCTATGCACCCACCAACAACATCGATCGCTCCAGACGCCGTGCGGCCACGGTCCTGCGCCTGATGGAGGAACAAGGGTATCTCTCTGCTGCGGAGCGAGAGGTTGCAACAAACAATCCAGCACAGCTCTCCCCCGCGGCGCAGCGCCGCGCAGGCGCATACTTCGCCGATTGGGTGATGTCAGAGGGACCAGAGTTTTTCACGCGTAATACGACCGAGGACGTGGTGATCCTGACTACGCTTGATCAACGTCTTCAGCGGGCGGCGGAAGAGGCTGTCCAAGTGGTCTTCGAGACAAAGGTGCGAGAAGGATCATTGGCCCAAGCGGCGGTAATTGTGATGAGCGCGGATGGTGCCGTGCGCGCCATGGTCGGTGGTCGTGGCGCCCAAGTGCCCGGTGGGTTCAATCGAGCCACCCAAGCCAAGCGCCAGACCGGTTCCGCGTTCAAGCCGTTTGTCTACGCCACCGCGCTGGAGCTCGGCTACAGTCCGAACGACACGGTTAATGACGCCCCTTACTGTCTCAACATCCCGGGCTCAGGCGAATGGTGCCCCAAGAACTATACCAACGAGTATTATGGCAATGTCACGCTAACCCATGCGTTCAAAGACTCGCTCAATATCCCGGCGGTGAAGATCTCGGAGAGTGTCGGGCGCGACCTTGTCCAACGTGTGGCGCGGGATTTCGGAATTGAAAGTGCGCTGGCAGACAGCCCCGCCATGGCGCTTGGTGCGTCTGAAGCGACCTTGTTGGAAATGGTCGGTGCCTATGCAGGTATTCTTAATGGTGGTTCATCCGTGACGCCCTATGGTCTGGTGGAACTGCGCCTCCAAGGCGACGACGCGCCGCTTATGGACACCACAGGTGGGATTGGCGAACGGGTCATCAACGAAACCGCTGCCGGTGAACTCATGTACATGATGTCCAAAGTCGTGACGGAAGGTTCAGGTCGCCGTGCAGCCGTGCCTGATCGCCAGGCGGCTGGGAAGACGGGCACGACTCAAGCGGCCCGCGATGCGTGGTTCATTGGGTTCACCGCCGACTATGTAGCGGGTGTCTGGATGGGATACGACGATAACACGCCGCTCTCTGGTGTGACGGGTGGCGGGTTACCCGCTGAGATATGGCGCGCAACGATGATTCGGGTGCATGAAGGCCTGCCTTCGCGCCCATTGCCGATGTCTACGCCCGCCGCATCGCAGGTGCCGACGCCAGCGCCACAGCCGCAAGGCGATAAGCCGCGCGACACTGATCTTGGCGAACAGATTGAGAGCATTGCCGAAGGGATCGTAAACCAGCTTTTGCGTGATCTCTTCGGCAATCGGTAGGTTGGTCGGGGGTTATATTCCGACTTTGACGATAGCTTCGGCCAGGATTGGAACCGTGCGCGCATTGAGACCCGCGATGTTCATCCGGCTGTCGCCGACCATGTAGATCGCGTGCTGCTCGCGGAGTTGGTCGACCAAGGCAGCATCCGCACCGAGACGCGAGAACATGCCACGGTGCTGCGCCAAAAAGCCAAAGCGATCTGACCCGGAGGCCCGCTGCAACTCGCCTGCCAACTGGCCTCGCAGCTCGAGCATTCCGGTGCGCACCTCTTCCAGCTCCGCTTCCCAATCCGCGCGCAACGCGGGATCGGTCAGAACCATGGTCACCAAACGCGCGCCGTGATCGGGCGGGAAGGAGTAATTCTGACGATTTAGGAAAGCCAGAGTGTCTTGGTTGAGCATCTTGGCGCCGCTGTCTTGGCTCACCGCCATGGCAAGGCCCGCGCGCTCGCGGTAGACGCCGAAGTTTTTGGAACAAGACGCCGCGATCAGCGTCTCTGGCATGGACGACGCCACAAGACGTGTGCCCTCAGCATCCGCCTCAAGACCGTCACCAAAGCCCTGGTAGGCAATGTCGATCATCGGTGTGGCGCCGGTCTCTTGCAGGACGGAGACGACCTCTTTCCATTGGCTGGTGTTGAGGTTCGCACCAGTGGGGTTGTGACAGCAGCCATGCAGCAGCACGACATCGCCGGGCTTGGTTGCTTTGAGGTCCTCGATCATGCCACCGAAATTCACCCCGCGCGTCTCAGCGTCAAAATACCGATAGGCGTGGGTCTCAATGCCCATGAATTTCATGATTGACAGATGGTTCGGCCACGTTGGGTCGCTGACATATACGCGAACATCTGGATTGGCCATTTTAGCCATCTCCAAACACTGACGCACTGCGCCTGTGCCGCCCGGTGTCGCTGCTGCTGCGACCGCCTCGCGAGCCACGGCGTCGGACAAGATCAGGCCGATCATCGCATCGGCAAATCCGGGATCACCCACGAGGCCCACGTAGGATTTTGTCTCTTCGCATTCCCAAAGTTGTTTCTCGGCCGTCTTGATCGCACGCATGACCGGCGTGCGGCCTTCGGCGTCTTTATAGACACCGACACCAAGGTCGATCTTCTCCTCACGGGGATCCTCACGAAACGCTTTCATCAACGCGAGGATTTTGTCTGCTGGTTGGGATTGCAGAGTTTCGAACATCAGGCTTCTCCAGTGGCGACCGGCACGGTGGGGAACATCCCCCATTCCGTCCAGGACCCGTCGTATAGCGCGTGGTCATGTTTGCCCATTCGCTCCAAAGCGAGCGATAGGATCGCCGCAGTCACGCCAGATCCGCAGCTTGTAATGATCGGTTTGTCCAGGTCGACGCCCGCCGCTTCGAAGATTCCACGAGTCTCGTCTGGCGATTTCATCGTCTGGTCATCGTTCAAAAGCGTGGCGTAGTGCACATTGCGCGAGCCTGGAATGTGCCCAGCGCGCAGACCTGGACGGGGTTCAGGAGCGTCACCGCGGAAGCGACCTGGCGCGCGGGCATCCACGATGTGATGGGTGGCGAGTTTGGAGGCCGCACTGACTTGGGTCACATCGCGCACCAACTGGTTTTGGAAACGCACGGTCATGTGGCGGTCGCGCGGGATGGGAGGTAAGTCCTCAAGCTCGCGGCCTTCGGCTTTCCATTTTGGCAAACCACCGTCGAGCACGGCAACGTTCTCTTGACCCATCAGTTTGAAGAGCCACCACACCCGAGCGGCAGAGAAGAGACCCTCGCCGTCGTAAACGACAACTTGGTGACCATCACCCACGCCCATGGCACGCATGCGCGACATGAATTTCTCAATCGGAGGTGCCATGTGCGGCAAGTCCGAGCGCGCGTCGCTGATCTCGTTGATGTCGAAGAATCGGGCCCCGGGAATATGTGCCGCGTCATACTCTGCCTCAGGATCTCGCGGATCGCCTGGAAGATACATGGAAGCGTCGAGAATCCTCAAATCTGGGTTTTTGAGGTGGTCAGCCAACCATTGTGTGGAAACGAGCGTTTTGGGATCATCGGCCATGGCATGCCCCCGGGATTTGACGACATGTGTCCCTTACTCCCGAGGGCGCTGGCTGACAAGGCCGTGAAAGCCTTGAATGCTCACTTGGCCAATGCGCCGCGCACCATGCTGACAAGTGTCAGAACGAGACCGCCGCCGACGCCGCCGGATGCGATCTGCCCGATGATGCCCGCGACATCAAAACCGCCGCCGCCAAGACCGCTGGCGCCAACCATGCTCAAGAGCACGCCGCCCAGGCCACCACCCATAATACCGGCGATTGAGTTGATCACGGTGCCTTGGTCAATTTTGCCAAAAAGTTTGCCTGCGGCATTTCCGCCGACCGCGCCACTGAGAAGTGCGATTACCAATTCCATTGTGTGTCCCCTGTATTATACGCATGTCGATCTGCGCGCGGAGACGGTCCCACATATGGGCGCACCAAACATGGGGAAGATCAAAGCGGGTTCCCCGTCTTGCACGTAAAGCCGCGTGCAACCATGGCCGGGCTTTAGCAGCGTGCGGCGGCCATGCCGCGTGAAAGCTCCCATCACCAAAATATCGCTGCCACTGTCGATGCAACGGGACTTTTCCAAGTGAAGTGTTGGCAGAGATGATCGCTCCTGCGCCGTTATGTTCTCCTAGTCCCAATGTGTGGATGATGCCGCGAGAGATTGGCATAGGTCGGGCGCATTCCCGAGTTTTGGGTGCTCGCGGATGACACAGTCACGTTCAGGAAAGTGATGTAAAATTCAAAGAACGAGGCCCGGCCCTCTCGGCGCGGGCCATCGGCTCTAGTGCCCCTCTTTTAAAAGGCGTTGTTTTTGACGATTCCAATCGCGCTTGGCCTGGGTCTCGCGCTTGTCTTGGTTTTTCTTACCCTTGGCTATACCGATTTTCATCTTCGCCAGGCCCTTGTGATTGAAGTAAAGGACCAACGGCACGAGGGTCATGCCTTTGCGCTGAGTGTCACTCCACAGGCCCGCCAGTTCTTTCTTCGAGACCAAAAGCTTGCGCCGTCGCCGTTCCTCATGGCTGAACATCGCCCGGTCGTATGGCGCGATATACGAGTTCACAAGCCACAGTTCGCCGTCTTCGACCGCGGCATAGCTTTCGGCGATATTGGCGGTGTTCTCGCGCAGCGATTTGACCTCAGACCCAGTCAGTATGATGCCGACTTCAAGGTCGTCTTCGATCGCGTAGTCGAATCGCGCGCGTCGATTCTCGGCGATGACTTTGTAGTTTGGGTCTGATTTCTGTTTTGCCATGGGACGCCTATATCGGGTCTCGGCTGCGCCAGGGCAAGGGGTAAGCTACTCAGACGGTGTTAATGGGCCAGTGTGTGGCTGGCTCAGGAGCACCCAGCGGCCCACTGTCCCGACCTCTACCGCGCCGCCGCGCTTGCGATCCGCGATGGCCCCGCGCTCGTGGTTCGGACAGCCGATGAGGGTCGCACTGTCGTCTAGATACTCTGCGGTTAGCTCATTCTCGCCGATGATCTGGCAAACGTCGCCTGCTGTTGGAATTGGACGCACTCCAATGAGCCCTGAGTCTTCTGGCGGCGAGTATTCGCATGCGCCCAAACCCGCCAACATCGCCAAACTCAAACCCATGCGCCGCATCGTATTGTTCCTCGTTACCACGAGCAGACTACTGCGATGAGACGGGCGGCACAAGTCGCTACTTTCATTGCTGCCATCGCTGGACGAGTCAGACGACGGATGCCACACTCAGCGTATATCCGTTCTGCGAGGTTCCGCTATGAAAGACGACAATTACCTGCGTGCGCACAATGCCCGTCACCTTTGGCATCCCATGGGGCATCCCGGGGCAATGCAGGATACTCCTCCTAAGATCATCACTGGCGCTGCAGGTGTCGAGATCACGGACATTGACGGGCATTCTGTTGTGGACGCCGTGGGCGGGCTTTGGTGCGTGAACCTGGGCTATTCCAACGATGCGATAAAAACGGCGATTGCAGGGCAATTGATGGATCTGCCCTATTACTCGGCCTTTGCGGGCACAACGAACCCCGCTGCCATCGAAGCCTCTGAGATGGTGACAGAGTTCTTTGCGCCCGATGGCATGGCGCGGGTTTTCTTCACCTCCGGTGGATCAGACGCGGTGGACACGGCCCTGCGTCTCGCGCGGCAGTACCATAAGCTGCGTGGTGAGCCGGGTCGGACCAAGTTCCTCAGCCTCAAGAAAGGCTACCATGGCACGCATTTTGGCGGCGCCTCGGTCAACGGCAACAATCGCTTCCGCATCGCCTACGAACCGCTTCTGTCTGGGTGCTTCCACATCCCGTCGCCTTATCCCTACCGTAACCCGTTCAACGAAACCGATCCCGAAAAGTTGGCCCAGTTGGTCGCGCAAGCCATGGAAGATGAGATTGCCTTCCAAGACCCGTCCACCATCGCAGCTTTCATTATGGAGCCAATCCAGGGTGCGGGCGGCGTCATTGTTCCGCATGAGACGTTGATGCCAATGCTGCGCGAGATTTGTACGCGCCACGGCATCTTGATGATTGCAGACGAAGTGATCTGTGGCTTTGGCCGCACGGGCGATTGGACCGGGTCACGCCATTGGGGCGTTCAACCTGATATGATGACTGTCGCGAAGGGAATCACCAGCGCTTATTTCCCTGTAGGCGCGGCTCTGGTGAATGAGGCCGTGGCGGACGTTTTTGAAAACGCGGATCGCAGCCAAGGCATCTGGCACGGTTATACCTACTCCGCGCATCCCGTTGGGGCGGCTGCCGTGGTGGCCTGTATGGAGGAGACCAAACGGCTTGATCTGCGGGCCAATGCCACGGCTCGAGGCACCCAGCTCTACGAAGGGATGCTCAAACTCAAAGAGCGCTATGACATCGTGGGAGATGTCCGAGGCGGACATGGCCTCATGATTGGGGTGGAGGTTGTCACTGACCAAGACAAGAAAACCGCCGCCGATCCCGCCATGATGGGCAAAATTCATGCTGCGACATACGAGGCAGGTACAATGGTGCGCGTTGGTGGCAACAACATCATGATGTCACCGCCGCTCACCGTGACGGAAGCGGACATTGGCCAGGTGATCTCTTGTGTCGAAGCGGGGCTTGCCGCTGTCTAGGTGAACAACGCCTGAAGGCGCTCCATGAGTGGGGCGTCATTGTCGAATTGCAGTCTCACCGGCAAGGTGAGTACCTTGGGCCGGAAGGACGCGGGCAAGCGCACTGCGTCTTTTTCAGTGCACACCAATTGCGCCCCCAAACCGACCGCGTCTCGCTCCAATCGAGCAAGCAAAGCAGGCGTCAAGTCTTGATGATCGTCCAACGCATGGGTGCCACGTAGATCCGCGCCGAGTGTTTTGAGGGTGGCAAAGAACTTTTCCGGATGGCCAATCCCGGCAAAGGCCAGCGTGGGAAGGCCATCCCAATCCATTCCGGTTTGCAAAGGAGCAAGCGCGCCCCGCACATGCGTCACATCAGACGGAATGTCAGGTGAAACGCCAGTTTGGACATCCTCTGGCCCAATAGACAAAACCATCTGTGCGCGTTTCATCCCGGCATACACAGGTTCGCGCAAAGGCCCAGCGGGCATGCAACGCCGGTTGCCAAACCCTTTCGCGGCATCGACCACAATGATGGAAAGGTCTTTGCGCAGCCCAGGGTTTTGGAACCCATCATCCAGCACCAAGACGTCAGCACCTTCCTCGACCGCCAAGCGCCCCGCTGCGGCGCGGTCTCGTCCGATCACAACCGGTCCAAAGGCAGCCAGCAGCAAGGGCTCATCGCCCACCTGTTTGGCCACGTGAATTTTGGGGTCCACGCGCAATGGACCATGTTCCGAGCCGCCATGCCCTCTGGAAATAACATACGGCGCATGCCCCATGGAATGTAGGCGCATCATCAGGTCCGACACGGTCGGCGTTTTTCCCGTGCCGCCTGTATTCAAATTGCCTACACAAATCACAGGCACTGGCGGGGCGTAATCAGGCGAACGTGCCAGACGGCGTGCGGTGGCCAGTGCGGTAAATGCGCCCAACGGCGCCAAGACCCGCGCTTGCCAAGAAGGTTTCGACGGGTCGGTGTACCAAAACGATGGCGGCTTCATGACCGTTCCCTTGCTTGCA
The DNA here is from genome assembly GCA_022447495.1 of Marinovum sp. Classification (GTDB taxonomy): domain Bacteria; phylum Pseudomonadota; class Alphaproteobacteria; order Rhodobacterales; family Rhodobacteraceae; genus JAKVBH01. The sequence continues at coordinate 48,826 of JAKVBH010000023.1, read as the reverse complement.
CATCGTCTAGCATGTCTTGCGCCAAATCCACGATGCGATCCACTACTGCGGCACCTCGACTTACAAGGTCCCAAGCCGCCAGAGCCATATTTGCCGCGCGATCCGGCCCAGAAAGGTATTTGAGCGCGGCCGTGAGGCTGTCCGTGTCACGAACCATGCGCGCGGCGCCCGCATCGACTAACTTGGAATAGGCCTCCAAGTGCCGCCCACAGTTCGGCCCATATAGGATCGCTGATCCCAAAGCAGCGGGTTCAAAAGGATCGCATCCGCCGACCCCCGCCACAAGCGATGAGCCCATAAATGACACTGCGGCCAAACGGTACCAAAGCCCCATCTCACCAAGCGTGTCCGCCAAGAGCACATCCGTCCGGTCATCAGGAAACTCACCCGCAGACCACCGTGCAATTCGCAAACCAACCTGGTCCGCGCGCTCGGCCATGCCGTCTGCCATATCGGGCTGTTCGGGGACCAAGATCAGCAAAAGTCGCTGTGAAAAACGATTGGCCTGCCGATGGGCGCACAAGACGGTGGCAGTCTCTTGGGGCTGCACCATGGCAGCCAGCCAAACGGGCCGTACACCAATTGTCTCAGAGAGCGCGTCTAAAACACGTTCATTCGCTGTCATCGCAGCACCGCTTTCGCGCAAAGGACCCAGAACTTCCTTTCGCGAGGTCGCGACACCCAAACGTTCAAGCCGGGCCGATGCAGCATCATCCGAAGCAAAGCAAAAATGCATGCCGCGCAGGAGCGCTTGCAAAGGGTGTGCCCATCGCAGCAGTCCACGTGATCCCAAAGCATCCTCGCGCGCATCGATCAAAGCGACAGGACACTCCTGGGCAAAAGCAGCATCAATCAAGAACGGACGCAAATCACCCGTGCTCCATAGGCAAATCTCAGGGTCAAAATGAGCCATGAAGAGCGCTGTGGTGTCTCGTCGCTCCTGAGGCGCTGTGACCCAAACGATACCAGGTGGCAAATGGCGCGGCGGGGCTACGTCCGCTGGCGCGGTCAGCAAGACATGCACGTCACCACGCATAATCATCAACCGCTGCGCCAAATGCATTACTGCCGCTACGGAATGCGCCCGCGCGATGTGGCACCACACCATCGCACCCTTGGGTCGGACAGGCCACGATATTTCGTCCCCCAAACCGCCCCGTTTTAGCGCGAGATACGCCCGCAGAGCGAGCGGTCGGTGCGCCCGGTTCGGCATGGATCAGGCGTCGCCGCCGTTGCTTGTAGCATCGTCCGCGCTTAGCGCAGGCAATTCGGTGATGAAGTAGCGCATGTGTGCATTGTCTACTGTGCGTTGCGCTTCGGCCTTCCAGGCATCGCGAGCTGCGTCGTAGTCTGCGAAAATTCCCACAACATGCAGGTCGTTCACATCTTTGAATTGGGTCTCGGTCGGATCGACCAATTCGCCTCCAAACACAAGATGCAAGCGTTGTTCTGCCATGGTGGTGTCCTTTTATTCAGTGGCTCGCACCTTACAAAGCGCGGGTGGCACGTCAAGCACGCAACCCCGTGCGACGCGCGAGCAGAGCGTCATGCAGCGCCGGATTTGCGATCAGGACGCCGTCGGTTTTGGTTCGCTCCGAATTGAAAACCAAACTGCCGCCGTTGCGATCTGTGACGCGGCATCCAGCCTCGGAGGCAATAAGAGCGCCGGCGGCGATGTCCCATTCCCAAGTGTCGCGCAAAGTGACCATCGCATCAAACCTACCCGATGCCACAAGACAAAGCCGATAGGCCAAAGACGGTCTGTGATGTCGGGACACCCGTGGCAGGCCGCCTGGCCAAAACTCTGCGTCCATCGCAGGCCCCGGGATGAGCATATCAGCGCCAGATACGCTGGATGTGGTGGTTGGATGAATTGGATCGCTATTGAGAGTTGCGCCTAGTCCCAGGCTAGCGGCGAAAACCATGTCGCGTGCAGGCAGCGCGACGACGCCCGCGATTGGATTTCCGGCTTCGACAATCGCGACGGAGATCGCCCAAGTGCCAGACCCTTCGATGAAGGAACGTGTCCCGTCAATCGGATCAATCACAAAAACCCGATGTGCCGACAGGCGGCTGGCATCATCGGTGCTTTCTTCGCTGAGCCATCCGTAGTCTGGACGTGCAGCGCGTAGCGTGTCGCTCAACCTGTCGTTGACCGCTAAATCGGCTTCGGTGACCGGACCTGCGCCATCGGCCTTGTCCCATCTTTTGGCCTTTGATCCAGTAAAACGCAGTGCCACGTGAGCAGCTTCGTCCACTGCGGCGCACAGAAGAGCGAGATCAGCTTCCGGCAAGTGTCATGCTCGGGATCATGAGCGATGGGACAACGCGACTCAGGTAGTCTCGCGCGTCGTTTGCCGGGATGATCTCACCCAGCATCTCGCGCAGGTTCCCAGCGATGGTGACTTCGTTCACAGCATAGACTGCTTCGCCATTTTCCACCCAAACCCCGCTTGCCCCGCGGGAGTAATCGCCGGTGTTTGCGTTGATTGTCGATCCAATCATGTCTGTCACCCAGAGCCCGGTGCCCATCTGACCAAGTAGGTCTTGGACAGTGGCGTCCCCCTGGCTCAGCGCAACATTCCAAGGGCTGGGCGAGGGACTTCCGGCGACTGAGCGCGCCGCATTGGCCGTGCTTTGGCGTCCGAGTTTGCGTGCCGTTGCGAGGTCTAATGTCCAATCTTGGAGCACACCGTCTTTCACAATCGCCCGTTTCTTGGTCGCCAAACCCTCAGCGTCAAATGGTCGGGAACCCACAACGCGCGGGCGGTGCGGGTCTTCGATCAAGTCCATGCCGTCGGGCAAAACTTTTTCACCAAGCGAATCGCGCAGGAATGAGGCGCCTCGCGAAATCGCGCTGCCATTGATCGCAGCCAACAGATGCCCAACCAGGCTCGATGAAATACGCTCATCAAACAGGACTGGGTATGTGCCCGTCGGTGGCTTGCGTGGGTCCAAGCGCGCCACCGCACGCGCGGCGGCCCGTTTGCCGATGTCTTCGGCACCGCGCAAATCGCAGGCAAAGACCCGCATGTCACCATCGTAATCGCTTTCCATACCAAGGCCTTCACCTGCGATGGCTACACAATAGAGCGACCGATCGGTGCGTCGGTATCCTCCGGAGAAGCCATTGGTGGCAGCAAGGTGAATGTCGCGCGCGCCATAGGCCGCGCTGGAAGATTGCACTTGCGTCACCCCAGGATTGGCTGCGGCGGCAGCCTCGGCCCTGGCAGCCAAGGTTTGAAGGTCTTCTGGCGTGGGCTCCGCTTCGTCGGAGGCCAATTCAAGCCATGTGGCATCGGTTTCGTTGGTGATGTCGTCGGCATCCGCGAGCCCGGCATAGGGGTCTTCCGGGGCATCTTTTGCCATGGCCACGGCCCGTTCCGCCATCATCTTCAGCGTGGTTTTGGACGTGTCCGAGGCCGAAACGCTGGCCTGTTGTTGGCCGACAAAGATCCTTAGGCCGATGTCAGTCGCTTCGGCGCGTTGCGCCTGTTCCAAGACGCCGTTGCGCACGTCAATCTCCAATGTCGTGCCCGCGATGGCTATCGCGTCGGCGGCATCTGCTCCCGCCTTTTTGGCGGCGTCCAGAAGGGCCTCGGTCAGGCCTTCGAGAGTAGTGTCCATGGTCGCTCCTTTGGTCCTACCTGACCTAGAGCGACCGTGGGGGCTGTGCAAGTTACCTCCGGGCGGCGCGACACCTTTGAAGTTGAATATCGTACGTCACGGCGCGTTCCCCGACCTCATTGGCGACCCGCAACAACCAAGGTTTGCCGTGGTAGCTTCCACGGGCGTAGCCGGTGTGGCCCTCGTGATAGGCTAGGTACTGTCGCCGCGCATCGTTCAGCGCGATGCCGTTGCGATCGCGCGATTTGGTCATGTACCAGCCCATGAAGTCTGTCGCATCACGAATGCGGTCGCGGCGTGCGCTAAAGCTACGGGTGGCGCGTTGGTACTCTTCCCAAGTGCCGTCCAAAGCTTGGGAGTAGCCATAGGCGGAGCTTTGCCGCCCCATCGGGATCACGCCGAGAGTGTAGCGAAACGGGGTCCGCGCCGTGGAAATGAACTTGCTCTCTTGGTAGATGGTAGCCATCTGCACAGCCACCGGTAAGCCCCACTTGCGCTCGGTCGCGCGGAAGGCTTGGATGTATCCCGGACGCTGCTGCAGGATCGCGCAGGCATTGTCCAAATTGCGCGGCGCCGAACCTTCGCGCGTGCCACAACTGGCCACGGCGAGTAGGAGAATTAGGGCGCGAAGAAGTCTGCTCATGGGCCTCTCGCTTTTTGTCTTGTTTTTTTCCAACCTAGCCTGCCGGGCGATGTGGAGCAATTCACGATTGCAAGACGCCGTGCCCGTCAGAGCAAAATTGCCAACAGCGCTGGCAAATAGAGCACTGAAAGCACGGTGGACGCCACAACCAATCCTGCGACAGCCTCTGCATCGGCGCCGTATTTTTCGGCGAGTAGATACGACGTGACCCCAACGGGTGTCGCTACCTGCAAAATGAGGACCGCAGCTGGCACTTTGGGCAAGCCAAATGCAAAGGCTGCTGCAAAGCCCGCGGCTGCACAGAGCAGCGCTTTGACAATCGACAATCCTACGGCCAGGCCAATGCGTTCCGGCTTCAACCGCGCAACGGCAACCCCGAGGGTGATCAGCATCAGCGGAATTGCCATTTGGCCGATAAGGTCAAGTGCATTGAACAATGGTTCTGGCACCGACCATCCCATCCAAAGGAACACCGCACCGAGAAGTGTTGCGCCTACGAGTGGCTCTTTGACAACCGTGATGGCGGGTCCTCCGCCCGACACAATCCAAACCCCAAAAGTAAACGACCCAATTGCCATGACAGCGAAGACGATCACTGCGAGGCTTAACCCTTCTGGACCAAACGCAAACAATGCCAGCGGCAACCCCAAATTGCCCGTGTTGCCAAACACCAAAGGCGCCAAATAGGTGCGCCGATCCAACCCAAATGCCGCGCCCAATGCCCAGAATACGGCCACGATCAAAGCATAGGCGCCCAATGTGGCGAGCGACAGTTCCGACAAGGCTGTGGGATCAAGGTCCGTTTCCACCAAAGCAGTGAAGATCAGACACGGCACGGCGAGCGTCATGGCCAGTTGCGTAACGAACTGAACCCGGTACTCGATGCCCATGCGGACCCAGGCAAATCCGACCGCCGCCAACAGAAAGACTGGAAGCGTAATGTTAACAACTGTAAGGGCGAGGTTCACAGACTGTTTCCCATAAAATTCGGCGCAAAGTTGGACAAAGTGGGTGTGATCGGATTAAACAAACAAAGCAAGAGACGAGGCGCCATGATGAGAACGCGTGCGAAATATTGTCTTGGCCAAGTGGTCCGTCACCGCAAACACCCGTTCCGAGGTGTTATTTTTGATGTCGATCCCGAATTCAACAATACGCAGGAGTGGTATGATGCGATTCCTGAGGAAGCACGCCCGATCAAGGAACAGCCATTTTACCATTTGCTGGCTGAGAATGATCAGAGTTTTTACGTGGCTTACGTGTCGGAGCAGAACCTAGTGGCCGACTATAGCGGGGAGCCGGTGGATCACCCCGACATCCCCGATTTGTTCGGCCCATTTGAGGATGGGCACTACCCGTTGCACTTCCAACTGAATTAGAGCGCCTGCGCAGTTGGGGTTAGTACCCCAACGCACAGCCGTCTTTTCTTGGATCTGACGCACCCTCAAGAACACCGCTAGGATGGATGCGGATCGCTTGAGCGCCGCCGATGGCGCCGTCTGGGGTGACAATAGCGTGCCCCTTGGCCGCCAAGTCAGATCTGACATCATCCCCGTAGCCACGCTCCATTTGGAGTTGCCCACTTTCCGGGAAGGAACGCGGCGCGTCGAGGGCGGATTGCGGTTCCATGCCGTAAACATGCATGTTGGCCAAAACGCGCGCATGACCAGCGGGCTGATATTGTCCACCCATCACGCCAAAAGGCATGCGGGTGCCATCGCGTTCGTGAAGCAAGCCGGGTATTATGGTATGCATTGGGCGTTTGCCTGGGCCGTATTCGTTGGGATGACCTTCTTCTAGAGAGAACCCCGCGCCGCGATTGTGCAGAATCAGCCCGTATTCCTCTGTCGCGTGACCAGATCCAAACCCATGGAAAATTGAATAAATGAGGGAGACGGCCATCCCGTCTTTGTCCACAGACGACAAGTAAACCGTATCTTTATGCATGGTATGCGGTAGGGGCGCGGGCATTGGCATGGCTTTGTTCATGTCAATGCGTCCCGCCAGGTCTTTGGCGAAGTCCGGATCACACATTTTTTCCGTCGCGTCGTAGTAGTCCGGGTCTGCGACGAGTTTATTGCGCGCAGCATAGGCCAATTTGGTGGCCTCGGTTTCAAGGTGAACACGCTCAGCCCCGTGAGGGTCCATAGACGCCATGTCGAATTGAGACAGAATGTTCATAATGAGCAGCGCCGTCGCGCCTTGACCATTTGGCGGGTGTTCAAAGAGAGTATGTCCGAATGCATCACCGCTGATGGGTCGTGTGACCTGACCTTTTGTTGCGGCTAGGTCTTCGGCGGTGTGGCCGCCGCCCAAGGTTTGGAGTGTTGCAAGGATGTCCGCCCCGACTGGACCCTCGTAGAACCCCGCAGCGCCATGTTTGGCGACTTCTTCGAGGACTTTGGCCTGACCTGGTGCTTTGAAGATATCCCCAACTTGCAGCGCACGGTCATCTTTTAGGTACCAGCGTCGCGCATGGCCTTGGAGACGATCGGCGTTGCTAGCCCAGTCCTGTGCGACGCGTGGCGCAACTGGAATTCCCAAGGTAGCGTATTTGGTCGCTGGTGCGAGAATCCGATCCAGACCGAGAGTTCCGTGAGATTGCGAAAGCGAACAAACAGCATCAATCGCACCGGCAAGGGTGATTGAATCGGGGCTGTCGATTGGAATTACTTGGTGTCCGGCGTCGCGCAAAGCCGCTGCGTTTGCAGAATCAGGGGCGCGTCCAGATCCATTGAAAGCTTCGACCGGGGCATCAGCATTGCGTTGCACCAATACGAACATGTCCCCAAAAAGCCCCGTCATTTGAGGTTCGCAGAACCCCAAGAGCACGGCACTTGCGAGTGCTGCGTCCATGGCATTGCCGCCCGCTTGCAGTGTCTCGATCCCAACTTGCGCAGCTAGGGGATGAGAGGTTGCGACCATGCCGTTGGTTGCCAGTACCGGTGACCGTCCGGGCCTGTGAAAATCGCGCATCGCTGTCTCCCTGATGTTTCGGGCAAGGCTAGCGCAATCGGAGCGGAGGGAAAGGGTAGGAAATCCTCGGTGCCACACACTGGGTGGGGGCTGTTAACATGCGGCACCGAGGGAAGCTATATGCAGCTACAAGAGGATGAGTACCGAGCGACCTTGGCGATTCTCGGGGCGGAATGGGGCATTTTCTTGGCGCCCGAACAAAAACAGGTTAAGCGACCGCGTCCATCCGAATGACGAGATGGTTCGCGTTTTCTTCGCGCAGATAAGACAACTCGCGTGTCAGATCGCGGATCAAGAACCATCCCCAACCACCTTCAGGCAAATCTTCGACGGGCACATCCACCTCAGGTGAGCTCCTCTTACCAGTGGCAGTATCGGGAAGCTGCAGACCTGGCATGGGTAAGCCCCTGTCAATGATCTCAAGGGTTAACTCATCCGTTTCCCATTGAGCTTTGACTTCAAACGGTTTGCCGTCTTCGAATTTGAATGCGTGCTCAATGACGTTGTTGAGCACCTCAGCCGTGACCAACTCAACGATGCTCACGCAAGACGAATCGAGGCCCCACTCCGCGAGTTCGTCGGTCAACTCAGACAGGAGGCTTCGAACCGCAAATCGGCTGCTGCTTGCGGTGATGTGGAGTTTATGTGGATCGCATGTCATCAAGAGCTCCGGCATCGTGGGTTTTCAACTCCGCTCAAGTGCCAGTCTTTTCCAGCATTGCAGCGTCGACTGACGCATAGATTGCAAAGACCGTATCCATGCGGGTCAGGCGAAACACCTTGTCTACGGCAGGTGTCAGGCCGGCGAGATCCAGCTTTTGTCCATCGCGCATTTGCTTCATCGCGGCGACGATTGCGCCAAGTCCGCTGGAATCAATGAAGGCGACCTGACTTAGATCGAGAACGATCCGAGGTGCACCACCTTCGGTGCTGGCACGTACTGCATCTTTAAATTGGATTGCCACGGCGGCGTCGATCCGGGCTTCTTTGACCTTGACGACTTGCAGGTCGCCGCTTTGCGTGGTTGTGAGTTCCATGTACGTTCCTTGTGTTCGACTCGGGCAGAAACCTAAAGCGGATTTCTTACCAATCTGTGTGCATGATCCATTGGGAGGATTTATCCTTGAAAAGCGTATATATATCAGGTGCTTCTCGAACGCCGATGGCTGCTTTTCAGGGGGTGTTTGGCAGCCTTTCGGCGCCCGAGCTTGGGGGAATTGCCCTTAGAGCAGCACGACAATCGGTGGACCATGTTGACGAAGTTCTCATGGGGTGTGTGCTTCCTGCGGGCCAGGGTCAGGCTCCGGCGCGGCAGGCGGCATTTGTGGCTGGATTGGGTGAAGGGGTGCCTGCCACGACGGTCAACAAGATGTGTGGCTCGGGTATGAAAGCCGCGATGATCGCGTGGGATCGTCTCGCTTTGGGCCATGCCTCTGCCATCTTGGCTGGGGGTATGGAGAGCATGACGGGCGCGCCCTATATCCTTCCAAAGATGCGAGACGGGGCGCGGATCGGCCATGGCACCGTGATCGACCACATGTTCCTCGACGGCCTTGAGGACGCTTATGATAAAGGCCGTCTGATGGGCACATTCGCCGAGGATTGTGCGGACCACTACCAGTTCACACGTGAACAACAGGACGAATATGCGCTCACGTCTTTGGCGAATGCCCTTGATGCACAACAGAAGGGCGCGTTCGACGGTGAAATCATGCCGGTTGAGGTGACGTTACGGAAATCCTCCACGTTTGTGCGCCAAGACGAACAGCCTTTATCGGCGCGCCCGGAGAAAATTCCGCACCTCAAACCGGCCTTTCGCGATGGGGGCACGGTGACCGCGGCCAATGCGTCCTCAATTTCAGACGGCGCGGCCTCTCTTTTGCTCACTACAGAAGCCGACGGCGCGCGAGCCCGGGTCATGGGCCATGCTAGCCACGCGCAGGCGCCGGGATGGTTTACAACGGCTCCGGTTCCAGCCGCACAGAAGCTCCTAGATCAGATCGGCTGGAGCGTATCCGACGTCGATCTGTGGGAGGTGAACGAGGCGTTTGCAGTTGTGCCAATGGCCTTTATGCAGGAGATGGGCCTTCCACGGGACATCGTAAACGTCAATGGTGGTGCGTGTGCGCTTGGTCATCCCATCGGAGCATCGGGTGCTCGGATCATCGTGACTTTGCTTCATGCGTTGGAAGCGCGGGAGCTCAAACGCGGCATTGCCGCGATTTGTATCGGCGGTGGAGAGGGAACTGCCATCGCCATCGAACGGGTTTAAGTCATGAAGGATCATTCCGGCGCTGCGCATATCGATTACGCCATGATCACCAAAACTCTAGCCGCCCTCGCCGAAGGCGAAACGGATGAAATCGCGTTGATGGCGACCTTCATATGCGAAGTGCATCACGCGGATGACCGCTTTGACTGGACGGGTTTCTATCGCGTTGCAGAGCCGGAACGATTGAAGATCGGCCCATATCAGGGTGGCCATGGCTGTTTGGTAATCCCGTTTGATCATGGGGTGTGTGGCGCAGCAGCGCGCACAGGCGAGGTGCAACTCGTGGACGATGTAGACGCATTTCCTGGGCACATTGCGTGTGCCAGCTCAACGCGGTCAGAAATCGTGCTTCCCGTTTGGCGCAAGGACGGCAGTCTGCTCGGGGTTCTTGATATCGACAGTGATCAACCAGCGGCGTTTACATCGGATGACGTAGTGGGGCTTGGCGCCTTGCTGACTCAGGTTTTCGCAAAATAGGATTTTTCGCATTTTGAAGTGTCGGCACGACAAAAAGTCTTGCCAGAAACAGCGACTCGCGGCATCGTGAAAAAAACGATGAAAATTTCACGAGATTGTCGTTGGGACACCTACAACCCGTTTCGGAAGACCTATGAACAGCCGCCCTTCGATCGACACGCTCGGTGCTGACCTGCGCACGTTGCGCAAGTCGCGGGGCCTGACGTTGAGCGAGGTGGCAGAGATCTTGGGCCGGTCTGTTGGGTGGCTGAGCCAGGTCGAACGCGACCTTTCAAAACCTTCGATCAACGATCTACGCCAGATCGCGGCGGTACTGGACGTGCCCGTGTCAATGCTGTTTGGCCAAGCGCCAGCGCCTTCTAACGAAGCTGGGTCCATCGTTCGCAAAGATGCGCGTCGGCCGCTTGGCTCGGGTGAAGCCGGGTTGATTGAGGAATTGCTCTCCCCTGACCTCACTGACGATTTCGAAGTTGTGCATTCGACCTTTGAACCGGGAGCCGCAATCCAAACGCCAGTGTCTCGCCCAACCCAAGAAGTCGGCTACATGATCTCTGGCACGCTAGACTTGGAGATCAATGGCGCGTGGTATCGCGTGAACCAAGGCGACAGCTTTCGAATAAAGGGCACACCGTTTCGTTGGTCCAATCCGACCCTAGAGCTTGCCGTGGCGATCTGGGTCATCGCGCCACCGGTGTATTGATTAATGAGCGTGGAGGCCTGGATCATATTCGCAACGTTTTGGGTGGTTTTTGTCACGACACCGGGTCCGAACGCAGTGAATTGCATCCAGAACGGCATGACTTATGGGTTCAAGTATAGTTTGTGGGGCGTGGCCGGTATTCTCACTCAAGCCTTGGCGTTTTTGTTGCTCTCTGCTGCGGGCGTCACGGCGCTTTTGGTCGCGTCGCCTTCGGCTTTCGCGATTGCAAAATGGATTGGCGCGGGCTTTCTAATTTGGCTCGGCGTCCGCGGTTGGATGAACGCTTCAAAGCCAGTGAAAGCAGTTGAAAAGCCGCTGCAACAAATCTACCTGCACGCCCTTGCCGTTGCGACGATCAACCCAAAGTCGGTGGCCGGATATCTCGCGGCTTTCTCGCAATTTGTCGATCCAGACGTTCCGATCTGGACCCAAATGTCTGTAATTGTGCCAACGGCTCTGACCATCACCGCGTTGAGCTATTGTGGCTTCACAGCACTTGGCGCTGGGCTTGGTCGCACCGCTTTGAAGGCTGTTTTGAATGTCTGGCTGCGGCGGGTTTTGGCCCTGTGTTTTGTCATTTATGGCGTCCTCCTCGGGATAAGCGCCCCACAGGTGAGGCCAGGTTAATGAGCCTGCGCGAGGACCAGATCATTACAAGACCTGCCGCTTTCGGCACTCGTATCGATATCGCGGCACACGCGCCGCAAAGGGAGGACTGACATGTCTGAGTTTCCGACAACCGCACGCGTCGTCATCATTGGCGGTGGCGCAGTAGGCGCCTCGGCGCTTTATCACCTGGGGAAAATGGGCTGGACCGATTGCGTTCTGCTCGAAAAGAATGAGCTGACGGCGGGCTCAACCTGGCATGCGGCTGGCAACTGTCCTTCTTTCTCGACCTCTTGGGCCGTGATGAACATGCAGCGTTACTCGTTGTCGCTCTATGCCGGGCTGGCAGACGAAGTCGACTACCCGATGAACTATCACGTGACCGGTTCTATCCGCCTTGCGCATTCCAAAGAACGCATGATGGAATTTGAGCGCGCGCGGTCTATGGGCCGCTACCAGGGCATGGACCTGGAGATGATGAGCCCGTCTGAAATGAAGAACGCGTATCCGTTCCTAGAAACCCACGACTTGGCCGGTGGCCTTTGGGATCCAGATGACGGTGATATTGACCCAGCGCAGCTGACCCAAGCGTTGGCCAAAGGCGCACGTCAAATGGGCAACAAAATCGAGCGTTTCTGCCCAGCAACAGGCGTGAGCAAAAACGACGCGGGCGAATGGATCGTCCACACACCCAAGGGCGACATCACCTGTGAATACGTGGTCAATGCGGCGGGCTACTATGCCCAACGCGTCGGCGAGTGGTTCAAGCCCTATGGCGGCCGCACTGTGCCGATGGCCGTGATGAGCCACCAGTATTTCCTCACCGAAGAAATTTCCGCGCTGAAGGAATGGACCGAGAGCACCGGCCGCAAGGTCCCACTCCTGCGCGACGTCGATAGCTCTTACTATCTGCGTCAGGACAAGAACGGTCTGAACCTGGGGCCATACGAGCGCAACTGTAAAGCCCACTGGATCACGCCTGATGATCCGATGCCCGAAGACTTCTCCTTCCAGCTCTATCCAGATGATCTGGAACGTCTGGAATGGTACATCGAAGACGCCATGGCCCGGGTGCCGATCCTTGGCGAAGGCAGGGTTGGCCGCAATATCAACGGTCCAATTCCCTACGCACCTGACGGTCTGCCACTCATTGGCCCAATGCCAGGCGTGAAGAACGCGTTCGAAGCCTGTGTCTTTACTTTTGGCATCACCCAAGGCGGTGGCGCTGGTAAAGTCCTCGCAGAGTGGATTGTCGAAGGTCAAACCGAATGGGATTGCTGGACTGTCGATCCGCGTCGCTACACCGACTACACCGATCAGCAATACTGCATCGACAAGGCGATGGAGGTCTATGGTCACGAATACGCCATGCACTTCCCTCAACACGAATGGCCCGCTGCGCGCGACCGCAAACTCTCGCCCGTGCATGACAAGATCAAAGAGATGGGCGGTGTCATGGGCGTCTACAACGGTTGGGAACGTGCCAATTGGTTTGCCAAAGATGACGACGACACCTCTGAGGCAAGCACGCACACATGGTCCCGCCAAGGGCCGTGGCAGCCGCGCATCAAAGAGGAAGTTGAAAACGTGCGCGACAATGTGGGTGTCCTCGACCTTCCTGGCTTTTCACGTTTCTTGCTCGAAGGTCCGGGTGCCGCGGAATGGCTGCGCAGCCGCATCGCTGGTTCGCTTCCCAAAACAGGGCGCATAAACTTGGCGTATTTTTCGGACAGCCGCGGTCGTATCCTGACGGAAATGTCGATCTTACGCCGTGGCGAAGACGATTTCCTCCTTATCACCGCGGCGAGTGCGCAGTGGCACGATTACGAAGTGCTTTGGCGTGCGGGATTACCTGAAAATGTGACGCTCAAAGACATGACCAAAGAGTACTCCACACTCATCGTCACCGGCCCAAAGTCGAGAGAGCTCTTCGAAGTCATTGGCACTGATGCTGACCTGTCGCTTGGGTGGCTTACACACCAACCAACCACCACAGCAGGGTGTCGTTGTGATTTGGTCCGCGTAAGCTTCGCAGGCGAACTGGGATGGGAAATCCACGCCCGCACAGACGACATTCCAGCACTGTACAACGCTGTCATCGCCGCAGGCGCAAAACCCTTTGGCGTGTATGCGTTGAATTCGATGCGCATCGAAAAAGGCTACCGCGCCTGGAAGAGCGATCTCTCGACGGATTACTCGCTCCTCGAAGGGGGGCTGGACCGCTTCGTCAAACTTGACAAGCCCCAAGACTTCCCAGGCAAAGCCGCGCTGCTCAATGAAAAGCAACAGGGGTCCAAAAAACGTTTCGTCACGCTCAAGGTTGACGCCAACGGCCACGACGCCCCCTACATGTCTACGCTATGGCACGACGAGGAAGTGGTTGGCGAAACCACGTCTGGTGCATGGGGATACCGCGTCGATGCCTCCATAGCCTTGGGTATGCTGCGCATCGATTTGGCTGTGCCTGGCACCGAGTTGATGGTCGACATCTATGGTGAGAAATGCGCCGCTGTTGTTCAGGAAGACCGTCCGATGTGGGACCCACAGAACGAGCGTCTGCGCGCATGACCGATGTGACACTCCTCGATGGTGGGATGGGCCAAGAGCTCATCCGCCGCTCTGGCGGTATAGCAACGCCACTTTGGTCGACCCAGGCGCTCCTGGATCGGCCCGGTCTGGTGGGTGAGGTCCATCGTGACTACGCCGATGCCGGGTCCTCCATGGCCACCACCAACAGCTACGCGCTTCACCGTGATCGGCTACGGGGTGGTAACTCAAATCACTACGCCGCCGACGGCGTCGAACTTCCCAACATGGAGGCGCAGCTGCCTGAGTTGATTGAAGCGGCTCTAACGGAGGCGGATACCGTCCGCGCTAGATCCCGCATCGCGGGCTCTGTCGGGCCGTTGGGTGCTAGCTACCGTGCCGATGTCTTGCCGCCCATGGCCAAAGCCATCGGGCTCTACGGTGAAATCGCACGAATGCTTGCTCCCAAAGTCGATGTGATTTTGTTTGAAACCTTGGCGACGGTGGACGCTGCTCGCGCCGCCCTTGCTGCGGGGCGCCAGACCGATCGACCCGTCTGGCTGGCGTTCACGGTCGACGATGAAGACGGAACGCTGCTGCGCTCCGGTGAACCCTTGTCAGAGGCCGCGAAAGTGGCCGCCGAAGCGGATGCCATGCTCGCCAATTGCTCGGCCCCAGAGGTTATGCACCGCGCGCTTGATGTCATGGCGCAATCTGCTGTGCCGACCGGCGCGTATGGCAACGCTTTCACGATGATAACCAAAGCCTTCATTCAAGGCGGCACCACGGCCAACGATCTTCAAGCACGCCGCGACATGGGGCCGGAGGTCTACGCAAACCATGCTCTGCAATGGCTCGACCACGGCGCCACCATCCTAGGCGGCTGTTGCGAAACCGGGCCCGGTCATATCGCTGAAATTGCGACCCGTCTCAAAGCCGAAGGTCACACAATCGTTTGATCCTTCATCTCGCATATAAACACCGGGGGATCGCGTAAGACACAGGCCCAGCGCCCTCCCGGCCCGACTAAAGGAGCCACGCAGATGACCATTCCAAAACATGCCCGCGCTGTCATTATCGGTGGTGGCGTGATCGGCTGTTCGGTTGCCTATCACCTAACCAAACTTGGCTGGACCGACGTGGTGCTGCTGGAGCGTAAACAGCTCACCTCCGGCACGACATGGCATGCTGCGGGCCTCATCGCCCAACTGCGCGCCACGGCGAACATGACCAAACTCGCCAAGTATTCTCAAGAGCTCTATGGCGAACTCGAAGCGGAAACGGGTGTCGCCACGGGCTTCAAACGGGTGGGTTCCATCACTGCCGCGCTCACGGGCGAACGCCTCGAAGAGTTGCAACGTTCCGCCGCCATGGCCCGCGCATTCGGCGTCGAAATCGAGGAAATTTCACCGACAGAGATCACAGAACACTACGAACACCTCAACATAGAAGGCGTCACAGGTGGCGTGTATCTCCCGAAGGATGGGCAAGGCGATCCCGCCAATATCACTTTGTCACTGGCCAAGGGCGCACGACTGCGCGGTGCGGTCGTGGCAGAGAATACCTGTGTGACTGGCGTGACCCGCCAGGGTCGCCGCATCAGCGCCGTTCAATATATCGGCAAAGACGGCGCGGGTGAGATTGCCTGTGACACGGTCATCAACTGTGGCGGTATGTGGGGGCGCGAAGTGGGCAAGATGCTGGGCACCTCCGTGCCACTCCAGGCGTGCGAACACTTCTACATCGTCTCTGAGCCCATCGATGGGCTGACGCAAATGCCCGTGCTCCGCGTGCCGGACGAGTGCGCCTACTACAAAGAAGACGCGGGCAAGATGATGCTCGGTGCGTTTGAGCCCGTGGCAAAGCCTTGGGGTCCGATCCCTGCCGATTTTGAGTTTGATCAAATTCCCGAGGATTTCGACCATTTCGAGCCGATCTTGCAAATGGCAATTAACCGTCTCCCCATGTTGGCCGAGGCGGGCATCCACACGTTCTTCAACGGACCTGAGAGCTTCACGCCAGACGATGCCTACCACCTCGGACTTTGCCCCGAGATGGACAATGTCTGGGTTGCGGCAGGTTTTAACTCTGTGGGCATACAATCTGCGGGCGGAGCGGGTATGGCGCTCGCGCAGTGGATGAAAGACGGAGAAAAACCCTTTGACCTAGGTGATGTAGACGTGATGCGCAACGCGCCTTTCCAATCTAACAAGCGCTATGTCGAAGAACGCGCTTCCGAGACCCTTGGTCTCCTCTACGCCGACCACTTCCCATTTCGCCAAAAGGCAACAGCGCGCGGTGTGCGGCGCAGTCCATTCCACCATTACCTTCAAGAACGTGGTGGTATCATGGGCGAACTTGCCGGGTGGGAACGGGCAAACTGGTTCGCGCGCGAAGGCCAAACACCAAGGTACGAATATTCCTGGGCGCGTCAAAACTTCTTTGACAATGTTGCCGACGAGCACCGCTCGATCCGCAACAATGTCGGCATGTATGACATGTCTTCCTTCGGCAAAATCCGTGTAGAGGGGCCAGATGCCGAAACCTTCCTAAACCATGTCTGCGGCGCCAATATGTCTGTGCCTATTGGTAAGATTGTCTACACCCAGTTCCTCAATGTGCGTGGCGGCATCGAAGCTGATGTGACCGTCACGCGTTTTTCGGACACAGCGTATCTGGTTGTCACCCCAGCTGCGACGCGGCTTGCCGACCAAACCTGGCTACAGCGCCATCGCGGTGACTTCCTTGTGGTCATTACGGATGTCACCGCAGGGGAGGGTGTTTTGGCGGTTATGGGGCCAAAATCACGAGACCTTCTGCAAGCGGTTTCGCCAAACGACTTCTCAAATGACGTGAACCCCTTCGGCACAGCGCAAGAGATCGAAATCGGTCTAGGCATGGCGCGCGCACACCGGGTCACCTACGTGGGCGAGCTGGGTTGGGAGATCTACATCTCCGCCGACCAAGCGAGCCATGTGTTTGAAACTCTTGCGGAAGCCGGCCAAGATTTTGACCTCAAGCTTTGTGGAATGCACATGATGGATTGTGCGCGGATCGAGAAGGGCTTCCGCCACTTTGGTCACGACATCACCTGCGAGGATCACGTTCTTGAAGCGGGCCTTGGCTTTGCCGTTGGCCAACAAAAGCAAGACTTTATTGGCCGCGACGCGGTGCAACGTAAGCGAGACGAGGGCCTGAAAACGCGTCTGGTCCAGTTCAAACTGGCCGATCCAGAGCCGCTTCTCTACCACAATGAGCCGATTGTTCGGGATGGTGAGATCGTGGGGTATCTATCGTCTGGCGCCTACGGTCATCACCTGGGTGCTGCCATGGGGCTCGGCTATGTGCCATGCAAAGGCGAGAAAGCAGATGACTTGTTTGGTTCGACTTATGAGATCGACGTGGCCGGGACTCGTGTCAAAGCGGAAGCTTCGCTGAGGCCGATGTACGATCCCAAGTCTGAACGGATCAGAGCTTAAACTCTAACGCGGCATTGGGTTGGCGGCTCTATTATAGGGCCGCCAATCCGTGATTTCGGGGTAATACATCTCCCGCCATCGACGCACACGTGGGTTCATGATTCGGCGCCACACCGGTGGCATCATGGCCGCAATTGTCATGATTGGATAGCCGTGTGGCAACTGCGGCGCATCGGCCTCGGTGTAGTTTTGAAGAAGGGGAAAGCGCCGGTTGGGCTTAAAGTGATGGTCCGAATGACGCTGAAGATTGATTAATAGCCAGTTTGACGCTTTGTGCGCCGCATTCCAGCTATGACGAGGCTGGACGTGCTCATACTTGCCATTGCCAAGGTGTTTGCGCGTGAGGCCGTAGTGCTCGACGTAGTTGACGAGCTCCAACTGCCAGATCGCTGTGAAGGCTTGCACAGTAAAGAGCCACAAACCGATCCAGCCTCCCAATGCAAAAGCCAGCAACAACATAGCGCCCTGTAACGCCCAATAGGTGAAGAACGGATTTGATCTGTCGGTCCATGGCTTGCCTTTGCGCGCGAGCATGCGCGCCTCGGCTTTAAAGGCGGATTTCCAGCACGCGACCAAAACACGTTTGAAGTACTTGTGGAACCCTTCGTTGTAGCGCGCAGTCACCGGATCGCGTGGGGTGCCGACATAGCGATGATGCACAAGCAAGTGTTCTGAGCGGAAATGGCTATAAAGCACCATTGCGAGCAGCCAATCCGCCATGCGCCGCTCGAGCCTGTCCCTTTGGTGCATCAACTCGTGTGAGTAATTGATCCCAATGGTCCCAGAGATAACACCCACGCCAAAGAAGATGCCAAAAAGTTCCAGTGTTGAGAGATGCTCTGCGCGCGTTACGTAATAAATCATGCCGAAAATCGTCACGAATTGCAGCGGCGCCCATATAAGAGTGACCGCTCGATAAAGCGTGAGCGCTTCGTCGGGCGTCTCAGGGTCGGCATTGCCGGTGCAAAGACCGATTGCCGCGTCTAGTGCGGAGAACAGGTACCAGGTCACCACTGGGACGATCAAAACCCACCATCCCCCTTGCGTGGCGGAAAATACAACAAGCGGTAGTAATAGGATCGACACCCAAAATGGGGCTGCGCTCTGCCATCGAGCCAGTGGGCTGGGTGTAATATCTGGGATCGTTGTCATACCTGCTCTGCCTTAGGTGGCGTCGGTTACGATGAGTTTAACGCGATGAACTCAAAGCGCAAAGTCCCGCATTGCTATGTGTCCTGCGTCAAATCGAAGACTTTGCGCATAACCGTGGGCAGAGAGGAAGGCTTGAAGTCTTGTTGTTGAATGAAAGTCCCGCGGGACGGTGTGCGATCCATGGGAACCAGCGCCGTCATCACTTTAAGGCGCAGATGAAAATGCGTGAACGTGTGCCGCGCCTCCGCCCCAACGTCTCGCCATTCTGCGGGCATCGGGGGCGCAGGCTGGGGTTCGGCGTCTTGCCAATCGCTTCCTGGCCAACCGAGCATTCCGCCCAAAAGACCTTTATCGGGTCTGGTTTCCAACAAATACGCTCCATCCACGCGGCGCACGACGTAGGCGATGCCAAGGCGCGTTGGTTTGCGCTTCTTTGGAAGTTTCTTAGGAAGTTCGGCTGCTGTGCCTTCTTTCCTTGCAATGCAATCGGGCCGCCAAGGACACAACCCACATGCTGGGTTTTTCGGAGTGCAAATCGTGGCGCCAAGATCCATGACAGCTTGGGCGTAGCAGCCAGGACGCTGTTCAGGTGTGAGCAACGCGGCTTTCTCGGTCAGAGCGGGTTTGGACGTGGGCAAAGGTTCGTGAATGTCAAACAAACGCGCCATAACACGTTCAACATTGCCGTCCACGACCGTGTGTGGCGTATCAAACGCGATCGATGAAATCGCCGCAGCAGTGTAGGGCCCAATGCCCGGCAGCATCAGGAGTGTGGCGTGATCATTGGGAAAGACGCCACCGTGGTCATTGACCACAGTCCGCGCACATTTGAGCAGATTACGCGCCCGCGCATAGTATCCAAGCCCAGCCCATGCCCCCATCACGTCGGCGTCTTTGGCCGCTGCAAGATCCGCGACCGTGGGCCAAATTTCAGTGAACACTCTGAAATAGTCGCGTACGGCAGCAACAGTGGTTTGTTGCAGCATAATCTCCGAGAGCCAAACGCGGTATGGGTCGGGTTTTTGACCTGCTGCTTTGTCTTTTGGGCTGACACGCCACGGCATCACGCGTGCATGGTGGTCGTACCACTCCAAAAGCTCTGCGGCCAAAACATGCGGGTCACGCAACGGTGATCCTCCGTGAGGGTAGCTGGCATTTTCGCGCTGGTGGCGCAGGGGTCTGGGCACTAGAATAATGCTTGGAGTGAGGAGTCAATCTGTGACGCAACGGGTCTCGACAACAAAGGGATTTAAACGCACCGCAAGCGTTCTGTCGCGTCGTATTCAAGACGTCGGTGCGTCGCGCGGTTTTGCTGTTTCGCGCATTTTGACTCATTGGGAAGAAATCGTAGGTCCCGATATTGCTAGCGTTTCGCGACCCGTGGACGTGAATTACGGACGCGGGGGTTTGGGCGCGACGCTCTCCCTTTTGACCACGGGGCCGCAGGCGCCCATGCTTGAGATGCAAAAAGAAGCGATCCGGGACCGGGTCAATGCGTGTTACGGCTACAATGCCATCGCCCGCGTGCGGATCACTCAAACTGCGACGACAGGCTTCGCCGAAGGTCAGGCTGTGTTTGATCATGCAAAGCCTCAATCCACTGCGCCAAAACAACCGTCCCAGAATGCCATTGCCACAGCAGAACGCGAAATGTTGGACGTTGCAGACCCAGACCTGCGCGCCGCTCTGACACGTCTTGGTGCGCATATCCACGACAAAAGTTAACCCTCTCTTATGATGTTTAAAGGGACTGAGCCCAATGAATAAATGGATCCCAATTCTTGCAGCCGCGCTGATCTTAGCGGGGGCAGGAGGCTGGTGGTACAACACCAAGTCCACAATAACAGACACCACCAAGTTCGAACTCGCCACAGGTGCCGCGAACGCCCAAGAGGCGGCGAGCGAAGGCGACGCCTCACCTATTCTTGAAATGACGATGGGCGCCGATGACGCGCCGGTCACCGTGATCGAATATGCCAGCTACACTTGCCCGCATTGCGCGACGTTCCACGCCAGCACGTTCAAAAACCTCAAAGCCGACTACATCGACACCGGCAAAGTGAGATTCGTCTACCGCGAAGTCTACTTTGACCGTTTTGGCCTTTGGGCCTCAATGATCGCGCGGTGCGGCGGACCCGAGCGGTTCTTTGGCATCACGGATCTGCTCTATAGTGGCCAATCGACGTGGTCCCGAGCCGGTGACCCTGCGAGCATCGCAGATGAGCTTCGCAAAATCGGTCGTCTTGCCGGTCTGGATAGCGAAGGTCTGGAGGCGTGCCTGTCAGATGGTGCCAAGGCGCAGGCTTTGGTCGCCTGGTTTGAAGAGAATGCGCAGCGAGATGGCATCAGTTCAACACCGTCGTTCATGATCGATGGGGAGCTGTTTTCGAACATGTCGTATTCGGAATTCCAACGCATCCTTGATGAGAAGATCGACGGCTGAAACTTCGTTCAGCGTAAAGAAGAACGGCTGCATCCTATGGGTGCAGCCGTTTTCGTTCGTATGGTCCAGGGCTTAGATCGCGTCTTTGAGGGCGTCAACGAGATCGGTGCGCTCCCAGCTAAATCCACCGTCGGCCTCAGGCGCCCGCCCGAAGTGGCCGTATGCCGCAGTGCGTTGGTAAATCGGTTTGTTCAACTCAAGGTGCGTACGAATGCCCCGAGGTGTGAGGTCGATGATTTGAGGAATAGCTGCTTCGATCGCCGCTGCGTCCACTTGGCCGGTGCCATGGGTATCAACATAGATAGAAAGTGGTTTGGCGACGCCGATGGCGTAGGAAAGCTGGATCGTACAACGATCCGCCAAGCCCGCAGCCACCACGTTTTTCGCAAGATAGCGTGACACATAGGCCGCTGAGCGGTCCACTTTGGTTGGGTCTTTGCCCGAAAATGCGCCGCCACCGTGGGGCGCAGCGCCACCGTACGTATCAACGATGATCTTGCGGCCCGTTAAGCCGGCGTCTCCATCTGGTCCGCCGATAACAAACTTGCCGGTTGGGTTCACGTGCCATTCGGTCGTTTCTGTGACCCAATTATCGGGGAGTGTTTGGCGGATGTAGGGCTCGACTACGTCGCGCACGTCCGCCGATGTCATCGCCTCGTCGATGTGCTGTGTCGACAGAACAATCGACGTCACTTCGACAGGTTTGCCATCTTCATACCGCAGTGACACCTGGCTCTTGGCGTCGGGTCCCAAATTGGGTTCATCACCTGCTTTGCGCGCTTCAGCCAAATTGCGCAGGATCGCATGTGCGTAATGGATGGGTGCGGGCATGAGCGCTTCGGTTTCATTGGTGGCGTAGCCAAACATGATGCCTTGGTCGCCGGCGCCCTCGTCGCCTTGCTCACCGGTCACGCCTTGGGCGATATGGGCAGATTGCTCGTGCAGGAGGTTTGTCACCTTACACGTTTCGTGGTGAAACTTGTCCTGCTCGTAACCGATGTCTTTGATACAGGCGCGGGCGATCTCGTCGATGCGGCCCATGTATTCGGCAAGCTTGTTTTGATCTGTTAGTCCGACCTCACCGCCGATGACGACGCGGTTTGTGGTAGCAAAGGTCTCGCACGCCACCCGTGCAAGCGGGTCTTCCGCCAAAAAGGCATCGAGGACCGCGTCAGAAATGCGGTCACAGACTTTGTCTGGATGACCCTCTGACACCGATTCTGATGTGAAGATATAGTTCTGTCTTGCCATTGAGATTGCTCCGGTTGCATGTCGCCGCCACGTCAGGAAGCCGTTGTGGAAGCCGTAATGGATGGTGAGTCTGCTACGCCTGCGCGGCACCTAGGTCAATGCGCCAAAAAAACGCCTGAAGCTTGTCCAAAAAACGAGGAGCGCGAGCAAAATAAACGCAGGGACGTCGCCCCAGCGCGCATAGATGGTGGGTGCCAAAGCCGGAGGCAACCGAGCATCGAGATACCCAGCAGAATTTAAAGGCAGGTAATCAACCAAACGTCCTTTGCCGTCTATCACGGCTGAAACGCCAGTGTTTGCGGAGCGGACCAATGGCAAACCCTGTTCAATGGCCCGCATCCGCGCTTGTTCGAGATGCTGCCAAGGACCGACCGCAGAACCAAACCAGGCATCATTTGTTAGGTGAACCATTACCTCGGCGCGCTGGCCATGGACGCGCGTGTGTCGGGCAAAAACGGCCTCATAGCAAATGAGTGGAAGTGCGCGGCCCACATAGGGGATGTCTATGATTTCCGGGCCTTGACCGCCAACGAATCCAAATTCGGTTCGGTTGGCAAGCGCGCGAATGCCAAGGCTCCGCCAAAAGCCCGGGAGTGGCATGTACTCGCCAAATGGGACAAGATGATGTTTGTCATAGGTAGCCGTCACTGCGGCTTGGGTATCGAGCAAAACCAGCGCATTTTTGTACTGTGTTGGATCTTCGTGCGCGCGTTGCAGGCCAATCATAGTTTGCGTGCGCACTTGTTCGACAATGTACTCAAGCGTTGGGCCAGCTTCATCAAGGTAAACGGGAAGAGCGCTTTCTGGCCAAATCACGAGGTCAGGACGATCCCCCTCGGCCGAGAACTGGACCATGCGATTGAAGAAAATCGGCATATAGTCGGGGTCCCATTTTTGGTGCTGGAGTGCATTGGGTTGAACAAGGCGAATGACCGGCGCATCCTTTGAAATGGGCAGATCGTTTGCGCCCATTTGCCAAATACCCACGCCCATCAGGCCTGCCCACACACCAAAAAGAAACGCGAGGCTTACCGCAGCATTGCGCAGTTTGACCCAAGACCAAAGCGGCAGCACGGCCAACGCCAAAGTCAGTATCGTGAGCCCATAGGGGCCCACAAATGCGCCCCATTGGAGCACCGCCGTCCCGGACCAGATGTGACCCACCAAAGCCCATGGAAAACCTGTAAGCACAAATCCCCGAAGTGTCTCTGCTAGGGCCCAGAAGATGGCGAGCCGCCATAGCCCACCGCCCAATCGCCCCGCGACCCAAAATGCCAATGCCCAAAAGAGAGCCAGACCTCCGGCTAGGCCTAGCAACGCAAAGGGCGCCATCCAGCCAGTTGTGCGCGCATCCACGAAAAACGGCTCTACAATCCAATGAAGGCCGAGGCCGAAATAGCCCAATCCCATAAGCCAACCCAAGACTGCCATGCGCCGTGGCGTTTGTGCTTTGGACGCAAGCCACAAGCACCCCACCAACGCGCCGAAAGCAACGGGTCCAAGGGAGAACGGCGCAAGACCGGTCGCCATTGCCGCCCCGAAAAAGAGAGCAACAGATCGGTCAGAGCCGACGGCAAACCGACCCAGGCGCGTCTCAGGCATCCGAGCCTGTGGCGTCTTCGCTTGCTTGGGAAGAGAGACCTGCCGAAGGCGCGGTCAGGCGCACCCGCAAACGTTTGATCCGCCGCGCATCGGCATCGACAACCTCGAATTCCGGCCCGTCGGGATGCGGAACAACTTCGCCGCGAGCAGGTACGCGTCCCGCAAGCATAAAAACCAGCCCGCCGAGAGTGTCGATATCCTCGGAATCAACTTCATCATGGGCAGTCAGGTCCATCCCAATTTCCGCGTGAAAATCTTCCAACGGAGTTTTAGAAAGCGCCGTGTAGCAGCCGGGTTTTTCCTGAGTGAAAAGTTTGTCTTCTTCGAGGTCGTGTTCGTCTTCGATTTCACCGATGACCTGTTCGATAAGGTCTTCAATTGTCACCAAGCCATCCACGCCACCGTATTCATCGATGACCAGAGCCATGTGCCGGCGCTCCGTCTGCATCTTCGCAAGAAGCACACCGATGGGCATCGAGGGCGGAACAAAGAGCAACGGCCGCATCATTGCTTTGAGCGACATGCGTCCACCTTTGCCGTTGAAACCATGTTTGAGTGCGAAGTCTTTAAGATGCACAAAGCCCAGGGGGGTATCCAAGGTGCCATCGAAAACCGGCAAACGGCTGAAGCCCGAGGCTCGGAACGTATCCACTAAGTCATCACGCGTCATGGTGATTGGAATGGCCGTAATATCGGCTTTGGGTACGGCCACGTCTTCAACCCGCATATGACGCAGGTTGGCCATCCCAATTTTAGGCGCAATGTGGGCAGGGGCCGACCCATTCACATGATGTTCGGTGCTGCGTGGATCGCGCGCGCCAAAAACGCGTCGAAGAAAGCCAGGTGAGGCGGGAGGGTGTACCAAGTTGGCATGCGCGCTTTGCGCTGCCTTAGAAGGTCCGTCTAGGTCGTCCATGGGTCCTTGCGGAGGTTGGTTGGTCGGGATTTAGCCCGAGTGATATTTCATTATGTGGTCTTTGGCCGTGCTTTGCCAAGCCTCTGCAACGCCGCACTTGCGTCACTTGGCGGGGAATGCCACGAAAACGCGGCAAAATTGGCACGGAATTACAAAAAGATCGTAAATTCGTGACGCGATGTCCCTTTCGCTCCGCCTTGCGACGCGCGCGTGGATTTGACATGTGGACCCAATGGAGCGCTATTCGCCACCCACCGACCCTTTGGACGTCGTGCATCAAGACCATGAGCTTTTGGTGCTCAACAAGCCGTCGGCTTTGTTGTCGGTGCCGGGCAAGGGAGCGGACTTGGCCGATTGCCTATTGTCGCGGGCACAAGACGTATTCGCCGATGCTCTGTTGGTCCACCGGCTTGATCGCGATACGTCGGGGCTTATGGTTTTTGCAATGACGCCCCACGCGCAGCGCCACTTGGGGTTTCAGTTTGAGAAGCGCCAAATCAAGAAAACCTATCACGCGCGCCTTTGGGGTGAGCTTACTCCGAAGGAGGGTGAGGTCGACCTGCCGCTTATCGTGGATTGGCCCAATCGACCAAAACAGATGGTGTGCCATGAGACCGGCAAGCCGGCGCAAACGGGCTGGCGGGTACTGCGCCATGAAGAAGGCACAACGCGTGTGCGCTTCTTTCCTAAGACAGGACGCTCGCATCAACTGCGTGTCCACGCGCTGGCGCTGGGCCATCCGATCTTGGGCGATCCGTTTTATGCCGAAAGCCCCGCGCGCGACTTTCCGCGGTTGATGCTTCACTCCGAAGAGCTCCGCTTGCGGCATCCCGATGGTGGCACTGGTATGAGATTTTTTGCGAAAACCCCGTTTTGAGGTTCTAGATGGAATTTGGACTCAGCGAACACTCAGTTCTCAAATCAATGAGTGGCATGGAGTTTTTTGAGGCGATCGTGTCAGGCCGACTTGCGCATCCTCCCATGGCGGAAGTGATGGGGATGCGGTTGATGCATGCCGAGTACGGGTTGATCCGATGGGAAGCGCAGGTGCCCGAGAACGTTCTCAACCCGATGGGAACGGTCCATGGCGGGTTCGCGCTCACCATTTTGGACAGCGCGCTTGCATGTTCGGTACATTCCTGTGTCGAGAGAGGCCAATGCGCCACGACGATTGAGGTCAAAGCGAACCTCACACGTCCGGTGCCCGCGGGCGGAAAAGTGACCTGTGAAGGCCGGATGGTGACGCTTGGAAAGCGGGTCGGCACGTCAGAGGCGAAACTCTACGATGCGAACGATAAAGTGCTTGGTTTTGGCACCTCGTCGATCATGATTTTCGACCTGTAGAGCTTGTGTTCCCCCGCAGGAGCCTCCGGCGGGGGTATTTCTATGGCGTTTCGGGATCGACTTGAAACGTCAATGCACTGCCGCGCTGCGCGCTCTCATGCCATTGGCGATACCAGAGATGCCAGGTTGATCCCGAATTACCTAGGCAACAGGAAGGGTGCAGGTGTTATTCTGCGGCCCAACCTGAGACGGATTTGATCTCAAGGAATTCCTCGATCCCGTAGCGGCCTGCTTCACGCCCGTTGCCAGATTGTTTGTAACCGCCGAATGCAGAGCCTTGGGCAAAGCCTTGGCCGTTTGTGGCGACCATGCCGGAGCGCAGGCGACGCGCAACGCGGCGGCGTTTCTCGTCGTCCTGGGTTTGGACGTAGTTTGTGAGCCCATAGACCGTGTCGTTGGCGATAGAGACCGCGTCTGCTTCATCTTTGAAGCGCATGATCGAGAGCACGGGGCCAAAGATCTCTTCGCGTGCGATGGTCATGTCGTTTGTGACATCGGCGAAGACGGTGGGTTTGACAAAGTAGCCACGGTTCAGCCCCTCAGGACGGCCCATCCCGCCAGCGAGCAATGTGGCCTCGGACATACCGGTTTCGATGAGGCCTTGGATCTTGTCATATTGCACCTCAGAGACCACGGGGCCAATGTGGCGGCCTTCTTCCTCGGCGAGCCCGACGGTCACGCTCTCGGCCGCTTCCTTTGCAATAACAAGCGCATCGTCATAGATCGAATCTTCGATCAACATCCGCGTGGGCGCATTACAGGATTGACCGGAGTTGCGCATGCACTGGATCACGCCACGTTTGACGGCCTTTGCGTCGGCATCGGCGAAGATGATGTTGGCGCCTTTGCCACCCAACTCGAGGCTCACGCGTTTCAGGGTATCCGCAGCGTTTTTGGAGATCGCGATCCCTGCGCGCGTAGAGCCGGTGAAGCTCACCATGTCGACGTCGGGGTGACTAGAGAGTTGCGTGCCGACGCCAACACCGTCGCCATTGACCATGTTGAACACACCGGCCGGGAAGCCCGCTTCATCGACCATTTCGGCAAACACGATAGACGACAGAGGCGCGACTTCGGACGGTTTGAGCACAACGGTGCAACCCGCCGCCAGTGCGGGGAAGACTTTGAGCACGACCTGATTCATCGGCCAGTTCCAAGGCGTGATTAACGCGCATACTCCGATGGGTTCTTTGAGCGTTTTTTCAGTGGCGGTGTAATCGTCTTCAAATGAGAAGCTTTCGAGCGCCTTGAAGAACCCATCCATGTGCCAGCTGCCTGCAGTGACCTGTTGGGTGCGGGACCAATCGATGGGCGCGCCCATCTCCATGCTGATGGCCTGGGCCATGTCTTCTGCGCGTTCATTATAGGCGTTTTGCAAACGCTTGAGTGCAGCTTTGCGCTCCTCCAGAGGCGTCTCTGCCCAACCGACAAAGGCCTCTTTGGCCGCGGCGACGGCGGCGTTTGTGTCTGGGTCACTGCCAAGGGAGATGATCGCACAAGCCTCTTCTGTGGATGGATCGATGACCTGCAGATCATTGGATTGGACTGGGTCAACCCAAGCCCCGTTGATGTAGAATGCGCGCTTTTCGAGCATGTGAGCCTCCCGGCAAAACGTTTGTTCGCCGTGCACTGTGTCACCGAGACGATTGTCCTGCAAGATAGGGGATGAATTGAAACGCTGCTGACTTTAAATAACGGTTAATACAAAACCAAGGAGGGCCAGATGGGTCTGCGTATTAACGACACAGTGCCGAATTTCACCGCCGAGACGGATCACGGCACGATCACATTCCACGACTGGATTGGCGACAGCTGGGCGATCTTATTTTCCCATCCCAAAGACTTTACACCGGTTTGCACGACTGAGTTTGGCGCTGTGGCGCAACTCTCTTCAGATTGGGAGAAGCGCGGCACCAAGGTGATCGGTGTTTCCGTGGATGGCGTAGAAGATCACAAGAAATGGAAGGGCGACATTGAAAAGGTTGCTGGAACGCCAGCGGGCTTCCCGATCATTGCCGACGATGGTTTGGAAGTTTCCAAAGCCTTCGACATGCTCCCCGCCGAGGCCTACATGCCTGACGGGCGCACTCCGAACCACAGCGCGACCGTGCGATCTGTCTTCATCATCGGGCCAGACAAACAGCTGAAGTTGTCGATGACGTATCCGATGACCGTGGGCCGCAACTTTGCCGAGATCCTGCGAGCGCTAGATGCGCTGCAGACTTCTGCCAAAGGCGTGGCGACACCGGCGAACTGGGAACTGGGCCAAGACGTGATCGTACCACCATCGGTGTCCGACGAAGACGCAAAAGCCAAGTTCGGCGAGTTCGAAGCAGTTTTGCCCTACCTGCGCAAAGTCAAAGCGCCAGAGTGATAAATCGCCTCGTTTGAGAGCACAGATGATCCCGCCGCCCCGAACGCGGCGGGATCCTTTGCATCAATGCTCCGTGAGTCCGGCTTCGATGCAACTTGTAGTGGTGGCATGACACAGCATTTCAGCTAGAAAACGGGTAAACGGGCTAGAGCTTTCCCAGTCAGGGATTCCTGACCTTGGGCTTGTGAAAATGTCAAAAGGCGGGTTGCATCAACATGGGAGTATTGATCGGCGTTTCCATAGTGGCGTTTATCTTCGGGATCGTTTTGCCGATGCGCTGGAGCGTATGGGGCTTTGTGGCGGCAGTGATTGTGTTGTTTGCGGCGATGGTTGGTATCAACTTCGCTTCAGGGTTTGCCGGATCATCGATTGAGGAGAGTCTGCTGCTCTTCAATGGTTCCTACCTCTCCTACCTCGGCTTCAACCTTCAGATCAGTTATCGAGCCTTTGCACCGCCGCTACTGGCCTTGGCGGTGCCGCTGATCTTTCGACTAAGCCGGCCCACAGACTGAAAAAGCCGACCCTGAGGGGCCGGCTTTAAGGCGTTGAGAGCGGGGACCGAGGTTACTCAGCGTCCGACGTCTCTTCTTTCTTGATCTCTTCACCGTTCTCTTGGTCAACCATTTTCATGGCGAGGCGCACCTTGCCACGGTCGTCAAAGCCCAAGAGCTTCACAAAGACCTCTTGGCCCTCTTTAAGAACGTCAGAAGGGTGGTTGAGGCGACGGTTTTCGATCTGAGACACGTGAACCAGACCATCACGCTTGCCGAAGAAGTTCACAAAGGCACCGAAGTCGACGATTTTGACGACCTTGCCTTTGTAGATTGCGCCTTCCTCGGGCTCAGCCACGATCGCATGGATCATGTCATAGGCCTTTTGAATAGACGCGCCATCGGGGGATGCGATCTTGATCACGCCATCGTCGTTGATGTCGACCTTTGCGCCGGAGACCTCAACGATCTCGCGGATGACCTTCCCGCCAGAGCCGATGACTTCGCGGATTTTGTCGGTGGGCACGGTCATGGTCTCGATGCGTGGCGCGTGGACGGAGAACTCGGAGGTCTCCGACAGAGCTTTGTTCATCTCACCCAGGATATGCAGACGCCCTTCTTTGGCTTGAGCCAAGGCTTTCTCCATGATTTCAGGCGTGATGCCTGCAACCTTGATGTCCATCTGGAGCGAGGTGATGCCCGCTTCGGTTCCGGCCACTTTGAAGTCCATGTCACCGAGGTGATCCTCGTCGCCAAGGATGTCAGTCAGAACAGCGTAGGAGCCGTCTTCTTCCAGCACGAGGCCCATGGCCACACCGGCAACAGCCGCTTTGAGTGGCACGCCTGCGTCCATCATGGAGAGCGAGCCACCACAGACGGATGCCATCGAGGACGAACCATTGGATTCCGTGATCTCAGAGACCACACGCACCGTGTATGGGAAGTCTGTTGGTGCTGGGAGAACCGCTTGCAGCGCGCGCCATGCGAGCTTGCCGTGGCCGATCTCACGACGGCCGGGAGGCCCCACGCGGCCTGCTTCGCCAACCGAGTATGGCGGGAAGTTGTAGTGCAGCAAGAAGTTCGATTTGAAGTTGCCGTGCAGCGCGTCGATGAATTGCTCATCGTCACCGGTGCCAAGCGTGGTCACAACCAGACCTTGGGTTTCACCGCGGGTAAAGAGCGCGGAGCCGTGGGTCCGGGGCATAACTTTGGTTTCGGCTTCAATGGCACGGACCTGATCCAAGGCACGGCCGTCGATGCGCTTGCCCTCTTTGACCACAGTGCCGCGCAGAACGGTGGATTCCAGCTTTTTCAAAGCGGAGCCCAGGTTGCCGTCGGCTTGCTGCTCTTCAGAGAGACCTTCGATGATCGCAGCTTTCGCTGCGGCCACAGCCGTGGTGCGCTCTTGCTTGTCGAGGATCGCGTAAGCGTCGCGCATTTGCGCTTCGCCTGCGGCTTTCACGGCGTCGTAGAGATCAGAGTAATCCGGCGCCTGGAAGTCGAAAGGCTCTTTGGCGGCGTCTTCGGCGAGATCGATGATTAGGTCGATGACCGGTTGGATTTGCTCATGCGCAAATGTCACCGCGCCAAGCATCTCTTCTTCGGTCAACTCGTAGGCTTCGGATTCCACCATCATGACCGCGTCTTTGGTCCCGGCCACGACGAGGTCGAGGCGTTGTTCGGGGTTCAGGCGCAGGTCCTGCATGTCGTCGACTTCTGGGTTTAGGATGTATTCGCCATCCACAAAACCCACACGCGCACCTGCGATGGGGCCCATAAAAGGCGCACCGGAAATGGTGAGCGCCGCAGAGGCCGCGATCATGGCGACGATGTCGGGGTCATTGACGAGGTCGTGGCTGAGGACGGTGCACATCACGAGGACTTCGTTTTTGAAGCCGGGCACGAACAAAGGACGGATTGGACGGTCAATAAGACGCGCGGTCAGCGTCTCTTTTTCCGTGGGGCGTGCTTCGCGCTTGAAGAAGCCACCTGGGATTTTACCGGCGGCGTAGTATTTCTCTTGGTAATGCACGGTCAGAGGGAAGAAATCCTGACCCTCTTTCTGTTTCTTGGCGAAGGTCACATTGGCCATGACCGATGTTTCGCCCAGAGTTGCGATGACAGAGCCATCGGCTTGACGGGCCACTTTACCCGTTTCCAGCGTGAGCGTTTCCTCGCCCCACTGAATTTCTTTCTTCACAATGTTGAACATCAGCGTTTCCTATAAGGGAGCACTCCCGGGCCCTCCCGGGTCTCCCATTTTCGTTGGCGGCCCCATTGCCGCCGACCCCAAAGATCATCTCATGCGCCGGGGTCAAAGCGTCACGTCTCAGATGGTTCGCCATTAGCGTGTTTGACAGCAATTGGAAAGCGTTGAGTTTCCGCTGCCTGTTGGCGCGCAGAATCCTCGTCAGTTCAGGCTGAGCAGCACTTCGATATCGCGCTGCGACAAGCCGCTCAAAAGGTCGCGCTCGTCCTTGTTAAGATCGGTGCCCTTGTCGATGTGGCCCATGAGATAACCTGCAATTTGGCTTGTCGGCTGATAATAGAGATCGGGGTGGCCCGCTGAAAGGTCGCGGACCATGCGGTCCAGTATCTTCTTGCGCTTCTCCGCATCAAGATCGCCTCGTTTGTCCTGGAGCATCTCATCCCTCATTTCCGCTTCGTGAAACGTAAGCCGATGTTGCGTTGCGACAATGCTCAACGGTGTGACCAAGGCCGATTGTGTTTCGAAGGTCTGGCTCGCAGACACGGGTTTCTTCCCTAGGCTCGAAAATTGAAAGGATTGAAACGTTCCCATTGATTTGCAGGTCCATTGCAATCTAAATCAGGGCCACGGACCGGCGATGGCGTCGCCGCTGATGAATTGTCATCAGAGTTTCCCAACCCACCCATCCTGAACGCCGGGATCTTTCTTTTCCGTTTTGAGCGGTGAGGGAAGGTGCATCCCGACCAATGGGGCACTCCTCAGCACATCAAAATGGTGATAATAGGAGTGAACCGATGGACGGAACATCCAACTTGAATGGGGTGGCACGCCCCGATTTTTACCGCTTTCATCAGGGCGAAAAGCTGCTGCCCTTTGCGGAGGCCGAATATGAGGCTCGGTTGGCGGCACTGCGCGCTGTTATGGCAGAGCAAGGCATTGACGCCGTTGTTCTGACCTCCATGCACAATGTCGCGTACTATTCTGGCTTTCTTTATTGTGCCTTTGGGCGGCCCTACGCCCAAGTGGTGACTGCAATTGACACAGTGACATTTAGTGCCGGCATAGATGCCGCTCAACCTTGGCGCCGGTGCTATGGCGACAATATCACATACACAGATTGGCAGCGGAACAACTACTGGCGCGCCATCGTGTCGGTGACCGGTTCTGGCAAAGTGATCGGCTTTGAGGGTGACCACATGTCATTGACGCAAAAGGCCCTGCTGGATGCGTTTCTGTCACCATCCCAGACGATTGATATTGCGCCCGCGACAATGAAACAGCGGTTCCACAAGTCTGCGGCGGAGCTTGAATTGATCCGAGCCGGCGCCGCAGTCGCGGATGTTGGTGGGTATGCTGTTCGGGATGCAATCCAACCTGATGTACGCGAGATCGACGTTGCGATGGCTGGTCGCGATGCCATGGAGTTGGACATTGCAGCGCGTTTCCCTGATGCGGAGTATCGCGACACCTGGGTCTGGTTCCAATCTGGCATCAACACGGATGGGGCGCATAACCCCGTCACTGGTCGGCACCTAGAGCGAGGGGACATCCTGAGCCTCAACACTTTCCCAATGATATCGGGCTATTATACCGCTTTGGAGCGCACACTCTTTGTCGGTAATGTCGACGCAGCCAGTTTGAAGATTTGGAACGCAAATGTGGCTGCCCACGAGTTCGGCATGACCCTTCTGAAACCAGGTGTGTCCTGCGCGGAAGTCGCCCATGCGATCAACGAGTTTTTCGCCGAGCGCGATCTCTTGCAGTACCGGACCTTCGGATATGGGCATTCTTTCGGCGTCTTAAGCCACTACTATGGCCGCGAGGCGGGGCTGGAATTGCGCGAAGACATTGACACGGTTCTAGAGCCGGGCATGGTGATTTCTATGGAGCCAATGCTGACAATCCCGGAAGGACAACCCGGGGCAGGTGGGTATCGCGAGCACGATATTCTCATCATCACCGAAGACGGCAATGAGAACATCACTCGCTTTCCCTATGGGCCTGAACACAATGTAATCGACTAGTTCGGATTGAGCGATCTGGCTGGCAAGACGGGTTGGCCAGATTGGCGTTCAAAACGCGGCGGAGTTGCGGGACCCAAGGTACATGCCCAAAAAAGATCGGGCCCCAGCGGGGCCCTCTCGATGTGCTAAACTGTCTTGGTTATCTGCGGTTAGCGGCGCAGGCCGAGGCGTTTGATAAGGTCGGTGTACCGGGCCTCTTCTTTGGCCTTGAGATAGTCGAGCAATTTGCGGCGCTGTGCCACGAGCTTCAGGAGGCCACGACGGGAATGGTTGTCCTTTTTGTGGGTCTTGAAGTGCTCAGTCAGGGTTGCAATGCGCGAGGAGAGGATCGCAACCTGGACTTCGGGCGAACCGGTGTCGCCGTCCTTGGTTGCGTATTCTTTCATGACGCGGGCTTTTTCTTCGGCTGTGATCGACATCGGGGTCTCCTTTGGGATTAGAGAAATGGCACAAGCCGGGATGTCGTCCAGCAAGGCCCTTGGAGGAGCCGCGCGTATAGGCTGATTCAGATCATAAGGGAAGTAAAATTTCAGGATCGTTTGAGATGCCACGGCTGCGGCTTGACGTTGTAACCCACATAGAGGGGATGCCGAGGAAGCCCGGCCTTTGTCAGACCCAACACATGCAGATCATAGTTTGTCAGATCGGCGAGAACTTTTTGGTCCTGGCCGCGATGGGCCCCATGCACACCCCATGCCGCGAGGATCAGCCCCGCATCATCAAGAGCTTTGGTCAGATGCGTCGTGTTTTCCGGACCCTCAGGGTACTTGGCCTTTTTAAGGTCTTTGGGATCAGTCGCGCGATAGGCGAATAGGTTCACGATCTCGATGCCGCCAAATCCCCAGTCGCGGCCCCGCGTTTCGCACCGCGCGATGGTCGGGTCATTCGCTTGCTCATCCGCCGTCGAAGGGTTGAGCATAATGAAGGCCAAGGGTGGTGCGTCCGTCCAGATGCGAGACAAACGGTAGCGATAAACGCCGCACTTCGAGAAGTGTGCGATCGATCTCGTGCCGTCCAAGGATTCGTGCTTGCGGATTTCCAAGCTCAATGCGCTGCGATCACGCGTTGAGGTTGAACCAACCCGCCGCGATACGTGCCAATCGCCACAGCGGCACCTTCATGGCTCACCCAGACCGTGTCCCCGAATTCCGCGTCGCCAATCGCCTCAGCAGGATTGCCATTGCGCAACCGCCCGGCGGACCCCTCCAGTGCGCGCAGTTCTGGCAAGCCCTCTAGCCCTTGTTCCAATGGCAGAAGGTGGTCTTCAAATGCGGGCGTGCGCGCCATGGTTTCGATCTGTTCCCAGGTCATGGATTTGCTGAGGTCGAATGGCCCTGACCAAAGCCGCCGCAGGGTGACAACGTGTCCAAAGCAACCAAGCCTCCGTCCCATATCACGCGCTATGGACCGCACATATCCACCTTTTCCGCAGGTCATTTCCAGGATGGCGGTGTCGTCATCTGGGATGTCCGCGAGCAAAAGCTCGTCCACCCACAATGGGCGCGCCGAGAGTTCGAGCTCTTCGCCATCGCGGGCTTTCTTGTAGGCGCGCTCACCATCGATTTTGACGGCTGAAAAGGCGGGTGGGACCTGCATGATGTCGCCTAGGAAAGCCGGGATGGCTTCTTTGATGGCGTCTTCCGTCGGTCGCAGATTGGAGGTCTCAACAATTTCACCTTCTGCATCATCGGTGTTTGTGGCGGCGCCCCAGCGCACGGCAAAGCTGTAGGCTTTGAGCGCATCGGTGACATAGGGCACGGTTTTTGTTGCCTCACCGAGGGCCACAGCCAGAAGGCCGGTCGCAGAAGGGTCCAGTGTTCCAGCATGGCCTGCTTTTTTGGCCTCAAGCGCCCATTTGACCTTGTTCACGACGGAGGTCGAGGTGACGCCTGCGGGTTTGTCCACGATGAGCCACCCGGAAATATCGCGCCCTTTACGCTTGCGCGCCATGTCTGCCTCCATTGTCAAGATGAGCGGGGGGCCTATCGCGCAGACCCAGTGGCCGTCAAGTCCTATGGCGCGTCACCCACAACGCCGATTATGGGGCCCATGGCCCGGCCAAAGTCGGACCGACCTGAGGCGGCATCGTATAGCCGAGACACATTGCCATCGAGAAACAGTGCGTTGGGCACGTCCAGGGCATCACGGAAAAGACGCGCGAATTGGTGAAATGTCACTGGGGTGTCTGAAATCGCAAAGACAACTTGCACGCCATCCGCTGATGTCCCGACCCCGTTGCGGATGAAGCGTGATGCGCTGTCGGGGAGGAATCGCGGGTGCAGGGCGCCATCGATGACCAGCATTGGCCCAGATTGTGTAGCGTGAAGACAGCCCGGGCTCGCATCCACATAGTCAAGCGTCTCGATCACATCCGCGCGGCCGTTCCGAATACAAAAGATACCATTGGGAAGCATGCCAAAGTTGCCCGGGCCCGCGTTCGGGATGACGCGCATCGTCTCCTCGCCGTCTTCGATGTAGTGGCCTACGGGCGCGCGATCTTCGTGATACATGCCGCCGTTCATTGCAAAGATCAGCGTTTGGTCGTCTTCAGCGAGGGCCTCATTGACGGACCCAAAGGTCGAATGGGGCACGCCGTCGGCGTCATTCAAGAAAAGCGCGATGCGATCTTGGGTGGCGTCTGCCCTGCATATGGTGAAGAGGAGGTCGTCGAATTGCACACGTTCACAAGAGGCGGCTGAGGCTGCGCCGCCGCCAAGTGTCAATAGTAGGAGCAGGCTATAGCACGCCCAGTTTGCATTGGCTTGCGTTTTGGCGGCGTCTCGCTGACGCCGAAACGGTTTCAGACGAACTCCAACGTGAAAAGCTGTGCGCGCCATTTTAGCAAAAACTTGAAAGGCTCTAGTCTTCCAAATCACGGCGCACCGCATCTTGGGCGAACATCTCGCGGGTTTTGTCCATTTGGTCGTATGTTTCATCCAGCCGAAACCGCAAATCTGGGGCGTATTTCAACGTCATCTGTTTTGACACCGCTCGGCGCAACTCGGCCTTGTTGCGCGCCAAAAGTTCGATGACGTTCTCGCGTCCTGCGCCGCCCAATGGAGCAACAAAGACGGTGGCGATCTTGAGATCTGGTGACGTGCGGACCTCGCCCACTGTGATCGACAGTTGGTTGAGTTCCGGGTCATGGACATCCCCACGCATCAACACTGCTGACAAAGTACGTCGGATCAACTCGCCTACGCGAAGCTGACGTTGGGAGGGACCGGGACCATCATGGAATTTGTTGCGCGCCATACGTGGCAGATACGTCTTCATGGCCGCTTTGCCAAGTCGTGCAAGAGGGGCTATCACCCCGCAGGTCTCACGCAATTGCAATAAAGGTGCCCGCATTATGTCAGACACGCCAGAACATACGCTTCCTGGATTGGTCGTTACCGGAGCCTCCGGTCGCATGGGGCAAATGCTCATCAAGACCATCGCTGAGAGCGAAACCGCCCGTTTGCATGCTGTGCTAGAGCGCCCCGGCCATGACTGGATTGGCCAGGATATCGGCACGGCCATGGGCCAAGGGGCCATGGGCGTTGTCGTGGGCGATGACCCGTTGGACGCGTTCGCCCAAGCCCAGGGTGTGATCGACTTCACCGCGCCGGATGCCACGGTCGCCTTTGCCGATCTTGCAGCGCAGGCACGTATCGCGCATGTCATCGGCACCACAGGTTTCGAAGAAAAACATCTTGCGCGCCTTGATGCCGCCGCCCGCCATGCCACGATCGTGCGCGCAGGCAATATGTCTCTTGGGGTCAATTTGCTCACGCGGCTCACCGAACAAGTGGCACGCGCATTGGATGCGGACTTCGACATCGAAGTCATCGAAGCCCACCACAATCAAAAAGTTGATGCACCCTCCGGAACGGCCCTCATGCTTGGTGAAGCCGCTGCAACAGGTCGAGGCGTGAGCCTTTCGGACACGGCCGATCGGGGGCGTGATGGAATCACCGGTGCCAGGCGCAAAGGCGATATTGGATTCGCCGTTATCCGCGGTGGCGACGTTGTAGGCGAACATGACGTTGTCTTTGCAGCGGCCGGCGAGCGCATTGTCTTGCGCCACTTGGCTACGGATCGGCGTATTTTCGCTAGAGGTGCTCTAAAAGCTGCGCTTTGGGCTCAGAACAAAGGCCCCGGCGCCTACGACATGATGGACGTTTTAGGACTCTGAAGGGATTTCGTGTAATCTAAATACCTCGCTCATGCGTAATCATGTGTAAAATACACACGAAACCCGATGGAGACGTGAGATGTGGCGGACTTGGATGATTGCATTTGTGGCGCTGACTGCGCCCGCACTGGCTCAGGCCGAGCTTGCGAAAGTGAATAGCAAGACCGCCTTCGTAGAGTTGATCAATGGCAAGACACTCAGACGTCCTTTGGTCCGCCTCGAAGTCTTGCCAACTGGTAGCATCACCGGCATGGGGATGACATGGGAAGTTGAAGGCAGCTGGACCTGGCAAGATGGCTACTTTTGCCGCGATCTTTACTGGGGTGGTGACGAACTTGGTTATAATTGCCAAGAGGTGAGCGCCGACGGAAACCGCATTCGCTTTAGGTCTGATCGCGGTGCCGGCGATTACGCCGATTTTCGCCTGCGCTAACGCACTGGCGCATATTTTTAAACGTTGAGTACCAAAAGAATATAAAGCAGGCGCATGTATGCGTTGGTGTGATCCAATCGTTTCGCGACGCGCTACAGCGTTCGCTAGAAATCGATCGCGATCCCTTTTTTCTCCCAATCGCCGTAACGCACGGGTTCTGGCCCGTCGCGTCCGCCCAACTCGATGGGCAGAGACGTCTCTTCGGATTTGGCCTTAGCCTTGCGTGCATCGGCCTCTTCAAGCGCGCGCCGTGCAACGTCAGGAAGGGCGACGCGGCGCTCTGCTTCTGTTTGCACCGGATCTGATGCGGTATCTTGGGCGGGAGGGGGCGATGGGTTTTCCTGATCCATGACCTTCGATATACGCGAATTCCATTATCAGACAAGCCCGCCCGATGCGCGGTGCTTTAGGAGTCTTAACCGAATGGCCCAACGATCACATGCCACGGCACGCGGCGCGGCCATCTGGCTTTTGGACAAAGTTCTTCAAGACCGGCGGTTGATGTCCGAGGTGGCGAACGCGCCGATTTTGATGGGCCTTCCGGCTGCGGAGCGCGCGCGCGCGCAGCGCTTGGCCAATGACACCTTGCGAAACCTGGAGCGATGCGACCGTGTGCTTAAACCTTTTTTGCGCAAACGTCCCCCCACGCCGATCCATACAATCTTGCGCCTGGCCACCTGCGAGATCTGCCTCGGCGGTGATGCCCATGGCGTGGTGAACGAAGCGGTTGGCTTGGCCCGCGCCACGAAGCGCCATGGTGCTTTGGGCGGATTGATCAATGCTGTCTTGCGCAAAGTCGCAGCGGGTGGCGCAGGTAAATGGCAAGAACTCCGCGTGCCACATCTTCCCAAATGGCTGCGCCAACCTCTTGTCGACGCCTGGGGTGCCCCGGCGGTTGCCGAGATGGAGCGGGTCCACCATATGCGCCCGCCGCTGGATATCTCTCCAAAAACCGATGAAGCCCTGTGGCCGGAGAATGTAGATCGACTTCCAACAGGCAGTTTGCGCTTGACTGAGTATGGACAAGTGAGCCAATTGCGTGGCTTCAAAAAAGGCGATTGGTGGATCCAAGATGCCGCTGCGGCCCTGCCCGTGCGCGGCCTGGGTGATGTCTCCGGCAAACGGGTCCTGGATCTATGCGCCGCTCCGGGGGGCAAAACGCTTCAACTTGCGGCAGCGGGGGCGGATGTCACCGCGCTCGATATCTCCCAGGCGCGATTGGAGCGCGTGTCAGAGAACCTCACCCGCATGGGGTTGAAAGCAGACTTGGTCGAAGCCGACGCCCTGACCTTTGACGCGCCTTTGTTCGATGCGGCCTTGTTGGACGCGCCGTGTTCCGCGACGGGTACCATCCGACGCCATCCGGATCTTCCGCATGCGAAAGACGGCGCCGAGATAGGCGGTTTGATAGAGTTGCAGTCCACCCTCCTCGACCACGCGATCAAGCTGGTTAAACCTGGCGGGCGCATCGTGTTCTGCACCTGCTCTCTGCTTCCAGATGAGGGGGAAGTGCAGGTTGATGAGCTTTTGCAGCGTCATCCAGGTGTGCATGTTGTCGCCGATGCTTTTGACAAAACCGGGATCGACCCCAATTGGAAAAGCTCTGAGGGCGGGCTGCGCCTGCGTCCTGACTATTGGCCGGACCTTGGCGGCATGGACGGCTTTTACATGGCATGCCTTGAAACGCCCGCGTGACTTTGTCGTTCAATCGTAGTAGCTTTAGACGCAATGACCGCCATCAAGAGCGCGTTAAGGCAGAGCGATGTCCCGAATAGACACTTGGTCCTCCAAACGGGTGCGGATGATGCACCGTTGGCACGCGCGCCGCACAGCGAATGTGGCGGCTGCCAAGGGCTTTGTCTCGTCTCCAGAACCCCGCACAGTCGGCAGTTATGCAAAGGGCCGGCAGTTTTGTGCCGGAAACATTATGTTTGCGGGTCACTTGATCCAGGCCCCGCAAACCGTCCTTTGGGATATCGCTTCACCGGACCCTGCCTTTGTCGAAGAAACCCAAGGGTTTGGCTGGCTCGACGATCTGGCAGCTGTGGGAGATATGTCCGCGCGTACGGTGGCGCAGATCTGGCTTTGGGATTGGATCCGCCGCTATGGCAAGGGACATGGGCCGGGTTGGACCCCGGACATGGCGGGGCGGCGGATCATACGATGGATTCATCACGCATTGTTCGTTTTGGCCGGTCAGGAGAAAGCCTCCTCAGAGGCCTTTTATCGATCGCTGTCCCATCAAGCGGCTTTCCTGCAACGTCGTTGGCGGAGTGCTCTGCCCGGGTTGCCGCGTTTTGAGGCGTTGACCGGATTGATCTATGCAGGTCTTTCACTTGAAGGGCGCAATGCGTTAGTCGGACCCGCGTCCGAAGCTCTGGCGCGCGAATGCGCTGCGGGTATCGATGATCAAGGTGGTCTGGTCACGCGTAATCCCGAAGAACTACTAGAAGTTTTCACGCTCTTGACCTGGGCGTCACTGGCCCTGCGTGAGGCAGAACGCGACGTCCCCGAGGCCCACCAAAAAGCAATAGAGCGGATTGCTCCAACCCTGCGCGCTTTGCGCCATGCCGATGGGGGGTTGGCCCGGTTCCATGGTGGAGGGCGCGGCCTTAATGGTCGCTTGGACACAGCGCTTGCCGAGGCTGGCGTGCGCAATCAAATCGAAGGCTTGGCCATGGGTTTCGCACGCTTGAGCGCGGGACGTAGTTCCATCATTGCTGATGCTGCGCCACCGCCCCTTGGTAAAGCATCGTTCAATGGACACGCTTCGACACTAGCCTTTGAACTGACCTCTGGTCGCCGGCCGCTCATTGTGAATTGCGGCTCCGGCGCGAGTTTTGGTGAGGATTGGCGCCGGGCAGGACGCGCATCGCCGTCGCATTCGGTCTTGGCTATCGAAGGATTTTCCTCCGCGCGATTGGGACGTGAGCAAGCCAACAGCGGTTTGCGCCGCGAGATGTTGGACGAAGGCCCCACGGAGGTCCCCGTCGAGATCAGCGCGATCGCTGAAGGTATACGTTTTGAGGGCGGTCACAACGGGTATGTCGCAACCCATGGTTTGACTCATGCCCGCATCTTAGAGTTATCGCTCGACGGCCGTGACCTCATCGGCGAAGACCTTTTGATGACGCTCGAAGAATCGCACAAAAAGAAATTCGACGAACGTATGGAGGAATCTCGCCTGTCTGGGGTTCCGTATCAATTGCGCTTCCATCTTCATCCCGATGTGGACGCTGCTATCGACCTGGCCGGGAGCGTCGTGTCGATGGCGTTGCGGTCTGGTGAGGTGTGGATTTTCCGTCAAGATGGCCCCACCGCATTGTCGCTCGAAGCGTCGGTCTACCTCGAAAATGGCCGTTTACGACCACGCGCGACAAAACAGATTGTTTTATCCGGCAAAGCAATGGGCTATGCGACCCGCGTTCGGTGGTCTTTGGCGAAAGCCAAAGAAACGGCCATCGCGGTGCGCGATCTCGCGCGCGACGACTACGATTTCGACGCGACCTGAAGGGGAAACACCTTGCAGCATTCATCCAATCGACCCGTGGCTCTGCGCCGCGCTTTGATTTCTGTTTCCGACAAAACCGGATTGGAAGACTTGGCCAAAGCACTGGCGGCGAGAGGGGTGGAGTTGCTCTCCACTGGCGGCAGCGCAAAAACGATGCGGGCTGCGGGCCTTAATGTGACCGATGTGGCCGATGTCACGGGCTTTCCCGAGATGATGGATGGCCGCGTGAAAACCCTCCATCCCAAAGTGCACGGCGGCCTATTAGCGCTGCGTGACAATCCCGATCACGTTGCCGCCATGGACGAACACGGCATCACAGGCATCGATTTGTTGGTCGTCAACCTCTATCCGTTTGAAGCCACTGTGGCCGGGGGCGCGGACTACGCCACGGCCATTGAAAACATTGACATTGGTGGTCCGGCGATGATCCGCGCGGCCGCCAAAAACCACGGCGATGTCTGCACCGTTGTGGATGTCAGCGACTACGCCGCGCTGCTGGCCGAGCTTGAGGCCAACGATGGACAAACAAGGTATGCTTTCCGCCAGCGCCAGGCTCAGATCGCTTATGCGCGCACTGCAGCCTACGACACGGCAGTCTCGACTTGGATGGCAGGTGCAATTGGCGACGGCGCGCCGCGTCGCGTGAGTGTGGCAGGGACGATCAAGCAGTCGCTGCGCTACGGTGAAAACCCGCACCAATTAGCAGCCTTCTATAGCGATGGGAGCAACCTACAGGGCATTGCCACGGCGGAGCAGCACCAGGGCAAAGCGCTCAGCTACAACAATATCAACGACACCGATGCCGCGTTCGAATTGGTGGCGGAGTTTGACTCGTCCGCGTCGGCGGCATGCGCGATCATCAAACACGCCAACCCTTGCGGCGTGGCCCAGGGCGCAAGCTTACTTGAGGCCTATCAATCCGCGTTTGATTGCGACCGTACCTCAGCGTTTGGCGGCATTGTTGCGCTCAACCAACCACTTGACGAAGCGACGGCTCAGGCGATCAGTCAAATTTTCACCGAGGTTGTAATCGCGCCGGGTGCGAGCGACGCGGCCAAGGCCGTTTTTGCCGCGAAAAAGAACCTGCGTCTTTTGACGACGAATGGCTTACCTGTTCCGCATGCCCCTGGGCGAATTTACAAACAAGTGGCGGGCGGCATGCTCGTTCAGGACAAAGACATCGGCCACGTTGAGGTGGGCGATCTGAAGGTTGTCACCAAGCGCGCGCCAAGAGATGCGGAAATGGCGGATCTCCTTTTTGCGTGGCGCGTGGCCAAACATGTGAAATCCAACGCCATCGTCTATGTCAAAGACACCGCTACCGTAGGCATCGGCGCGGGTCAGATGAGCCGTGTGGACAGTGCCCTAATCGCAGCCAAGAAAGCCGAACGGATGGCCGATACGCTGGAGCTTCCTAGCCCCTTGACCCAGGGTTCGGCTGTGGCGTCAGACGCCTTCTTTCCTTTTGCGGATGGACTGATGGAAGCGGCTTCGGCAGGTGCCACATCCGTGATCCAACCCGGCGGATCGATGCGAGATGATGAGGTGATTGCCGCGGCGGATGAGGCCGGTCTCGCCATGGTTTTCACCGGTCAGCGGCACTTCCGCCACTGATACTGTCGGCGGTGAGTTGCTCGGGGCGCTTTTCATCTGGAGCCAGTCGCGCTAATGCCAAAAAAAACGCCGTGGTGAACACGCTACGACGCGAGGGAGCAGGCTCATGCGACTAATGGCCAGAGTGGCTTTGGTGATCTTTGCACTGGATCAGGCGGTGAAATACCTGGTCGTGCACGCGCTGAACCTAAGAGAACTAGGCGCCATTGATGTCTTTCCTCCCTATCTGACGTTCCGAATGGCGTGGAACTATGGCATCAACTTTGGCCTATTTTCTGGCCACTCGGATGCGACGCGGTATCTTCTGATTGCCGTGGCTTTGGCGATTGTGGCCTTTGTTCTTTATTGGATGTGGCGCGACCCTCCTGGCAAAGTCGGGTTCTTTTGCGCGGGCCTTTTGATCGGTGGTGCCTTTGGTAATGTGGTTGACCGGGTGTTATATGGCGCGGTTGCCGATTTTCTGAACATGTCCTGTTGTGGCATCAACAATCCCTATGCGTTCAATGTGGCGGACATAGCTGTCTTTTTGGGGGCGTTGGGGCTTGTGGCGTTCGCCGGCAGTGGCGCGGCACGCAATGATGGCACCTTGTGAACACATGTGTAAAAAGCAGGCGTGACGGCGGTTCTTAGATGCGATACACCTTAGCCAGTTCGAGCAGGAGACCAGCGATGAAATCGCGCCGCCCCGTATTGCCTTTGGCAATTCTTTGCGCCGCTTTGACGGTGTCGGCTTGTGGTGACCGTGACATAAGTCTGCGTTTGGTCCGCAATGCCTCGGAAGGCCCCGAAGAGTTTGGCGTTGTTCCAACACGGGAGTTGCAACTGCCCGACGACTTGGCGGCTTTGCCAACACCAACGCCTGAGGGCACGAACCTGGCCGATCCTCTTCCCAATCAAGCTGCGGTGGCCGCGCTTGGTGGCAACCCGTCTCGGTTGACGCTGCAAGGAGGTGTGCCCAGCAGCGATGCGTCCCTAGTCAATTATGCCGGTCGGTACGGCGTTTCCTCACAAATTCGCGAGGAATTGGCCGAAGTTGACCTCGAATTCCGCCGCCGACGATCGCTCTTTACTTGGAAATTGGTGCCCGAGGACGAGTACAATCGCGTCTATCGCTCCTTCCGTTTGGACCCTTATCGTGAGGCTGCGCGGTTCCAGCGGTCTGGAATCAAGACGCCGGCAGCGCCACCAGAGCAGCGGTGAGGTCTCACGAGGGCGTCAATTCGCTTGAAAGGCCGAGGGGCGCACCCACTTTGTAACCCACCTATTCGGGAAAGGAGTGTCGATGCCCGTGATGCGATGGCTTGTGCCTATATTGCTTTTGTCATTGGCTGGCCCCCTCTGGGCCGAGCAAACAGTGTCCACCAAGGTTTTAGACAACGGTCTTGAGATCGTCGTCATCGAAGACCACCGAGCGCCCGTCGCCGTTAATATGGTCTGGTACAGAGCCGGTTCTGCGGATGAGCCACCCGGCGTGTCCGGCATTGCTCATTTCACCGAACATCTCTTGTTCAAAGGAACTGAGAGCC
Source organism: Marinovum sp. (assembly GCA_022447495.1). GTDB lineage: Bacteria > Pseudomonadota > Alphaproteobacteria > Rhodobacterales > Rhodobacteraceae > JAKVBH01. Next base: position 4,453 of record JAKVBH010000023.1, on the reverse strand, counting down.
TTGAAGCTGGCGAGTTTTCCCGCACCGTTGCACGCAATGGCGGGTCTGACAACGCGTTCACAAGCTTTGACTATACCGGATATTTCCAACGCGTGGCCGCAGATCGCGTCGAGTTGATGATGCAGATGGAAGCGGATCGTATGGTCAATCTGCGTCTGACAGAGGGCGACATTCTCACCGAACGCGGTGTGATCATCGAAGAGCGCAACCAACGCACCGAAAACGATCCAGCCGCTTTGATGCGTGAACAAATGCGCGCAGCCCTGTTTCTCAACCATAGTTACGGTTTGCCCATTATTGGCTGGCGCCACGAGATGGAGCAGTTGGATATGAACGATGTTATGTCGTTCTATCGCACCAACTACGCGCCCAATAATGCCATCGTGATCGTCGCGGGTGATGTGAACCCTGACACCGTTTTTGACATGGCGGAGCGCCACTTTGGCACAATCCCGGCAAATCCAGACATTGGATCACGCGACCGGCCCCAAGAACCTCCGCACAACGCGGCGCGGCGCATGGAATATTCGGACGTGCGGGTGGCGCAACCCTATCTGATCCGAAGCTACCTCGCACCTGAACGCGATAGCGGCGATCAACGCGAAGCGGCGGCATTGTTCTTGCTCTCTGAAATCCTGGGCGGCTCCCAGACGTCGGTGCTCTCTGAAGCGCTGCAATTTGAGAGCCAAACGGCAGTTTATGCGGGCACTGGCTATTCAGCGACTTCGTTGGATGACACAACTTTTAGTCTTATCGCTGTGCCATCGCGCGACGTTACCCTCGAGGATATTGAGGACCAAATGGACAAAGTTGTTCAGGATTTCATGGACGCAGGCGATATCGACGATGATCAATTGACACGCCTGAAGCGCCAAATCCGTGCCTCGCAAATCTACGCCCAGGACAATGTGCAAAGCGTTGCCAACCGGTACGGCCGCGCACTGACCTCTGGCTTGACTGTGAAGGACGTTCAGGCGTGGCCTGACATCCTTCAATCGATCACCGAGGAAGAGATTTTTGCAGCGGCTGAGCGTGTCTTTAACAAAGATCGGTCAGTGACGGCGTATCTCACCCGACATAATGCAACTTCTGAGGAGGTGTCCCAATGAGAGCATTTCTCTGGGCATGTGTTGTGATGTTGCTGGCGCCGGAGGCGAAAGCTGAGATCGACATTCAAGAAGTGACCTCCCCGGGCGGGATCAGCGCGTGGTTGGTCGAAGACAATGCCATTCCTTTCGTTGCGCTTGAACTGCGCTTCAAAGGGGGTGCGTCGCTTGACCTGCCTGGCAAACGCGGTGCCACTTATTTGATGGCGGGTCTCTTGGAAGAAGGCACCGGTGATCTCGACGCGCGTGGTTTTGCCCTCGCGGTTGAAGAACTGGCAGCTGATTTCGAGTATGATGCCAGTGACGATTCCGTGGCGATTTCGGCTAAATTCCTGACTGAGACAACCAAACCTGCCATAGCGCTTCTGCGCCGTACCATCGTCGAGCCCAGCTTCAATCAATCCGCGTTGGATCGCGTCCGGGCGCAGGTGCTCTCGGGCATCGCCTCTGATCAAAAAGACCCCAACACGCTTGCTCAGCATGCTTTTGAACGAGCGACCTTTGGGGAGCACCCTTATTCTATGCCTCTTGAGGGAACCGAAGGGAGCGTGACTGCTTTCACCCGTGAAGACATGATCACCGCGCACAAGAATGCGTTGGCGAAAGATCGTGTTTTTGTGTCCGTTGTTGGCGACATCAATGCCGAAGAACTTGGCGTGATCCTCGATGCTCTTCTAGGCGATCTTCCAGCGACAGGTGCTCCGATACCTGAGGAAGCTCCCTTCAATCTCGAACCGGGTATCCGTGTTCTGACCTTCGAGACGCCGCAATCGGTTGCTGTGTTTGGGCACACGGGTGTTGAGCGGAATTCCCCTGATTTTCTTACGGCCTTTGTCGTGAACACGATCTTTGGCGGTGGCGGATTTGAAGCGCGTTTGATGAACGAAGTGCGCGTCAAGCGGGGCCTCACCTACGGGATTTATTCTTACCTCATGCCGAAAGATTATGCCGATCTCTACATGGGCCGGTTCTCTTCGGCCAATGATCGGATTGCAGAGGCGATTGCTGTGATCAAAGAAGAATGGGCCCGGATTGCTGAAGAAGGCGTTAGCCAAGAGGAATTGGACGAGGCGAAGATATACCTCACCGGCGCCTATCCGCTGCGGTTTGATGGCAATGCGCGGATCGCTAATATCCTAGTTGGCATGAAGATGGATAATTTCGGCATCGACTACGTGAAGACGCGCAACGACCAAGTGCGTGCACTGACGTTGGAAGAGGTGAATCGGGTCGCGCGTGAGATGTTCCGTCCTGAAGAACTTGCATTCTTTGTAGTGGGCCAGCCAGTAGGTCTGACCGAAACAATCACTCAGTAAGGTTTGGACCTTTCAAAATGAAATGGCCGGAGATGAAAATCTCCGGCCATACCGGCTTCTTGGGGGAAAGGTCCGGTGCGTGTGAGAGGAAAGACCCCTCAAGGACACGGACAGGGTGCAATTTTAACCTTAACAAAAAGTAAACAACACACCTTAAAGTTGATTAAAGTTAACGGCTTCGAGTTGTCACTAGGTTAGCTGATCAGACCTGCATGTACCAAAGCGGCGTCAACCTTGGCCTTGGTCTCGTCAGATAGCGTGGTGAGCGGCAAACGCACCTCATCGGAACACCGCCCCAACCGCGATAGACCGTATTTAGCGCCGCATAGGCCTGGTTCAGTGAAGATTGCCTGGTGCAAAGGCATGAGCTTGTCTTGCAGCTGCAACGCCAGTGCGTAGTCGCCTGCAAGGCAGGCATTCTGCAACTGGGCGGACAGTGCAGGCGCGACATTTGCGGTGACAGAAATACAGCCAATGCCGCCTTGGGCATTGAACCCATGCGCGGTTGCATCCTCACCGGAAATCTGGAGGAAGTCCTTGCCGCAGGTGATCCGTTGCGAACAGACACGCGCCAAATCGCCTGTGGCATCTTTCACACCGACGATATTCGGCAGTTTGGCCAATTCTCCCATGGTGTTTGATGTCATGTCTATGACGGAGCGCCCGGGGATATTGTAGATGATGATCGGAATATCCACAGCCTCAGCAAGCGCGGTGAAATGCGCGATGAGACCGCGTTGTGTCGGCTTGTTGTAGTACGGTGTGACTACCAGCGCGCCGTCGGCGCCAACGGTTTTGGCGTGACGCACAAAACGAAGGGCCTCTTCGGTGTTGTTGCTGCCCGCTCCTGCAATAACAGGGATGCGGCCCGCCACAGTTTTTACCACTGTTTCGATCACAAGCTCATGCTCATCATGGGTAAGCGTGGGGCTTTCACCGGTGGTGCCCACGGGCACGAGACCGTGGCTGCCCTCTGCGATATGCCATTCCACCAGAGATTTGAGCGCGTCCAGATCCACTTTGCTGTTTTTGAACGGGGTCACCAGCGCTGGCATAGATCCTTTGAACATAACGTCTCCTCCCTTTTTTGAACATGACGGGCGAAAGCCCGCCGAGACTTCGATCGTAAAACCACCTCGCGTGATCGTTGCTTGAAGACACACGCACAGTGGTTACCTTTGGCCCGTCTATCCCCGGCACTGGAGAGATTGCAAGCCATGACCCGAGCCCAAACCACGATAATGCTCTGCCTGGGCATTCTCGCATACGGTGCAACGGGCCAAGCGCAGGATGCTCCCCAGACAAGTCAACGCCCTTTGACGCGGGGCTCCGAGGCGCAGGTTGAGGCCGCGCCCGTGTTTGAGCCACAGCAGGTCACCGCGGAGGATCGCCCCAAGATCCGTGACCCCCGGATGTCCCGTCCGCTTGCCTTGGCGCACAAAGCGATGCGCGAAGAAGACTGGCTTTTGGCCCTAGAACGCGCCAAGGGCGATGGGCCTTTGGCAGTCGATATGATCACCTGGCACGCGCTACGTTCGGGTCTTGGCACGCCAACAGATGTCATGAGCTTTTTGGCTAGGCGTCCGGATTGGCCTGGTCTGCCGTATCTGAAGGAAAAGTCGGAGCTGACCATGGCGAACGCGGCTGTGTCTGACGTTCTTGCGTTCTTTGAAGGGTACACTCCGCGCACGGGAACTGGCGCCTTGACGCTGGCCAAGGCTCTGCGGACTACCCGCCAAAGCGAGGCAGCGGATGCCGTTCTCGTTCGCGCATGGACTTCTTTGTCGTTGGAAGCCGAAGAACATGACTCCTTTCTAAGCACGCATGCCGATCTGTTGGCGCCCTATCATGACAAACGGCTCGACATGACATTGTGGGAGGGGTGGACCAGCAATCCACGCCGCATGGAATCCCTCGTTTCCGAGGGTCTCTGGGACTTGGCCCAAGCACGAATGGCTATGCGTGCAACCGGCGCGCCTGGTGACATGTCCGAAGCGCTCACAGATAACGCTGGGCTTGCCTATGAGCGGT
>JAKVBH010000022.1 GCA_022447495.1 Marinovum sp. | reverse complement strand
CCTCCACGCCGTGGAGAAAGAGGGGCGTGGCAAATCGCCAGAAGCGCGCGTCGCGCTGCGACAGGCACGGGCAAAACCGATCTTCGATGATCTGGAAGCCTGGCTGCACGCGCAATTGACCAAGATCTCAGGCAAGTCGCCATTGGCGCAGGCCATCCGATATGCCCTTGGCCGGATGCCAAAGGCGCGGCCATACTTGAAGAATGGCCACCTGGAATTGGATAACAACACAGCCGAACGGGCAGTCAAACCTGTGGCCATAGGGCGGAAGAACTGGATGTTCGCAGGTTCAGAAGGGGGCGGCAAAGCCATGGCAATCGCCTTCACCCTCATCAAAACGGCCAAACTGAACAATGTCGACCCGCAAGCCTGGCTCACATGGGTCATTGCCCAAATCGCCGACCACAAGATCACACGTCTCGACGAACTCCTCCCATGGCGTTACGCCGCGCAAGCAGCATAACCGACCGCACCAGCACAGCGCCAGAGCGTCATCACCGGACGGTCACTTTTGCACAAATGCCGTGAGGGATTCACTCTTTGAACCCAGTTGGCTAGTAATGGTGCGACGGTTTGCGCACAAATCGTGCGCTTCTCGTCATCGCTCCACGTCCTGCGTTTGCGCCGCTTCGCCATTCCGGCCTCTAAAGTGTCCACTTAGCTAAGTGGACACTATCCGACGCTAGCACCCCTCTGGCAGAGTAGTGAGACCGGATGATTATATCTCAGACAGAAGATCAGTACTTTCTTCGTACATCAAAAGCCCTGAAATCGCGGGTTACATCAATGTTTGAATTTCAGGGTGTTAGCTCCCACAATCCTCAAACTGCTCTTGTTTTTGGGCGCAGGGCTAGGGGTTCTTACCCCAAGAAGGACTGTAGGGACCAAAATGGCCCCTACAGGAAAGACTGCTAGACAGTCGTTAGATTTACAGCGGAGGTTTTGCCTCGCATCTTGTCGGTTTCGAGCTCAAAGGAGATTTTCTCTCCATCTTTCAAAGATGTAAGGCCCGAGCGTTCGACCGCACTGATGTGAACGAACACATCTTTTCCACCGTCTTCCGGTTCAATGAAGCCGAAGCCTTTGGTTGCGTTAAACCATTTTACAGTTCCTTGGGGCATGATGAGTTTCCTTTCATTCATCACAATCGTTCAATTGACGAAGGTTACACTCGCAACGTTATGCTGCGGTTTTATTTGGTCCTGGGTTGTGTTGACGAGGTCTGTTTGAAGGAGCTTGCTTGTCGGATTGATGCGTTTTGTGCTTGGTGCGACGCCTACGACGTTTTGGCTTGGTAGCTTTTGGATTTTGAACATCTACTCGCAAATCTTGATTGGTTTTTGGTGCAGCGCCTTCAATGTGGATACTCGTCTTAATGAGCTTTTCGACGTCTCTGAGAAGTTTGCTTTCCTCGAATGCGCACAGGGTGATGGCGACGCCGGATCTGCCAGCTCGAGCAGTGCGGCCAATACGATGCACATAATTCTCGGGCACGTTGGGCAAGTCATAATTGACAACCAAACCAACGGTTGGAATATCAATACCCCGCGCAGCAACATCGGTTGCGACGAGGATTTGCACCTCACCAGACCTAAATTGCTCGATGGCGCGGTTACGTTGTCCTTGTGATTTGTTCCCATGCACCGATGTTGCAGCAAACCCATCAGCGACCAGACCTTTTTTTAGCTTTTCAGCGCCGTGTTTTGTGCGTGTGAAGATTAGAGTTGCAACATTGGCATACTGCTCAAGTATATCGCGTAGTGTACTAGGTTTGCTTGGTTTTTCCACGAACAGTACGCTCTGCTCGATCCGATCGGCGGTTAGATTGGGCGGGTTCACCTGAACCTTTTGAGGATTGGTCAGATATGAACGGCTCAACTTTTCCATCTGTTTGGACATGGTGGCCGAGAACAGAAGGGTTTGGCGGTCATTGCTTAGAAACGGGACGATTTTCCGCAGTGCGTGAATAAATCCGATATCCAGCATTTGGTCAGCTTCATCCAGCACGAGATGCCGCGTTTTGCTGAGATCAACGCCGCCTCGTTCCAACAGATCAATCAACCGGCCCGGCGTTGCCACAAGCACATCCGTACCGTGTGCAAGCACTTGAAGTTGCTTTCCAATTGATGCACCTCCAACAACTGTGGACACACGCACTTTTGTATTTTCGGTCAGAAATTTCAGTGTTTGAACAATCTGGTTCACCAACTCTCGCGTGGGTGCCAAAATAAGAGCTTTGACGGATTTGGGTGCAGGTCTGCCAGGTTGTTTTATAATTGCGTCAAGCATTGGTATGCTAAACGCAAGGGTCTTGCCTGTGCCGGTTTGGGCAAGCCCCATGATATCTTGACCACTGAGTGCCAAAGGAATTGCCTGAGCTTGAATAGGCGTAGGAACTGCAAAACTACCTCTAGCCAATGCAGCTGCGAGCGATGGCGTCAAAGCCAGCTCTTCGAAACTTTTCATGTAGATAAATCCGATCTGGTCGCCAAAACACTGGCAACTATTTTGATGCGCAGCAAGCGCTCTCTAGGGTTTTGCTATACTAAGAGGTCGGGCAAATCCCAATTCCTTTAGACTAGCAGCTTGAACCCTGCGTGATGGGGCACATTAAGATTGCGATGTCGTTTGGTTCAGTTCGTGAACCGCTCACGCGACACCTTTGAGCGTCCGTATGCGCTTTGATGGCAACGATGTCAATCAGCGCGAGACGCTTGCTCCTCAACTCCGTCGTAATAATCAGCAGGAGCCCATAGTCATTTTGTCCCGGTTGGCGTCGTCCAAAGTCCAGACAATGGGCCAGTTGAACGATTGGTCCAAGGGTGGGATCCCTGATGGCAGGGCAACGGCTTATCCCTGTTGGGGTGGCCCACCCGCTCAAATGATTGGATATTCCCAAGGTAGCGATGAGGCAGGGGTTAACCAAGTTGCATGATGTGACTGACTTGAACGGCCCGCACGGCGAAAGAGATTTCGGCGGGTTTGAGTTCCACAGCGAGGAAATCTTCGGAAAAATGGCAAAATTACCCTGACTATAAAGACGGTTGAGATGGCCTGGCAGACCTGCGTAGGCCCCCCGAAATGTTTGCCGGAAGGTCCTACTTTCATTCTTGTGGTCTCAGGGTGTGCTTGCACCGTCTCTCCTAGCTGAATTTTTCTGACATGAAGCCGAGCAGGTGTTCGGGGTGGTGATTGAAGTATTGATACGCGTCAAACCGCATACCAGTTCCGAAAGCATTTGGATGCTCTGGACCAATCCAGATGACCTCAACCTCGGTTCTGGAAGCCTCGATGATTTCTTGAATATCGTTTTGCCCAGTTTGAGTATTGAAGGTGTATTGGTCCTTCTCGACCTGTGAAAAAAGGATCGGAACGGTGACGCTGGGCACGGTTTTCAATGCATTTGCGAAGCCAAACCCATACTTTTCGCGCTGAGCCTCAAGGACCCTATCCACGAGATCGAGACCCGTCTTGGCTTGAATGAACCGGTCGGTCATATTGTAGGACAACGTAGGCTGGTTCGCCACAAGTGCCTTGATTTGCGGGTTTGCGAAGAGTTCAGGCGCGTTCTGCCATGCGAGGAAGGTCGCATTGGCCCCCATACATTGCGACAAGAAGATAATCTCGTCATCTGCATAATCGGCATGGCTAAGGACATATTTTAGTGACCCGACCACGTCCTGCCACTCGGTGACGCCTGCGCCAACGGGCACTTCGATACCTTTGGCGTGGCGTCCAATGCCCCCGTCGCTGTCACCTTGGCCGCGGTGGTCATACATCACTACGTTGTAGCCCGCGTCATGCATATGTTTGACCATTGGAAGAAACTCGGCTGAGACACCATCAAGCCCTGCTTCCGATCCAAAGCGGGTTGTCGTCAAAGGATGGTTTAGGATCACGATCCTGTCTGACGGGGCTGGAGCGGGGATTTCCCAAGCACTCAGTCGCACGTTGTCATCCGTCATGATGTCAACATCGCTATATGTCATGCCATAATCACTGGGGTTTTTGGGATTGCTCAGCCGCGGTGGTGCGACCCGCATCTTAACGATTTGGTTTGCGAGAACTGTATCTCTCAGACCCATCGGATTGGTGAACCAAAAAGCAGCAGCCAGAACCACCACGCCCACGACCGCTCCGAGCGCATAGACCAATATCTTTTTCATCACAGCTCCCATATGTGCATTGCATATTTTCAGTGCACATATCCGTAGCGGTACTCTTGCGCATGAGTCAAGAAAAAGTTTACACTGTACATATGAAGACTGAAGCCAAAGAAGCAAAGCCATATCATCACGGCAATCTCAGGGACGCCCTGTTGACCGCAGCGCGGCGATTGCTTGAAACCGAAGGCCACAGCGGTTTGTCCTTGCGAAAATGCGCCGCGGAGGTTGGCGTGAGCGCGACTGCGCCTCAAAATCATTTTGAAAACAAAACCGCGCTCCTAACGGCGATGGCAGCCCAGGGCTACGCCGAATTGGAAGCGTACATGTGCCGGACCTTAAATGAGGCGGCAGATCGCGATGCTCGTCGGAAAGCTGCCCTTCAGGGCTACGTGGCCTTTGCGCAGGATTATCCTGCATTGTATGAGTTGATGTTCGCGCGCGACCGTGTGTCGTCCAGCAATCCGGACCTCATGCGTCGTGTCGGAGCCTGCTTTTTGATCCTTGCGGACATTGCAAAGGGTTTCGGACACTTTGAAGATGACGCAACACAAGTTGAGGCCAAACAGCAGATTTTTGTGTGGAGCTTGGTGCATGGTTATGCGCAATTATTGACGGCCAACCGCTTCAAGAAAGCCGACATGATGGGACTGGGTATCCTCGACATAATCCCTGATCTTCGCCCCTAAGCAGCCATTGGTGATGACTGCTGTACTCGGCCAATTGGGCAAGCCTGAGAGCATTGTCACGTCGTTCATTAGGCTCTGTCCGAGTGGTTTTCGCTGAGCCGCTTGGGTCATCGCGCACAAAACGTGCGGTGAATATGTTAGATTCTTTCTGGCTGACAGTTGTGCAAATAGCGCGTCTGTGGCCCTTATGGCTTAAGCGTCGCGGCGATCCGGGCATCGATGAATGTCGCGTGTCGATCAGAATTATCTTACTTTATCACAATGGTTTGGGATTGCGCGATGCGCCTTGCCCGAAGGAATTGACCGGCTGCTTGAAAAATGCGGATCTGATGCTATTTGACGTCATATTGGCGCGGAAAGACAATGGGATAAGGGTGTCGGTTCAGCGATGATGGCTAGCTTGGTATGTAGCTTCAAAGCACGCAGCCGGAGCTTTCAAATCGCGGTACCGAATTCTGAGAGCCATTGGCTTTCACACGTTGGGCGTTTCTAGGCAAAGCAGTTTTGTTTTGGCTATCCAATGATCCCGCCGACCAGCCATCCAGCAGCGTAAGTCGCCGCCATGGCAACAGCGCCCCAAAGCGCGGTGCGGATCATCGCAGGGGCTACAGGTGCGCCGCCTGTGCGCGCGCCTATGGCGCCCAAGATGAGGAGCGCGACAAGCGTGGCGACCAGCACGCTGGCGACAATGTGTCCGAAAGGCGCAAGGAGAGCAGATAGCAGCGGCAAAAGCGCAGCGGTCGCAAACGCGGCACCAGAAGCCATTGCAGCGCGTTTTGGGCTTGCGGAGTGTAATTCGAGAAGTCCAACTTCATCGCGCAGGTGTGCCGCAAGAACGTCGCTTTGGGTCAGTTCCTGGGCCACCAAGTCTGCAGTTGGTGCGCTGAGCCCGCGTTCACGCCAGATTGCTACCATCTCTGCAAGCTCTCCTTCAGGGTCCTTTTCCAACGCTTTGCGTTCGCGTTCGATCTCGGCGCGTTCAATGTCCGCTTGCGATGACACCGAAATGTACTCGCTTGCTGCAATGGACATGGCACCTGCTACCAAACCGGCGACGCCCGTGGCAAAGACGATGTCTGCTGTCGAGACAGCGGCGGCCACACCAATCAGAAGCGAAGAGATCGACACGATCCCGTCCGTCGCACCCAACACAGCGGCGCGCAGCCAATTGCTTCGTCCTAAACGATGTGGATCTTCGGGGTGCGTCGCGGCAAAAGTATCAGTCATTGGTTAGGTGATGTTCCGTTGATTGGTTTAGGAATGCGCCAGCATCCCCTTCGAGGTGCTTATCAACGTTTGGCGCGCACAGTGACAAGCTCATTGGGGCCACTCGCGGCCTTATGCCCGCGCCGCCACCGCGTTATGCCTTTTTCTACGATGGCAACCAGAGTGAAAAGAATGCCATATATGACGGCCATGGCCGCAGAAGTCCCGGTGTTTAGCGCATATGCTATCCAAAAGCCCGCGAGTGCGCCAACAACAGAAAATACCGCGCTCAGCGCCAGCATGTGGTCCAGGCGGTTGCTTATCAATTTGGCTGTTGCAGCTGGCACGACGAGCAATGAAACGACAAGGATGGCACCCACTGCCTTGAATGCTGCCACCACCGTCATCGAAACTAAAAACATGAAGGCGGTGTTTAAAACCCGCGTGCGCATGCCAAGAACCGTCGCGAATTGCCGGTCAAATGTGGTCAACTTGAGCTTTGAATAGAAGGCCGCGATGAAGGCTGCATTCAAGATGAGCACACCGAGCATAACGTAGAGATACTCCGGGCCAATATTGACGCCGTTCAAGATCATAGCGGGGAACGCCGCCAGATTGAGATCACCAATCAGAACGGCGTTTGTATCGAGATGTACATGCTGCATGTCTGTGCTTACCATGATGATCCCGCCCGCAAATAGGGCAGGAAAAATCAGCCCTTGAGGCGCATCTCCGGCGAGCAGCCCGGTATCCGAAAGCCATTCGTTGCCCAAGACAACAACAAGTCCGGCAAGTGCGGCACCAAGAATGAGAATGGGAGAATTCAAATCTTTCGTCAGGGCAAAGCCGACGATAATTCCTGGCAGAACCGCGTGCGCGATTCCGTCCACGATCATGGAATTTTTGCGTAATACAACAAACGCACCCGGAAGTGCGCAGGCCAAGGCAGTGACACAGGCCAAGAGCATGACCCCGAGGACATAGCTCATCGCGATTCTCCCTCTGCCAGGAGCTCTTGTTTCAATGCGTGACGGGCCTTGGCGTGGCGCCATCCTGCGACGATGATGCTACGCTTCGGGGATGCCACCAGAGAGACCACGAAAATGGCAAAGAGTAAGAGAACAATCATAGGACCTGTGGGCACATTGCCCATAGAGATCGACAAGTAGGCTCCGAACCCACTGCCCAGCCCGCCAAAGACGGCGGATAAGATGACCATGCTCGACAATCTATTCGTCCACTGCCGAGCCGCAGCCGGTGGGGTCACGATGAAGGCCACCATTAGGACAAACCCAACCGCTTTGATGCCGATGACAATGGCAATGACGATGGTGCCGAACATCAATGTGTCGATCAACCGAGCCCGGAAGCCGAGCATAGTGGAGAGCACGGGATCAAAGGTGCGCAGAGCAAATTCTTTCCAGAACACGATCATCAACGCTAATGCGAATGCGCCCACAGCGACACTGGTTGTCAAATCCGCCCGCGTGATGCTCGCGGCATTGCCAAACAAGTAGTCTTGGATGCCGCCTTTGCCCGGAAGTGGGGCGTTGGTCACGATCCGCAGCAACAGCATGCCGAACCCAAAGAATGTGGTCAGCGAGATCGCCATAGCCGTATCAATCGCGATCTTTGTTTGCCCTGCGATCATATTGGCGAAGAACGCTGAAAGCGTGCCCGTGATGACGGCACCGATCACAAGTAAAAGCATGTTTTGGCCATTGATGCCAAAGACAACAACCGCAGTGAGAAATGCCAAAAGTGCGCCGGGAAGGGCCGCATGGCTTATCACGTCGCTGATCAGAGATTGCTTGCGGAGGTAAGCGAACGTTCCAAGCGCACCAGATACGATCCCAATCGTAGTGGTTCCCAAAAACACCATTCGGAAAACGTGGTTGCCGAAGAAATCGATAGGGTCCATGGCGGCGTTACTCTGCAGCCGTGAGGAACGTTTCAGCGCCATTGCTGGAATCATAGGTTGCGCGGATGTTCTCGGTCGTGAAGGTCTCGGGGCCGGAGCCAGATGCAACGATGGTTTTGTTTAACAATGTGACGTGGTCGCAAAAATCCAGAACGCTACCCAAGTGATGGTGCACAATCACAACTGTTTTGCCTTGCGCGCCGAGCTCTTTGAGCACGCCAATCATGGCGTCTTGGCTTTTAGCGTCGATGCCTTGGAAGGGTTCATCCATAAAGTAGAGATCCGGGGCTTGCACCAATGCACGCGCCAAGAAAGCACGCTGTTTTTGGCCGCCAGACAATTCGCCGATTTGGCGCATGGCAAAGTCTTGCATGCCTGTCTGTTCAAGCGCGTCCATGGCCCGCTTCCGTTCGGCGTTGCCGGGTCGACGGAACCAACCAAGCGCGCCGTAAGTTCCCATTGTGGCCAGATCGACGACTGTGGTTGGAAAGTCCCAGTCGACACTGGCGGACTGGGGCATATAACCCACGCGATTTCTGACGGTGTTGAGGGACTCTCCAAAAAACTCTGATGTGCCAGTCAACGGCGTGACTAGACCCAGCATGGCTTTGATCAACGTTGATTTGCCCGCCCCATTGGGCCCGACGATTCCCATGATGCCTCCGACGGGCACACGGAAATTTACGCGCCTCAGCACCGGTTCCTCGCGGTATGCAACCGAGAGGTCCCGGGTTTCACAGGCGTCCATCTTCATGATCACGAACCGCCGCTTAACGCAGATGCAACTGCGCGAGCATTGTGGAGAAATACCTCAAGGTATTCGTCGACGTCTTCTTCTGCGCCCAGCGAATCTGCGAATAGCTTGTCGCTTGAGATTTGCACGTTCCAGCCAAGTGCCTCAACGGCTTCCTGCAAGCTCACAATCGCCTGTGGGTTGGCTTGGTTGTCTTGGAAGATCACCGGGATTTTGTTGTCTGCGATGAATTGAGCAAGCTCTGCCAACTCCGCGGGGCTCATCTCGGCCTCGGTGGAGACAAAGTCGGTGGCGCGCACGTCGAGGCCGTAGATGTCGCCGAAATACTCAAATGCATCATGCCCGGTGATCAGGTTCCGATTTTCCTCTGGTATGGCGGCGAGCAATTGTGTGGCTTCTGCATCGGCGGCGCGAATGTCTTGGATATAGGCTTTGGCATTGGCCACGTAGGTGTTTGCGTTGTCGGGGTCGATTGTGGCCAAATGATCGGCGACAGACCCCACGATCGCAGACCATGCCACCGGGCTGTTCCAGACGTGGGGGTCGCTGAGATCATTTTCCCAAGGCAACAGCATCGCGCGGGGGAGTTGCTCTGCGGTGGCCAAGGCTTTGTCGCCGAGGCTCATGAGCAGGTCTTCCATGCGCGCTTCGAGGAACAGGCCATTCCACACAACAGCATCCGCGGATTGGATCGTTTGGATATCTTTGGTCGACGGCTGATACGTGTGTGGGTCACCGCCAGGGCCAACCATGGTAATCACGCTGGCATCTGGCGCAATTTTGGACACGGCATCGCCGAGGTAACCGGTGGTCGCGTAGACGGTGATATCCGCCAATGCCAACGTGCCGGGCAGTGCCAAGGCAAAAGCCATTCCAGCCGCGGACATCGTCCGTTTGGTGAATCTCATGCTGAGGCCCTTTCTCATTTCATCCACGCGCGCTGTCAGTTCACGCAACTATATGACAAAGATATTGCGAAGCATTCGCAGGGTCAATGAAATTGCGAAGCATTCGCAAAAACTTTTGGAATGCTTGTGCAAACGCGCTCAATTTTGCATCGAGATTTTTATAATTGATGCTGCGAAATTCTATACTTTTCCTGAGGAAATGAGCGCGCTGACACAGTAGGGCAGAGGCCAAACAGAACGAGATGGGCCATCGCGCGTCACCCTTCCATTTTTATTTATTGCCTGCAATGTCGAGTGTCAGAACAACGGGCGCGCTCTTTTGGCCAATCGTTCCAGGCTTGGCGTCAAATGGCGCATCGATGGTATTGCCAGCAATGTCCTCAAGCGCGGGATGAATCATGAGGCTGTAGCGACCAGGCCGCCACGGTTGGTTTGGAACCAATGACCAGCCGCCGCCGTCCGTGGTCCGTTGCCCGCCAATGTGCGCCCCATCTGGCCCAAGCAAAGTCACCAGACGCAGAACAGTCCCTCTGTCCATGATGCGATCAAAGGCGATGCTCAAAGGTGCAAAGCTGCCAACATGCGGCCGCTCGATTTCCCAGTTCCGTGGCTCGAGCTTGCGCCGCTCAGGTGGCCCAACGCGGAACGAAACGGCTGCCTCGCTGCTAAGTGGCACACCCGCCGCACTTTGCATCTGCGACGATATCGACAGGCGGTATGTGCGGCCCACTTCCAAAGGCGCGCCGCCAGTTGTGTTGGGTCCAACACCTTGTTTGATGCGGCCGGGGTCAAGCAAAAGCGTGGCGCGCGTTTGGGTCGGATTCCAAAGCTCGGTGTCCAATGACAAAAACGGGGCATCCACTGGTTCACCCAGGGCTGTTTGAAGATTTACGTTCTGGCGGAGTTGCCCGCGTGCCATGGGTTGAGAGAAATGAAGGTAGAGACGGAGCGTGTTTGACGGGAGGACGGAGTGTGATGGCGCAAATGACGTCAAACGTGGCGTGGGAGCTTGGGTGTCTCCCATTGTGATAATAAAGGTCTGTTCCGCGATAGCGACCTCGTAACTCAGGCCCGGCTTCAACTTGAACTGCGGGTCAATCCTGAGAGCATCGTTCTCTTTTGACAGGCTGACGAGCATACTCTGCCCGAGGCGCTTTCTTAGACACGCAAGCGCACGCCCTCCTGCGACAGGAGTGCACGGGCGAGCGCGTCGGAGGAGAGGCCTTCGATAAAGATGCTCTCTGTATCGTCGTCAAATCGAACGGTTTGATCTGCCGCCACTGGCATCGGAACCAAAGCCAGGGCGGCGAGCATTGCCCGCCGCACCCAAGTTTGCAAAACAAACATCACTTGTAATCCAACGGAGGGGCGGCTTTGTAGCCAAACGGGTCCCCGCTGCCTTCAAAGTTCATCTCCACAATGTGGTCCGCACGGTCAAAGAAGAACGGCATGGCCACGGTGTGAAGCTGAATGTTGCGCACATCATCTGGGCTGCGGCGTACGACCAAAGCGTAGATGTCGTCCAGCGTGTCCAGATGCAAGGTCCCACTCATGGGAAGAGGGATTTGATCGACCCGGGCTACAGAAAAGACGTTTTGCACGCCCTCGCCATGGGGCATCTCATCCGCGGCGGCGATAGCATTGAGTAACAGCGACGCTGCGGAGCGATTGGTGTTGGTCACCACCACATTGCTGCTGCCGTCCCAAGTGTTGACGTAGGGCACAATGTCGATCGGCGTGTTGCCGAACCCCATCTCGCCAATCATGGTCCCGCGCACTTCGGCCCCGTCAGTGAGCTCCGCTAACGGAATGCGCACGATGGGAGTACAGGCATAGATCGCGATCAAGGTCGGTTCCTCATCAAGCTCTGCAATCGTCTGACTGATGAACGGCGCGCGCGTCTCGTATTGCGCATGCACGGCATGCCAGATTTCAATTGAAGACGTGCTGATCTCGTTTGTGAAGGGGAACGGAATCCGGCGAAGTTTGGACGAGAATTCCTCATTCGACACGCCGACCACGAAAAGTTCACCGTTGTAGTAGTCAATGTCGGTGATCGCCAAAGTGTTCACAGGCTGACCGAATTCCAGCGTTTCTGAATTGGGTACAGATCCCACGCTTATTGATGAATGATCCGCTGAGGCGAGATCAACGAGCTCGAGCACACCGTTGTTGACCGTAACTACGACAGCTTCCGCGTCGGGTCCGTGGCCACGATGGACCGACAGGAAGATCTGTTTGCTTGGCTTGTGCACCACCATATCGTTGATCGCGATGTCAGCCGCTTCCACGCCGACCATCGCTGCGATTTCGGCGTCAAGATGGTTGAAAATCGTGCGGCCCTCGAATGTTTGAACACGTCCAAGCTGATACTCGGCCTGATCCGTTAAGCTGTCACTGAGGTCAAACGCGTGCACAAGGCCCGCTTTGGCATCACCGACGAACAGCGTGTTGCCTGTGCCGAATGCAAGCGCGCCAGCGGAGGACAGCGACTGCGCAGAAACGGCGGCGACAGAGGCCAAAGCCAATGCGCTTGCCGCGAGGAATGTTTTGGTAAGTGACATCTAGGTCTCCGGTTTTCGGTTGGACATCCGGTAGGGTAAGCGTCGCAAAAATCTGGTGTAGATGGAAAAAAGTGACCTCAAGGTTCACATTTTGAGAACCCTTAATAGCTTTCCTGTGACGGCCCCCACCTTTAAGCTTGGCAGTGTTTCTGTGTCCCCACCCTGGGAAAACCAATGCGCAAGAGGACCGCCCATGGGCCAAATCGAGGACCTTCGCCTGTTTGTGAAAACCGTTGAGGCGGGAGGCATTGCGCGTGCCGCGGAAGAGCTTGGGATCGCAAAATCTGCGGTCAGCCGCAGGCTCGCGCAACTGGAAGATCGCTATGACGTCAGGCTTATTGATCGCCAACCTAGGGTTTGGGAAGTTACGACCGCAGGTCAGGAGCTTTATCAACGTGCGTTATCCATGGTGGCGGACGCTGATGAGTTTGATGCGGATTTCGTTCGGGCTGGCCACATTCTCAAGGGGCCGTTGTCCGCCACCGTTGCCCGTGAATTTGGTTTGTCGTTTCTTAAGGACGCGCTCTTTCAATTTGCAGTTGACCACCCGCAAATTGACTTTGTGGTCGACTTCGACGACCGAACTGTGGACCTTGTTTCGGAGAACTATGATCTCGCGGTGCGCGTGACGGCGTCCGACCTTAAAGGTTTGAACTGTCTTCGCATTGGCACCACGCGGCATGGCCTATTTGCCAGTTCTACCTACGCGGCCGCGAACGGGTTGCCTGAAACCGTCGACCAACTCACGGATCACTCGCTTTTGCACTATGGCTCTGCGCGGCGTGCAACGTGGGATTTCTAAGAAGCAGGTAAACGCAGGTCAATTACCTTTCGTCCTGCGTTGAGATCGAACTACGGATCGTTTCTCATGGATGCGGCAGCTCGGGATTTTGGCATCATCCGTTTGCCTTTGTTTGTGGTAGCGGAACGGGTTCAGTCTGGCTCGCTCGTTCCAGTATTGGATCATCTGATCCATCGAGACTACGGCATCTATGTCGTCCACACTGCTAAACGTAGGGTGAACAAACGTATGCGGATACTGATAGAGGGCCTCACGCAAGCTTGTGTTTGAAACGGTTCAACTGAATAGCCAGTGTCAATTTTGAGGTGTGTTCGTGAGGACAACACCCAACGCCACAAGTAGGCCCCCAATGCATAGTCCAAGGGTCATTGGCTCTTGCAATACCAAGACGCCAAAGATCACGCCAAAGAGCGGCACAAGATTTGTGAACACGGCGGTGCGACTTGCGCCAATTGTTTGAAGCCCTTGGCAATACCAAACAAACGGCAAAACCGTCCCAAAGATAGCAAGGTAAATGAGGGCACTTGCGCCTTCCCATGAGATCGCGAAACTTGTTGACCATGTGCCGTCCAAGAGGGCCAAAAAAAACAAGAAAACGGTGCCCCAGAGGGCTGCATAGGTGGTGGTTGCAAGTGGGCTCAAATCGCTCACTGTGCGGCGCCCAAGCAATGTGTATCCCACCCAACTGAGAACGGCGGCGCTCATCAGCAACTCGCCTACTCCCAGACTGGATGCGGGGCTGTCTTGCGGTGCGTGCATGTCGCCGCCCCTTATCACGACAACTGCGCCAACCAATGCGATACAGAATCCTGCCGCCCGACTCCGCGTCAGGCGCTCGCGTCCGAATGCGGCCATTAGCACTGCTACCGACATAGGATTGAACGCCACGAATACGGCAGTCTGTGATGCCGACATGTGCGACAGGGCGGCAAAGAAAAACACGTTGTAGAACGCCACACCGGTGGCACCCAGCCCCATAGTGAGAAGCAACTGCGATGGTCGTAGTCTTGGCAGGCCGTCCTCTAACGACCACGTCAGCCCAACCAAAAACACTGACGCCAGACCAAATCGCGCGAGCGCGGCGAAGATAGGTTCGACCTCGCTCACCAAGGTACGCCCCGCGACGAAAGTCCCGCCCCACATTGCCGCGACAAGAACGAGTTTTGCATAAATATGCATCGCTCGTATCTCTGTTGGATGTGCTGTTGCATGGGTCATGAGCCTATCCTTTCGAATCTCAGTAGACATGCAATTTCACTTATGAAATATTATGGTCAAATAAGTGATTGCTAATGACTTTCGGACAGCTAGAAATCTTTGCTGCTTTGGCGGATGCCAAGAGTTTTACATTGGCTGCACGCAACCTGCGCATAAGCCAACCCGCGGTGTCACAAGCGTTGAAGTCTCTTGAGCGCGAGCTTCAAGTTACGCTTTTGCATCGTGAGGCGGGGCAAGTTTCTCTGACAGCTATAGGCACACAAGTGTTGCGGTATGCCCGCGAAATCCTGGGACTCCACGGAGCCATCCAACAAGAAGCCGCTGCCGTGCGGGGCGTCAAAGAAGGAAGTTTGCGCATCGGCTCCTTTGGGGCCTCCTCCTCCTTGCGCATCCTCCCTGACCTCATCAATGCGTTCCACAAAAACTATCCCAACATCGACATCTTCATCGAAGAGGCCGCGGATGACGTGGTCATTCAATGGATTGAAGAGCGTCGGGTGGACATGGGTTTCGTCGTTCTACCGAATGACCGATTTGACGTTGTGCCGATTGCCACGGACCAATTCGTGGCGGTTTTACCGCAGGACCATGGGCTGCGGGACCAACCCAACGTGACGCTCCGACAACTCTGTGATGATCCGTTCATCATGCCAGAATCCGGTTCAGTCAAAATCGTCAACGGTCTTTTTGTTGACGCGGGACTGGCTCCCAAAACGCGCTATTGGACAACCCAATTGCTTAGCTCGCTCGCCATGGTGGGGCGAGGGCAGGGCGTCTCCGTGATGGCGGAAATGGCTATACCGACGCCCACGGTTCAGGATGGTTGGATAACTAGGCCTCTGAAGCCAGCAAAACCCCGTGACATTGGCCTCGCCCTGCATCCGACCGCGACCCGTTCGCCCGCTGATTTGGCATTTCTTCAGACAGCAAAGTCCTTTCGCGCATAGATGCCCGTCGCGTGATGGTGTTGGTCGTGGAGGCGCCCGAAGAGATTGTATCGAAGTTCTGTATGAATGAGGGATCAGGCGTGCGGCTTTGGCGAGTACGTCACAGTCCCCGGTCGGGTGCTATGACGTACCGCTGACAGGCGCGTGTATTGGAGATCGAACATTATCAAAAAATAAACGAGGGAGGCGCTGATGATCCGTGCGGACGCAAGCCATCGAGGACATGAAAGTCGACGGTGTAGTTGCGGACCTCGAAGCTTGTCCATGCCGATGAGCGGTTCCACGTGGTGCTTTTAGTCCTGAGTGACAACAGTCGCATCCGTACGGTTGCAGCGATGAATATTGACCAAGTGCGCCGCGCTCGAAACACCACGTTGTTCGTGCGTCCTCTGCCAACCAAATCCAACCGGGACCACCTCCAATTTTCAAAGCCCTTGCTAACAAGTCAGGGACATGTTCGTTGGACCCTTGGAAAAGCACGGTTTGCGATTTGCTTGAGCGATCTGGGTCTGCGTAGGCATCTCACGCAGGCGTCGTCTGCATCGCCCATAGTAATGAGAAGAGCAGCAACGCAGACGAAACAACACAGGCGACCGTTCGCACCGAATTGCAAAACGTCCATCGTGGCAGATACGTGCCCGTCCAATAGGCGCGCGCAGCGTCGGATGTCGTGTCCATCCCGGCGAGGGCTTCGTTCATTGGCACGTTGCAAAAGACGGTTACGCCAAAGCACCCGATAACATAGACCAACCCAGCCAAAACCATGAGCGTGCCAGACTGACCACCCATGAAGACGCCGCCGTAAACGCCGATCAGGATCGAGATCGGGGCCATCCCGATAAACAGCACCATGAACACCCAACGGAACACTTCACGGTTGATCACCTGCATGGCTTCAATGCCAGCAGCACCGCTTGTGTGTGCTAATGAGCGCATGATGAAATCCGAAAAGGCGAGGAAAACGCCCCCCACCAGAGCGTAGGAAATGATTGCAATTTGGGTGAGGAAGAAAAACCATACAGACATAGTCGTTCCTTTGATGTGAGGCGGCAGGGGAAGGTCCCCTGTCCGCTTTAACAACAAGAGTTTAATTGGTGGGCCGCTGCGCTAGATGCGGGTGCGCCGCTAGGCTGCAGCGGTCCAAGCGCCAGAACTGGCGACCTTGCGTGCGAATTGGCCAAAGCTGGTTGGCGCGCGACCCAGGGCCCGTTGCACGCCATCGCTTGTGCGCGCATTGCGTCCGTCGAGCGTTTCACGCGCAATCGCGGTGAAAACGTCTGCCACGAACGAGCCACCGGCTTCGGCGATATTGGCGTGGAAGTCTTCGAAGGCGATTGGCAGGTGTTGGATCGGACGCCCAATCTCCGCAGACAGAACGCGCGCCATATCCGCAAAAGTCAAAAGATCGGGGCCGGTGACTTCGTAGAGCGCGCCAGAGTGGCGATCTTCGGTCAAGGCCGCCACCACCACGTCGGCAATGTCGTCAATGTCGATGATTGGCTCCACGACGTCGCCACCTGGCATTGGCAGGACACCGGCGAGGATCGGATCGCGCAGATAGCCTTCGCTAAAGTTCTGAGCAAACCAAGCCGACCGGACGAGTGTGTAATCGATGCCCGATGCTTGGACGACCTTTTCGCCTTCACGCGCGTGGTGTTCCCCGCGCCCAGACAGGAGAACCAGTTTTTCTACGCCCGATGTTTTTGCGGCCACGGTGAGAGCGTCGACTTTTTCGACGGCACCGGGGAATGCGAGGTCCGGAAAGTAGGTGACATAGGCAGCTTTGGTGCCGTCAAGTGCGGCGGTCCATGTCGCTGGGTCCTCCCAGTCAAATGGGATCGGCGCGCGCCGGTTGCCGTGGCGAACGGCCCTGCCTAGGGCCTCAAGACGGTTGGCGACCCGTGACCCGGTTTTGCCGGTAGAGCCGATGACGAGGATAGGTTGGTCAGACATGAGTTATTTCCCTTGGTTGAGATTGATGCCCAAGAGGTAACCATGCAAGTGACGTGTCGTATTGACGGACGCTGCCAGGGTTTTGACCGTCGCAGCCAAACCCGCCTCAGCGCGTGTTGCGCGCTTTTCGATAACTGGCAGGTGTCTCACCTGTCCACCGTTTGAATGCACGGGTAAAGGCGCTTTGCTCGGAAAATCCGGTGAGGAAGGCGATCTCAGACAGGGCGTATCGCTCTTGTTGCAGCATACCTTGCGCAAGCTCGCGGCGCGTGTCTTCGGTGAGCGTCTGAAAACTCACGCCTTGCTCCTCTAGTCGCCGGTGTAAGGAACGAACGCTCAACCCAAGTTGACGTGCGATTTGCGCCATTTTGGGCAAACCTTCACTCAAGGAACGCGCGATTTCGTCTTTGATCTGGGTACTCAAACTTGGTGTATGGCGAATCTCAGAAAGTTCATGATCCAGGTGGGACACCAAAAATTGGGTGATGCCTTCATCCCCAAGCATGTTGGGCGCTGAAAGGGATTCATGGGACAATAACATCGCATCTTTATCCGCGCCAAAGTGCACCGGACAGCCAAAGTACGCTTCATGGTGATGCGTGGTCTTAGGGCCAGTATGTTGAAAATAAACCGCAATGGGCGAGAAAGGTTGGGGCGAGACCTGACGGCTTAGAGAAACGCCACTTGCCAGGTCGGCCTCAATGGAGATGCGCATACCAAGGGTGCGCGGGCCTTCGCGGAGCTCGGTCAAGAGTATGCCATCGTCCGTTTCCGTCAGTTCATATTGCGCAAAACTGGTCCAAAGACGCCAGTATCTCGCAACGCGAGAAAAGGACCCCAAGAGGTTCGGCGCGGCTTTCCAGGCAAGTCCAAGCGCGCCGTATTCATCAGGCCGCATGGCATCGCCAACGATCAAAGGCAGCGCCGTGATGTCCATCTGCGTGGCCATCAATTCGATCAGGCCGTAAAACTCGTCTTCATCAAGCATGTGCTTGGGGTCCAAGGGGCCCTCCGGATCGAGCCCAATCGATCCAAGCACAGCGTCGGCATCGACGGCCGATCCCGCGACGCCAACAACTTTTCGAGCAAATAACGAAGTGACTTGACCCATGGGCTCAGATTACCTCATTCCAACGCGCCGTCCATAATGGACATTGGGATGCGCCACTGCGGTCAATTGAGATGATAAATCCGGGCGCTTTGACCGGAGAGTGACAGTGTCCTTCGCGCCGAAAACTGGGCCATTTCATTGGTCATTACAGTGAGAGGGAACGATATTCAGGCGAAGACTTTTTTAGGCCGTTGCGTCAGATTGACCGGAAGCTGACGGCTGGTGGTGATGTGGCGGTCGCGTGTCGCAGCGTTGGGATCAGCGATGCGACGTACGATAAACTCAGCACCGGGCGCACCCAAAAGTTGCAAACCGTTCTGGATGAATTTACCCGGCAAGCCTTGGCACTGAGCGTCCGGACAAAGATAGCCGCCGCCGATGTCCCGGAAGCGCTTTGCCCGCTGCCTCTCAGGCCCGGCGCCTGCAGGTGCTAATCGATCAAACAACGGTCTGGAATGCACAGCGGCAGCACTGGAGGACTCGCTGAGACTGGCTGGTATCATGCCAGTCCGCACCCTCAGAAAAAGATCGTCAGTCCGACCATTGAGACAATAAGGAACAATACGGTCATGATGCCCCCAGACCTGACGAAATCCACCACCCGATAGCCTGCTGGCCCCATAATGAGCGCGTTGACTTGGTGGGTTGGGATCAAGAACGAGTTTGACGTCGAAATGGCCACCGTCAATGCAAAGACGGCAGGGTCGCCACCACTCGAGATTGCGATGGAAATGGCCAGTGGGACTAGCAAAACGGTTGCACCAACATTGGACATAACCAGCGTAAAGACCGTGGCGAGAATCGCTAGGCCAACTTGCAGCGACCAGAGCGGCCAGCCGTCCAATAGGGTCAAGATTTGCTCCGCGATCCAGGCCGCTGTGCCTGTGTTTTGCACCGCCATTCCCAATGGTATCAAAGAGGCTAGGAGGAAAACGGTGCTCCAACTCACGGCGTCATAGGCTTCGTCGATTGACAAAACCCGCGACAGGATCATGCCAATGGCTCCGGCCAGCAAAGCCAGCGACAAAAGCAGGTCAGTGAAGAGTATCAGGCCCAAGGTCATAAAGAAGAACCCAAGCGCCCAATTCACCTTGTGTGGGCGCAATTCTTCTTGTGGGAAATCGGATGTGACGACAACAAAATCCTGGTCAGATTTCAGGCGGGTGAGGCGTTCCCATTTGACGTGCACAACCAATGTGTCGCCTGCTTGAAGATGGACCTCACCGATGTGGGTCGCGACGTGATCTTCGGTTTCGACGTGACTCATGGTCTCTTCACCACGATGGATCGCCAACACGGACAACCCATGCGTCTGGCGCAGGCGCAGTTGAATAGGAGATTGGCCAATGAGGCTGGAACCAGGAGGGATCACTACTTCAGCCACGCCGGACTCTGTTGCAGCAAAGTCGTCGGCGAAGACATCTAGGTTGGTCATGATTTCCAAACCATAGGGCTCGGCGAACTCGTCTTTGAGCACACGTCTTAAACCAAGAATGGCCAACCGTGCAGGTGCCTCGATCATGGTGTCGGACATCGGAGCGATGACTTTGTGCCCGCGGTACGATGTGCCCAGAATGTAAAGATGATGCGCAACCATAATGTCCGATAGCGTTTGGCCAATAAGGATGGATCCCTCCGGCACGCACACTTCGAACATATCAGCGCGTAGGCCGTAGGTATTCTCCACATAGCGTTGCATCGTTCGGGCGGCGCCGCCGTCTTCGCCACGCCCGCGTTGTCCGGGCAGGACCCAGCGCCCCAATAGAACAAAATACAAAAGCCCTGTCAGGACCAACATGATCCCAATTGGCGTGACCGAAAACAAGCTGAATGGTTCCATCTGTTGATCGGCGGGTAACGCACGGTTTGAGGCCATCAGAAGATCGTTGAGCAAGATCAAGGGAGATGAGCCGACCATTGTGATCGTCCCGCCAAGGATTGCGCAGAATCCCATGGGCATCGCCAATCGGCTCATCGGAATTTCGGTGCGCGCCGAGATCCGGCTAATCACCGGAAGAAAGAGCGCGGCTGCACCGACGTTTTGCATAAACGAGCTGATGACGCCGACAGTTCCGGAGACGATCGGAACAATCCTAGCCTCCGTGGTCCCACCGCGCTTCATGATGAGCGCCGCAACTTTTGACATCAGGCCCGTCTTGTCCAAACCGGCGCCAATGATCATGACCGCAATGATCGAAATCACTGCGTTGGATGAGAAGCCAGAGAAGAGTTCGGCACCATTGGCGAGGTTTCCCAAGCCGGGCAGCGTACTCAACGCGCCCAGCATCAGCATGATCACAATCGCTGCCAAATCGATGCGAATGATCTCGGAGACGAAAAGAAAGACGGTCAATCCAAGCAGCCCCAACACCGCCATCATTTCGAACGTAAGTACTGTTGCTTCCATCACGAACACCTGTATCGGACGTGAGCGTCGCGGCTGCTTTTTGCGTAACCCACTGTTCTGCCTCACCTGCAGTGTTAGTGCATGATCGCTTTTTGGTCCATCTGGTCAAATTTCGGGCTGTGATTGGTGGTGTTTTCTGTCGCAAAAATTCTGTCAGCGTTTCTGAGTAGGCAACCTGACGCGCGCGTTTCAACTGGTGTTATCATGCCGCTCCAGAATGACCGTTTCGTCATTCCACAGCACAGCGCTTGGGCGCAAGGAGGAGAAGCGAGTCGTCTCTGCAGGACACCAAACAGCCAAACCGTGTGCGCCAGATTGCACACTCGCGCGAAGGTAGTTTGATCCCGCAAAAAGGCGCCGAAACCTTCAATTTCGACCACCAGGTAGGGATTTGCTTACTTGCAATAACACCATGCTTAATAAATTCTTAACGTGTTCTGCGCGCGCGTTGCGCACTTGTTGATTTTTAAAAAAATTGGATTTTTGGGGCTTCAAATGGCTATTTTGGACAACAACAGTCGTGAAATTGTCGGCGGGATCACGCAAATCAGCGATCAAACAACGGACCCTACCACTGCAGGCGACGACCTCATTTCGCTCAGTGGCACGTTTCTCCTGGTAGGGACCACCTCTGGTTTGATTGACGGTCTTGGGGAAACCAGCGCAGATACCTTGGAGTTGACGAGTCCAAACCTAAGCGGTGTCGACATCGTCAATATTGAAGCCACACAAATCCAGACCAACGGGACAACCATAATTGATGCCAACGAGATTGCCGATCTCGGTGCATTTACGATCACAGATGTTTTTTCGTCGACCGGGTTTGACGCAAACCTGCGGCTGAACTTTTCCGGTGGTGCGGCTAGCTTCAGCAGTATCTTTGGCGCGCAGAGTGCGCTGGGCGATGATGAGCGGCTGTCGGTGACCACCACTGGACAGCTCGCAACACACAATGTGACTTTGGATTTCTCAAACATCGCCCGCACGGGCGTAGATAGCTACCTGTCCTACACGGGCGGAATCGGCAATGAGACGGTCACCGGGACGACCGGCGATGATAGCATCAACGCCAGCAGAGGCACGAACTCTATCACCGGTGGCGACGGCGATGATTCACTTACCGTGTTTAGCGGGTTGTCCACAGTTCAAGGTGGCGCAGGCAACGATACAATCACCTCGTCCACCGCATCCGGCCTCTTTGAGGGTGGAGCCGACGATGACGTCATGAACATCTCCAACTCTCATACCATCGGTGGTATACGCCAAGCTTCCACCATCGATGGTGGCGCGGGCATGGACACGCTCAACGTCTCGTCTTTGCAAGGCGTTGGCTCTATCGTGGATGCGGGTAGTGAAGATGACACGGTCGTTTTCAACGGCGCAACACTGACGAACTCGACGTTAGTTGGCGGCGCAGGCACGGACCAGTTGCAGATCAACGGAGCCAACCTGACCGGTACAGATATCAGTGGTATTGAAGGCACGCTGTTCGCGTCCAACGGCACTGTCACGGTAGACGCAGATAAAATTACGAACCTCGGCGCAATCTCCATCACCAATGTTTTCAGCTCCACCGCCAACGATGCCAACCTTACGCTGAACTTTGCGGGTTTTAACGCCACAAGCACGTCGTTTGCTGCGCTATCCTCGCTTGGCATGGGTGAACGTTTCAACATCGGAACAACCGGTCAGATCGCGGGCCAAACGGCGACGATTGATTTCTCGAACATTGGCCGCGGCACAGGTGATGGCAGCTATCTGCGATACGCAGGGGGCTCGGCGGACGAGACCATCACGGGGACAACCGGTGACGACAGCATCAACGCAAGCTCGGGCACGAACTCAGTCTCCGGCGGCGTGGGCAACGATGTTTTGGCAACCTCCGCCGGCTACTCCACTGTTCTGGGTGGCGCGGGTGAAGACACGATTTCCACCTTCAGCACATCTGGCTTGTTCGACGGTGGCGCAGACAACGATACCATCAACGTTAGCATTAGCTTTAACGACAATGGACGTCAGCCATCGACGATCTTGGGCGGTACCGGCGACGACCAACTGACCGTGACTTCTGTGCAAGGGACCGGAACGATTGTCGATGCAGGGACGGATGATGACACGATCATCCTCACAAGCGCGACCTTGGTGGATGCAACCGTCGATGGCGGTTCGGGCACTGACCAGCTGCGCATGACCGGCACTAATCTCACCGGCGGGACTATTTCCGGCATTGAAAGCACGCTGATCACCGGAAATGGCACTAACTCGCTTGACGCCGATCAAGTCGCCAATCTCGGTGTGCTCGATATCACCGACGTCTTTAGCTCGACTGCGTTCGACGCCAACATGACCCTCAACTTCGCGGGTTTGGGCACCTCGGTCAGCACGTCGTTCGGAGCGTTGAGCGGTCTTGATGCCGGTGAACGCATTCACATCACCACCGCAGGACAAACATCTGGCCAAAGCGTCAATGTCGATTTCTCGGGCATCGGTCGCGGCAGCGATGATGGAAGCGAGCTGAGATATTCCGGCTTCATCGCGGATGAGACAATCATCGGGACCGATGGTGAAGACAACATCAACACCTTGAACGGCGAAGCTTCTGTTTCCGGCGGTAAGGGAGACGACATCCTATCGACGTCCTCGGGCTACGTGACAATTCTGGGCGGTGATGGCAACGACACCATCAGCACATCGGCTTCGTCTGGCATCATTGATGGCGGTGCGGATAACGACCGCCTGACTATCAGCGGTTCGTTTTCGGACGGCGTCCGCCAACCCTCGACGATCACAGGCGGTTCTGGCTTCGACGAAATCTATGTCTCCTCGGTGCTCGGTGACGGCTCGAGCATTGATGGTGGCTCCGAAGACGACACGATCTCATTGACCTCGGTTACAATGTTGAACGGCACACTCGATGGCGGCTCGGGCACCGACCAGCTTCGAGTCACCGGGGCCAACTTCACCGGAACGGAAATCGCCAACATCGAAAACACTGTTTTTGCATCGAACAGCACCACAACAATTGATGCAGACGATATTGCCAACTTGGGCAACATCGACCTCACAGATGTGTTCAGCTCCACAGCATATGACGTCAACATTACGCTCAACTACGCGGGCCTGGGGACAAGCGTTACAACTGACTTTGGCGGTTTGACCCAATTTGAGGCAGGAGAACGTCTGTCTATCTCGACGATCGGTCAAACATCAGGACTGGACGCTATACTTGATTTCTCAGGCGTCGGACATGCCGCCACAGATACCTATTTGAGATATGCTGGCTCTGCGGCGAACGAGACAATCACAGGTTCCGCCGGGGCGGATGAGCTTATCGCATTTTCTGGCACCAACTTTGTAGATGCGGGCGCAGGCGACGACAGCCTCCGCGGCCAATCGGGGTATTCCACTCTCTTGGGTGGCGATGGTGAAGACACGATCTTTGGTTCCGGGGCCTCCGGCGTGTTTGACGGGGGTGCTGATAACGACATTCTGACACTCAGTGGCGCGTTCAACGACGGTGGCCGTCAACCCTCCACAATTTTGGGGGGAACAGGTGACGACCAAATCTCGCTGGCCTCAACGTTCGGGGACGCGTCGCTCGTTGACGCGGGTGCAAACAACGACACAATTTCGGTGTCGTTTGGCACACTCCTTTCTGGCACGGTCGATGGTGGGGCGGGCGCAGACGAATTGCGCCTCAGCGGAGCCAACTTCACTGGAACCGATATTTCAAATATTGAGTCTACGGTTTTCACAAGCAATGGCACAACGAGGATCGCGTCGACTGAAATTGCAGATTTGGGCGCAGTAACGGCCACTGATGTGTTTGGTGGTACGGGTGGGCGCGACGCCAATCTGATACTGGTGGATGCGATCGGCCAGACGGCTGACTTCTCAAACCTCACGCTCGGCGTCGATCAACGGTTTTACGTCACCTATGCGTTTGTGGCCAATGGTGTTACAACGATTGATTTCTCGGGAGCAACTGGTGACGCCAGTTCAATCCTAGAATTCGATGGGGGCAGCGGCACAGGCCGCGATGATCTGGTCATTGCCTCTGATATCACTGACGATATCAACGGTGGATCCAGCGGGGATGACACAATCTCCTACCAGGGGTCCGATGCCGGCGTCATTATCGAGATCTCGACGCAATCCGTCTCTGGCGGTTTTGCCGACGGCGACACGATCAGCGGATTTGAACATGCCACGGGCTCTGAATTCGGGGACGATTTCACCGGCGACACAGATGACAACATCTTCACCGGTTTAGGCGGAAGTGATACCTATAACTCCGGCGTCGGGGACGACGTCGTCGTGATCACCAATCTAAACGGCAACGATCTCTGGAACGACTTCACCAGCGGTGGCGGTGCCAATCGTGTGGACCTGCGCGCTCTGAACAATGATGACGCGATCCTTGGATTCCTGACGGCATCTGAGCAGCTTGGCAACACAGTCCTGAGCTTCAATTCCGGCGGTTCCATCATTCTAACCGGAGAGGCGCTGTCGAACTTCGACACCAATGATGTGCTGCTCAATGATGGCGTCTATACCATCGACGAAAGCCTAACCACCACCGAAGACCAAGTCCTAACTGGCAACATTCTAGACCCCAACCCACCCCTAGGTTTCGGGGATCTTGAGATCATCAGCAACATGATCGCAGCACCCGGCGGGATTGAAGTCCAAGACTTCACCGTGGAAGGGTTCCAGTACCTCGCAGGCACCACCGCCACCTTTAGCTCTGGCGCCACGCTGACCGTTCTGAGCAGTGGGGCCTTCACCTACAATTCAACAAGCGCGATTGGAGCCCAGTCGCTCAACGAATTGCTCATACAAACGCTATCGCAAGACTTTTCCTATACGGCGGTGAGCACTGTCACGGGTGAGACGGACCAGGGCGATGTCTCCCTGACCGTCACTGCGGTGAACGATGCGCCCATCATCACTGGATCCGTGGATACCACGGCCACCGAGGATGGAGCACCCGTGGTCATTGACCTCTTGAGCACGTCACAAGACGTGGACGATCAAGATATGCTGAATGCGGTGAACCTCGGCGTCCTGCCTGCGGGGGCCTCGGTCCTCAACAACCAACTCACTGTCGATCCAGACCACCCCGACTACCAATCGCTCTCTCAAGGTGAGACCACGACTGTGTCGTTGACGTATTCCGTTCAAGACCAGTCTGGTGCCACTGTGCCAGGCGGTCAGGCCAATGTGGTCATCACCGGCACGAATGACGCGCCAACCTTGGCCGCCGGAGTAATCACCCCGGCAGTCGAAGATGGCCCGTCGGTCACGTTTGACCTCACGGCTCTAGGCGCTGATATCGACAGCGAAGATGACGGCACGACGCTTACTTATGCGGTCACAGGTCAACCGTCGGAAGGCAGCGCGAGCATCCTGCCCGATGGGGATACGCTAAGCTTTGATCCGGGCTCCGACTTCCAGGACCTCACTGCAGGAGAAACCCGTCTGGTTACGGTTCAAATTACAGCGACCGATGCACAGGGCGATTCTGCTGTCAATGATATGTTGGTTACCGTAATCGGAGTGGGCGAAATTGCTAGCACGCCGTTCAACGATCTCCTCCAGGGGACATTTGAATCAGATACTTTGGATGGTTTGGGCGGCGATGATACGATCTATGGCGCCGGAGACAATGACACGATCAACGGCGGCACCGACAGCGATCAACTCTTCGGCAACGCCGGTCAGGATTCGATCCTTGGCGGCGGCGGAAATGACCTGATCTTTGGCAACGATGACAATGACACCATCGAAGCCGGTGCCGGAAACGATACCGTATCTGGTGGTTCCGGTCGTGACACCATCTATGGCAATGGCGAAGACGACTCCATTCGCGGCGATGGGGATGCCGATCGTCTTATCGGCGGCTTCGGCAACGACACGTTGGACGGTGGCTTCGGTTGGGACGTTCTCATTGGCAACGACAACAACGACCTCCTGCTTGGTCGCGTCGGCAATGACCGCCTTGATGGTGGCGCGGGACGCGACACGCTTGAGGGCGGCGCCGGCGACGACAATCTCATCGGCGCAGGCGGCGATGACGTGCTGCGCGGTGGAGGCGGTGTGGACCGAATGTTTGGCGGCTTCGGCAACGATCTTCTCGAAGGAAGCTGGGGCTGGGATGTCCTTGTCGGCAACAACGGCCAAGACACTCTCAATGGTGGGATCGGCAACGATCGCTTGACGGGTGGCAATGACGCTGACGTCTTTATCTTCGCCTCCGGCGACGGAACCGATGCGATCACAGACTACCAAGACGGTGTGGACCAAATTCAGATCTTGTCAGGCGCAAGCAGCGCTGGCGATCTCACGATTTACAATGATGCAGGGGATGCGATTGTCGAGTTTGATAATGTGACCGTTCGTCTTGAGAACGTTGTCCATACGACCTTGGATGCGAGCGACTTCTTGTTCTAGACGATTCCTATCCCAACACGACATTGGCGCTCCGTCTTGGGTCGGGGCGCCCTTGTGGTCCTTGGTTGAAAAGGTGATGAGCCTTCTTGGCTTGGGCTCAATCCTACTTTGAGCAATGTTCCATCCAAAAGGCTCTCCGCAAACCAGCGCCAACCTACATCTTGCACGGCGTTCATGGGCACGTTGGCAGTCACAATTTTGCGTTGCGAGCCTACAATATAGGAATGGCATCCTGTCGATGCAGGCAACTGTGATGAGGGCCGAAGCACCGCCGTGCTCGGGGGGGCAGAGGTGAAGGTATTGATGGTGCCTGCGTAGCGGCTCTCACAAGCCAAGTGCAATCTGGCCGGATCAGGGTCATGGAACAGGGTGATGTCATTGTGGCCGCACGGTTCCGCCGTGTCGTCTATCCCGACAGCTGTCAGGTCGCTTAAGCCTTCGAGTGCGTGCGATCCCAGAGGCGTAGAGCAATTGACTGAACCCGCTGTTGCTGCGCGCCCTGGGAACCCGTGAGTTGCCCGGTCTTGCCATATCCGCTGCAAGCGACGCGGGGCGCTGCGGCGTGGATGACGGCTTTGTCGTCGAAGACGCGCAGATTTTCGCAAATCCGGCGTAATGTGTCGTAAACCGTTTGATCCGCCTCACCCTGCGACTGCAGCATCTGGTATAACCGCGAACGACCCTGCCACTATTCGCGAAGGGACCTGTAAAATACACTTCTGGTGTCCTCAAAAGTGATGATCTTCTAGCCGATACCCCTGTCAGGCTTGAAAGCGGTCGCGAAAACGCGCACGCTTGCCCCAACACAAAGTTGGTTGGGAAATAACTGATAAAGATTGTTTTTTTGCGGTGACCTACTTGCGTTAGGTATTGGACAAGCCTTGGGGAGAGTAGCCATGGAACCGGAAGACGATTTAAACCCGCCACTAACCCCGACGATGATTGCGTTCCTTGAGAAATACGTGCTCGATATAGAGATTCCAGTGGGTGATCCCACTCCCTCCCCCGAAACGCTCGCCAGTATTGCGCGCGCAGAAGTCGCCTTTAACGATGGTAATTGGGATAGCGTGCGCGAGGAATACCGCAGCACAGATACCACCCCCGAAGCCCGCGCCGCGATGGTCACAAAGATGCTGACGGGCCCCGGCCAAACCGAGCGTCTCGCCGCCGCCGAACCAATCTTTGTGGCACACCTTTTGGCCAGTGCGACCGCCGAAGACCTCACCCAATGCACCTTCCTACAGGGCTTACCGGGCTCACCCAGTAACAGCGACAAGCAGCGCAAGGCGGTTGACATGCTTGCGGACGCTCTGGAGTTCATGTCCAAGGGGTTGGTGATGCACCCGATGGAAAAGCTGGGTTTTGCCAAGGTCAATATGGCCCCCGAGGCCTTCGAAATCATCGCAAAGAAACTGCCGCAGAAGTACTGGAACGATACGGCGCGCGGTTTGAATGCGCCTGAGCGCGGCATGGGTCCCCGGATTTGCGCAGCTCTCTGGGAAAACGGTCACGCCGATTCAATCTGCATGTTGATTGACCAAGACGTCGACACCCGTCGTCCCGCGCAAAAGCAGCGTGGCGACAGAGGAGTCTATTCCGGCTTTGTTATGCCGGTACAGCACATCATCCAAAACCACATGAAAGACATCCCAAAACTGGACACACCCGCTGCCGCAGATTGGGATGAGATGAAAATCAAACGGGTGAAGGGCGCCCAGAAGATCTTTGCCGCGTTGGATGCAAAAGGCACCGCTGAGACGCTGACATCCTGGGAAGATGTGGTGGGCAGCGATCTTATATCCGCATTTGAAGCCGCGCCTGGCACGATCTGGGGCTTTGAGAACATGCGCGGCCCCTTTGTCTCCGCGGCCCACGACACTGACAAGGGCACCCGGCCGGTTCGGATGATGGAGATTTGGGAGGCCGTGGAGCCGGTCCTGTCGAAAGATGACTACATTGGGCTGCTAGAAAACCCAGATAAGAAGATCCCTGAGGTGATCTACGCGGCGGTCAACAAGATAGAGTCGGAATTCGACACCAACAACAAATACGCCCACGCCCGAGCTGGCGGCAAACGCGACGCCTATATCAAGGCTTTCGTTGAGGCCGCGCAGAGTTTCCTGGAGACCTTCGCCAAACGTATCCCCGCGGGCGTCGTCTCTCGCGATGCGATGGGCCCCGATGACGGCTCACTCTCGCAGCTCATGGGGGTCGATCCGGGCAAGTACATGGGCATGCTTGCCTGCAAGGCTGGGCTGTGGGATGCCAAAAAGAATGGTGAGCCAGTGTACTACGTCATGGACGGTATCAATATGGATGACGTGATCAACTACAAGAAGGTGCAAAACCAAGCCATTCGAGAGTACCTGGACGGCGAAGGCGATGGAGAGACCTTCAAAGAAGTCATCACGATGCAGGAAGTCCGCGAGATTTTGGAGCACTGGGACGAGCTTCAAGACACGGTCAAAATCTGTGTGAAAGGCGAAATACTGACCGGCGCGAAACTCAAAAACTTCATCGAGACCCACCAGGCCGCCATGGTGGTGGCCGACAAATCAGCCGGGCGCGCGCCTGCCGCTCCCTTGGATACATTCAAGAGCGAGCTCGATGCCATCGATAGTAAAATCTATAGCAAACTGCAAAAAGCGATCACACGTGGCGGAGACGCTGATGTGATTGCCATGGATGCGCGCGATATCGTGCTCAAGGCCAATTATGTGGTGCGCATCGCCAATGCAAACTCGGTTTTGGTGTTGCGCTACCTCTTGGAGAAATGCCCCAAGCTTTTCGAATACGAGCTTCTCGCGCAGGGCCTCGTGGGCCCAGCCACTCAGGTGGCCACGGCAGGCTACGGCGACAATCTTGAGATGACGGCGAAGGAACTTAAAAAGCTTGGTGAGGCGGTCGTCAAACAGATCAAAAAATGCACCAAGAATTTCCGCCAACCCCTGGCGAAGGCTTTGGTGGAACATCCGATTTTAGAGCATTCGCAAAAGCTGCAGAAATTGGCGAAATAGCTAGTTTTATCACCAGTGCGTCGGGCCCACCCATTGGCCTTCGAAATAGCGATGGCCACGGACGGCGCTGCTCGGCAAAACCCCTTCGAGACGCGCTACCTCATCGGCGTGGCGCGGAATTTGTTTTTACAAAACGACCCTTGAGAGAAATTCTCGCCGTATACCAAGTCACCTGCACAAAACGCGAAATGGCCTGAAAAAGCCCATACGCCGGGAACGTTTTAGCCAGCACTCCATTGACTTCGACCCCACCGCGCAGGGCGCTGGTCCAGCATGTTTCGACAGTACTGCCAGAGCGTTCTGAGAACAGTGATTAGCTGGTCTTTTCAATTGGTTCTCCGGCTCAAAAGCCAGACAAAGAACACGCCGCCAATAAGCCCCGTGACAATGCCAATGGGCATATCTTCAGGCGCCATAACGGTCCGCGCGGCGATATCTGCCCAGAGCAAAAACACCGCGCCTAGGACCAGTGACCCAGGAAGCACCCGAGCATAGTCACCGCCCACCATCATGCGCACCACATGGGGCACCATCAGGCCGACGAAACCAATGATCCCCGAAAACGCGACCATGGCCCCGGTGATCAAGGCGCCAACTACAAACACGAGCAAGCGAAATCGAGCGACCGGGATACCGAGTGTTGACGCAGTCTCATCGCCCACCGTCATGGCGTTCAGCTCCCGCGTGTGGGCAAGCAACCAGGCTACGCAAATCGCCAAGACGCTGAGCGGATAGATCAGCTGACTCCACTGGGCAAGGCCAAGCCCGCCCAGCATCCAAAACACCACAGTGTGCGCGGCGCGGGGATCGCCAAGGAAGATGAGGACATTAGCGCCTGCCATGATGATGAAAGACACCGCAACACCTGCTAAAACCAACCGATCCGCGCTTGTCGCATGGGCGAACCGCGACACTCCCAAGACGATCGCGGTGGCCATCAAAGCACCTGCAAAAGCCAATAGCGGCACGGTCAAAAGCCCCAGGAACAAGCCGGTATGGAGCAATGCAAGGATCGCGCCAAATGCGCCACCAGACGAGATGCCCAATAGGTGCGGATCAGCGAGCGGGTTGCGGGTCACGGCCTGAAAGCTTGCACCCACGACAGCCAAGCCCGCGCCCACCATCATCGCCAAAAGTGCCCGTGGAAACCGAATTTCCCATACGATGGCTGCGCGTCCCTGGGACCATGTTTGCTCAATCACGCCGGGCGAGATCTTGTTGAGAAAGACGCCCCAGACCGTTTCCAGGGGCACGGGTACCGCGCCCACTGAGATGGCAATAGACAACGAGACCAAGAGCAACGCCAAGGAACCCAAAAGGAACACAAGCCCTTGATGCGCGCGTCGCGCTGCTGCGTGAGTTGTCTTGGTCTCGTTCATGGACTTACTTAGCCCAGAACGCTTTGGCGAGCGTCTTGATCGCTTTGATGTTACGCGGCCCGGGCGTTGCTTCGACGTATTCCAATGTGACAAATCTGTCGTTTTTAATGGCATCGAGGTCCGCAAATGCCGGGTTGTTCATCATGAATGCCCGCTTTTCTGCGGCGGTCACATTGCCGTAGTTCACGATTACGATGACTTCGGGGTTTTGCTCAACGACTTCTTCCCAAGTTACAGTGCCCCAGCTTTTCTCAAAACCGCTCATGATGTTGGTGCCGCCAGCCGCTTCGATCATCGCGGTGGGCATGGCATAAAGACCTGCCGTGAACGGCGTGTCTTCGCCGCTGTCATATACAAAAACGCGAAGGGGCTCGCCGGTCTCCAACTCGGACGTGAACGCTTCAAGCTCAGCTTTGTAGCCGTTCACAAGCGCTTTGGCCCGGTCTTCTATGTCAAAGATTTTGCCTAGGTTCAGCAGGTCAGCATACATGTCATCCATGCTGGCCTTCGGCTTGTCCATTATGTGGGTGCAGCTCTCGGTCAATTCGTAGACCTTGACGCCGAATGGGGCCAAAGTCTCCGGTGTGACTTCGCCGCCGACTTTCATGCCATAGTTCCAACCGGCAAAGAAGAAGTCGGCATCGGCGCCCATGATGACCTCTTTGGAGGGGTATTTCGCTGACAATTCGGGAAGCGCTTCAACACCTGCACGCATCTCTTCGTCCAAGGTTTTCCAGCCGGAGATGCCGGTGTAGCCCACCATGCGATCCGCGAGGCCAAGAACGAGCATCATTTCGGTCAGGTTCACGTCGTTTGAGACCGCTCGCTCCGGGGGCGCATCAAATGACACTGTACGGTTACAACTTTCGACAGTTGTCTCGGCCGAAGCCAATCCCGTTGCCATGACAAGTGCTATGGCGGTCAAGAGTTTGTCCTTCATGGGTGTGTCCCTCTATTTTGAAGATGGAAAGTCAGGTGATGTGTATGCGATGGCTCGAGCAATTCGCGACGCGCATCGACTTGAAAGGCCTGCGATACAGCTGTCTCTGAAAGGACCTCTTGCGGTGTGCCAAATCCCAGCATTCGCCCGCTTTGCAGCAGCAGCACATCGTCACAAACGCCCGCCGCAAGGTTGAGATCGTGCAATGAGGTGACGATCGTCAACGGAAGTGTGCGAATGAGGTCTAGAATTTCGAGTTGATGACGGATGTCGAGGTGGTTCGTCGGTTCATCAAGGATCAATAGACGTGGGTCTTGAGCCAACGCTCGCGCCACCATCACCCGTTGCCGCTCTCCGCCGGACAATGTTCCCAATGAGCGGTCAGCAAATCCGCCTAGGCCCAAGCGGTTGAGTGCCTTTTCAATGATCTCAGCGTCGTTTGCGCCGGCGCCGCCCCCAAATCCGCGGCGGTGCGGTGTGCGCCCAAGCGTCACAATCTCGCGTACCGTCAGTGCAAAGTCGCTCGGCTGTTCTTGGAGTACAGCCGCAACTTGCTGCGCGACGTCACGGGCGGGTATTGACCAGATGTCGGTCCTATCCACGCGGATCATGCCAGTGCGCGGACGTTGAAATCGATAGAGCATCCGCAAAAGCGTTGTCTTGCCTGCGCCGTTGGGTCCAACGATCCCAAGGACACGTCCAGCGCTCAATTCAAAAGAGGTTGCATGCAGCAATGTTTGTGAACCGCCGCCAGGTGACCAGGACAGTTCACTTACGCTCAGGTGCGCCGCGCTCATGATCTAAGCGCTGCTGTGCCGCGGGCCGACATGTCGCTATCGAGGTCGCCCGCGTCTACGACGTTTCTGCTCCATGGATGGGTGCTTGATCGATGTTCCATCTGGCCCTCCGCCATCCAGGCGGGTGCGCAAAACAGAACAATGGCGTGGCGGAGTGAGCCGCTCTTTCATCATATGCTCCTGACCGAGCACCCCGCCCGTATCGAGTTGATAGGCCGACGCATATAGTCGCCGGTGATGGCAGGTCTCCTGACTTGCGGGTCAGTGCTTCCCCGAACCTTCCCGGACGGCGTCCAGTGGTCCATGTCGGGGTCGCTCACCGCTTACAGTTGCGGGGGCAGTCTCGGCATTGGCACTTGTGGGCGCCGCACCGTGTTCCCTTTTCATCTCGTTAGCCGAAGCATCAAAGAACCATCGAACACGATGTAATCTTAGAGAGGATGGGGCGTCAATGGGATTCGTTTGGCCCACGGCGCGGTGTGAGCGCTAAAGATCGGCCATGTCTCTTCCACGAAGGCTCCATCGATTGGCAAGTGCGTCAATGCTGAAGAAAAGTGTGACGCTGAGGCAAGCGAGGACAGCGAGCGCGGCAAACATGTCTGATGTCTGGCCACGGCCATTGGCCAGTAGCATGAGATACCCCAGCCCCTTGGACGAGCCGACCCACTCGCCGATCACCACCGCAAAGGGAGCATAGACCGCCGCTAGGCGAAGCCCTGTGCCAAGCGAAGGTAGCGCGTGTGGGATCTGAAGCAGCCACAACCGCCGCCAGGGCGAGGCCCGCATGGTCTGCGCCAAGTCGGCAAACCCACTCGGCAAGGAGACCAGCCCATCAAAAAAGGCGGATGTAACCGGAAAGTAGGTGATAAGCATCACCATCACGATCTTCGAAGGAGCACCATAGCCCAGCCACAGCGTAATCACCGGTGCGAGGGCAAAGATTGGCACGGATTGTGCAAAGATCAAAAAGGGTCGGATAAGCACGCGCGCGCTGGGTGAAAGGACCAATTGAACGGCTGTTGCCAATCCAAGAGCCACACCTGCGGTCAGCCCAATGATGAGATTAACAATGGTAAAGCCCAGATTCTCCGCCAAAGTCACCCGCGTGCGCCAGAGACTTTCGGCCACGTCGAGTGGCGCAGGCAAGATAAACCGCGGCGCATCTGTCAGCCAAACCACGACGTGCCAAAGGACCAATCCATATGCCAAGGCCGCTAGGATGCGCAGGGGTCTTGGCCAGCGGGTCATGCCGCCCGTACTCCCGCCAACTGGCGCATAAGTGCCGCTTGGCACGCGAGCGTGCCGTCTGCGTCGTATGCGCGTGGCGTCGATGCGGACGGCAGCGAGATTTCCGAAGAGCCATTGGAGGAGAGCAAATAGGCACGATCTCCCATGCGTGCGACTTCCAACGGATCATGTGTGATCAAGATCACCGTGCAGCCTGCCAGGAGTTTGTGCGCGAGATCCTGAATCGCCAAACGCGTTGCTGTGTCTAACGCGCTAAAAGGCTCATCCAATACAACAAGGGCGGCGTCTTCCATCAAGGCCCGCGCAAGCGCGACGCGATGGCGTTGACCACCAGAAAGCTGTGCTGGTTTACNGGTTTCCAGGCCATTCAGCCCGACTTCGCCCAACAAAGCTGTGGCCCGCTTGGTGTCAGGCGCTTCGCCGCGCAATCGCGCGCCCAAGGTGACGTTCTCGAGTGCGCTTGCCCAAGGCAGCAGATGGGCATCTTGCGCCATCAACGTGGTAGGTCCTTCCTCGCTGCGATGAAACGCACCTTCTAACCGGTGCGGCCCATCGAGGCCTACGATCACCCGGCCCAGGGTGGATTTGCCGATGCCCGACGTCCCAAGGAGAACCGTCCACTTACCTGCGGGGCAGGGCAGTGCAAGGTCTTGGATGAGGCATGTATCCCCCATCCATAGCACGCCTTCCAACCGCAGGTCAGGAGCTGTCATGAGCGATCAAGACCCATTTGCCAGAAGTCGACCTCCAAGCGGGTCGCCGTGGCAAATCGTTTGTTCAACTGATTGAACCGCGGCCCCTTGGTCCAATCCGTGCCCAAGCGGTGCAAGATAGCCTGATCGATGAGCGCACCGACGCTTTCGCAAAGCTCTTGATACTCGTCGCCGCCATAGGTCTCAATCCAGTCGTTATATGGCCCGCCGGAACCGCTGAGCTCCGCGCCGATCTCGCCATATCCCATGACGCATGGGGCAAGCGCGGCCATTAGATCGAGGAAGTCGCCTGAATAGCCGGCCTCCAACACGTAGCGTGTATAGGCGAGGTTCGCGGTGCTCTCGATCGTGGTCTCAAGTTCTTCGGCGTTGATCCCGGCGTTTGCACAGATTTTCACGTGTAGAGGCATCTCGTGATGCGTGAGCGCATGCACGGTTGCGGCTGCGGCCTGCATCTCCGCGAGTGTTTCCGATTTCGCAGCTGCAAGCGCCCAGGCCCGCGAGAAGTGGATCAAGAAAACGTAGTCTTGGCGTAGGTAATGCAGGAAGTTTTCTCGGGGGAGGGAGCCATCCTTCAACCCTTCAACAAAGGCATGTTCTGTATAGGCTGACCAATCCGGGGCGGCCCCGCGCCACAGCGCGAAGGCCTGTCCATAGTTGAGCGCGGTGCTCATGGTGCAGTCACATCCGTGGTCAGTACATCCACCGCGATGCCGCCTTCGGTTGCGCCGCCGGCGGCGAGAAAGGCTTCGAAACGGGCATACCTTCCCGCATCCATCGCCGCAGGGCGAGTGGCAAAGCGGGGCCATGTATCGACCCAAGCACGGGCATTAAGTTCGGTTTGCAATTCTGAGGATGTGCTGGAAAAGATCTCCCAGGCTTTCTCAGAATTGTTGATGATGAAGCTCGCGCCGCGTTCCGTCGCGGTGAGGAAACGTGCCAGCATGTCGCGATCCATCGTCTCAGGGTTGGCCACATAGATCAGCTCGTCATAGGCCGGGATTCCCTCTTCTTCGGGGAAGAAACAGCGGCCCTCGCTGCCTTCGATTTCAAGCTGGTTGAGCTCAAAGTTGCGGAAAGCTCCGATCACGGCGTCCACTTGCCCAGACATGAGCGCAGGCGAGATGGCCCAACCCACATTGATCTGTTCCACGTCCGTTGGCGCCATATCGTGATAGGCGAGCATCGCGTTGAGCATCACCTCTTGAACGCCCGCGACGGCAAACCCGACCTTGCGCCCCTTAAGGTCCGTCATCTCTTGGATCGGCCCATCGGCGAGCGTCACAAGGCAGGTCAAAGGCGTCGAGACCAACGTGCCCACTCGGGTAAGCGGCAGGCCGTTGTGCAGGCTGAGGTGCAGTTGCGGCTGATAGGAAATCGCCAGATTCACCCGACCCGCAGCAACCATTTTGGGCGGATCATTGGGGTCTGCGGGCGAAATCATCTCAACCTCAAGGCCAGCCTCTTCAAAATAGCCAAGTTCCTGCGCGATGATCAGGGGGCCATGGTCTGGGTTCACAAACCAATCGAGCATCACGGACATTTTGTCTTGGGCCTGGGCCGGCAGCGCGAGCAGTGCCAGCGCTGCAGCAGTGATCAGGTGTTTCATGAGTTTTCCT
This sequence comes from Marinovum sp., assembly GCA_022447495.1. Classification (GTDB taxonomy): domain Bacteria; phylum Pseudomonadota; class Alphaproteobacteria; order Rhodobacterales; family Rhodobacteraceae; genus JAKVBH01. The sequence goes on along the minus strand of JAKVBH010000022.1, from coordinate 31,196 downwards.
TACCTATTGGGATCAGTGACGGCCAAAAGAGCGATCTCGCCCGGCCAATTTTCGGCCAGGGCTTGGCCAGTGTTATGGGCGCGCAGACCGCTGCGACAGGCCAGAACAATGCGTCGACCCGAGGGAAGGTCGGCGGACGTGATCTGGTCTGGTGGGATGTGAATGGCGCGCGGATCAAAGGGCTGTGGCACTTCGGCGCGCAAATCGATGATGTGGTCGGCTTCGCTGAGCTCGGCATCATCCACAAAGGGCAACGTACGGTCCGGTTCAGGGGCTCCTTCAAACCGAAATCCACCCATGCGCCAACTCGCAGCGTCAAAGCGCAGCAATTGACCCAGGGGTGAGGGTTTGAGATCCAAAAGCACGCTGAGCGCCATTTGCGCTTGCAAAGACCCGAGCATTCCAACGAGCGGCCCCATGACACCAGCGGTGGCGCAAGTGGCGCCCGAGCTTGGGAGCTCCGGGAAAATTGCGCGCAGGGATGGAGCGGTGCCGCAACACCCCAATACATACCCTACACGGCCAAGGACAGACCCAGCGACCAGCGGTGTGCTTGTATCGCGGCACAGATCAGATGCAGTGAAGGACGCGGCAAATGTGTCCGCACAATCGAGCACGATATCGGCTGTCGCGACAAGCCGCTTACCAAGTTTGGGGGTGAACCAATCGGTGACGGCGTCGATCATGATCTCAGGGTTGAGTGCCGCGAGTGTCTCTTTAGCAACTTTCGCCTTTGGGCGATCTATGTCCGTCATGCGGTAGAGTGGTTGGCGGTGCAGGTTGCTCTCGCTCACTGCGTCTCCGTCTACAATGGTGATCCTGCTGACGCCCGCTCCCGCAAGGTATTGCAGAACTGGCACGCCGAGACCGCCTGCGCCAATCACCAGAGCGTGGGCGTTGCTCAACTTGCTTTGTCCGGCTGACCCAATCTCGGGCAAGACTTCTTGGCGGGTGTAGCGACTCATCCACAGACCTCCAGCCAAGCCTGCATCCGCGCCTCTGGGTCGTCGTTCAATGTGATGTCCGTGACTGCAGCTACGAGATCGGCGCCCGCCTCAAATGCGCCTAGTGCGCGCTCCACGCTCATCCCGCCAATCGCACAGAGCGGCACGTCACCGACCAAGCGCTTCCATTCAGACACGCGTTCGAGACCCTGTTCATGCCATTTCATTTTTTTGAGGATCGTCGGATAGACGGGACCGAGGGCGACATACTCAGGGCTTTGTGACAACGCACGATCAAGCTCCGCCTCGTCATGGGTTGACAGGCCAAGTTTGAGTCCCGCTCGACGGATGGCGGGCATGTCTGCTTCGTCTAGGTCTTCTTGGCCCAGATGCAGCCACTCGGCTCCTTCGTCGATGGCGATCCGCCAATAATCATTGATAACAATAAGCGCGCCGTGCCTTCGACCAAGGGCTAGTGCTTCGCGCATTTGAGCGCGCACGTCTGGCTCGGGCCTGTCCTTGATCCGGAGTTGGACGAGCTTCACGCCAAGCGGGAGTGCACGCCGAAGCCAGCTCACATCATCGAAGATCGGGTAGAAGCGAGGGAGGGTCAAAGCCAGGCCTTTCCGATCACGGGCGTCGACGGCGCCGCCATTTCGCGCGGTTCCATCGGGTCCGCAGTACCCCCGATTTGACCCGCTCGGATCGCCATGGCGAAGGCTTCGGCCATTTTTACGGGATCTCCGGCTTGCGCCACGGCGGTGTTGAGAAGCACCGCGTCAAAGCCCATCTCAAGGGCATCGGCGGCGTGGCTGGGAAGACCAAGCCCGGCATCAATGACCAAAGGCACATCAGGGAACGCGGCGCGATAGCTTGTGAGCCCGTAGCGATTGTTGAGGCCTAGTCCCGATCCAATTGGAGCACCCCAGGGCATAAGTACCTGGCACCCTGCATCCAGCAGGCGTTGCCCGAGAACTTGATCCTCGGTCGTGTATGGGAAGACCTCAAATCCGTCTGCCACCAGTGCCTCTGCCGCTTCGAGTAAGCCAAAAGGGTCGGGTTGGAGCGTGTCGCCATGGCCGATCACTTCGAGCTTGATCCAATTGGTTTCAAAAAGCTCGCGCGCCATATGCGCCGTGGTGATGGCTTCGCGTGCGGAATAGCATCCAGCGGTGTTGGGCAGGACATGCACATCGAGGCTCTTGATGATGCCCCAAAACGCCTGACCTTGCCCCTGTTCGCGCCGCAGGCTCACGGTGGCCACGGCGGCGTCGCTTTTGCGAAAGGCCTCTTCAAGGATCGCGGGTGAGGGGTATTGGGCCGTGCCGAGCATGAAGGGATTGCGCAAGCTGACCCCGTAGAAGTTGCGCATCAGCTAGCCCCCCTGCATCGGCGCAAGCACTTCGAGCTTGTCGCCGTCCCTAAGCGTTTGACTGCCGCGCAGTGCCTTGGGAACAAAATCGCCGTTCAGCGCAGTGGCCACTTTGGCGTCGGCCAGACCCAACTCATCCAAAGCCTCGGAGATTGTCCTGGCCTCCATCTCGCGCGGCTCGCCGTTGATCTCAATCTTCACGCACCAGGTCTCCTTTTTGCCCATGCAGGATGTAGTCACGGGCCTGTTTGGCCAGCGCTGGCGCCATCAAGTAGCCATGCCGGAAGAGCCCGTTGAGGTGGACGACCCGGCCGCGCGGTTTCACACGAGGGACGTTGTCTGCAAAAGCAGGGCGTAGGTCGGCGCCGGTCTCAAGGACTTCAGCCTCACCAAAGCGGGGATCAAGCGCATAGGCCGCAGACAGCAATTCTAAGATCGACCGCGCCGTTGGGGCGCCGCGAGAGATGCTCTCGATCTGGGTTGCACCAAGCATGTAGATGCCGCCGTCGCGGGGCACGATGTAGAGTGGGTGGCGTGGATGCAGGAGCCGCACAGGGCGCGAGAGGTGAATGTCTGGCGCGCGCAGCACGACCATTTCACCACGCACGCCGCGCAGGCCGGGCGCGTCGGAGGCCATGCCGCGCGCGTCGATGATCGTGCCATCGACGTCGTTGGGCGTGACGTCGGCCTGTTCGATATCGACGCCTTGGTTACGCAGCACCGCCACCAGATTGACAAGGGCATGGCGTGGGTCGAGATGTGATTCCGTCTCAAAAAACAATCCGTCTTTGTGGGCGCTGAGTTCTGGTTCTAACTCTGCGAGATCGTTGGCATTGAGCCTGCGGTGGGCTTCGGTGCGGCGGGCAAAGCGATCAAGTTCGCGACGATCCCTTTCAAGCGCCACCACAAGCGAGCCGCGTTTTTTGATTGGTGTGATCTCTTCCCAAGAGGCCTCTGCTTGGCGCCCATGGTCGATGACGGCTTGCTCTGAGACGGCCCCTTCACAGTGAGGTGCCAGCATGCCGCCAGCCCACCAGGAGCACCCGTGTGGGCCGGGCGGGCCATTGCGATCGATCAATCGAACATCGGCCCCATCTTTGCGCAACGCGTAAGCCGCCCAGAGCCCAGCGACGCCGGCACCTATAATGGTGACGTCACTCACGACCAAACCGCGTGAAAATGATGCACTGGGCCGTGACCAGAACCCACGTGTAAATCGTCCGCTGCCGCGATGGCGGATTGGAGATAGGCATGGGCCTCGGCCACTGCGTTTTGGAGGCTGAGATCTTTGGCGCAGCCTGCGGCAATGGAGGCGGAGAGGGTACAACCTGTCCCGTGGGTATTTTTGGTGTCGCGACGCATGGCTTTAAGGCGGGTGGTGCCGCTTTCGGTTACAAGCAAGTCGATCAAAACCTGGCCAGAGCCATGGCCGCCTTTCATCAAAACCGCCTTTGGCCCAAGTGCCATCAGCGCTTCGCCTTGGGCCTGCATATCCGCCTCTGTCTCCGCTCTTGATGTCCTGAGCAGGGCAGCAGCTTCGGGGAGGTTTGGGGTGAGCAGGCTGGCCATGGGGACCAAGCGTTCGGTCAATGTGGCCACGGCGTCATCAGGGAGCAATGCGTCACCGGATTTCGCAACCATCACAGGGTCTAAAACTATGGGGAGGTTTTTGTCCACCAAGCCGCGGGCCACCGCGTCGATGGCGTCAACGCCGCCGATCATGCCTAGCTTCACTGCGCGAATGTCCAAGTCATCAAAGACTGCGTCGATCTGTGCAGAAATCATCGCAGGGCTTGCCGCTTCGACCATGGTCACGGCGCGGGTGTTCTGGGCGGTCAATGCGCAGATCACGGACGCGCCATAGGCGCCGAGCGCTGAGAACGCCTTGAGGTCGGCTTGAATACCAGCGCCGCCCCCAGAATCAGAGCCCGCGATTGTCAATGCTATGGGCGCCATGGCGCTCTCCCATCAATTGGGCGCGGACGTTGACGATTGGGGGACGGCGGGGCTTTGCCCAAAACAGTGTCCGTTCCCTCCGCCGGTCCGAGCCGGATCAGGTTCGATGGGTTGATGCGCGCATCTCTCAGCCGGTCTCGGCACCCCAACGGATGCTGGTGGTGTATGCGAAACGGCGCCCCAGAACAAGGCGGCATTGCGCGCGGTCCGGCCCATGCGATATGGAACCTGCATCGATTGGCGCCAAAGCGTCACGGAGACCGACATGACCCGTATTGTTCATATTGAGTTAGACGACGCCAATTTGCCGCCGCCCACACCCGAGGTGGAGCAAGAGCGCAAAGTCGCGATCTTTGACCTGATGGAAGAAAATTATTTCTGCTTGCCTGCGCGAGAAAACCGCTCGGCGCCATTGGGCCCCTATCGCTTAGGTTTGTCGATCAAGGACAAAAAGCTGGTCTTCGACATCGCCACTGAAGACCATGAAACGGCTGCGATTTTTCAACTCTCTCTCACGCCCTTCCGTCAAGTGGTCAAAGATTATTTTCAAATCTGCGAGAGCTATTTCGACGCGGTTAAAAAGTTACCGCCCAGCCAGATCGAGACCATCGACATGGCGCGCCGCGGCATCCACAACGAAGGCGCACGCATCTTGCAAGAGCGGTTGGAAGGCAAGGCGGAGATAGATACCGATACGGCCCGACGCCTCTTCACGCTCATCTGCGTGTTACACTTCGGAGGGTAGTGCGTGCCACGCAACCTCCCTCAGTCAATCCTATTTTGCTGCGACCATAATGCTGTTCGATCGCCCATGGCTGAAGGCATTATGAAACAGCTCTATGGGATGGACACATATGTGCAATCGGTGGGGGTTAAAAACGATCTAGAGATCGATGGGTTTGCCATAGCGGTTTGTGAAGAGATCGGTGTTGAGTTGGCGCGCCATCGCTCGCGATCGTTTGATGAGATGGAAGAATGGGGAGATGACCTAAGCTCGTTTGACCTCATCGTGGCACTTAGCCCGGCGTCCCAGCGGCGGGCGCTTGAATTGACGCGGTACTTCCATCTTACGGTAGAGTATTGGCCCATTATGGATCCCACGGGTCTGGACGAGACTCGAGATGCCAAGCTGGACTCCTATCGTCAAAGCCGGGATCAAATCCTGGCACAACTCAAAGACAATTGGGGAGAGGGCAGCGATGGCTAAAGTCGTGGCAAGCTATTTCAAAGCCTTCAATACGGGGGATGTTGAGGGCATGGTGGCGTGCCTTGCGCCGGACATAGCGCATCACGTGAACGAAGGCGATGTTCGGGTCGGCACCGAAAAATTCGCTGACTTTTGCGTACACATGAACCGCTGTTACCGCGAAGAACTCACCGATATGGTCATCTTTGAGACCGTGGACGGCACCCGCGCCGCGGCGGAATATATTGTGAATGGCACCTACCTTGCAACCGACACCGCTTTGCCCGAGGCTCATGGGCAAACCTATCGCTTGCCTGCGGGCTCGTTTTTCTCCCTCGCAGACGGCAAAATCACCCGTATCGTGACCTATTACAATCTCGTCGATTGGGTGCGGCAAGTCTCGTGATCATTGAACGTTTGAGCGGGTCTGCATTGGATGCTGCGCTTGATGGTCTGGCCAAACTTCGGATCGACGTTTTTCGGGCGTGGCCGTACCTCTATGACGGTGACGCTTCATATGAGCGTCGGTATTTACAATCGTACCAAGAAAACTCTCGAGCGGTTTTGATCGTCGCGCGCAACGGTGACGACATTGTCGGGGCGGCCACCGGCATGCCTCTTGGCAATCATGCCGATGCCGTCGAGATGGTCGGCGATCTGCCTGCACCGATCTCGGATATTTTTTATTGCGCTGAATCCGTGCTTTTGCCGCAGTATCGTGGGCAGGGAATTGGGCATGCGTTTTTTGATCAGCGCGAGGCGGAGGCGCGGTCTCAGGGATTTCAGCATAGCCTTTTTGCTGGTGTGGTGCGGCCTGACGATCATCCCTTAAGACCAAGCGATTATAGGCCATTGCACGGGTTTTGGCGCAAGCGCGGTTATGCGCTTTTGCCGGGTGTCACGGCGACTTTTCACTGGACTGATGTCGGTGACTTTGACGAGACGCCGCACACCTTGCAGGCGTGGAGCCGGGCGCTCTGATGTCACTTTCCCCTTAAAAAGCGTGCGATTTGCGCCCATGTTTGTTGCATGAGACAGTTTGTATTTGCACTGACCCTTGGCGTGATGGCCACTTCCGTGGCTGCTCAAGATGAGGACGGTTTAAGCCTCATGGAGCGCGGAATTCGGGATTTCTTTAGCGGTCTGATGGAGGAGGTCGACCCAGCGTTGGAGGATATTCAAGATCTTTTGTCAGAGATTGAGCCATCATTGCGATCATTCTCAGATGAGATGGGACCTGCATTACGTGGTTTGATGGACGATATTCAAGATTGGAGCGTGTATCATCCGCCGGAGGTGCTCCCCAACGGGGATATTATCTTGCGCAAGAAGACACCTGAGGAACGTCTTGCGCCGGAAGAGCACTCTGGGGGCATCGATATTTAGAGCTTTTCGGGTATTGTGAAGCCCGTCTTGTCATCTTTCGCGTATCGACGTTAGGGAGTGGCCATGAATAAATGACACACTGTACACTCGAAATTTCGTAGAGGGCTGCACTTCCGCGCAGCGGCCATACGTTCAACCTTCGGCGAACAGGTTTGGGACGCTGCCTTATTGGCCGGCGCACTTCGCGAAAAACTCGATCACGAAAACACTGCCCGGCTGACGCTTTCTCGTGCTTTTCGTGATGCTCTAGTTTAGGTTTTCGTAGACATGTTCTGAACCCAATTCACCGGTGATATTTTGGGCTAGACGAAGCTTTGGTTTAACTAGCTTGGAGAAATTGTGTTTTTGCGCTGGAAGGGGCGGCGGATCAGCCACATCACGCCTGCAAGTGTTATTGAACCCGCCAGGAAACCTGTGATCGCGAAGACGATGCCGTCGAAGGTAATCGGCATGGCGGGTTTGTAGTTTTCAAGCGCGGCGCTGGCGAGGTCGTTGTCGGTGAAGCGGGCGGCGTAGTATGCGCGGGTGAAGGGGCCTGCGCCCTGGAGTGTGTTGAGGTCAGCCGAGAGTTTTTCGGAGCGCGCGATCGTGCGAGTTATGTCGGCGCGGCGTTTGTCTAGAAACTCTGTGCCTTGGAGTTGGTTCAGGGCTTCTTCGCGAGTGTAGCCTGAGGATTGGGCCGAGGCATCGAAATCGGCGACCACTTGTTCCAGTGCGTCTACGGCACCGCCGAGGCGTTGCATATATTGTTGAGAATATTCCGGGAATTGGGACATTCCCGCGGCTCCGGTGAGTCCTGCGGCCATTGTGACCACGCGTCCTATCATTCTCTTGCCTCTAGCATCGCCTTGACCGGTGCCACCAAGGCGGCGCCCATCTTGCGGGTATTCTCGGCGTCGAGATGCACGCAATCAAGGGGAGAGGCTTCGGCAATTCCCCGCATGTCGACGGTGGGTACGCGGCCGAATTCTTGGGCGGCGATGCGGGTGACCACTTCGAGGCGACGTGAGGCAGCGATGAGGGGGCCTGTGACTGTTGGGTCATTGCCTGCCACCAGAGGGGGTTGGCTCACCAACAGAACGTCGGGCGCGGGGGCGTCTACTCGGTAGGGATGTGTGCGGACAATCTCCACCAGCCGCTTGAGGCCCGCACCGACTTGGTCGGGCCGCCAACCTTGCCAGATATCGTTGAGCCCCAGCATGATCACCACCACGTCGATGGGCGCATGGGTGTGCAGGATCATCGGTAAAGCGCGCGCGCCATTATAGTCACAAGGTGCCGACCCATTGTCGCGACAGGTGGAGCGTCCGCGCAAGCCTTCTGCAATCACATTCACGCCGGGGAGACCTTCGGTCAGCACAGTTGGCCACCGGTCTTCATAGGCGTGGCGCCCTCCAGTGGCGGGGTCATGGCCCCAGGTCAGCGAATCCCCAAAACACAGAACGCTCTGCATGGATCACACTCCTGCGTAGATCTCCGCGATGCGGGCGACAGCCTGTTCGGGCGGCATCTCTTCGCTCTCGCCCGAGCGACGCGAGGTGAGTTCGACAACGCCATTTTTGAGCCCGCGCGGCCCCACGGTGATGCGCCAAGGCAAACCGATGAGATCCATGGTCGCAAATTTCGCACCAGCGCGCTCGTTGCGGTCGTCATAGAGCGGCTCAAGGCCAAGGGCGGTCAGGCTATCATAGAGGGCTTTGCAGGCCGCATCGGCTTCGTCGTCGCCTTGCTTGAGGTTCACGATACCGCAGTGGAAGGGTGTCACACCTTCGGGCCAGATGATGCCCTTGTCGTCGTGGCTCGCTTCGATAATCGCGCCAAGCAAGCGCGACACGCCGATCCCGTGGGAACCCATATGCACAGGCACGCGCCCGCCATCTGGGGTCACGACGGTGGCGCCCATGGCTTCGGAATACTTGGTGCCGAAGTAGAAGATCTGACCCACTTCGATCCCGCGGGCGACGCGGCGGCGCTCTTCTGGGATGGCGTCGAAGAGCGCTTCATCATGGGTCTCATCGGTGCGGGCGTATTTTGAGGTGAACTCTTCAAGGATGGATTGGCACTGGGCCTTATCGTCGAAGTCGATCTGGCGATCCCCAAAGGTCAGGTCAGTCACGGCGCTGTCGTAGAACACCTCGGACTCGCCCGTTTCAGCCAAAACAAGGAACTCATGGGTGTCATCGCCGCCAATAGGGCCGGAATCCGCGCGCATTGGGATCGCTTGAAGACCCATCCGCTCATAGGTGCGCAGGTAGCTGACCAGGTGGCGGTTATAGGCGTGCAGCGCGTCCTCTTTGGTGAGATCGAAGTTATAGCCGTCCTTCATGTAGAACTCGCGCCCGCGCATCACGCCGAACCGGGGACGGATCTCGTCGCGGAATTTCCACTGGATCTGATAGAGCGTGAGCGGCAGGTCTTTGTAACTGTTCACATGCGCGCGGAAGATATCCGTGACCATCTCTTCGGCGGTGGGCGTGTAGAGCAGGTCGCGACCATGGCGGTCCTGCATGCGCAACATCTCTTGACCGTAATCGTCATAGCGTCCGCTTTCGCGCCAAAGATCGGCGCCTTGCAGGATCGGCATCTGGATTGCGATGTGACCAGCTTTGGCCTGTTCCTCATGCACGATATTTTCGATCTTGCGCAGAACTTTGAAGCCCAGCGGGAGCCACGAGTAAATCCCGGCGGATTGCTGTTTGATCATGCCGGCCCGCAGCATGTAGCGGTGCGACACGATCTGTGCCTCAGCAGGGTTTTCTTTGAGCACAGGCAGGAAATAACGCGACAGACGCATGGAGGGTCTCTTTGCTAGATTAGGGTCAACGCGGGATAGGCCATAGGGCTGGATGGGGCAAGCCTACTGGGATGAACGGGCGTCGCGTAAAAGCACGATACCCGTCCAGATGAACCACGCGATGAAGCCCAAGCCATAGATGGTACCAGCGATTTCAGCCATAGGCCCGCCTACGATTGTGGCGAGACCTGAGAGGCCAATGAGTAAACTGAACCCGGCAAAAGTGCGAGACATCGCTCCTCCTGCAAGCGCAGCGGCAGCAATGCTGAGCGCCCAGATACTTCCTGTGATCTCATTTCCACCACCCAAACCGTTTTCGATCAAGTCAATGACAAGCCACATCTGGGCAGCAGTTGGGTCATCGGGTGTCATTGTAAAAATGCGGCTCAACCCGACGTTCATTATCATGCCTGCGCCTAACACAAGGGTGGCCCATATGGTGCCAGAGACTTGGGACCAGCGCGCCAGGACCGGAGCGCTCGGAGTGAGGTGATCCGCCAACCCGGTGACCAAGACGCCCAAGAGCACTGCGTTCACGATGTAGATCACGATATACCAAAGCTGGACCGCAGGACCTGCGGCGCGGATGGAGGCGAGCGTCTCTGCGCCGCTGCTGGCAGCGGGTTCAAAGCCCGACGGCACCAGCACTGCGAAGAGATAGGCGAAGCCAAAGATGTATGTGGCGGCGCAGCCGAATCCGGCCAACCCGGCGAGTTTCTTAAATGTCATGGTCAAACTTTCTGGATTCCTTGGCGCGAAAAGAGCTGCCTATGCCGATTGCGGGGCTTCGTAAACGTCCGACGTGGCGGCACGGAACGACCCCAGATCACTTCGATCACATCACGACATGTTCACGAGTTCGTGATGCGTGTGAACTTTTCACACGTTCAGCTCGTATGAGGATCATCGCACGACAAAACATAAAGGAGTGACAGCGATGAAGACGATCAAAACAGCTATTGCCGCAGCAGCCGCAGCCTTGACCCTTGGTACAGCCGCATCCGCAAACACCATCGTGGACATCGCCGCAGGCGACGACCGCTTCTCCACACTTGTGGCTGCTGTCTCTGCCGCAGGTCTGGTGGAAACTCTCCAAGGCCCGGGTCCTTTCACTGTTTACGCGCCAGTGAACGACGCGTTTGCAGCTCTGCCAGAAGGCACTGTTGAAACGCTCCTGAAGCCAGAGAACAAAGATCAGCTCACCAACGTGTTGCTCTACCACGTGGATGACCGTCAGCTGAACGCAGCGGACTTCCCATCGGGGTCCAACTACTTCAAGCCAGTGCTTGCGTCCGAGCGTCTTTGCATCACCTCCTCCGGTGGCGTGACCATCGCGGACGGTACCGGTGAAATGGCCAACGTCATCATTGCAGATATCCAAGCCGACAATGGCGTTATCCACGTGATCGACAAAGTCCTGCTCCCAGGCACGCGCCCTGCTTGCCACTAAAGCAAGAAGACCTTTTCTACCATGAGCAGCTACGGCGTCGGATTTCCGGCGCCGTAGTCTTTTGGGAACCCCTTACCGATATTTTCGCCGTCGCCTCTTGAACCAAAGGCCGTCTTAGGCAATCTGCTAGGTATGGCTCTTCCCGTTCAAGATCAGGTAAAATACTGGGGCGCCGCGGCAATTGTCTTCGCGGTGGTGCTCTATGCTTTGGGTGATGTGCTTTTGCCGTTCGTGTTGGGCGGCGCGATTGCCTATTGCTTGGACCCTGCTGCGGACCGGCTTGAAGAGGCTGGCTTTTCTCGTGGTGCTGCCACGGGCATCATTACCACTATCGCTGTCCTCATCTTGGTTCCGTTTGTGGTTGTGGTCGCGGGTCTTTTGTCATCCCAGGCTGCACAGCTTATCCAGGCAGCACCAGGGTATTTTGGCGCAGTTTCCGATTTTCTGGACACGCGGTTCAACATGACCGGTGGCGAGGGTACGATGAACCAAGCCCTGGATCAGGTCTTGGTTTCGATCGGTGAGACAATCCGCGAGCGTGGCTCTGCGTTGATTGATTTGGTGTTCTCCAGCGCTTCGGGCCTTGCGAATTTCTTTGTTGTGTTGGTCATCGCACCGGTTGTCGCCGTTTACTTGCTTTACGATTGGGATCGCCTGACTGCGGAAGTCGATAGTCTCGTGCCGCGTGACCATGCGCCCATCGTCCGTCAATTGGCATCTGAGATTGACCGGGTACTGGCCAGCTTTATCCGCGGCATGGGCGCAGTATGCTTGATTTTGGGCACATACTACGCCGTCATGCTGATGCTCGTGGGTCTTCAGTTTGGCCTTGTAGTTGGATTTATCGCCGGGCTGGTGACCTTCATCCCCTATCTTGGGGCACTCATTGGTGGGGCATTGGCCATCGGATTGGCGCTCTTCCAGTTTTGGGGCGACTGGGTGTCCATCGGTTTAGTGGCCGCGATCTTTGCCGCGGGCCAAATGGTCGAAGGCAACATCCTCACACCGAAACTTGTAGGCAATTCAGTTGGGTTGCATCCGGTGTGGCTCTTGCTGGCGCTCTCTGTCTTTGGGGCGCTCTTTGGCTTCGTAGGCATGCTCGTTGCTGTGCCTCTGGCGGCGGCGCTTGGCGTATTGGCGCGGTTTGCAGCAGGCAAGTACCGCGAAGGGCAACTCTATCGTGGCCTAGAGGGGCGCGAAAAGTAACATGGCCGAACAGCTCAACTTTGATCTCTCGGCGCGACCAGCGCTGGGCCGCGAGGCTTTTTTCGTATCCTCCGCCAATGCCGTCGCTCTGGCGATGATTGATGAATGGATGGCATGGCCCAACGGCAAACTCCTGTTGAGCGGGGCAAAAGGCTCTGGCAAAACCCATCTGGCCCATGTTTGGGCGGAAGCGGCAGGCGCCAAGATCATATTTGCCACCTCTTTTGCGGAAGTAGATATTGAACAAACAGCCGCCGCGCCGGTTTGCGTCGAAGACGTGGATCAAATTGGTGGCGATGGTCAGAGCGAAACCGCGCTCTTTCACCTGCACAACCTTGCCTTGGCACAGGGCCAACCACTGCTGCTGACCGGCTCGGGCACCCCAAAAGACTGGGGTATCGCTCTGCCCGATCTGCTCTCGCGCATACAGGGAACCAATGCTGTGCGGATCGAGCCACCGGACGAAGCGCTCTTGGGCGCGCTTTATGGCAAATTGTTCCAGGACCGGCAGATCAATCCGCCTCCCGATGTCATCCCATATCTTGCGCGCCATGCGCCCCGCAGTTTCGAAGTGGTGCACAGTGTCGTGGCGCAAATCGATGCCCAAGCGCTTAGTTCTGGGCGCAATATCACCCGAGACATGGCACGACGCGTGCTTCAAGCTTATGTGTAGGGGAATCCGTCACACGTAGGTTTCAAACGTCCTCCATAAGGCCACGCCATGACCCACGCAGATTTTCTCACCGCTGACTTCCCGACCGCGCAAGCTTTGAGTGGCGTGGACCTCACCGGGTCCGCTCGTTATTTCAATCGCGAGCTCAGCTGGCTTGGCTTCAATTGGCGCGTGGTCGAAGAGGCTGAAAACCCCCGCGTGCCGCTTTTGGAACGGCTCCGTTTTATCTCGATCTCGGCCTCCAACCTCGATGAGTTTTACACGGTTCGCGTGGCTGGCCTGCGCGAACTCAAACGCGAGAAGAACACCACGCCTGCCATCGATGGCCTCTCACCAGCTGAACAATTGGTCCTTATCGACCAAGACGCCCGTAATCTCCTCCAGGCGCAGCAACGTGTCTTTGAGGGGCTCCGCGTGGAGATGGCTGAGGCAGGGATCATTATTGTCGAGCCTGACGAGATCACGGAGGAAGACCGTGTACACCTCGCTGATGTGTTCATGCGAAAGGTCTTTTCGGTCCTGTCGCCCCTCGCCATTGATCCTGCGCATCCGTTCCCGTTCCTGCCCAACATGGGCTATTCGCTTGCGCTGGAGCTTGAGGCCAAGACCGGCAAGCGCCACCTTGATGCCCTTTTGCCGATCCCGGCGCAGATCGATCGCTTTTGGTCACTTCCAAGCGCCAATGGCGAAAGCCGTTTCATTGCGCTTGAAGAGCTTCTCCTCTTGCACGTGGAACACCTTTTCCCAGGCTACAAACTTAAAAATCACTTCGATTTCCGCATTCTGCGTGACAGTGACCTTGAGGTCGAAGAAGAGGCCGAAGACCTCGTGCGTGAGTTTGAAGTGGCGCTCAAACGTCGCCGCCGAGGCGAGGTCGTGCGTATGACCGTCTCCCGGGGCGCGGCGGGGCCACTTTTTGATCTGGTCAAACGCGAGCTGAATGTGACCGATGATGAGGTCGTGGCTCTTGATGGCTTTTTGGGCAAGGCACAGTTTTCCGAGCTTGTTCTCGACAATCGGCGCGATCTGTTGTGGCCTAACTTCACGCCGCGCGTGCCCGAACGGGTGCAGGATCATGAGGGCGATATGTTCGCTGCGATCCGACAAAAGGACATGCTTTTGCACCACCCCTATGAAACGTTCGACATGGTGGTTCGGTTTCTTCAACAAGCCGCCCGGGACCCCGATGTGGTGGCTATCAAGCAGACGCTCTATCGCACATCCAAACGCTCCCCGATTGTCGAAGCGCTGTGTGAGGCGGCGGAGGACGGAAAGTCCGTGACCGCATTGGTGGAACTCAAAGCACGGTTTGATGAGGCTGCGAATATTCGCCAGTCGCGTCGGTTGGAGCGTTCGGGCGCGCATGTGGTCTATGGGTTCCTTGACCTCAAGACCCACGCCAAAATTTCCACAGTTGTGCGCCGCGAAGGTGATGAGTTGGTGACCTACACCCACTATGGCACGGGCAATTACCACCCGATCACAGCGCGGGTCTACACGGACCTGTCCTTTTTCACATGTGACGCCAATCTGGGCCGCGATGCGACCAAGGTCTTCAATTATCTCTCTGGATATGCCCGGCCCGAAAAGCTCGACAACCTCGCCATTTCGCCAATCGATTTAAAGTCCACGTTGATCGCGCGGATTGAAAAAGAGGCTGAGCACGCTCGCGGGGGCAAACCGGCCACGATTTGGGCCAAGATGAACTCGCTGGTCGAACCCGAAGTGATCGATGCGCTTTATGCCGCGAGCCAAGCGGGCGTTCAGATCAGCTTGGTGATTCGTGGCATTTGTGGCCTGCGCCCTGGGATCAAAGGGTTCTCGGAAAACATCCGCGTCAAATCAGTGGTCGGTCGTTTTCTGGAACATTCCCGCATTGTCTGTTTTGGCAATGGCGCAGACATCACCTCGAAGAAGGCGCGCGTCTTCATTTCCTCCGCCGATTGGATGGGCCGTAACCTCAACCGCCGAGTTGAGACCTTGGTCGAGATCAAAAACGCCACGGTCAAAGCGCAAATTGTAAATCAAATCATGGCGGCCAACATGGCCGATGTGGCGCAAAGCTGGGTAATGGAACCCTCCGGTCGCTTTGTCCGCGCTGAGGTGCCTGAGGGTGCATTTGCCTTCAATTGTCATCGCTTCTTCATGGAGAACCCTTCGCTGTCTGGCCGCGGCTCTGCCGGGGCAAAAGATGTGCCACAGCTCACACATACCGAAGAGTGACCGCCTCTCGCGGTGGGGTGTAATTTTCTCTCGACTGCAACCGATCCGTTGACATCCGCATGTGCCTTGGCGCACGGTCAAGTGGCCGCAAAACCGCCCGAGGGATAATATGGACGGAAGCGTTTCGGGGGATGAACCTCAGGATTGGGGACCTTTTGGAAGGCCGTTGTTCGACGACCCCGCAGCGCGCGCTTTGTCGCGTGTTGGGGTGGTGGATATTGGGTCGAACTCCGTGCGTTTGGTGGTCTTCGACGGAGCGGCGCGCAGTCCCGCCTATTTCTATAATGAAAAAATCATGTGTGCGTTGGGCTCAGGCGTGTCGGAGACAGGCCGCCTGAACCCAGAGGGCCGCGCCCGTGCGTTGGCGGCCTTGAAGCGTTTCCAGCGATTGGCTGAAGGCATGGGGCTTCCGACATTGACGGTGGTTGCCACGGCCGCCGTGCGAGACGCTCTTGATGGCCCGGATTTTTGCGAGGATGTGCAGCGCGAAACGGAGTTGGCGATTCATGTCATTGATGGGCGCGAAGAAGCGCGCCTCTCGGCGCAAGGTGTTTTGCTTGGTTGGCCGGGCTCCTATGGGCTGGTCTGCGACATTGGTGGTTCGTCTATGGAATTGGCGGAGATCAACCACGGGGAAGTCGGTCGGCGCGTGAGCTCGGACCTTGGCCCACTGAAGCTGCGGGACATTCCCGGAGGACGGAAGGGACGCAAAGAGCATATCAAGGCCGTTATGGCCAAGCTTCAGGCCGAGATGGGTGAGCAAGGCAATCGTTTATTCCTCGTGGGCGGGTCCTGGAGGGCCATTGCGCGTATCGACATGCAGCGGCGGGGCTATCCGTTACATGTGCTCCATGAATATCGGATGAACGCCCAAAGCGTGCGTGACACGGTCAAGTTCATTGATAAACAGGATCTCGAAGAGCTGCGCCAAGCGTGCGGTATTTCCAATGCCCGGATGAGCCTGGTGCCCTATGCCGCTGATGTGTTGCGCCGCTTGGTTCAGACGTTCAAGCCAAAAGATATTGCCATCTCAAGCTACGGGATTCGCGAGGGGATGCTCTATGAGCAGATGCCTCAAAAGTTGCGTGATCGGGATCCGTTGATTGAGGCATGCCGCTTTGCCGAAGCAAAAGATGCCCGTATGCCCGGATTTGGCAAGACGCTCTACAACTTCATTATGCCGCTCTTTAAATCCGCAAAAGACGACGAACGGCGGATCATTAAAGCTGCCTGTTTGCTGCATGATGTGAGCTGGCGTGCCCATTCTGATTACCGAGCCGAAGTGTGTTTCGACAATGCCACCCGGGCCAACTTGGGCGGATTGAAGCATTTCGAGCGGGTGTTTCTGGGGCTCGCGCTTTTGCATCGGTACCGCAACAAGCGCGAGGGCACACGGTTTGTAGAGCTCTACGGGTTATTGGACGAAGAGCGGCAGTTGAAGGCGGAGGTTTTGGGCAAAGCCATGCGCTTTGGCGCCATGCTCTGGATGTCTGAAGGCGCGCCCATTGGTCAGATGACCTGGCGGCCCAAGAAGCGCGTCTTGGAGTTGCGGCTTTCGGAGGCGGCATGGGCGCTTTTTGGTGAGGTGGCCGAAGCGCGGTTTCAGTCCCTCGCTTCGTCGTTGGATGCTCAAACGGATGTGCGTTTGGTGAAGTGACCTCAATGTGCGTGCTGCGCACGCGCTGGATGCGCGCTGGCGCGCGGGTGTAGGGGCTTTGCCCCTCTTGGCCGTTGGCCAATTCACCCCAGTATATTTATGGCCAGAAGAAGATCAGGTCAGCTCTGCTAGGCGGGCGAGGGCCTCTTTGATTTTTGCGTCTTCTTCTTCGCGCGCGGCGAGGTTTCCGCGGGTTTCGGTCACCACCTCTTCGGGCGCGCTGGCGATGAATTTGGCGTTGCCGAGCCGTCCTTTGAGGCCGCCGATCTCTTTGGCGAGTTTGGCGAGCGTTTTCTCAAGGCGCGCTTTTTCTTCGGCCACATCGATGATGTCCGCGAGCGGCAGGCCAAAGGTGGCGCCTGCTGCTGGGATGGTGACGCAGCCTTTGGGGAAAGTGTCGGCTTCCTCCAAGCTTTCCACGCGGGCGAGGCGTTTGATGAGCGTCTCGTTGGTGGCGTAGGCGTCTTTGGCCATGTCGTCCCAAGAGGTCACGATCATGGGCACTTGCGAGCCTGCGGTCACGTGCATTTGCGCCCGTGCTGAGCGGATGCTTTCGATGAGGTTGATGACCCAGTTCATCTCGCGGTCGGCGGCGTCGTCCACCAGGGCATCGCCGTAGCTCGGCCAGTCTTCGAGCATGAGGTGGTCGCGCTTGGCCAGTTGGCTCCAGAGCTCTTCGGTGATGAAGGGCATGATCGGGTGCAGGAGGATCAAGCATTGGTCGATGACCCAACCCATGGTGTGGCGGGTCTCTTCGGCGAGCGCTTCGTCGTCGGAGTTCAGCAGCGGCTTGGAAAACTCCACGTACCAGTCACACACCTTACCCCAGACAAAAGCATAGAGCGCTTGGGCCGCGTCGTTGAAGCGGAATTCGTCCAGCGCGGGGTTCACCACGGCGAGGACCTTGGCCGTCTCGCCCATGATCCATTTGTTGAGCGTGGCTTTGGGCGCGGGCATCTCGGCGCCGCAGACCGCGTCGTTCATTTCGGCAAAGCGGGCGGCGTTCCAGAGTTTAGTGCCGAAATTGCGGTAGCCCTTGATGCGCTCCATATCGAGTTTGAGCACGCCACCAATGGAGGCCATGGCCGCATTGGTAAAGCGCAGCGCGTCGGCGCCGTATTCGTCCACGATATCGAGCGGGTCGATCACATTGCCCGTGGATTTCGACATCTTTTTGCCCTTGGCGTCGCGCACGAGGCCGTGGAGGTAGACGGTGTCAAAGGGGATCTCATCGGTCACGGCGAGCTGCATCATCATCATCCGGGCGACCCAGAAGAACAGGATGTCTTGACCCGTGATCAGCGTGGAGGTCGGGAAGAAGCGCTTGAGCGCGTCGGTTTCTTCAGGCCAGCCGAGGGTTCCAATGGGCCAAAGGCCAGAGGAGAACCAGGTGTCGAGGACGTCGGGGTCTCGGTAAAGGCCTAGTGTTTTCCCGGGTGTGTATCCTTCATCACCATACTCATGGATGCTTTCAAAGAATGCCTCATCGGCAATCAACTTAGATTTGTAGTAGTCACGCGCCGCAGACTTTACTTCCGCCCAAGTCGCAAATGAGAACTCTACTTCGTTATCATGGTTCCAAGCGGCTTCGCTCAACGGAATTGCTTCTGTCGGCTCATGCCACTTTTCATCAAGTCGCCCCGATTTGACAACACGAGGACCATACCAAACCGGCACCTGGTGCCCCCACCAAAGCTGGCGGGAGATGCACCAGGGCTCGATGTTCTCAAGCCAATGATAATAGACCTTCTCGCCGCTCTCGGGGATGATCTTGACCGTCCCGTCGCGGACCTTGTCCAGCGCGGGGCCAACGATCTTGGCGGTGTCCACAAACCATTGGTCGGTGAGCATCGGCTCGATCACGACCTTCGAGCGATCGCCGAAGGGCTGCATGATCGGTTTGTTTTCGACCATGGGCACGGTGACGGTGATCTCGTTGCCCTCGTCGTCCTTTTGCGCTTGGGTTGTCATGACGGCGAGGCCTTCGGAGGTGATCTGCTCGACGACCACCTTACGGGCCTCAAACCGGTCCAGACCGCGCAGGTCATCGGGGATGAGGTTCACGGCATCCGTCTCAGCCTCGGTCAGCGAGCGTTCGCCTTTGGCCACGGCCATGGCGATCTCAGCCGCCTCGGAATAGGGCGCGCCGTCGTCGCGCATGGTGCCGCGGGTGTCCATGAGGCGGTACATCGGGATATTGCCGCGCTTGGCCACTTGGTAATCGTTGAAATCATGCGCGCCGGTGATTTTCACCGCGCCCGAGCCAAAGTCGGGATCGGGGTATTCATCGGTGATGATCGGGATCAGGCGGCGGTGCTCTTTGGGGCCCACCGGGATTTCACAGAGTTTGCCCACGATCGGCGCATAGCGCTCGTCCGAGGGGTGCACGGCCACCGCGCCATCGCCCAGCATCGTCTCGGGCCTTGTGGTGGCGATGGAGATGTAGTCGCGCTCTTCTTCGAGGGTGACATTCCCGTCCTCGTCTTTTTCGACATAGGTGTAGGTGGCGCCGCCGGCGAGGGGGTATTTGAAGTGCCACATGTGGCCGGCGACTTCGATGTTTTCGACCTCAAGGTCAGAGATCGCGGTTTCGAAATGCGGATCCCAGTTCACGAGGCGTTTGCCGCGATAGATCAGGCCTTTGTTGTACATCTCGACAAAGACTTTGATCACGGCGTCGTGGAAGTTGCCGTCATTGCCAGCTGGCGCACCGGGGGCGCCGGACATGGTGAAGGCTTCGCGCGACCAATCGCAGGAGGCGCCGAGGCGTTTGAGCTGGCCTTTGATGGTGCCTCCGGAGGTCTCTTTCCACTCCCAGACCTTCTCAAGAAAGGCTTCGCGGCCAAGCTCTCGCCGACCGGGTTGTTGAGTTTCGGCCAGGGTGCGTTCCACCACCATCTGGGTCGCGATGCCCGCGTGGTCGGTGCCGGGTTGCCAGAGCGTGTCAAAGCCCTGCATCCGTTTCCACCGGATCAAGATGTCTTGTAGCGTGTTGTTGAACGCGTGCCCCATGTGCAGGACGCCGGTGACATTGGGGGGCGGGATCATAATGCAATAGGAGGATGCCTCAGGTTTGGCATTTGCGCCCGCTTTGAAACAGCCCGCCTCTTCCCAAGCGCGATAGATGCGTGCTTCGGCTTCTTCGGCGTTAAAGGTTTTGTCCAGTGCCATGGTCGGCCCCCGTGGTGCCCGTGCTAATGTTGGCGCAAGACCTAGCGGAGTGTGTGGCTGAGGAAAAGGGTGGCAAATCGCCTTCGGCTTAACCCGGGGTTTGGAAGTTTGTGCGATCTGGTCTCCAAAACGAATTTCATGGTGAGGAATGATCGATTTGACCTGCACTGGTGCTTTACCCTCGGCTGTAAAAGCCTAGATTTCGCGCCAAAGAGCTAGCGAGGTCAGCCATGGATAAGTTCGGTAAAAGCCAGCCCGTCAAACGCGTCGAAGATACTCGGTTTCTGACCGGACAGGGACGGTATGTGGATGACATTGCCCCAGACAGTGCGTTGGTTGGCCTTGTGTTCCGCTCACCGGTTGCGCACGCGACCATCGAAAGCCTGGATGTCTCAGAAGCGCGTGCCGCAGAGGGGGTGCATCTTGTGCTGACTCAAGCGGACCTCGAGGCGGCTGGTTTGGATGCGACCCTTGGGGCATCTCGCGTGCCCAATCGGGATGGGTCTAAGGGTGTGAGCGATGTGCGGACAGTCTTTGCCAAGGACCGATTGCGGTTTGTGGGCGAAGCAGTCGCTATGGTGTTTGCAGAGACTAAAGAGCGCGCTCGCGATGCGGCGGAGTTGATTGAACTCGACTATACAGACCTGGATGCAAAGCTTGATCTTGCTCCTGGTGGCGAAGCGATCCACGACCAAGCGCCTGACAACGTGGTGTTTGACTATGGTCTGGGCGATGAAGTCGCCACAGAGGCTGCTTTTGCGTCTGCCAGCCATGTTGTGTCGATGGATGTCGAAGACAACCGCATTATCTGCAACGCGATGGAGACGCGGGGCTGTTACGCCGAGGTCGAAGATGACGACCGTCTGCATGTTTCGATCAATGGCCAAGGTGTTTGGGGGCCCAAAGGCGATTTCGCCCGTGCGCTCGACATCAGCGCCGACAAAGTTCGCGTGACCAACCCCGATGTCGGCGGCGGCTTTGGCATGAAAGCATTCATGTACCCGGAATATATCGCCTGTGCCCATGCCGCGCGCGCCTCGGGGCGTCCGGTGCGTTGGATGTCGGAGCGGACCGAGGCGATGCTCTCAGACAATGCGGGCCGCGATCTGGTGACCCGCGCTGAGCTTGCCTTTGACGATGACCTCAAGATCACCGGCTATCGCTTGGCCACGACGGCGAACATGGGCGCTTTCTCCTCCCAATTTGCGCAGTTCATTCAAACTGACCTTTTCGCCAAGGTCCTAACCGGCGTCTATGACATCCGGGCCGCCTGGTTCACGGCAATGGGAGTCTTCACCAACACCACCCAAGTGGATGCCTATCGGGGGGCAGGACGCCCCGAGGCTATCTATGTGCTGGAACGCATGATGGATCATGCGGCTCGCGCCTTGGGCGTGAGCCCGTGGGAACTGCGGCGCAAGAACTTCATTCGTCCCTCGGCTTTTCCCTACACTACAGTGTCGGGTGTGACCTATGATGTTGGTGAGTTTGCCAATGTGCTCGATCACGTTGGCTCCAAGGCGGATATTGATGGTTTCGCGGCACGTCGCGAAATCTCTGAGGCCGCAGGCAAACTGCGCGGGCAAGGCCTTTGCTACTATATCGAGAGTATCTTGGGCGATCCGTCCGAGACCTCACGCGTTGTCTTTGAAGAGGACGGCACAGTCTCGCACTACGTGGGTACGCAATCCAATGGCCAGGGGCACGAAACCGTTTTCGCAGCTTACCTTGCCGACCAAACCGGCATTCCCATGAATGCCATCCGCGTGATCCAGGGCGACAGCGACGCGATCCCAGAGGGCGGCGGCACTGGCGGGTCTCGCTCAGCCACAGTTCAATCCGTGGCCACGCTCAAAACCGTGGAAACCATGGTTGCGGGCTTTGTTCCCTTTTTGGCAGATGAGCTGGGTGTGCGGGAGGATGACGTGAGTTTTGACCACGAAACCTTCCGCGTTGTGGGGTCGAACAAGTCGCCAACGATGCTCGACGTGGCCGAAATGGCCCGCGCAGCGGGCCGCTCAGATCTCATTGACGTGTCACAAAAGATCACACTCGATAACAGATCTTTTCCCAACGGCGCCCATGTTGCCGAGGTGGAAATCGACCCTGAGACCGGCATTGTGACCGTTGATCGCTACGAAGTTGTCGATGATTTTGGCAATCTTCTTAATCCAATGCTGGTCGAAGGCCAGATCCATGGCGGGGTTGCTCAAGGTATCGGTCAAGCGCTGATGGAGCGGGTCGTCTTTGACGAAGATGGCCAACTCCTCACGGCAACGTTCATGGATTACGCGATGCCACGAGCCGATGTTATTCCTATGATTGGCTTTGCAACGGAACCCACGCCCTCGAAATACAACCCTCTCGGCATGAAAGGCTGCGGGGAAGCGGGCACGGTCGGAGCGCTCGCGGCGGTGGCCAACGCTGTCCAAGACGCGCTTTGGGACCGTGGCATTACCAAAGTTGATATGCCCTTCACCCCTGAACGCGTTTGGAGATACCTTGAGGATGCCCCGCACGCCGCAGAATAATGACACGCGACTGGATTGGTCGGACCGTGAAGTCCGGACAGAGCGTCCTGGCGGGGGGCGCCGACGGGTCCCTCGCACTCACGTCATCATTCTCGACGGCACGATGTCTTTCCTCCACAAAGGCTACGAGACGCACGCCGGGATGCTCTACAAACTTCTGAGCGAGGAGGGCGGGCATCTCTCGCTGTACTATGAACCCGGTTTGCAATGGAGCGACTGGCGCGAGACCTGGTCAATCATGACGGGCCACGGTATCGACCACCAAGTGCGCCGCGCTTACGGTTACCTCGCGGCGAAATTCCACGCCGATGACGATATCTACTTCTTTGGGTATTCTCGCGGAGCCTATGCGGTGCGCTCTCTTGCGGGCATGATCGACCGCCAAGGCCTGCTCACTGCAAAAAATGCCACTGAACGCAACGTGCGCCTCGCGTTTCGCCACTATCGTGATGCACCCGACAGCGAAGCGGCCCAAGCGTTCCGTGAGGCCCATTGCCATTCAAAAGTTCGAGTTGAAATGGTTGGTGTCTGGGACACCGTGCGTGCACTTGGCCTCCGGGTACCATTGCTGTGGCGTTTGATGCCTGATCAACACGGATACCACAACCACGCGCTTGGGAGCACGATCCGCTACGGTTTTCATGCACTGGCCTATCACGAAACTCGCAACGCGTACGCGCCCGTCCTTTGGGACGTTCCCGAAGGCCATGGTAGCCACATCGAACAGGTCTGGTTCCCTGGCACCCATGGCGACATCGGGGGGCAGATTGGAGGTCGCGATGCGGTTCGCCCGTTCTCAAATCTGTCGCTTGTCTGGATGCTCTCGCGCGCAGAAAATAGCGGCTTGATGCTGCCGGCAGGGTGGCGTGGCCGCTTCCCCACGGACCCCGAAGCGCCCTCGCTGGGTGGCTGGACGGGGTGGTCCAAAATTTTCCTTTTCCGCGGGCGCCGCAAAGCGCTAAGCGATCAATCGGAAACCGAGCATCCATCGCTGTCCGTTTGGCGGACATTTAAGCGTCGTGGCTCTTTGTTTCGTGCGCTTTTGTCGCAGGGTTTGACCCGTAAAATCCTAGGCAATCCACCCTTGGAAAGACGCAAGTGAAAACTAGGTGTTTAGTAGTGACAGACGGAGCCGGAACCTCTGTCTGACAATTCACTGTCCCTCGTTCCGCACTGGCGCCCAAGGTTTCCTTGGGCGCTTTTTTCTTCCCGCGTCCTACTCTATTCTGGTTGCCATGGCTCAGTATTCAAATAGGCTCCTGCGCGACGTGCTCACTCGGACCAAAGTTGTGGCGGGCGTTGGCGTCTCGACCAACCCCGTGCGCCCCAGCTATTTCGTGGCGCGCTATCTCTCTCGGCGGGGCATGCGGGTCATCCCTGTCAATCCCGCTTATGCGGGCGCCGCGCTCTTTGGCGAAACCGTTTTGGAGCGTATCGAAGACCTTCCGCCGGACGTAGATTTTCTCGACATCTTCCGCAGATCAGAGGCGGTGCCGCCCATTGTCGATGATGCGCTCGCCCATTTGCCGAACCTGCGCACGATTTGGATGCAAATCGGGGTCGAGCATCCGGAGGCCGCGGCCAAAGCAGAAGAGGCGGGCATCGACGTCATCCAAAACCGCTGCCCAAAGATTGAATATCAAAGGCTCTTCGGTGAGTTGCGCATGGCCGGCTTCAACACAGGTATCATTTCGAGCAAGCTTTAAGTGCGGCTCGCTTTTTCAACGATGCCAGACGTGCCTTCGCGGCGGATCAGCTCGGCCTCGACATCCGCGAGGTTCACGCCCCGTGCGGCCAACATGACGAGCAGATGATAGAGCACATCCGCCGCTTCAGACGTCAGTTTTGCACTGTCGCCTTTAATCGCTTCGATGATGGCCTCTACGGCCTCTTCTCCGAACTTTTCGGCGCATTTTTCGGGGCCTTTGGACAAGAGCTTCGCGGTCCACGAGCTTGAGGGATCCGCGCCTTTGCGGGCCTCAATCGTGGCGGCCAGCCGCTCCAACGCGCTCATGTCAACCTCATGGGAATACCAGCGGCGGCCATATGTGCCTTGGCCTCGCCAATGGTGTAATCGCCAAAGTGGAAGATCGATGCGGCCAGAACCGCCGATGCCCCGCCTTCGCAGACGCCAGCGACCAAGTGGTCAAGCGTGCCCACACCGCCAGACGCGATTACAGGCACCGACACGGCATCTGAGATTGTGCGCGTCAGCGGTAGGTTAAAGCCAACCCGGGTGCCATCGCGATCCATCGACGTTAGGAGGATTTCGCCTGCGCCCTTAGCGGTCACGGTTTTGGCAAACTCGACGGCATCAATCCCGGTGGCGCGCCGTCCGCCGTGGGTGAAAATCTCCCAATGGCCAGGTTCGACGGTCTTAGCGTCAATGGCACAGACGATGCATTGGCTGCCAAACTGATCGGCGGCGTCGGCGATCACGTCAGGGTTAGCCACTGCGGCTGAATTAAAACTCACTTTGTCCGCGCCTGCCAAAAGGAGGGCCCGGACATCCGCAGACGTCCGTACGCCCCCTCCAACGGTCAACGGTATAAAACATTGCTCTGCCGTGCGTCGCACCACATCAAACATTGTCCCACGATTTTCGTGGGTGGCGTGAATGTCGAGAAAACAGATCTCATCCGCGCCGGCGGCGTCATAGGCGCGCGCGGCGTCCACTGGATCCCCGGCATCGCGCAGATCAACAAAGTTGACGCCTTTGACCACGCGGCCATCGGCGACATCGAGACAGGGAATGATGCGTGTCTTGAGCATAGGCGCCTGATACGCGGAAATTGTTCCGGAGGGAAGCGAGGCTAGTCTTTAAGGACAGCCAAAGCCTCCGCCAAGTCAATGGCACCGTCATAGAGCGCGCGGCCCGAGATTGCCCCGTTGAGCGGGGCACCGCAATCGCGCAACGCGATCAGATCGTTGATGGAGGACACGCCACCGGAAGCGATGACCGGGATTGAGACGGCCTGCGCTAGCGCTGCGGTAGCTTTGATATTGGGGCCCTGCATTGCACCGTCGCGATTGATATCGGTGTAAATGATGGCTGTCACGCCTGCGTCCTCGAAGGATTTTGCAAGATCAGTGACCATGACACCGGTGTCTTCGGCCCATCCTTTGGTCGCCACCCGGCCGTCTCTCGCATCAATCCCAACGGCCACCTGGCCGGGGAAGGCGAGCGCGGCTTCTCGCACCAGATCGGGGTTTTCGACGGCGACAGTGCCGAGGATCACGCGAGCGAGTCCTTTGTCGAGCCAGGTTTCGATCGTTTTGAGATCGCGAATACCCCCGCCCAGCTGCGCGGGGGTGTCGGTGGCGGCCAAGATACTCTCGACCGCGCCCGCGTTCACGGGCTCACCTGCGAAGGCACCGTTGAGATCCACCAGGTGCAACCAATCGCATCCAGCCTCAACAAAGCTCCTGGCCTGGGCGGCTGGATTGTCGCTAAAAACGGTGGCTTGGTCCATGTCTCCGCGGAGCAGGCGCACGGCTTGGCCGTCTTTGAGGTCGATGGCGGGGTATAGGATCATGGCAGCCTCCAGTGTTCAGGGTCCCCGTGCCATGGCGTGGCCCAAGATGCAACGGACGGCACGTCACCCTTGATCCTGAGGCTCTGTTCGTCTCTCATCGCCGCATAAAGATGAAAGGGAGACCCATGAAGACATTTCTCTATGCGATTGCCGCACTGGGATTGAGCGCGACCGTTGCCAGCGCTGATCCTGTGACCGGCACCTGGAAGACGCAACCTGGCGAAACTGGCGGCTATGCCCACGTCAACATCACAACCTGCGGCGATACCATCTGTGGGACGATTCAAAAGGTGGTTGGCAACGGCAATTCCTCCAGCGAAGGCAAACGCATCATCTGGAACATGAAGGCCGATGGTGGCGGCAAGTACTCTGGCGGCAAGATCTGGGCCCCAGACAATGAC
This sequence comes from Marinovum sp., assembly GCA_022447495.1. Lineage (GTDB taxonomy): Bacteria > Pseudomonadota > Alphaproteobacteria > Rhodobacterales > Rhodobacteraceae > JAKVBH01. The sequence continues at coordinate 4,710 of JAKVBH010000022.1, read as the reverse complement.
AAGACCTACAACTCGCGCATGACCCTTAAGGGCAACACTCTTGAGGTTAAAGGCTGCGTGTTGGGTCTGTGCCGCGGTCAAAACTGGACGCGGATTAACTAAGCATAAAAGGCGCAGCGCTACGGTGCTCAATAGGTGATAGGAGCATTGTTGTGTGGCTGGTACTTGCCATGTTTTTAATTTGGCCCTTCGGTGCACTCGCCGAGGGGCTGTTGGGAAACTGGCAATCCCCGCCTGATCCAAAAGGCCAGATAGGTCACGTCGTGATACATGCCTGCGGTTCGACGCTCTGTGGTACGCTAGAGCGGGCTTATGACAGGGCCGGCCAGCGTGTTGAGACGCCCAATGTGGGGCGCCGCCTCCTCTTTGATGTGCGCGCCCATGGTAATGGCCAATATACCGGTCGCGCCTACGTGCCGTCCTTTGGCCGCGACTTTCCTGCTAAACTTGAACTTAATGGTGACCGTTTGGTTGTTCGCGGCTGCATGGCCGACACGCTGTGTAAGAAACAGACATGGGCACGTGTGCGATGAGGGATTGGCTCTTTTGGACCTAGGGCCTATGGCGCCCAGGTTAGAAAATTCCCGATCATCCTAAGTCCATCAGACGCGCTTTTTTCCGGGTGGAATTGAAAACCAACCTTGGTATCCCGCGCAACGATGGCTGTAATATCTGAGCCATAGTCGACATAGGCCAAGCGCTCCTCTTCGCGTGAGACCGACATATGGTAGGAGTGAACGAAATAGGCATGCGTCCCTGAGTACAGCCCTGCAAGAACCGGGTGCTCAGTGTCAAAGACAAGTTCATTCCACCCCATGTGTGGAACCTTCAACCCAGGGTCTTTGGGCGTGATGCAAATAACCTCGCCCTCGATCCAGCCCAAGCCTTTTGTATCTTGGTACTCTCGTCCCCACTCGGCCATAAGCTGCATCCCGACGCAAATCCCCAAAAACGGGCGCGCTTTGACCTCAACGGCTTCGCGCAGCGCTGCATAAAGACCGGATCGATCCGCCAGTGCCGCTTTGCAAGCTGGAAATGCACCATCGCCGGGCAACACAACACGGTCGGCACGCGCCACTACGTCTGGATCGCTTGTTACAACCGCGTCGCCGGCATCCAACTCCGCCGCCATGCGCTGGAACGCTTTCTCGGCGGAGTGCAGATTGCCGCTTTCGTAGTCGATAATCGCAGTTAACATGACTCAAAGCGACCCTTTGGTTGACGGAATCGCATCACTTTTGCGGGGATCCAAATCAAGCGCATCACGCAATGCCCGCGCGACGGATTTGAACGCCGCCTCGGCGATGTGGTGGCTGTTGAGCCCATGCACCATGTCCACATGCAACGTGATCCCACCATGGGTGCTGAGCGCCTGGAAAAACTCGCGCACCAATTCTGTGTCAAACGTCCCGATCTTGGGTGTCGGCAAATCCACGTTCCAAATCAAAAACGGCCGCCCCGAAAGATCGAGGGCCGTGCGCACTAAGGCATCATCCATCGGCAAAAGACACGATCCGTACCGCCGAATACCCCGTTTGTCGCCCATGGCTTGGCTCAAGGCTTGGCCGATTGTAATGCCCACATCCTCTACCGTGTGGTGNTCATCGATGTGCAAATCACCCGTCGCCCGCACCGTCATNTCGATCAACGCATGACGCGCCAACTGGTCGAGCATATGGTCAAAGAAACCAACACCCGTCTGGTTGTCATAAACACCTGTGCCATCAAGATTGACGGTGACCGTTATGTTTGTTTCTGCGGTTTTGCGATGAAGCGTTGCGCTGCGCATGGGAAGTTCTCCAACTGGAACGCCGCGTGTATACGCATGTCCCCCGCGCGGGCCAAGCAGGGTTTAGTTGAATCTAGGGTCCTGTGGCCCAGTAAGCGCGCTAAAGAAATTGCATCCCAAAGTTTCGCGCAGCGCTTCGATCAATTCGTGGAGCGAGTTGGCTGAAACATAAACACCGCCGGTCTCATCGGCGAGACACCGTGCAATTGCCGGGATTTTCTCATCCTCGGGGCCGGCATCGCCGCCCTTCCAGTTGAGCGCATCAGCATGCACGCGAAAGCCGATCATATGTACCTTTAGGTCCGAGGGAGCCAATTCCGCAGCCAAGGCACATGGCCTGCCGTAACAAGTGTCTTTGCCGTCGGTGATCAACATCAAAGTAGCCGGCACGCGGCCATTGCCCAAGGCTTCGGCGGCCATCCGAGTAGCCTTTGCCAAAGCTGTGTGACCAGCGGGTTTTGCGTTTTCGATGACCGAGAGTATGGCACCCTCGGCTTCGGGCATGGGAGGGAAATGCAAATTGACGTTCTCGCACTGGATTTGCTCACCCGGCCCATAAACCATCAACCCCATATCGCGCAGGCCTGCTACTTCTGGCAAAACAGTCTGCATCGTTTCGCCTGCGTCGACGATGCGTGGCACGGACAAACCATTGTATCCGGTCTCCGCCATTGAACCCGACGCATCGAAGACGATCAGCGCATCCCGCCTAGGAAGGGGCGGCCAATGCCAAGCTCAAAGCTATCACGATCTGGCGCATTGCCCGATGGGGCGCGATTTTTAGCAAATTCCAAAGTGTCTCGGATCTCGAAAGAGATCAGAAAATGCGGTTTACCCAGTTTTTGAGCCGTTCTTAGTCTCCGGATTGGGATTGGGGCTGAAGGTTTTGGTTCCGCACAACGGCTTCACAACTTTCCAAATCCGCAACGTTGAAAGGGGATCGGCCCATCGCAGATTATCATCCAGCATATCGAGCGGCCAGACACACCTTTAAACCACCGTTTTTCAGCATGGCAGCGGGCGCTTTGACACCTGCTTAGTAGAGATAAATTGCGCCCGAATTGGCCGCGATGAGGCGAACCGGTTCCGAGGACTTTTGCGGCCAGCACTGCTGGCAAAGATGGCGGCTTCGGGGCTGATGTTTGCGTCGTGACAGCAGAAGTATGGTGGGCCAGTAATTTCAAACTTATCGAAGATCACATCGGCTTTGAGCTGAGCGAAATTTGCTTTTTCACTGAACCAGGGGCGCTGGAATGTCTCCTCCGAAAGGAGCCGTGCCGGGCTAAATGAAGGTGTGCCAATGGACAACCGCGGAGCGCTGATGTTCGCCCATACGTGTGCCCGCAACCATCCCGGAGGGGGAGTAGTAAGCGGAACACGACATCATTCGCGGCACGGACTCTTGAAAGAATGCCGGGGTCAGGCCTTCAAAGTATAGTGTTTTCGATGGTGTGTATCACATGACGGTTTTGAGCGCCGCGGTTTTGTCCATATTTGTCATAGGATTGACTTCACGGGTTGGCCTTGCGCAAGTGGCGCGGGGGAGTTGGAGGCTGCGCCGTGGTGAATTGTCTTGTGGGAAACGGCATTTGGGGACGGTTGTTTTCAGATGACGCGGTGGTGTCTTTGTTCAGCGCAGAGGCCCAGTTGGGTCACATGCTTGCATTTGAAACAGCGTGGACCGAGGGCCTGTATGTGCTTGGAGAAATCTCAGAAGATGCTCGAGACCTCGCGTTGCACGCGTTGGAAACCTATGAGCCCGACTTACACGCATTGGCTGTGGGCAGCGAAATGGATGGGGTCCCCGTCCCTGCTTTTGTGCGTGCTTTGCGTGCAAATCTTCCCGCCGATGCGTGGGTGGGCATTCACCATGGATCAACCAGCCAAGATGTCATCGACACGACCTTGGTCTTGATCCTGCGCGAGGCCCATTCGTTGTTTGCGGATCGCCTCGGAGAAGTGGAAAATAAGCTGAGCGACCTGTGGTCTCAATTTGGAGACTGTGACTTGATGGGGCGGACACGAATGCAGGCAGCTCTACCGATAGGTGTTGCCGCACGCATTGATGCTTGGGGACGCGGCCTCGCTGAGGCCGCAGACGTTCTTGATTCCGCGTGGAACGCATGCGCTACCGTCCAAGTAGGTGGTCCCGTGGGCCAACGCGATTTCCCGACCGGGCAAGGTGACGGGTTGGCCGAATTTGTGGCCAAGGTTTTGGATCTAGGCGTAAGTGATGTTTGGCACACTCAGCGCGCTCGACTCACGGGATATGGCCACGCGATGACACTCGTCACGTCAGCATTGCGAAAAATCGGGATTGACATAGCCTTGATGTCTCAGAATGAGCGCAACGAGATTGTCATTAAGCTGTCTGGTACCTCCTCTGCCATGCCTCATAAATCCAACCCAATAAACGCCGAAGCCTTGATCACACTTCACCATTATGTCGCCGCGCAACAAGCGATGTTGCTTCATTCCGCTGGGCACGAGCAAGAAAGATCAGGCGCAAACTGGGCCTTAGAGTGGCTTGCATTGCCTGCAATGGTGGAAGGAACTGCAGTTTCCCTCGAAAAAGCTACGCATTTGCTTAGTCAAATCAGTGCTATTGGTTCAAACAAATAGCAATTTAAGGTCTGGACATATTGAGCTTCAAAGCCAATGGATGCCGATGGCCGTGAGAGAGCACAGTAGACCCCTTGGGCATATGTCGTAACGTGTGGCCACACGCCGCGGGTCCTGGAGCCTGCCGAACATGATTTCGATACGGTTGCGCGGTTTGTAGTAAGCCTTGTCGTATTTCAGAGGTTTCGTCCGCTGTTTCCGGCTCAGGAGCCACACACATACGTGACCGTCCGGTGATGACGCTCTGGCGCTGTGCTGGTGCGGTCGGTTATGCTGCTTGCGCGGCGTAACGCCATGGG
>JAKVBH010000021.1 GCA_022447495.1 Marinovum sp. | reverse complement strand
TGCCGAAGCGGCAGGCCGAACAACACCTATATCGTCAAGCAAGTCTGGATGGCAGCGTCGCTGAACTGGCACTGTCGCCCGCGTTTGCCGCTTGGCGGCGGGGTCCACGTCATCCCAGGATCAAACCAGATTGCAAGCGATCCGCGACGCTTCAACGCGTCATTGTAAGTGGACCAGTTATTGGTCCTGTACTTCGTCGGGGCCCAACTGCTCATAGCCTCCAGCTATTCCACTGGATTCAAAACATGAATCCCCTCAGACGATTTGTGCAACAAAGCCGCTGGAAGGCAAAAAGAGACGCCCTTCGGCCCGCGCTGATATTAACGAAGATTTCCCGCTTCGCGGCTTTGTCGCCTGCAACTGCTGCGGCAACGCTATGACGGGGGCCTGATCGAAGGGCAAGTATCGCCACTATACTTATTATCGTTATACTTATTATCGTTGCCAGACACGAAACTGCGAAAACAAGGGTAAGTCTGTTCCCGTAGCCTAGATGGACGAAGGTTTTGCGAACATCCTGAAGGGTATGCAGCCCGCCAAGGAATTTTTCGAAATCGCCAAGGCAATGCTGCGCGATGCATGGAACATGCGTTTGGCTTTGGCGCTTGGTGAAAAGGAAGCTCTTCAAAAGCAACTTGCTGATATCGATGGCCGACTTGAAGGCATGCTGGATCAGATCGTCGAAGCGAGTAATGCCTTAGTCGTCCGTGCCTATGAATCGCGTATCGACAAGCTGGAAAGTGACATACTGGTCTTGCAGGATAAGATCAACAAAACCGTGCCGCCGAAAGGACGGCTGGAGGACTGTATTGAACTCTCTTTGAGTTTCCTATCAAACCCTTGTAATATATATAATAATGGTGACTTCACCTTGCGCCAAGCAGTGCTCAGATTGGCCCTCAATGAGCCTCTTCGATGCAGTCGAAATGGGGTGTCCGAATGTCAAAATTTTCGTTCTCTTTCAGGGGTTTAGGGAATTTTCTGAAGCCTGAAAGCGAGATGGTGCTGCTGGAGAGAATTGAACTCTCGACCTCTCCCTTACCAAGGGAGTGCTCTACCTCTGAGCTACAGCAGCATCGTAGAGCGGGTCTTTAGTGCCAAAGCGCCCCCCACGCAAGCGTAATCTGGACGGCTTTCTATGCCTAGGTTAAGGACGGTGTATGGCAGGAAAACCGACCCCAACACGGCCCAATAAGCAAAGCGAAGCCGATGCGCGTGAGGATCGCTTGAAGGCGGCACTAAAGGCGAATATGGCCCGTAGGAAAGCCCAGGCTCGTGCGCGACAAGACGCACAGTCGCAGAAAGGCAAAAACGAGGAGCAGTAGAATGGATTCGATTGTCGTCACAGGAAATGGCCCGCTGCACGGAAGCATTCCGATTGCCGGCGCCAAAAACGCCTGTTTGACCCTGATGCCTGCGACACTGCTCAGCGATGAACCACTGACGCTCACCAATGCGCCGCGGCTCTCTGATATCAAGACGATGACGGCTCTGTTGCAATCCTTGGGCGCAGAAGTCAGCGACTTGGCCGATGGCACCGTGCTCGCGATGTCTAGCCACGCGCTTGATAATCACACCGCGCACTATGACATCGTGCGCAAAATGCGCGCCTCGATCTTGGTGCTTGGACCACTTCTTGCGCGTACGGGTCAAGCCGTGGTGTCGCTCCCTGGTGGATGCGCAATCGGAGCGCGTCCAGTGGATCTGCACTTGCGCGCGTTAGAGTCCATGGGCGCAGATTTGGATCTGCGTGATGGCTATGTGCATGCCAGTGCGCCTCAAGGTCTCAAGGGTGGGATCGTCGATTTTCCTCTGGTTTCTGTCGGCGCGACAGAAAACGCCTTGATGGCCGCAACCTTGGCCAAAGGCACAAGCGTGATCAAAAACGCGGCGCGGGAACCCGAGATCGTGGATCTGGCGCATTGCCTGCGCAAGATGGGTGCTCAGATCGAAGGCGAAGGCACCGCAGAGATCACAGTGCAAGGCGTTGACCGTCTACACGGCGCCACGCACCCTGTGGTCACTGATCGCATTGAACTTGGTACATATATGCTCGCGCCTGCAATTGCAGGTGGCGAGGTGGAGCTTTTGGGCGGGCGCCTCGACCTTGTCGGCGCATTTGTCGAAAAGCTCGATGCCGCTGGAGTAGATGTGACCGAGACGGCAACGGGCCTTGTCGTGAAACCGCGCAACGGGCGTGTGAAATCGGTCGACGTCACAACGGAGCCCTTCCCCGGCTTCCCGACCGACCTGCAAGCCCAGATGATGGCTCTGATGTGTACCGCAGATGGCGTGGCACATTTGCATGAAAACATCTTTGAGAACCGCTTTATGCACGCCCCTGAATTGACGCGGATGGGTGCACAAATCGAGGTACAGGGCGGGATGGCAAAAGTGACCGGCGTCGCGCGTCTCAAGGGTGCACCCGTGATGGCGACCGATCTGCGGGCGTCTGTCTCGCTGATCCTCGCTGGACTTGCGGCCGAAGGTGAAACACGCGTCGGGCGTGTCTATCACCTCGATCGCGGTTATGAACATGTGGTACGCAAACTCTCAAGCGTTGGCGCCAAAATCGAACGTGTGAAAGACGCATGACCCAAGACGCAAGTTTCGAAGACGGCAAAGAAAGCCCGCTTAACCTTGGCGCATTAGATGTCGAGGATTTGCAGGTGCTCTCCGCTCTGGCCCAAGACGCGGTCTTTCCCAACAAAGAAATGACGTGGCAACCTAAGGCGCGCAGGTTCGCACTCTTGGTGAACCGATTCCGCTGGGAGGACCTGACCGCCGCCGAACGCCGCCTACGCAAACCCGAACGCGTGCAATCGCTTCTGGTCTTTGATCACGTATTGCGCGTCGCATCACAGGGCGTTGATCGCAAAGATGGCGACACGGTCCTCTCGCTGCTCTCAATTGCATTTGAAGCGGGCGAAGACGGGACAGGCGATTTGATCCTCACCCTTGCCGGGGACGGCGCGATCAAACTTGAGGTCGAAGCCCTTGAGGTATCGCTCAAAGACGTGACCCGACCCTATGTCGCACCATCTGGCCAAACACCTACGCACCCCGAGTAGTTGAGACCTCCTTCCCACTGCGCTATCTGCCCCGGGCAGTTCCCGCGCTAGGAGGTCATGCATGCCCGTCTTTTTGTCCAGTGATGCCCCGGATTTCGAGGCACAATTCCAGACGCTCTTGTCCGCCAAGCGCGAGGACAGCCCAGATGTGGATGTGGTTGTGGCCGACATCATCGCGGATGTGCGCGCTCGAGGTGACGCAGCCGTTTTGGAACTGACAGAGCGCTTTGATCGTTTGGCGCTTGAAGCTGAAGGGCTGGCCTTTTCCGCTGAGGAGGTCGATGCATTCATCGCAAAGGTCAATCCCGAAGAGCGCCGCGCATTGGAATTGGCCGCCGAACGCATCCGCGCCTATCACGAACGGCAACTGCCCGAAAATCAAAGCTGGACCGATGCCAATGGTGCGACATTAGGGTGGCGATGGACCGCAGTGAGCGCGGCCGGTCTCTATGTTCCCGGTGGCCTTGCGAGCTATCCTTCTTCAGTTTTGATGAACGCAATCCCCGCCAAAGTCGCGGGCGTGTCACGTCTAGCCATCACCGTGCCAACGCCCGACGGCGCCGTAAACCCGTTGGTATTGCTGGCCGCGCGGCTGGCAGGTGTGAACGAGATTTATCGGATCGGTGGCGCGCAAGCGATTGCCGCATTGGCTTATGGCACTCAGACCATCACGCCCGTGGATAAAATCACCGGGCCTGGAAATGCGTTCGTCGCCGCAGCGAAGCGCCGCGTGTTTGGCAAGGTCGGCATCGACATGATCGCGGGCCCGTCCGAGATTCTTGTAATTGCCGATGGCGAAAACGACCCCGATTGGATCGCGCTTGATCTGATGAGCCAAGCCGAACACGACGAAAGCGCGCAATCGCTTTTGATCACAACGGACGAAGCCTTTGGCCAGGCCGTGGCCGATGCCGTCGACAAACGTCTTGAAACGCTGGAACGTCGGGCAATCGCCGGTGCCAGCTGGCGCAACTACGGGGCTGTGATCACCGTGCGTAATCTCGATGAGGCGGCAGCTCTGAGCGATCGTATTGCGCCTGAACACTTGGAGCTTTGTGTGGCTGACCCGGTCACGCTGAGTGAAAACATCACCCATGCCGGTGCGATCTTCCTCGGCCAGTGGACGCCGGAAGCCATTGGAGACTACGTCGGCGGGCCGAACCACGTTCTGCCCACTGCGCGGTCTGCGCGTTTCTCATCCGGCCTGTCGGTGCTGGATTTCATGAAGCGCACAACGCTGGCACAGATGTCGCCCGAAGCGTTGCGCACAATTGGCCCGACGGCCGAAACCCTTGCCGCGTCCGAAAGCCTCGAAGCTCATGGTCTGTCGGTCACTGCGCGCCTTCAAAAGCTCAATCGCTGATCGCGTCCAATACGGCTTGAGGATGCGTATAGGTCACCCCATGGCCAGCCTCCGGCACCACGACATGGCGTGCGGCGGGATTCCATTTCTCCAGTTGGCGTTTGCCTTCAAGTGGGATGACCTGATCCTGTTCCGCCCAAATCACTGTGACGGGCAATTCCAACGTGGCCAAACGGCGATGCTCGGGCGCAAGATCATGCGCCAAAATCCCCCGCAGCGATGACAAAACGGACCGAACAAACCCCCGATATTCCAACTCTTCTTGTTGACGTTCAATAATACGAGGAACTTGCACGTTGAGTACTCGTTCCGCATCGGTGCCTTTTCGGTGCATCCGCGGAAAGAACATATGCATTAGAAAATCACCGATCACTGGCCAGGTCGCGGCCCGGCGCAGGACCCCGCCAAGATCAGTGCGCATCCCAGCCGGAGCAATCAGATAGGCCGATTTCACCTTATCGGGATGCATAGCTGCGAAGTCCGCAACAATGGCACCGCCCATCGAATATCCAACCAAAATGGCAGGACATTCTATGTTCGACGCCTTATAAATTGCATTTAAATGGGTGCGAAAAAACGATGCAGTTTGCAGCCCCTTGGGCCGATCCGAATACCCACGGCCATAGTGGTCGTAGCGGATCACACGGTGTCCCCTGGCCACCAGATCCGGCACCAAAGCGTCAAAGACAAATGCAGGCGTAGTTAGGCCGTGAACCAAAATGATGGGAGGTCCGTCGCTCGGGCCGTCTTCGATCACGTGGGTGGCGCCTTGAGGAAGCCCGAGAATATGGCCTTCAGCTTTGGAACGGCGAACCCCCACGGCCTTTCGGCCAATTTCCCAAAGCACCACAAGGATCACGACCAATAGGCAGATGGCCAGAAATGCCACCAAAGCCCAAAACACAACCGTCACCGACCATGTGAATATCTCGAAACCGTCTATCCAGTCGTCGTTTTCCATGCGTCCAACACATACCGCGCGGTCATCAGATCAAGATGCGCGCCGCCTCCGTTCTTGAATAGGGTGATGTCTGTCTCGCTCTCGCGGACCATGTCTGCAGGTTCATAATGGCTGGCACAGATATCGGTTTCGCGAATCACTCCGGCTTGGAGCGGGATTTCGATCTCTCCGATATGGCCGATGGTGGTCTCACGACTGTCCACAAATATACGCGCGCGGCGCATTGCGTCATTATCCGCCTCGCGCATGTCCGGACGGTAGGCTCCGATAAGGTCGATGTGCTGTCCGGGTCGGAACCACGCACCGCGCAGAATGGGATCTGTGGTCATGGTGGCAGAGGTCACAATGTCGGATGCTCGCACCGCCGTTTTAATATCCTGCGCAACCCTAACCCCCATGGCGTCAGCCAAAGCTTGGGCCCTCGCCATGCTGCGGTTCCAAAGAGTAATCTCGGCATCCGGAAACCCAGCACGATAGGCAGCAACCAAGGACCGAGCAACAGTGCCAGCACCGAGTATCAGGATTTTCTTGGAACCAGGGCGCGCAAGGCGTTTCGCAGCCAACAGACTATCTCCGGCGGTTTTCCATTTGGTCAAAAGGTGGAAATCCACCATCGCCGACAATTGCCCTGTGGCATCATCAAAAAGCGAGACGCCGCCATTGATACTGGGCAAGCCTTGGGCGTGGTTGCCAGGATGGATGGTTGCCGTTTTGACCAAAGCCCCAAGCCCGTCGATCCAAGCCGACCGCGTGAGCTGCGTATCTTCGCCACGATAGAGGAACAGATCCTTGGTCTCAGCCTTGGGCAAAGCGTGCCCCGCATCCAAAGCGCGGGTGAGCGCAAGCCAATCCAGATGAGGTTCAATCTCAGCAGTGATAAATGGCGGCAGTTTCATTGAGCATCACGATCAGTGAGAAGACCCTCGGCGACGAGGCGATCGGCGAAACCTTGAGGACCTTTAAAGAGGTGCGTTTGCCACCCGCGCGCGGCGGCCGCCTCGATGTTCTTTGGTCCGTCGTCAGTGAAGAGAAGGGCATCGGGGGCAATCCCAGAGTCCCGCTCAACCACCGCGTAAATTGCGGGATCGGGTTTCACGAGTTTCAGGCGACCCGAGATGTATCGGCGATCAAACTCGGTAAAGAACGGATAGATGACTTGGGCCCGATCATAGGTTTCGTCTCCAAAGTTACTAAGCGCAAAAACGGGGATACCTTTGGAGCGGAGCGCGCGCATCAAGCGGATGGAATGATCAATCGCAGGCGAGACGAATGCATCCCAGTGTTTTGGCCACATGGCAATCTCTTCGGCCCATTCGGGATAGCGATCAGCCAACACTTCGAACGTGTCCTGAAAAGGGGCACCTTTGTCGACGTCGAGGTTGGCCTCATGCAAGGGCACAGCGTCAAAGAAGACGCGACGGCGCTCTTCTCCAATCAATTTGTCGTAGATACGCTCCGGCGACCACTCGATCAGGACCCAGCCGATATCAAACACAACCGCTTGGATCATAGTTTGAACTCCTCTGAGGGGCGAATGTCGCCCGTCTCAATTCCACGCCAATTTTGGATCGGCGCGCCCACATAGCTCTGCGCGTCTGGCTCCAAAACGCCCAGCGCGATGAGAACGTGGCTGATCGCGGCTTCTGCGGCGCGCGTTGTGCCATCCACAATTTTGAGGGCAATCCCAAGACCTTTAGACGGGATAATCCCAACAAAGTATCCCTCCGCACCAGTTTTGAGAGCAACGCCAGGTGCGGCGCGCATCAACGCGGTGCACGCCCGCCCCTCACCGGCGACATAATCCGGATGGGCTGTCATTGCATCGATCAACCGTGCGGCAGCTTTGCTCATGGCATCGTCGCGCTGAGCCGCTGTGGCATACCATGCCATGGCACGTGCAACCCCTTCCATGCTTGCCGCCCAATTTGGAGCAGAGCAGCCATCAATGCCATAGCCAGGGCTTGTCTCTTGAGTGACCTCTTCGAACACATCACGGATCATGCATTGTACAGGGTGGTTGATCTCAAGATACTCTGGATCGCCGCCCAAGTGCTTATTGAGCATCAAGAAGCCAGTGTGCTTGCCGGAGCAATTGTTATGGATTTGGCACGGCGTTCCGTGGTCGCGGATCATGCCCCATTTGACGTCACGGTCGCGAGGAGGTTGCGGGCCACAGCGCAGATCAGCCTCCGTTAAACCAAGCTCGTCCAGCCAAGCTGACACCTCGTCATTGTGGATCGCCGCTGCGTTATGGGACGAACACGCCAACGCCAAGCGGCGCTTCGAAAGCCCCTCTCCCGCCCCACTCATCAACAGCGGTAGCGCCTGTATCATTTTGATGGAAGACCGCGGATAAACCACGGCAGTTGGATCACCAAAAGACGCAACAATCCCGGATGTATCGGCAACAACCACATGGCCCAAGTGCAGCGACTCAAGCCGCTCCCCGCGCCAAAGCTCAACCAAGGGTGCCGCAGTGGCATGGATATTCACGGCCTTTTTATCCTCTATTCGTGATCAAAAACGCCGATTTGGCACGTTTTTGCTCAGAGATTTCGTCGCAGGGGCTTCGCCCATAGCGTGAGTTAGGTTAATGTGCTTTCGTCGAGAAAGAAATGGCACCGAACAGGAACGCTTGGCAAACAAGCGCTCGGTGCAAATTGAGGTAGCGAACAGCTTGGAGGCTGGTCAAAATGGGAATGCGGATTACCGGTGTGATGTCTGGCCTTGTGGCCCTCTTGGGAAGCGGAGCTTGGGCCCAAGAAGAAAGCACCAACCAAGTAGCAGAAAGCACCGCTTGGAGTGTGTTTGTCGAAGACAACCCAACCGAATGCTGGGCGGTGTCAACACCCGAAGAAATGCTGGCGACACGCGATGGACGCGCTGTGGCGGTGCGTCGGGGCGACGTCCTCTTTTGGGTTCTGTACCGACCCAGCGAGAATATCAAAGGCCAGATCAGCTACACTGGGGGCTATCCCTTTGCGGCGAACTCCACTGTGACCGTGGAGATCGGCGGCGCAGAGTTCCGCTTGTTCACCGAAGGAGAGCACGCGTGGCCTGAATCCCCAGAGGATGACGCAAAGCTGGTCGCGGCGATGAAACGCGGCGCGACGGCAAAAGTGATTGGGCGATCCTCGCGTGGCACCACCACCACCGACACATTCTCGCTTATTGGCTTTACCGCGATGGTCGATGACGCTGCGAAACGGTGTTCTGGGTAAACCACCACGCGCTTTTCTTTTTGAACTGCGCTTCGAATCCTATATGTGCCGGAGCCATCCAAGAGGTTTATACCCATGAACGCTCCGATCACGCAGGATGTCGTAACCATCCCACGTAAACTGCCTGAAGGTCCGACGAACCTCGTCGGGCTCACCCGTGCGGAATTGCGCGATGCATTGATCGCCGCCGGCACGCCTGAGAAACAGGCCAAGATGCGGGTGGGTCAGATCTGGCAATGGATCTATCAATGGGGCGTGCGCGACTTTGACAGCATGACCAATCTCGCCAAGGCGTATCGCGCCAAATTGGCCGAGCATTTTGTTATCGAAATCCCTGAGGTGGTGCAACGACTCGTCTCCAAAGACGGGACGCGCAAGTATCTTGTGCGCATTGCCGGCGGCCACGAAGTGGAAGTCGTCTACATCCCAGAAAGCGATCGCGGCACATTGTGCATCTCGTCGCAGGTGGGCTGCACGCTGACGTGTTCGTTCTGTCACACAGGCACTCAGAAGTTTGTCCGTAACCTTACCCCCGGCGAAATCGTTGGTCAGATCATGGTGGCCCGCGATGACTTGGGCGAATGGCCGATCCCGGGCGCGCCGAAGGATGAAACGCGGCTGCTCTCGAACATCGTTCTCATGGGCATGGGCGAGCCACTTTATAACTTCGAGAACGTGCGCGATGCGATGAAGATCACGATGGACGGTGAGGGCATTAGCCTCTCACGTCGCCGCATAACATTGTCGACGTCCGGCGTTGTCCCGGCGATTGCCCGCACCGCTGAGGAAATCGGTTGTCTACTCGCGGTGTCCTTCCATGCGACCACCGATGAGGTGCGCGATGTCTTGGTGCCCATCAACAAGAAATGGAACATCGAGACATTGCTTGAGGCGTTGAGTGCGTACCCACGTCTCACGAACTCGGAGCGCATCACCTTTGAGTATGTGATGATTGATGGGGTGAATGATAGCGACGCAGACGCACACCGTTTGGTCAAACACCTGGACGGCATACCGGCTAAGGTCAACCTGATCCCATTCAACGAATGGCCCGGCGCGCCTTACAAGCGGTCGTCAAACAACCGCATCCATGCCTTTGCCAATATCATATATCAAGCCGGATATGCCTCTCCGATCCGTACAACACGGGGTGAGGACATCATGGCCGCCTGTGGTCAGTTGAAATCGGCGACGGAGCGCGCCCGCAAGAGCCGCAAAGAGATTGCTGCGGAAGCGGGTCTCCCAGCCGCAGAATAAGGCGGCGCCAGCCACATTCGTTAACATCTGCCCCGATTTTTCCACTTTTGAGGGCAAATCACGCCACGAATCCCGGTGATGTTTCCTACATGGAAACGCTGGAGAAACAATATGTCCACGAATGTTGAGTATGGCGGCACCTTCGCCGCAGAAGCCCTGAAACAAGCCCGTAAAGAACGCCAACGCGCACTGAGCCCTCGCGAGTGGAAACATCGGATGGCTGGCTTTGGATACGGGATCAAAGTGACCGCACAAGGCGCGTTCTTGACCGACCTGATCGGCGGCCATGATGTCTGTGCGCTTCCTGCCGAACTGGGCTTTTAAAGCTCAAGTGGGCGGCATGCCCACATGCCCGGCGGTGTCACGTGCATACCGCCTGTCTGAGTAGCAGGAAACCGGTAGCTTTTTCTGCGGGATGTCAGCGACCAGGGATTTCGGCCCGTGCTGGCGCCTCTTCCCAAGCATCGATGACTTCAATCGCCTCTTCGGCGGTCTCAACGAATTTGAAAAGGTCCAGATCATCTTCTGAGATGGTACCCGCATCCGCGAGTGCATCCCAATTGATGATGCGCTCCCAGAATTCGCGACCGAACAAGACGAACGGCACCGGCGCCATGCGCCCGGTTTGAATAAGGGTGAGCGTCTCAAAGAGCTCATCCAATGTGCCAAACCCGCCTGGAAACACACAGATCGCCCGCGCGCGCATCAGGAAGTGCATCTTGCGGATCGCGAAGTAGTGGAAGTTGAAACACAGATCGGGCGTCACGTATTCGTTGGGCGCTTGTTCGTGTGGTAGAACGATGTTGAGACCGATGGATACCCCGCCAACATCCTTGGCACCGCGGTTTCCGGCCTCCATCACGCCTGGCCCACCGCCGGTCACAATCATATTTTCAGTGTTGCCCGATGCGATCGCCCGTTCGGTCATCAGGGCAGCAAACTTGCGGGTCTCATCATAAAACTGGGACAAGTCTGCCAACGTTTGCGTCCGCGCAGATGCCTTTTTTGAAGGCTCTGGAATGCGTGCCCCACCAAAGAGCACAATCGTGCTTTTGACGCCGGCTTCATTGAGCATCATTTCGGGTTTCAGCAGTTCCAACTGCAAACGCACGGGACGCAGTTCATCGCGGCACAGAAAGTCATTGTCATCAAAAGCCAGCCGGTACGCGGAGGCCCGTGTTTGGGCCGTATCAGGTGTTCCTTGGACTTGCGAACGGTCCATTGACGCGTCGCGAAACAGGGTACGTAAAATTTTGGACATATGGTTTCCCTTGCTCAGCCCGCTTGAAGGTCGGGCAAAGGCATATAGGGTGGCGGAACCAATTGCCAGTAACAGGCGTTTTGATGATGAAATCCCTAAGACGTGCCATAGACGCGACAATCGGAGCCTGGACACGCCACGTCGTGTTCATGATCGCACGGTCTTATTTAGCGTTGCGATTCAACATCAGCTGTTCTGGCAAACACCTCATCCAAGACTTGCCTGGCGGGCTGATCTTGGCCAGCCATGTGAGCCGTTTTGATGGGCCTTTAGTGGTTGCTGCCCTCTATTCGTCCCGCCGCGTTCGTCCGGCTGTGCACTATGATGAATATCACAACCATTTGCAAAAAGTACCGATGCTGTTGGTCAACGCCGTGCCCATGAGCTCGCCAAAGTCGTGGTCTGCGGAACGCCGCGCCGCGCAAAAAGACTGGGCCCTCAATATCATGCGTCGGATCATCGCAAACCAAAATTTCGTTTTGCTCTTCCCGGCGGGACGGGTAAAACGCACGCCGCGCGAAACGATTGAGCCCCATTTTTCGGGTGCCTATGAGACGCTGAAAGCAATCCCAGATTGTCCCGTCGTCATGGTGCGTATCCAAGGTTTGAGCAAATTTGATAAACCCGTTCGTGATCAGTTCTGGTATTGGACACGCTTGCTACCCGGCAGACGCCACATCACCTTGACCCTGGAACTCATTGAAAACGGATTAGACACAGCCGTTCCTCTTGAGATCTTCAATCGTGATCTTGAGGAGCGCTTGAATGCAGGACCTGCTTGGCCGCAAATCGAAGCCTCAAGCGACGAGGGCGGATTGCCACTTTGATGCCGCGGCGTTATGTGGCCAACCATATGATTAGATCCCGCAAGGAATGCTGCCATGTCAAACGCCCAGCTTGAGACCGCCATCGAAGCCGCCTGGGAGGTACGTGATACGATCACACCCGCAACAACGGGCGAGATGCGCGACGCCATCGAAGACACGCTGAATGCTCTCGACGGTGGCACGTTGCGCGTGGCGGAAAAGCAGGATGACGGATCTTGGCATGTCAACCAATGGGCCAAAAAGGCGGTGCTTCTGGGCTTCCGCGTCAAAGACATGGAGCAACAAGACGGCGGCCCGCAAGGCTCCGGTTGGTGGGACAAGGTTGATAGCAAATTCAAAGGGTGGGGCGACAATCAGTGGCAAGCCGCGGGTTTCCGCGCTGTTCCCAATTGTGTGGTGCGCAAATCCGCCTTCATCGCACCGGGCGTTGTCTTGATGCCGTCCTTTGTAAACCTCGGCGCCTATGTCGACAGCGGTACCATGGTCGACACTTGGGCCACAGTTGGCTCCTGTGCGCAGATTGGCAAGAACGTCCACCTTTCCGGTGGGGTCGGTATCGGTGGAGTTCTTGAACCCATGCAAGCCGGCCCAACCATCATCGAAGACAATTGCTTTATCGGTGCACGTTCCGAAGTCGTTGAAGGCGCAATCGTCCGCGAAGGCTCAGTGCTCGGGATGGGAGTGTTCATCGGACAATCCACAAAGATCGTCGATCGCGACAGTGGCGAAGTTTTCTACGGCGAAGTGCCAGCTTATTCGGTCGTCGTGGCGGGCTCCATGCCATCGAAGAACGGCGTGCACCTCTACTGCGCGGTCATCGTGAAACGGGTCGATGAAAAAACACGTTCCAAGACTGGCATCAATGAGTTGTTGCGCGACTAACAGCAGCCCACGCTGAGACGAGCCTACTCTCGTAGCGCGTGGACACAGCGCGGGCGACCGGACCGAAAGCCTCCGGCCCTCCCGTCAACAGTTCCGGGAAGAGACGCTGAATTTCTTCGCGCTGGGCCTCAAAACCATTAAGGCCCAGCTCGCCTGGATACAGGCTTTCGCTCCAAACACCATCACATTTAATCAATTCATGCTGGTCAAAAAGGATGTGCACATAGCGGACCGCGCGATGGGTTACGCTGCGTTTAACTCCGGGAATGTCGATCAAAAACTTCGCGGGCACTAAAATCTCGTCAGTGTCGAAATAGATCGGCAATGATGGCCCAGTGAGCAGCAAGCGGTGGTTGGGTGACACCGCGGTGCGTTGATACGCGCCAAGTACCCCTTCTTCGAAAACAATCGGGGCGTCGTCGTTCGCAGCAATGCGATCGACGCTTCCCACCCAGCGCACAGTTCGGATGCCATGGTCGCGGGTTTTCATCCGCATTCCAGGGCGTACCAATTCCACTGGGACAAAGCCGTTCTCGGCTTCCACCAAGCTGCCTGCGACGAAACAGGGTGTGGCGGTCAATTGGACAAAGGCCACATCCGTGTTGCCGTCTTCGTCGGTGACTTCATAGGTGAAGGTATTGGTTGTGGTCTCGCCGCTCCCATCGCCATCGGGCGCGACCAATGAAATTCCATTCTCGGTCAGCTCAAGCTCTTCGCCAGTGGCCAAAGTGATCGTATCCCCCACGGTCACAGATTGCCCATTGATCTTGGTTATTGTGAGGGTGCCACCATCGGACGAGCTGTCGTTTGCGAGAACATCAAGCTCAAGCTCATCACCGGCTTGAAGATCATAAGAATCGTCGGTCGCGACCAGCGATGTCTGAACCGAATTTCCCGCGATTAAGAGGTTGGAATCGTACCAACCGTCGCCGCCATCCGCGATGCCGATCTTGATCGTGTTTTCTTCGCCGGGCGTAACAGGGGCTTTGAGCGTCAGTGTGACGGTAAAACCGTCCATTTCGGTGTTGTAAGTGTCGTCCGTGCTGGCGTTGTCGATATAGAGGTTTGAGTTCGACTCGTCGTTGATATTGTTGATCGTGATGTCACCATCACCGACAGTCAGGTCCGCCTGTTGGCCGTTTACCCAAATACCAACGGCGTCGTTGAACCCACTGTTGACGTATTCCAGGTACTCCTCGGACGAGAAGACGACCTGCATTGTGAGCGTGCTTCCGTCTGGAACAAACGTCGCCTCAAAAACTGCGGCATCAAAAGTGGTCTGGCCAGAAATGGCGGAGAGGTCGTCATCACCGTTTCCACTGTGGTTGGTTGAGGTGTCGTCGGTTGTGTTGACGTCCCCGGAGGCATTAGTGACGGCATCTGCGTTGCCCGTCGACAAGATAACACCGGTATCCGAGGGCGTA
Organism: Marinovum sp.; assembly: GCA_022447495.1. GTDB lineage: Bacteria > Pseudomonadota > Alphaproteobacteria > Rhodobacterales > Rhodobacteraceae > JAKVBH01. Next base: position 54,718 of record JAKVBH010000021.1, on the reverse strand, counting down.
ATATCGGGCGCGGCTTCATCTCCATTGGAATAGATACCCGATGCCGATTGTGCGCCACTATAGGACGCCGATTGAATGGAAATTCCATTGCCAAACATCGCCTCGGCCATCTGCATGGCGTTGGCATTGGTATTGATGGGCAACTTCTCGGCCACTGGCATAGGACACCTCATTCGCTCTAGCGCACGCGTGAACAAAAGCCTTCCAGCGGTGAAGAAATCCTTACATGAGGTTGGGGAAACTGTAGACTTTAGAGACAATAAGAATTGAATTAAACGTATGCCCATGAATCCAAGGGGCAAAGCACATGGGCAAATCTCGGCAAGTCGTCTTTACATTGGTGGTCCAAGTCGGTCGGAAAACCGGCGATGGCCTCCCTGACGGAGCGACTGGCGCTGGTTTGATCTGCTATGCCTCCGGCGTGGACGAAGCCGAGGCCGTGCGCGAGACTGTGGCCATCCTAAAGCAAGCTGATCTCGCCCCACTGGACGTGACTGGACACGGCTCTTTGCAAGAGCGCCGGGACAATGGCGAAAACATTCCTGAAGACGAAGTCGCACTCATGCAGCGCGCGTTGGATGAAAACTCCGTAGTGGTGGCGCAGATGACGCCATTCTTTGAAGACATGACCGCCGCTGACGACTGAGGCCGCGGTCCTTACGCGACCCTGCGCTCAGCCAAGGTGATCGCCTCAAAGGGGCTCAGTACACGCGCAGTTGCTTTGGCTTGTTCCGGTACAAAAATCGGATCCATGGCCCCCAAGAGCGAGGCGCGCATCATCTCGTTGTTGCGGCGCAAACGGCCCACATAAAGACTTTCAACGCTGGCACCTGCCGCGGAAATCGCTGCGTGCTGGGGTAGGATGACGTGTCCGTACTGCGCCCACGGACCGGTGGCGTCCCAAATGGCTGCGGTTCCATTCACAAGATGCCGCGCAGACACCAAAACCCGCTCACACCCAAACGTGTATTCCACCTCAGAGCCATCGATCAAAAGCCTTTGATCAGGACTGACAAGAATATCGCGGCGTAGACCAAAGTAGGGCGCGCGCAAACGCACCGGTGCAAAGCTGCCAAACGCGGGGACTTGGCGTTCGATGGTGCCCAACACCATTTGCGGTGCGCCCCCATCAGCCGCCAAGAGAAGATCACCGCGCTGAAGCTCAGCGACAGTGCTGAACCCATGGGACGTTGCGAGGGGCGTGCACACCGCAAGTGACGGCATCGGCCCCAGGGGCTCCACAATATCGGAAAGCGCAGCATAGATGAGATCAGGATGTGCCTCGGATAGGTCCATCAGACCGCCCATACGATGCAAATCGCGCGCGACGATAGGCACAGCCGCACCGGTGTGCACAACCTTGGTAACTTGCCGATCAGGCCATTCGATCGCAACCCTGCCCGCGTTACCAAGCGTGTCCCAACTGTAGGTGACGCGCAAAATGTCGGTGCGCGCCTCTGCATCCAGTCGCACAGCAGCGTGATAGACGTCAGATTGGCCCGCGATCACAAGCACAACACCGCCGCCGGGAACAGCTTTTAGGGTCAAACTCGCGTTTTCAGGGGTGCTCAGCCGCATGGCCAGGATCGTTTGAGGATTTTGACTGGCCGCGAGACGGGTCTCAACCACCAGTGAACCGCGCGGCGTAATCTCTTCCGGGGTTCCGCCCATATATTCGAAACCCGTGCGATGAACCAAAGCGCGCCACGTCATGGCGCCATCACCATGGCCATTGACCAAGAAACCAAATGCCTGAGCATCTCAACCACCTCATACGTCGCTCCGAGGTCGTCAGACATCCCATTCCACCGGCCCGCACGTGCGATCCGAATACGTGAAACTGTGATCTCTGCTCTGTCGCGTCTTTGCGCGCGTTTTACCCGCCTCGGGCGTTATTACAGAATAAGGATACCACAGAGATGGCCATCCTGTCAGCGCGGCACCACCGGTCGCGCTTCGGGTCGCAGCATTTTGGTCACATTTGCACGTCGCGCATGGCTGAGCTAGGCACAGAGGCAACGCTGAAGGACGCCATCTATGCCCCATCCGATCGACCCTGTTGAACTCACTGCTGCGCTGGTGAGATGCCCGTCAATCACGCCTGCGGAGGGGGGGGCATTAGACGTTCTGCAAACCGCACTTGAGGCCGCCGGTTTTGATTGTACGCGCGTTGATCGTGGGAAAATCAGCAACCTCTTCGCGCGCTGGGGAAGCAAAGGGCATCCCAAAACCTTTGGCTTTAATGGCCACATCGATGTTGTCCCTTTGGGCGATCCCAATGATTGGACCATGCCGCCCTTCGGCGCTGAGATCAAAGACGGCATGCTCTACGGGCGTGGCTCAACCGATATGAAATCAGGTGTGGCGGCCTTCGTGGCAAGCGCCATTGATTTGGTGTCTGACACGCCCCTCGACGGCGCGATCATATTGACCATCACAGGCGATGAAGAAGGCGACGCCATCGACGGCACGACTGCTCTTTTGGACTATATGGACCGTTCGGGCGAACGGATGGAGGTCTGTTTGGTTGGAGAACCAACCTGCCCCGATCATATAGGCGAGATGATTAAGATCGGGCGGCGTGGTTCTTTGACGGCATGGTTCGAGGTGACAGGGGTACAGGGGCACTCCGCCTATCCGCACCGCGCCAACAATCCGCTCCCCGCCATGGTACGTTTGATGGACCGTTTGGCCAGCCACACCTTGGACGATGGCACCGATCACTTCGACGCTTCGACTTTGGCGGTGGTCACCCTCGACACTGGCAATCCGGCGACAAATGTCATCCCAGCGCAAACACGTTCCACCGTCAATATTCGGTTCAATGACCTGCATTCTGGCGAAAGCCTGAGCAACTGGCTGCGCACCGAAGCAGGCAAGGTTGCGCAAGATTTTGGCGTGGAAATCGCGACAAAAATCAAAATCTCGGGAGAGAGCTTCCTGACTCCTCCAGGGCCATTGTCAGAGCTTGTCTCAAAGGCAGTGGAAGCGGAAACCGGCGTCACCCCAGCACTCTCGACAACCGGTGGCACGTCGGATGCACGTTTCGTCAAAAACCACTGCCCCGTTGTGGAGTTTGGCCTGGTAGGGCAGACAATGCACCAAGTCGATGAACGGGTGAACGTCGCGCAAATCGACCAACTCAAGTCGATCTATACTCGCATCCTCAGGGATTATTTCGCATGAACGTGGTCGTGAGCGACGATCTAGAAACATGTTTGGCGATCCGCCGCGCGGTCTTCATCGAAGAGCAAGGCGTATCCGAAGCCGATGAAGTGGATGGGCGTGATGGCAATGCCGTACATCTGCTGGCGCTCCACAAAGAGGTCGCGGTCGGCACTGCACGGATTTTGGTCAAAGGTGACACTGCTAAAATCGGCCGGGTGGCCGTGCTGAAAGGCGCGCGTGGGACCGGCGCGGGTCGCGCGCTGGTGCTTGAAGCCGTGGCTTGGGCACGTGCGCAGGGACTTGGTCGCGCGCAATTGGGGGCTCAAGTACATGCTTTGGGGTTCTATGAAGCGCTCGGCTTCTCTGTCTATGGACCCGTCTATGACGATGCCGGTATAGATCACCGCGACATGGAGCATCCTCTGTGAGAGCCAAACACTTGGTCGTCATGCTCAAAGAGCCTCGGCCTGGACGTGTGAAAACACGTCTTGGGCGCGACATTGGCATGACGACTGCGGCGTGGTGGTTTCGCCATCAAACGGCCAAACTCTTGCGACGTCTAGAATATCCGAGATGGACATTGTGGGTCGCAGTTTCTCCGGATCATGCTGGACATCAAAGCCGGATTTGGCCCGCACATTTGCCCCGCTTGGGTCAAGGAACCGGCAATCTGGGCGACCGCATGGCACGGCTGTTCCGATCTTTGCCACCGGGACCAATGTGCATTATTGGCGGCGATATTCCCGAGATCGAGCCCCACCATATCGCCGATGCGTTCGGCATGCTGGGGTCTCGGGACGCGGTCTTTGGCCCTGCTCCTGATGGCGGCTATTGGCTTGTCGGGCTCAAACGAAGTAGGGCTGTACCAACAACACTTTTCAATGACGTGCGTTGGTCTACGCGCCATGCTCTAGCCGATAGCGAAGCCAGCCTTGGCACATTGCGTATCGGACATGTCGCAACGCTGCGCGACGTCGATACGGTAGCCGATCTCAAACCTTAGGTGATGTCAGCGGCGGATTGCAAAAACCGCCCAGCCATTTGCCGATTTGTGTTTGTCTTGTGCCGCGTATCCCGCCTTTTCCACCACCCTGCGGGATGCTCCATTGTCAGGATGCACACGCGCAAAGAGCTGGTTGAGTTCCGGATATTCGCGAAACACCTCTTCAGTGAAAATCTTGATAGCCTTCGATGCGTAGTTCTGACCCCAATGCTCGCGACCAATCCAATAGGACAGCTCGGTTTCTTGGCCGCCACCAGCTCGGAAATCGGCTCGTACTTGGCCTACGATCGTCCTCCTATCCACGATGGCGCGGACGTAATGGTGAGCAGCGGACGCCGACAAGGCGATCATATCCTCTGCATCCGAAAGCCCGATGTCGCCGGGATAGCTTTCTGGAAAATACCGCCAAACCTCTGGATCATTGAGCAAGGCAAGATAGCGATCTCGATCGGCCATATCCCAGGGCCGTAGCCGCAAGGAGGGCGCACCGGCCCCTAAATCGGACGCGTCAAACACCACCCAGGCAAGAAGCCCTGGATCAAACGCAATCTGCGCGCCGACAGCCTGCGCCGCTTTGCGCTCGGCTGCTGTCAAAGGGTGCGTATCAGACACGCAGAATTGCCCTTCTCGTCCCGCGCCTTGTGGGTTTTCACTCTCAACTCGTGTCATGCCTGTTCCCCCAAGCCGACAAAGTTTGTGCAATTACAAAACAGCTTACTTATTGAATATAGGCCCTATTCCAAACGTGCCTATGAGATTTTGCAACCGATTCTGTTGCAAGCCTGCCCTGACCGGGAATTAGTCGGTGACTAAACCATTGTTTTAACGCTTTGACTCGGTAAAATTCGCCCACACAAAATGCCAGCACTGTCCTGGCCAACTGGGAGACCCACATGGGAAAACGTGATGAATTGATCGCGCAATACGCAGACGATCTGAAAAACAAATGCGGCATGGCCCCTGATATGGACCTTCTGACCAAGGTCACCATCGGCTGCGGCCCCGCAATCTACAACGCGGATGCATCCACCGTTGCAGGAAGCCAGCCGTCAGAGCTGGAAACCGTCAAAACCAACTTCTTGATGAAGAAACTCGGTCTTGCCGATGGGCCAGAGCTGATGGATGCGATCAACAAGGTGATCGAAACTTACGGCAAATCCGAGCGCAACAAATACCGCGCCGTGGTTTATTACATGTTGGTCAAGCATTTCGGCAAAGAAGCCGTCTACAGCTAAATCAACCAAGAGTATGAATGACGCGCTCAGCCCTCGGCTGGGCGCTTTTGTTTGGGGTCAGCAACGCGCGTCACTCTATGGGCTCATTGCTACTGGCGTGACAAAGCGCGACACACATTGAAAAATTCAAAGATCAAATGGGGAGTATTGATCTGTCAAATGCCTCGCGCAGTAGTCTGTTCGCAGGTGAAAGACTGTGCTTGGCCCACGCCATGCCAACATCCATTGTAGGTATGATCTCGACCAAGTCGATCCGCTCAACCCTCCGTCCGTCGAGCGTCCAGGGCCGATAGACCACATCACTTAGGATCGTCACAGCTTGCTCAGAAGCCACAAGGCTGCGCACTGCCTCTATCGATGCAGAGGCGAACTTGATGTCAGGATGACCAATCTCGTCAGTCCAATAGGATAGACCCTGCTTCTCGGCATCGTCAGAGCGCAGAACAGCGTAGGGGTATCGGGCCACATCTGCGAGCGAAACATTTTTAAGCTTTGTCAGTGGATGATCCACACTCGTCCAGAGCCGCCGCTGCGACCTGTGCAGTGTCTTACTCTTGAGGCCGTTCCCACCGGACAGGTTTGATGTCAGAACTAGGGCAAGGTCCAACTGATCAGCGACCAGCGCCTGTTCCAGGCTTTCAAGCGGTTCTTCGACAAGCTGCACGTCAATGGCTGGGTGCTGTCGGGAAAACTGTTCAATCACCGGGAAAGCGAAGTAGCTGGAGAGGGTCCAGCTCATTCCCAACCTTACAGTCCCAGAGATCACGTCATCCTGTCTTTCGACGCTTTTGACTGCCGCCTCAAACGACGCCACGATGTCATGAGCATGATGGCGGAACTGCTGACCCGCCCGGGTCAGTGTCAGGCCCGTTGGCGAGCGATCAAACAAGGCCATCCCAAGCTGCGCCTCCATATCCTTGATCGACAGCGTGACCGCTGATTGTGAGACGTTTAAAGTGCGAGCAGCAGCTGACACCTGCCCAGTATCAACAACAGCAAGGAAGTATCTGATCTGTCGGTGGGTCAACATATAAGTTTTTCCAATGTTGGTTATTTAAAATCTGAATTTTAAATATTCATGCCGCTCTGTCAATTTCCGACTCACCACAGAGGAGACCCACCATGAAATATGATCGCATCGACCCAAGCCACGCCGATAGAACAATTCCTCGCCAAACCGCTGAAGAGATTGAGGCGAGAGTGTTCTGCAAGCTGAAGGCACGGCAGAAAACCGTCGAACATGCAACGGCGGGTCGCATTGTCATTCTGCAATATCCCGACACTAGAACCGTTTTTCAACGTTTTGCGGCATGGTGGCACGTGCGGTTTCAGTGTCGCGTCCGGGTAGATCCTCTCGATACAACCGAGACTGTCAAAGAACCTGTTTGGCCAGGCCATTGGGGAGCATCAAAGTATCTCTGAACCCCAGCAAGCAGTCGTTGACGCAACCGCAGCCAAAGCTCACTTTCGCCCCCCAAACCCGCCTCAAATCCAACCAAGAACAGTGTCACCGTGCCCCCTATCTGCACAGTTCGCCACTTGAATCGTGCAGAAAGCCCTCGTCTGCCGCTGTATCGCGTGCGGTTGGGCTACGGGGCATTAACCTTCGCTCTGACCAACCTCCCGGGCCAGGCGTGAGGAGTAGTAGAAGGCAATCGCTTGAGCCCGGTTTTTCACGCTGAGCTTTTCGTAGAGGTTGGAGAGGTGGAATTTCACCGTGTTGGTCGAAATACCCAGTTCTTTCGACAGCTCCCGGTTGGTCAGCCCCTTCGACAGCGCCTCCAACATCACCCGCTCCTTACGCGACAGCGACGCAATCGGATCGGCTTGGAGATCGCGGACATCGATGAAGGGAAAGACCATCTTGCCCTTCGCCACCTCGAGGCAAATGTCTAACAAACTGTCCACCTCAGAAGAACGCGGCGCAAAGCCAGCGGCCCCTGCGGTCATGGCCAATCGCGGCAGGTCGGGGCTGTCGTCGCCATAAACGATCAGGCGCGGACTCGATGGGTTCTCGCGCAAAACCTCGATGAGCTTGGCGCCGCCCAATGCGGGCAAGTTCCAATCGATCACGCCAATGCCCACAGGCAAGCGCATGACCATCGACAAAAAACCTTCCGCTGTGCCCGCCGTGGCCACCACAGAGAATCGCGCATCTCGCTCAAAAATCTCAGACATGGCCGACAAAACGAGCGGATTGCTGTCGGCGAGCACGATGTCGATTGGATAGCTGATATCGCTACTCATCTGATTTTAAACCCTTATTCGCAATAAACCACCCATTTGGATTGCATACCTTTTGGTATACATCCGTGTACTTACCGCTATGGGTGGCTATTTGCCCATACTTTTAGATACCCAAAAGCAGGAGTAAGCGCCGTTGTCGTTTTTCACAAGGCGCTATTTTCTGCCCCAATCGGACACTGCGCGGTTCGACACTTTTTGACACCTTTTGAAGCGCGCGCGAGTTTAAGGGAGCAAAAGATGACCATTCATGCGTTTGACCAACTGCACATTCCCCAAACACTGGCCGCTGGTCCTGGACCTGGCAACACGGATGCTCGCGTTCTGGCACGCTTTGCCGCCGCTGGCACCGCCGATCACATGCAGGCTGACGTATTGCGGGGCATGGTGGAATGCAAACACATGTTGCGCCAAATTTGGGGCACACAGAATGTGCACACCTTTGGCGTGGCGGGCACCGGGTGGTCGGCGCTCGATATGATGTTGTCAGTCATCAAGCCAGGCGACAAAGTCGTGGCGTTCTCCAACGGGACATTCTCGGGCATTGACGCGCTAACGATCCGCATCCGCGCAGCGACGCCCCAAGAACTCGAAGACAACCCGATGGACCCACAAGCGGCCTCCGTCACCGTCGTTGAAATTCCCCACGGCACCTCGGTGACGGGCGACATGGTCGAGGCGGTTCTGGCAGAGCACAAACCTCAATGGGCGTTCATGGCGCATTGGGAAACGGGTTCCGGTCGCATCAACGACCTCCAAGGCTTCTCGGATGCCTGCGAAAAGCACCATGCCATGGGTCTCATTGATGCCGTCTCCAGCCTAGGCGTTGAGAATTTCAGCATCGATGATTACCCCGGCGTGCATGGTTGGGCGTCGTGCCCCCAGAAGGGTATCTGCTGTCTACCACTGACATATGCGCCGGTGAGCTTCACTGATGCTTACATCGAACTCCTCCGTGCGCGCGGCGCCTACGCCTATTGTCACCATGCTGTGTTCGAAGCGCGCCACTGGGGCATTGTCGACGGCCAAGACGTCGAGAAAGGCACCTATCACCGCACACACTCCGCCTATGCTGTGGCTGCTTTCCACGAAGCGCTGCGACTGACCTTGCAAGAGACCCTAGCCAAACGCGCCGCCGATTATACGTTCCACGAAGCGGCGTTGCGCAAGGCGGTGGAAATGATGGGCTGCGAAGTGACATCCAACATGACCTCGCTGATCGTATTGAACCTGCCCGGTAACCTGGCGGGTCGCGAGATGGATTTGGTTCAGAAGTGCAGGTCAGATGGCTTTGGCATTTGGCCAACTCTGTCGGCCCCTGTGCAGGTGCGCATCGGCATTCTCAACCAGCTCAACCGTCATGCGATCGAAGACATCGTAGCCCGGTTTGCCGAGGCGATGCGCGCCTTTGGCGCCGACATCGATCAAGCCGCGATCGACGCGGTTATGGCGGATCACTACGACCAGGCCATCGCCGCTGAATAACACGACAACCTTTCGCGTTTGGCCGCAGTCAGACGTTTCTTAAGGCGTCGGTTTGGAAGGACCGCCCATGGACATCCACGAATACCAAGCCAAAGAGATGCTTGCGGGATTTGGGGTCACCGTGCCACCTGGCGCGTTGGCCTATAGCCCAGAACAAGCGGCCTATCGCGCACGGGAAATTGGCGGAGATCGTTGGGTTGTCAAAGCACAAGTCCACGCAGGAGGACGCGGCCAATCCGGCGGCATCAAGATCTGTGACAATGAACAGGAGATCTATGAAGCCGCCGACGGGATGTTTGGCCAAAAATTGGTGACTCACCAAACCGGCCCAAAAGGCAAAGGCATCTATCGCGTTTTTGTGGAAACCGCGGTCACCGTAGAGCGTGAGCTTTATCTTGGTTTGGTGCTCGACCGTTCGTCTCAGCGGGTGATGATCGTCGCGTCTGCGGCCGGCGGCATGGCGGTCGAAGAGATAGCCGCCGAAAAACCCGATAGCATCGTGCGCGCTCTTGTCGAACCTGCCGTGGGCCTCCAAGACTTTCAGGCACGGGAAATGGCCTTTGAGTTGGGCCTTGATCCGGCGCTCACGCGAAGCTTCACGCGCACGCTTCAGGGCTGTCATCGCGCCTTCACCGAGCTTGATGCGACGATGGTCGAGATCAACCCTCTGGTGATCACCGGCGACAATCGGATGCTTGCACTGGATGCGAGAATGACGTTTGACGCCAACGCGCTCTTCCGCCACCCACAGGTGTCTGAGCTGCGCGATAAGAGCCAGGAAGACCCCCGCGAGGCACGCGCGGCGGATCGCGGCCTTTCCTATGTTGGCCTGGATGGCAACATCGGGTGCATTGTGAACGGTGCGGGCCTGGCCATGGCGACGATGGACACGATCAAGCTTGCCGGTGGTGCGCCTGCAAATTTCCTCGACATCGGTGGCGGCGCCACGCCGGAGCGCGTCGCCAAAGCCTTTCGACTGGTGATGAGCGACACAAACGTTCAGGCTGTCCTGGTCAACGTATTCGCAGGGATCAACCGTTGCGACTGGGTCGCCGAAGGCGTGGTCCAAGCGCTCCGTGACGTATCGGTGGATGTGCCGGTGGTGGTGCGTCTGGCCGGGACAAACATCGCCGAAGGTCAAAAGATCCTTGCCAAATCTGGGCTTCCCATCATCCGCGCGAACACTCTATCCGAAGCCGCCGAGCGCGCCGTAGGCGCATGGAAACACGACCGTTCCCAAGGGTTTAATCCGCGCAGTGCAGCCTCGGCCAATACCCTGAGGGTGGTTTCATGAGCATCCTTATCAACCGCGGCACCAAGGTCATCGTGCAAGGTATCACCGGGCGCATGGCCCGTTTTCACACCGCCGACATGATCAACTACGGGACCAATGTTGTGGGCGGCGTTGTCCCCGGCAAAGCCGGTGAAAGCGTCGCAGGCGTGCCGGTCTTTAACACCGTCAAAAAAGCCGTGGCCGAGACCGGCGCCGAAGCAAGCCTGGTGTTTGTCCCGCCGCCCTTCGCCGCCGACAGCATCATGGAAGCCGCCGATGGGGGCATCCGGTATTGTGTGTGCATTACCGACGGCATCCCAGCCCAGGACATGATCCGGGTCAAACGCTACATGTACCGCTATCCCAAAGATCGTCGCATGGTCCTCACCGGGCCGAACTGCGCAGGCACGATCACACCGGGTGAAGCGCTTCTTGGTATCATGCCGGGCCATATCTATCAGCCGGGCAATGTCGGCATCGTTGGTCGTTCCGGGACGTTGGGCTATGAAGCGGCAAGCCAGCTAAAGACGCTTGATATTGGCGTCTCCACCTCTGTGGGCATTGGCGGCGACCCAATCAATGGCTCCTCCTTCAAAGACATCCTCGAACGCTTTGAACAGGATGACCAAACCCACGTCATTTGCATGATCGGCGAGATCGGCGGCCCGCAAGAGGCCGAAGCCGCCGAATACATCCGCGATCATGTGACCAAACCCGTCGTGGCCTATGTTGCGGGCCTCACGGCTCCGAAAGGCCGCACCATGGGTCACGCAGGCGCCATTATCTCGGCCTTTGGAGAGAGCGCCTCAGAGAAAGCAGAAATCCTATCGGCGGCGGGTGTGACCGTCGCCGAGCATCCCAGCCAAATCGGCGACACTGTCGCCCAAGTCTTGAAGCGTGCCGCATAATGCATGCCGCTCGTCTCACGCCTACCCCGTAGCACGTTCAACCCAGCAGAGGACCCGCCATGAACGCCCCCCATCGTGACACCGGATTTTTCACTCAAACCCTCGCGGAGCGCGACCCTGAGATTTTTGGTGCAATCACCAAAGAACTCGGCCGTCAGCGCGACGAAATCGAATTGATCGCATCAGAGAACATCGTCTCCCAAGCGGTGCTCGACGCGCAGGGCTCGGTGATGACAAACAAATATGCCGAAGGCTACCCGGGGCGTCGCTACTATGGCGGGTGCCACTTTGTGGACATTGCAGAAGAGTTGGCCATTGAGCGCGCGACCAAGTTGTTCAATTGCGACTTTGCCAACGTGCAACCCAACTCTGGCTCTCAAGCCAACCAAGGCGTGTTTCAAGCACTTTTACAGCCCGGCGATACGATCCTTGGGATGAGCCTGGATGCAGGGGGTCACCTCACCCATGGTGCCAAGCCCAACCAATCTGGTAAATGGTTCACAGCGATCCAATACGGCGTCCGCCAGGACACGCTTGAGATCGACTACAATCAAGTTGCCGAGATGGCTGAAAAGCACCGGCCCAAGATGATCATCGCCGGTGGCTCTGCCATTCCGCGTCAGATCGATTTTGCCCGCTTCCGCGAAATCGCCGATAGCGTGGGGGCATGGCTTCTCGCAGACGTGGCGCACTTTGCCGGTCTCATCGCGGCGGGTGTGTATCCCAGCCCGTTTCCCCATGTACACGTGGCTACGACCACAACCCACAAAACCCTACGTGGTCCACGGGGCGGGATGATCCTCACCAATGACGAGGCGCTGGCCAAGAAGTTCAACTCCGCGATCTTCCCGGGCATCCAAGGTGGCCCTCTGATGCATGTCATTGCAGCCAAGGCCGTGGCTTTTGGCGAAGCCCTCGACCCCTCGTTCCGCGTGTATCAGGAGCAGGTCATCAAGAACGCCCAAGCTTTGGCCGATCAATTGATGAAAGGCGGGCTGGCGACAGTCACCGGTGGCACCGACACCCACGTCATACTGGTCGACCTGCGGCCCAAAGGCGTGAAGGGCAACATCACCGAGAAAGCCCTCGGTCGCGCCCACATCACCTGCAACAAAAACGGTGTGCCGTTTGACACCGAGAAACCCACCATCACCTCCGGCATCCGCCTGGGCTCGCCAGCGGGAACAACGCGCGGATTTGGCGAACCTGAGTTCCGCCAGATCGGGGATTGGATCAACGAAGTTGTGGACGGGCTCGCCTCCAACGGACACGAGGGCAACGGCACCGTAGAAGCTTGGGTGAAATCTGAGGTCGAAGAGCTCTGTTCACGCTTCCCGCTTTACCCCGGACTTTAAATCAATCTGTTATTCCAGATTAAAATAGAATTTGGATCGGCGCGCCCCATTGGGCGCGCTGATTCGTTTTGAAGGGAAATGGACAAATACGCTGTCGAAATCAGTGGAAAAGCCACCGATTCGCGTCTTTCCGAATCACTCCCCGTTGACTGATTCGCCCTAGTTCAGCTATATTTCGGGGTAAGTATCGGTACATTCTCAAGATGAGTGCCACGCATCTAGATGCTGTGTGTCGATTGTTAGGGGATATGGCTATGGATACAGGCAGGGCAAAGACCCAACGCCGGGAGAGCATGAGATGATTCGCTCTCTTATTCTGGCCGCTGGTTTCTTAGTTGTGACAATCGTGCTTTTGTTGATGCAACCGGGGAACCGTGACGTCGGTCCTTCCCTCACAGAGTTCGAACTTGAGCCAGTCACCCGGGCCGACAACTCGCCCACAGTTCCACTGACTTTGACTGAACCGGCATCACAAACATTTGTCTCAGCCTCCACGACAGCGACCACCCAGACGTCTCAGATGACATCGTCGCCCACAGCCCGTCTGCGCCCCGTGTTCACATCCGATGCCGCGCCCGCACCACAGTCGGTGACACCATCAGATCCCGTCGCAACGGCCACACGTTCCGCGCAGCCCTCCCTGTCGAAATTGGAGAACTTCCTCCCCGACGATGGGGACGCGGTGCAATCTCAGGTGGCCATGATGACGCGCAACATCATGCGCGAGTTTTCGGCATCCGGCGGCACGCCAACCGCGCCACAAGCCAACGCACCCGCGCCCGCATTGGTGACGCCTCGTGCCGAACTCCAACAAACCAGCCCAACGGTAGAAGACACCCTGACGCGCGCCAATTTGGCCGGTCAATCTGATTACGAGTTGGAACAGATTGTTCGTGGTGCAGTGGCTTCTGGTGAAATCGTGCCGGACAGCGCCTTTGCCACGGCGCTTGGTGATGTCGATTACCGTGCGCTTGTGGCGGCCTATATACCGTCTCGCGAGAGTGCGCCCGTCTCACCAATCCGCCAAGATTTCTTCTACCGTGTGCAACCCGGCGACAGCCTCGCCGGTCTCTCTATGCTCTTCTACGGGGATGCCCTGGACTACAACCGTATTCAAACCACCAATACTGCGGTCCTTGGACCGACAGGAACCATCGCGGCAGGCATGCTTTTAAACATTCCAGCTGCGCCCTAATACAATCAAGAAAATGTCGAGCAAACCTTGGGGGCCCTTCGGGGCCCCTCATTTTATCTAGAGGGACGTATTGGCTAAGCGTCGTCTAAGCAACGCGCCGCATCCATCAGCATAACCGGAATGCCGTCGCGGATGGGAAAGGCCACGCCCGCGGATTCCGAGATGAGCTCTTGTGCCTCCGCATCGTACCGCAAAGTTCCGTGGCTCTTTGGACAGATGAGCGCCTCAAGCATGTGCGGATCAAACACAGTTGTATCATTCATTGCATCACCTCCTCGGCGTCACCGCCCCGCAGACTAAATTCGATCAGGGTCACCAATGTCTCTCGTCGCGTGGACAAGGACGGCGCCTCGAGCAAAGCCTGCTTGTCTTCAGGCTCAAAGTCTAGGAGCATCGAGAGCGAGTTGACCAGCAATTCATCATCTGCGTCCTGGAGAGTTTCCCAATCCGCCTCAAGGCCCCGCGCTTCGAAGTATCGACCCAGAAGGCGCATGAAGGTCTTGCGATCAAAGGCTTTGTCGGTCTCGGTCGCCCCAAGGTCCCGCGCAAAAGTTTCCCAATGGGCCCGAACGCGGCGATAGGGTGTGAAGCCCTGCTCTTCTTCGATCACCTTGAACCGAGACATCCCCGCAAGCGTGATCATGTAACGGCCGTCCTCGGTTTCCGAGAATTGGCTCAGCCGTCCCGCACACCCAATGGCATGCAATGCATCATCTTTGCCCTTGCGCGGGTTGGGCTGGATCATCCCGATCAACCGCCCGGGCGTTTTCATGCAATCCTCGATCATCGCGAGATAGCGCGGCTCAAAGATGTGCAATGGCAACCGGGCCCGAGGCAGCAATAGCGCGCCGGGCAGCGGAAAGATCGGAATAAGATCGGGCAGTTCCGCGGGGATTTTCATATCTCAAAACCTAGGCTGAGATAGCCATCAGGCAAATATCATCGAGCTCAATTTGCGCCGACCATTGAGGACAAGCGGATCGTTTGGCTTCAACGCGTCAAAGATCGTGAAGAGTTCGGCCTTTGCCGCGCCGTCATGCCATTCGCGATCACGCCGGAAAAGCTCCAACAAATGGTTAACCGCCGCTTCGCCGTCACCAGCGGCATAAAGCGCTTGTGCAAGGTCAAACCGAGCCTGGTGGTTGAGCGGATCGGCCTCAACCGCTGCGGCCAACTCGGCCACGGGGCCAGCATCGGCGGCTTTGCGAGCCAAATCGATCTGGGCAAACACCGCCTCGATGGCGCGGTCTTGGCTGATCTCGGCCGGTGCACCGTTCAACACAGCTTCGGCTTGGTCCACCTCGTCCAGCGCAAGGTGCGCACGCGCAAGTCCCGCATACGCCACAGCGCTCATCGGATCTTCGCCCAAGATCCCTGCAAACGTTTGCGCCGCATCCGCGACGGCACCGCTTTCAAGCATCTCTTCTGCAGCCGTCAAAGCGTCGTCCAAACCGCCCGATGCGTCGCCGCCTGCCGCCTCAATCACCCGCTCCACAAAAGCGGTGATCTCAGATTGCGGAAGCGCGCCTTGGAACCCGTCAACCGGTTGACCTTGCCAAAAGGCGTAGACCGTCGGGATCGATTGGATGCGCAGCTGACCCGCAATCGTCTGCGCCTCGTCGACATTGACCTTTGCCATTATGACCGCACCCTTGGCCTTGGTCACCGCCTCTTCAAGCATTGGCCCCAAGGTTTTGCACGGCCCACACCACGGCGCCCAGAAATCCACGATAACTGGCGTCTGCATCGAAGCTTCGACCACGTCGGTCATAAAGTCCGCCTCAGAGACGTCCTTGATCAAATCACCCGCCGCCGGGCCCGCGTTGAGATTGAGGTCCATACCTGCCTCCGGTGTTTGCCTTTGCGTGTATATGGACCGCGAGCGGCTTGGTGCCAAGGGTGTGTGCGCATTCGATCGATACTCTCGCACCACCAGCAACCCATAATCCGAAATTTGGACGGGCTCAAAGATGTCCAGCGTCTTTTGGCCCCCAAAAAACAGCGCCTCTTGGCTTGCACTTGGCTACTCTAGCTCTCAAGATATAGCGGAAAATAGATTTTGACGGGAAAATGCATCATGGCAACGCTGACAACAACAACAAATAGTATTGAAACCATTTTTGATCGCCTGAGTGTCGAAATCGGTGACGAGCTAATTTACCAAAGCCAATTGGAGTCTTTCGGCAACGCATCAGTGCTAACCCCTGTCTACACCACGCTATCCAGCTCACAGGTTGCATTCTCGTTGGGGACGTTCAACGTCTCGGTAAACGGAACCAACATCTCGCCAGTTGGAAGCGCAGAAGAGCTCGAAAACGCGCTGGATAATGCCTTATTAACAGGAACTTACAACTCTATTACCGTGAGCGACGGCGCAAATGCCATCTTGGCCCTGACGCCCGGAGCGGGTGGATACACGCTCAGCAGCGGCAATACGACGATCTCAATTGATGGGTCACTCCCAAACAGTTTCCAAGATTTGTTTGCACTCGGATCTGCACTGAACGATTTCAATTTCCTCCAAGAAAATTACTTCTTCTATGATTTTGTGGTTGATCCAAATTTCACCGGGAGTTTTCCACTCTTTCCATGGGATTTTATCGCAGAGTATTTGATCCCAACCGCGCAGCAGATTGCAAATGTTGTCGCGGCATTTGGCACCAATTCAATTACTGGAATCCGCGCATCTCAAAATGGGCAAGAACTGGCCTCAATCACATTATCTGGTACAACACTTGGTCTGGGATATAACGGCATTGAGCTTGGTCTTTCCGGCACATTTCCCGCAGACCTAGGCGATTGGGCACAGCTCATTTTGGATGCGCAAAGCGATCAATCTTCCGATTATCTATCATATTCAAACTATGAGATCACCGGCGCCCAAGTCACCGGCCCCAACGACGAGGTTCTCATCAGTGTCTCTGACCTGGCCAACACCAACCTCGACCAGGTGATCTTTGATGGGGTCGCGTACGACAATATCTTTGCCGATTTCGACGGCACAAACGAAATATCCGTCACCGGCGCGGGCACCATGCTCGTCCTAGGCGACGATGGCGATGACGATATTTCCACCGATGCAACGGCGGCGCTGCGCGCGTTCGGCGGCGCAGGGCAGGACTCAATAATTGGCAGCGATCTAGCCGACAGCCTCATGGGCGAAGAGGGCGACGACATGTTGTTAGCGCTGAACGGTGATGACACCGTGAACGGCGGCTCTGGCAACGACCAATTGTATGGCGGCACTGGCGAAGACAGCATCATCGGCGGCATAGGCAACGATAACATCTCTGGTGGAGATCAGTACGACACGATCACGGCTGGCGATGGTCAAGACACAGTTTACGGTGGCAATGGGCGCGACCTTGCATTCCTCAACCAAGGCAACGACCTCTTCCAAGACAATGCCCAGGGCGGGGTCGATGGCCGCGACACGGTCTTTGCGGGCCTCGGCAATGACACCATCCAAGGCGGCAATGGCGACGATGCTTTCTATGGCGAAGACGGCAATGACGTGATCAACGCCCGTCTGGGCAACGACTTTGTCGGCGGCGGCTCCGGCCATGACACCATCACCGGAGGTGAAGGCAACGACACGGTCAATGGCGGCGACGGCATGGACCAGGTCTCGCTCAACCAAGGCAACGATGTCTTCAATGACACGACCCAAAACGATGCCAATGGCGCCGATACGGTCTTTGGCGGTCTGGGCGACGACACGATCAATGGGGGCGGCGGCAACGACGTCTTCTATGGTGAAGACGGTGAAGACAGCATCCTTGGTGGCCTTGGGGCCGACACAATCTATGGCGGCAACCAGTACGACACGATCCTCTCTGGCGACGGGGCGGACGTTGTTTATGGGGGCAACGGGCGTGACTTTGTCCGCCTCAACCAAGGCGCTGACGTCTTCAACGACAACACCCAAAACGATGCCAACGGCCACGATACGGTCTTTGGTGGGCTGGGCAACGACACGATCAACGGTGGCGGCGGCAATGACGTCTTCTATGGTGAGGACGGCGCGGACGTGATTTTGGGCGGATTGGGCAACGATAGTCTCTATGGCGGCGCCCAATACGACACGATCACCGCGGGTGACGGCGCCGACCGGGTCTGGGGCGGCAATGGCCGCGATCTGGTGTACCTTAACCAGGGCAACGACGTCTTCTTTGACAACACCCAAGGTGGGGTTGATGGGCGTGACACGGTCTGGGCGGGTTTGGGCGATGACACGATCCAGGGCGGTAACGCCGATGACGTGTTCTATGGCGAAGACGGCAACGACCTTATCTTTGGCCGCTTTGGCAATGATCTGATCTATGGTGGCAACCAGGCGGATACGCTTGATGGTGGTGAAGGCAGCGACACGATCTTTGGCGGCAATGGGACGGACACGGTCCGCCTTGGGGCAGGCAACGACCGCTATGTCGACACCGGCCAGACGGGTGCCCTTGGCAATGACACGATCACCGGTGGGCTCGGGGCGGATACCTTCGTGTTTGGCGCGGTGATGGCCCAGGATGTGATCACCGACTTCACCTACGGCACCGATACGCTGGAGTTCTCCTCCGCGCTTGCCGCGGGCCGGACGGAGGCACAGTTGGCCTCGCTGGCGTCGGTCACCGCCGACGGGGTCCTCATCACCTTCGGCGCGGGCCAGACCATCCTCCTCGACGGCCTGACCACCACAACAGGCCTCGAAAGCAACATCGACATCGTGTGAGCTGCAGAGCGCTCTTTTTGCACAACCAATCTGCCACCGCCGATTGATGCAACCGCCTCTTGGTAGGGCATGCGAGCTTTGCGCGCCGCATGCCCCGAAGCTATTCGGGGCACCGACACTTCAAGATGGCGTGCGCTAACTCGTATCTGTTCGCAAGCTCTTGGTTCGGACGTTCTGCAAGGCGGCAATTGGACCTTCGCTGTAATTAAATATGGATTTTTTCCCTATTGCGTCAGTACCCCACGGACCACCTCGTAATCATAAGTGGTCAACTCGATCCGGTTTTGATCTGGATCGACAAAGTAAATTGACCACGACAATGCATGGTCGACGACGTCTTTTGATGTCAATTGGCGCCCCTCTCTTGTTTCAAGCTGAAGAGAACCGAGTGCGCTCACAAACTCGACAAAGCTGTCGCCACCAATCCGAAATGCGATCGTGCTGTCCCGTGATACCTTTTTGAAGTTGCGTGCGAACAACGACACCGAGGGGAAGCCATCGCTGCTCTGTAAGATCAACGGGCCCATGGGATCTTCGGTCCATGACAAAAAGTCTTCATGCTTTTTCAGACCTAGAACGCGTTCATACCACGCCGCCGCGGCGTCGCGATCCGATACTTCAACGTGCACGTGGTCTATTCTGGTAACTCGCATCAGTGCCTCCTTTCGAAGTGCTCTGCTATCTAACTCCTCTCTTCTTATAAGATGGCAAAGAGAAAGGGCAGCCTTGCCGCAATACACATTTTCTTGGAAAGCATGTGCGCTATTTTTAGCGTTAATCATTTGAAATTAATAGAAAAGTCAGAAAAGTGCAACACATCAAAGATCGAAACATGGAACCCTCAGCATAGCCACTCTCGAAGTGCTTTGTGTAGCGCACTGAATTGCTTCAAACATCAAAAGTTGCAAACACAGGTGCGTGGTCCGACGGCTGCTCCCACCCCCGCACATCGCGCAAAATACGGCTGCCGGAGGCGGCGCCTGCGATGTCAGCGGTGGCCCAGATGTGATCCAAACGGCGGCCTTTGTCGGCGGCATCCCAATCGGGCGAGCGGTAGGACCACCAGCTATAGAGATTCCCCTCAGGGATATCGGCACGGGTGACGTCGACCCACCCCCCAGCGGCTTGGGTTTCCGCTAGATGCTCCACCTCGATGGGTGTATGGCTCACCACTTTCAAAAGCTGTTTGTGGTTCCAAACATCGTCCTCGCGCGGAGCAATGTTTAGGTCACCTACCATGATCGCCTTCGTCGGCGGTTCTGCCCGGAACCAGTCGCGCATCTCGCTGAGGTAATCGAGCTTTTGGCCAAATTTCTCATTCACTGCGCGGTCGGGTTTGTCGCCACCCGCAGGCACATAGAAGTTGTGGATCGTAACGCCATTTTCCAGTCGCGCTGCCACATGCCTGGCATGACCGAGAGAAGCGAAGTCACGGTCGCCTGCATCCTCAATTGGGCGCCGTGAGAGGATCGCCACACCATTATAACCCTTCTGCCCCCGCGCCACGAGATGGGAGTAGCCCAGCGTCGCAAAGCCCTCCATTGGGATTTTATCCACGGGGCTTTTGCATTCTTGAAGGCACAGCACGTCGGGGGCTTCTTCCCGCAGAAGCTTTTCCACAAGACCCGCGCGCAGGCGGACAGAATTGATATTCCAAGTGGCGAGGGTGAAAGACATGAGAACTCACTTTCCAGTTTGCACAGCAACAACGACGATTTCGATCAGGTTTCCGTTTTGACCCAAATCCACGCCAAAGCAAGCGTGTCACCGCATTTCTGGCCTGCGGTTGGGATACCATCGACGATGATGGACGTCGCAGCTCCCAACATAGATGAGGTCGCTCGTGCGCTGTTACGAGCACGCGACCAGTCCCCCCACCAGCTGTGCGCGTGATTGACACCCCCTAGCCGTTCGAGCGCAGGATATGCCCCGCCAGGTAGAGCGAGCCACAAATCAGGACACGGGCCTCGGGCACGCGTTCGACAATGGAAGCCAGCGCAGCCTCAACGCTCTGTGCTTCGAACGCGTCGAGGCCGACGGACCGCGCCATAGTTGCCGCCTCATCAGCAGGCAGGGTATTTGCCTCTCCCGGGATCGCCACAGCGTGGAGTTCTTGGGCCTGCGCGGCAAGCGGGGTCATGTAGCCCGTGGCATCTTTGGTGTTGAGCATCCCACAGATGAGATAGGTCGGCCGTTTGGGCAAAGTTGCCAGGTGATTGGCCAAAGCCTGACCTGCGGCTGGATTGTGGCCACCATCGAGCCAAAGCTCGGCCGACCCGGCTGCGTCAATCAGCGGCCCCTCACGCAAACGCTGCATCCGGGCGGGCCACAAGGCTTGAGTGACCGCCGCTTCGCAGGCTGCCTCACCATGCCCCATGTGGCGCAATACCATCAGAGCTGCGCCTGCATTCTCAATCTGATGTGCTCCAGGCAGGTTCGGCAGAGGTAAATCCAACAGCCCTGTCTCATCTTGGAAGATCAACCGCCCATGCTCTTCCCAGACATGCCATTGCTGACCATAGGTCAAAATGGGGGCGAACAACCGTTCGGCGCGCGCTTCGATCACCTCAAGTCCGGCCGCTTGCTGAGGCGCGACGACACAGGGAACGCGGCGTTTGATTATGCCTGCCTTTTCCCCAGCGATTTTGGCAATCGTATCGCCAAGGAATTGCTCATGGTCCATTGAAACTGGCGTGATCACGGTCATGGCGGGTTCATCGACCACGTTTGTGCAATCAAGCCGCCCGCCGAGACCGACCTCCAGCAAACAGACATCTGCAGGCACCCGTGAGAAGGCCAAAAGCGCGGCACAGGTGGTGATCTCAAAATAGGTGATCGGCACCCCGTCATTGGCTGCATAGCACTCGTCAAGGACGTCGGTGAGCGCGTCTTCGGTGATCAACTCTCCGGCGAGGCGGATGCGTTCGTGAAACCGCGCCAAATGAGGCGAGGTATAGGCATGCGCCTTGAGCCCCGCCGCTTCGAAGCCCGCACGCAGCATAGCCTGGGTTGAGCCTTTGCCATTTGTGCCCGCGATATGAACCACCGGCGGAAGCTTGTCCTGGGGATTGTCCAGCTGCTCTAACAACCGCCACACGCGATCCAGGGTCAGGTCAATGATCTTGGGATGGAGCGCCATCATCCTTTCAAGGATGACGTCCGAGCCCTGAGTCACGAGGGGGTCTCGTCTTTGGCAGGGGCCGCTAAGGCAGCCGCTTCCTCGGGCGACGGTTTGGGCAGGTCGCCTTTGATGGGCGGCGGCAAGCGCATGAGCATACGTGTGATGGTGATCAACTCGTCGCGCATCTCAGAGCGTTTGGTCACTCGATCCAACATGCCATGGTCCAAGAGATACTCAGCGCGTTGGAATCCCTCGGGAAGCTTCTCGCGGATGGTCTGTTCAATGACGCGTGGACCGGCAAAGCAGATCAAAGCATTGGGTTCGGCCATCTGCACATCACCAAGCATCGCGTAGGACGCCGTCACACCGCCCGTGGTGGGATGGGTGAGCACAACGATATAGGGCAGCCCCGCCTCTTTGAGTATTTGCACCGCCACGGTCGTGCGCGGCATCTGCATGAGGCTTAGAATACCTTCTTGCATCCGCGCCCCACCGGCAGCGGAAAATAGGATCATTGGACAGCCCTTGGCCACAGCGCGTTCAGCGGCGGCGATGATGGCATTGCCCACATACATCCCCATAGAGCCACCCATGAAGCTAAAATCTTGTGCGGCACAGACGACGGGCGCACGGCCCATTTCACCTTCTGCAACAAGCATCGCTTCGCTTTCGCCCGTGGTTTTTTGGGCGGTCTTCATCCGGTCTGGATATTTCTTGCTATCCCGGAATTGGAGCGGATCGGTGAGCGGCTCAGGCACGTCAACTTCGCTAAAGACCCCCCCATCGAAGAGCGCCGTGAACCGGTCGCGTGGAGTGATGGCCATGTGATGGCCGCAGGAGGTACAGACATTCAGGCTTTCGCGCAGTTCACGGTGGAACAACATGGTCCCGCATTGGTCGCACTTGGTCCATAAATTTTCGGGCGTTTCTCGGCGCGAAAAGATGGAGTTGATGCGCGGACGCACATAATTGCTGATCCAGTTCATACGGGCTGCTCCCCAACCTCACGTTATGTGTTTCCGCAATAAGCCGGGGCCGCACGAAATGCAATCAACGGGCAAGAAGTCGGCGCAGTATCAACCAAACGCTTCCCGGAACAGCGATCCCCCAAAACATCACAGACCAAAACGGTGTGTCCGCTGCGCTATATGGGAACAAAAACAGTGCCAGTGTGCTGTAGGGATCATCGTAGCCAAAGAGCAAAAGGGCAATAACATTGTTGGCCCAATGCAGTCCCCAAGCCGCGCCGAGAGTACCGGTCCGCGCCGTCAAATCGGCCATCACAATGCCCGAAAAAGAGATTACAATGATAAATGCCCAGACATTGCCGCCCAGCAGTACAGGATCATAGTGCAGAAGCCCAAAAACAAGCGACGGCACAAACAGCCAGACCAAAGGACCCTGGAAACGCGCGGCGAATTGCTGCTGTAAATATCCGCGAAAAACGATTTCTTCTGCCAATGTCTGAACCAAAAGCGCAGCGACGGTGATCGGAAAAATAACACTCACCCACGAGAGAAAATCGTGCTGGGCAAGAGGCAATGGTTCAATTCCTGCGCCGAAAAGGCCCAAGTAGAGGAGCCCATAGATCCCAAATAGCACCAAAACGGCGCATCCGAAGTCACGAAAAAACTTGTCTCGAGACCCGAGGAGGGATGCAAACGAGCGCTTGTGAAGCCCCCGCGCGGCGAGCCATACTCCCACTATCGCGCCACTAAAGGCAAAAAGCTCGACCCAAATGGTGGACCGACATAACTGCCCCGTTTCGAATTCGCAGGCATCGTAGGTGTAGATGTCGTCCAAGTACCCAACCGTTCCCGGCACAATCAAAATCAAGGAGATCGCAACCGCGAAAAAGGCGACAGAGATCAAAACCATCCCAACAATAAGGCGCCAGATCTGAGGCTTTAGTCGGGCCGGCGCAACAAAGGCGTCGAAGGGTTTTTGCCAAGTCATGGGAGCGACCGTTCCCACAAGCCACTTTCTTTTGCAATGGCGCTCTATCCAAGGCGCGCTTTGCCGCTTGTTTCACGGCACAGCCCCCGGTATGCGACTTGAAACCAAATGGGGAGGATGCCAGGTGCTTAAGCGCAAGTTCGACAAATCCAAGCTGCCCAGCCGCCACGTGACCGAAGGCCCAGAGCGGGCACCGCACCGGTCGTACTATTATGCCATGGGCATGACCGAGGACGAAATACACCAGCCGCTGGTGGGTGTGGCCAGCTGCTGGAACGAAGCGGCACCGTGTAACATTTCACTCAACCGCCAGGCGCAAGCCGTGAAGATGGGTGTGAAACAAGCCTTTGGTACGCCACGCGAGTTCACCACAATCACCGTCACTGATGGCATTGCCATGGGCCACGAGGGCATGCGTTCCTCCCTAGCGTCACGCGAAGCCATCGCCGAC
Organism: Marinovum sp.; assembly: GCA_022447495.1. GTDB lineage: Bacteria > Pseudomonadota > Alphaproteobacteria > Rhodobacterales > Rhodobacteraceae > JAKVBH01. The sequence goes on along the minus strand of JAKVBH010000021.1, from coordinate 30,598 downwards.
ACCGTCGAGCTGACCATGCGCGGCCACTGCTATGACGCGATTGTGGGCCTTGCTGGCTGTGACAAATCCCTGCCAGGGATGATGATGGCCATGGTGCGCCTCAACGTACCGTCGGTCTTTATCTATGGCGGTTCGATCCTGCCCGGCAAAGCGCCTCAGGTAGATGAGATTCCCGAGGATTTCCGCACCCGCGATCTCACCGTTCAGGACATGTTCGAAGCGGTGGGCAAACACCAGAACAACGAACTCTCCGATGCGGCCCTCGACATGCTCGAACGTGTGGCCTGTCCTTCGGCGGGCGCCTGCGGCGGCCAGTTCACGGCCAATACCATGGCCTGTGTGTCTGAGGCGATCGGTTTGGCGCTCTTTAACTCCTCGGGTGCGCCAGCGCCCTATGAGAGCCGCGACCAATATGGCGAGGCGTCTGGCCAGGCGGTCATGGACCTCATCGAGAAAAACATCCGCGCCCGTGACATCGTCACCCGCCAATCGCTTGAAAATGCGGCCCGCGTTGTGGCCTGCACCGGTGGCTCGACCAATGCCGGTCTCCACCTGCCTGCGATTGCGCATGAGGCAGGTATTGAGTTCTTCCTCGACGATGTCTGTGAGATTTTCCGCGACACGCCCTACTTCGTAGATCTCAAACCCGGCGGGCAATATGTAGCCAAAGACCTCTACGACAGCGGTGGCCTGCCCGTGGTGATGAAAGAGCTGCGCAAAGCGGGGCTCATCCACGAAGATTGCATCACCGCCAGCGGCCGCAGCGTGGGCGAAGAGCTCGACCGTGTGGCACGCGAAGCCGATGGTAAGGTCATCTATTCCATCTACACGCCCATTACCAAAACCGGTGGCGTTGTGGGTCTCAAGGGCAACCTCGCCCCGGAAGGCGCGATTGTGAAAGTGGCCGGTATCCCCAGCCAGCATCAACGGTTCGTGGGGCCGGCGCGCGTGTTTGAATGCGAACAAGACGCCTTTGAAGCCGTGCAAAAACGCGAATACAAAGAAGGCGAAGTGATCGTCATCCGCAACGAAGGCCCCTCCGGTGGCCCCGGAATGCGCGAGATGCTCGCCACCACCGCTGCGCTGTCGGGTCAGGGCATGGGCAAGAAGGTGGCCTTGATCACTGATGGCCGCTTCTCGGGGGCCACCCGCGGATTCTGTGTGGGTCACGTGGGACCGGAATCGGCTCATGGCGGACCGATTGGTATGCTCGAGAACGGCGACATCATAACGATCGATGCGATCACCGGCGAGCTGTCCGTGGACCTCACCGAAGAACAACTGGCCGAACGTAAGATCAAATGGGCTGGTCCCCGCGAAACGATCTACGCATCTGGGGCGCTTTGGAAATACGCGCAACTCGTGGGCGGTGCCTATCGCGGTGCGGTCACCCATCCCGGCGGCGCCGAGGAGAAGCATGAGTATATGTCGCTCTAAACTAGGCGGCCTTCTGGCCGTTTGGGCTCTGGCGGGCTGCACGCCAGAACTCTCGCAACTTGGATTCGCGCCTTTGGGCGCGACCCCACCTGCGTCTGCGCGCGCATTGTCTGAAGCTGATCTTGCCGCAGGCGACATTCGCCTCAAAACCCCAGCGGGCTGGTGCATCGAACCGCGCTCCCTGCGCAATTCGGGGAGATCGAGCTTCGCCCTCGTGGGTGATTGCAACGCGCTCTTGCGCAATAGCGGGGGCGTCCACGCGGGATATGTGACCGTGACCGTTGGACCAGCGCAGCTATCTCCCAGTTCTGGCGAAACGCTTTTGTCCGCAGCCAGCGGATCGTCGAACATTTCACCAACCGTCCTCGATAATGGCGTTGCGCGCGCACCCGTGGATGGAGAAGAGAACGACGGCTTCGGTCCACAATGGCGCGCTGCCCAATGGCTGGCCCGCCATCCGGTCTTGGTCACGGTCTATAGTTCTGAAGAAGATATCCTCTCCGCCGCCCCCGGTGCGCGGCTGCTAGATCAGGTCCTTCACGGGCTCATCGCCCAGCGGGAACCAAACCTTGTGTCCACCGATCCCTCGCCCGAGACACAGCAAACACTTGACGTAGGCAATTTATTGGGGCGTTTGTTTAATGGAAACGATACTCCGTAAGACTGTCCGTCAGAGACTCGCACGGAGTATCGCCGGGCGGGGCGCGTAAGAGCGGAGCACAACCATGTCAGAACAGCCAAGAGGCCTCTGGACAGGTTTAACTCATAAAATGGCGCTGCGCCGATGGGCGCGGACAGCCCGTGGCGCCCATACGATGGAGCTTTCCGCCCTGCGCGCTGAGCGGAACTGGGCGCGACGGCTACGCCAACATCTCGACCGATTGATCCATACGGCGGATGATCGCTTGGCCCTGCCGCCTGTAGGCTCGAACGCTATGCAAGTCCCACACAATGCCGATTGGTCTTGGCGCCCCGAGCTTTGGCGCGGGCGTTTGCCGGTGCCGGGCCTGTCTTCTGTGCAATCGAAATCGATGCTTGGCCGTGAGGTCACGCTCTTTCATGATTGCGATATTTCCGAGCTCACTTTCCGCCAGTTGCGCAACCAACGCGCCGAAGACCTCGCGCCATATGGCCTGCGCATGGATGTCTTCTGCTTTGATGGCTCGTACCTCTCGGTTGTAGTTGATCTGCCACCAGAGGCCGCGCACGGACTTCAGAAAAAGCACCTCATGCGCATTGAAACAATTGTGGAGACTGAGAAGCCCATCGAAATATTTGCGCGTTTGAACATTAAAAACGGGCCCAATACCGAGCAGATTGTCCGCGAGTTGCCGATGACCCAAGGGCACGTCGGCGTCGAGTTTGACCTTGCCTACACCAAGCTCAACGAAAAGCGGGTGGAGAAGCTCTGGCTAGACCTGATCTTTGAAGGTCCCGAGATGAACCAAGTCACTTTGCGCGATTTCACGGTGAGCCGCCGTCCGCGCGCGGATCTCTAACGGAGGATCGGTGCTATGGGGTTACAGCTACTTAAAACCAAGTTTGTCGATGGTATCTGGGAAGGTGTCCTAACCGGGACCGAGGCCATGCCGCAGCTGTCGGCCAATCACATGGGGCAACCCCTCGACGCCCCCCGAATTGAGCAACATCCCGAAGCCGGGTGGCGTGTGACCTTGGCGCTTCCAACGTCGGTGTTGAGCGATGGGGTACAGACCGTGGTGATTGCCGAAGAAGGCTCTGACGCGCCGCTGGCGCAGGTCCATGTGATGGCGGGCGAACCGCTTGATGACGACCTGCGGGCCGAAGTACAGCTTTTGCGCGAAGAGCTCGACATGCTCAAACGCGCGTTCCGCCGCCACTCTGTTGAAACCACCTGAGCCGATCCATGCGCGCCGTTATTCATCACAACCCCGCCTGTGGCACATCCCGAAATGTGCTTGCAATCCTGCACGCCTCTGACGTGGAGCTTACGGTCATCGAATATCTTGAAACCGGTTGGACGCGCCCACAGCTACTGGGGCTTTTTGCAGCCGCGGGCCTAACGCCGCGCGACGCGCTGCGGACCAGTAAGAGCCCGGCCAAGAAACTAGGGCTTTTGGACGAAACTGTGTCGGACGAGGTTTTGCTCAACCACATGCTTGAACACCCGATCCTTGTGAACCGCCCTTTGGTCTGTACGGCCAAAGGTGTAAAATTGTGCCGCCCGTCTGAGACAGTCTTTGCGCTTTTGCAGACACGGCCAAAGGGACCTCTTTATAAGGAAGATGGGGCCATGCTTCTCGATGCCGAAGGCAATCTTGTTTAGCGACGCCGTGGTCAAATGCGTTTGACTCAACTTCAATCGAACTGTTTCCGTGCCGCAAAGGATACATGACAATACCTTGCCATTGTCTCGGTGGTGCCCCTCTTTGGACTAATTTCAGAGACACACCTTGTGCTGTGACTGAGCAGCCAAGGAAAACATCATGGATCGCCTGACCGAAATGGAAGCCTTTGCCACCGTCGTGGACCAAGGTGGATTTACAGATGCCGCAAAAAAGATGGGCATCTCGAAGTCGGCCGTATCGAAACATGTGTCTTCGCTTGAAGCCCGTTTGGGCGCACGGCTTTTGAACCGCACAACGCGCCGGGTTTCGCCCACAGAAATTGGCCTTGCCTATTATGATCGCGCCCGTCGCGTTCTCAATGATGCAGGTGAAGCCGATGCTCTGGTCACGTCGATGCAGTCAGCGCCATCTGGTTTGCTAAGGATTTCCGTGGCGACGGACTTTGGCGTCAACCACTTGTCGCCCATCTTGGGCGACTTTCTGGTCGAATTCCCGGACATCACTGTGAACATGGTGCTCAACAACCGGTACGTGGAATTGATTTCTGAAGGTTTTGATATGGCAGTGCGGATGGGGGAACTTGAGGACAGTTCACTACGCGCCCGTAAGTTGACCGAGACGACCCGACGCATGATCGCGGCACCCGGCTACTTTGAAAAGTACGGCCGCCCATCCAAGATCGACGATCTAAATGAGCATAAACTTCTGCATTACTCGAACCAATCGAGCGGCAATGTTTGGAAGGTGACCTCGCCCTCCGGCGAAAAACGACAGGTGCGCACTGCGGGTTGGTTAAGCGTCAATGACGGACAATCGCTTTTGAACGCGGCTGTGGCCGGTCTTGGCATCGCCTACTTGCCGTCTTTCCTTTACGCTGACGCGATGGAGCAAGGTCTGGTTGAGGATGCGATCCCTGATCTTCCGATGGAGACGCAAGGCATCTACGCTGTTTACCCACCCGGTCGCTTCACTCAACCCAAAGTCCGCGCTTTCATCGACTTCTTGGTCCATGAATTCGCCGACAAAGGTCCCGCAGACTGGTAACATAGCCCCAAGGCACGTTGCATTAATGGAGCGGTATCCCTGCAAGGAGCCGCTCCGCTGGCATTGAAATGACCTCAACCAATGAGATGTCCCAGCCGCCATCAGCCCGGGGTTCACAGAAGTAGCTCATCTCGGCTTTGCTGATCTCAACGCCGTGGATGTTGTGATCGACCCATTCCACCAATAGACGCACCGACCCATCCGGCCCTTCGGCTTCGTGAAGTACGTTGTAAGTGGTCTTGGCATATCCCTCGACGGTCAAGTTCGCCTGATAGTGCTTGAGACACGTCTCAGCCTCCTCGCGGCCTTTGATATAAAGGCTTTTGGTTCCGATGGGGACGTTCATGGGAAGGCGCAAACTTGATGAAAGTTGCGCGAAATCACGGCGCGAGAACGCCGCGGCTCTTTGATGCAAGAATTCTGAAACTGGTATCATAACACTGGACCCGACCAACAAATCTAGAGTCTAGATCAGCACGGTTGACGTTTACGTCAACTATAGTCCGAATTTACGTAGCGGCACTTTTAGCGGGATGTCCGAGAGCCTACTTTGCAGGTTGCAACATCCGACCCAAATTGCGCTTGCCCAGCACATGGATGTGCAGATGCGGCACATCTTGAACGCCGTCATTGCCCGCATTGGAAATTATTCGGAACCCATTGCCGGTCTCGCCGGGTTGGACATCCATCATCTTGCACACTTCGCCCACGGCGCGGGTGAAATCGACAATCTCTTCCGGTGACGCATGCAGCGCAAAATGATCGTAGCAGACATATTTTCCCTTGGGGATCACGAGCACATGCACGGGCGCTTGGGGGTAGAGATCATGGAACGCCAGCGCATGCTCTGTCTCCAGAACGGTCTTATTCGGGATCTCGCCAAGCAGGATTTTGGCAAAGATATTTTGATCGTCATAGGCATAGGGCATAGGGCGTCCTTAGTCGGCAAAGAGGTTGTCCGTCCGAGCAATATCAGCGGCGGTTTCGTTTGAGATAGAGAGGAACGCCGCGATGGCCCGCGCATTTTGATCCGGCTCGTCAAACTCGCGGATACGGCAATGGTTCACCAGCTCGGCATCGCGGATGCGATCGCTTTCATGGAGAACATCATTGCGTATGGTCGGCAAAAGCCGCTGCAAGGTTTGTTCTGGCGTCGTCTCGCCGGCAAGGCCGACGCGTTTTGAATGACCAATGAGGTAATCGTCGCTGAACTTACACTCAATCTCCAAAAGCCGCGTCACCGACCGATCGCCATAGAAATCTTGGATCAAATCCAGATTCGTCGGATCCATACAGATCACGAGTTTGTCGGTCTTGAAATAATCAAAGAGCATGCGCATCAACGCCCGACGATGGCGGTGGCGTTTGGCCATGGTTGATTGAATGCCGCCCAAATCAGGCAACGCACAGCTCTCTTCGTTGAACAGGTATTCTATGGCCGGAACATTGGTGACCTGTTTGATGCGCGACAAGAACCGCTTCGCCACATGCCACTTCTTGCACACCACAATGAGCATCTCGCGCTCGCGCCCGAGGGTGGCTTCGGTCTCCCAGAAGCGCGGCGCAAACCGCCGCCCCTCGCGCCCACGCCCGGTGAGGAATTTATATAGCGACCGTCCCTCGTTAGAGATTTGGATATCCGTCCCTTCGGACGCGTAGAGCACACCAAGTCGACGTTTCAGCTCGCGGGCCTCTGGGCTGATCTTACGGGCAAACAGGAATTCCTGAGCCAAAAGCATCTCGTAGTGGTCATTATAAAACGTCACCGGCATGCCGTAGTCAGAGAACATCAAGAACGTGAGCGTGCGGCTCTCGATCTCTTTTTCGGGCACCAGATGGCGCGCCAAGGTTTGAAAGAACGTCTCATCCGGGATCCAAGTGTTGCGGAAGAATCGCATGACGTCCCTCCGGGAGCGACAAAACTCGAGGATTGACTCTACCGTGCGACGCCGCAGGCACCACCACTGGCTTCCGATCATGATCTGAAGATCTGCCGGTACCTTACGTTTAAGCCCGAGGCGGCGTTGCACATTCATCTCGGCATAAAACAAGCGTTTGTGCGTGCGTTCGTTGAAGTGGTGGCGATAGATCAAACGCTCTTCTTTGATGCCCGTCTTGATCCAATCGCTCTCAAAAAAGTCAAAGCTCTCAATGTAATCAGAATCGTGACGATCAAGGAACTCGTGGGTGTATTCCGCCGGCTTGATCGCCATGCAATCGCCTGAAAGCATGTAGAAATGTGAGGCATCCGGGAACGCTGCGACTGCGGCTTCGACGGCATAAAGCGAAGCTTGGACCAACGACCATTCACCCCACCCGCATTTGATCCGCTTGTGGGCAAAGGCCACGTGGTCATTTTTTTCCAACGCCTTTTTGATGCGCTGGTAGTGGGCAGCAGGGGCGCGGGCGTCAAAATGGATCGCCATATAATCGCCAGCAGCAGTGAACCGTTGCGCCTGTTTTATGATGGCGTCCGGGTCTTTGTGACACAGCAATATGAAGGCGATTTTTGCCATATGGACGACAACTTGCTCTTACCTGCCTCGATTGTTTACCTTGTTAATCATGAACGGCGTTTGAATAAACAGACTTTCTTAGCTTTTTAGTTTCAGGATATAACGCCGAAAGCACGAGCAGAATTGGTTCAGGGGCAAACTATATATGGGCTTTCCAGGTACGTGGATGACCGAAAGCGAAAGCGTTGTGTACCGCGTGGTGCCCAAATGCGCCTGCTCAACCATCGGTCAGATTATGTTCTATTCCGACCATGGTGAATTTTTTGATGGTGATATCCACGATGCAACCTACGGGATGCACAAATGGGCGCTGGAAAATAGCCAACCGGTGATCAAGGCGAACGTGAAATTGCATGGCGCCTACGCGTTTACCTGCGTGCGAAACCCCTACACTCGCATTCTGAGCTCTTTTTTCGATAAAATTTGCGGCATTCAGCGGAATGGGAATCGCTATCGCGGCAACCTGGTGCCGATGTTGATCCAAAAGTATGGGATCGAAGTTGGCGGCGACGACGGCAAAAAAGAGTTTGATCAAATCCGCTCTTTCCGACGCTTTCTGCTCTTTGCGCGCGATACCATTCGCTGGCGCCGCCCCATGGAGCCCGACATTCACTGGTCCGCAACCTCGGGTCACGTGAGCACATTCATCGCCAATGGCGGACGCTACGATCAGATATTTTGGACTGAAAAATTCAACGAGGGCATGCAAACCGTACTCGACAACATCAACACATCCCACGCCGTGGACCTTAGCCAAATACCCCGCTTCAACGAAAGCGAAGGCCACGGGCCCAAACGCGCACATCCGGTAGAGGACTATTTTGACGATCTGTCGATGCATTTGGTCTACGAAATCTACAAACGCGATTTTGACCTCTTCAAATACGACTTCGAAAACCCTGGAAACAAACTGCCCATCGGGGAAATCGATCTTGATGAGGTGCATGCCAAACTCGGCGAGTGACGCTTTGTCCATTTATGTATCTGTGACGCCAAGCTATGCTGAACTCAGCACAGCCGAATGGGAGGTCCACGATGTCCGACATGCCGCCACTGCATCTTGAGCAACGCCCTGAAGTTACATCTTTTTTCGATCCACAATCCAATACAATCAGCTACGTCGTCCAAGACCCGGCCAGCAACGCATGCGCCGTGATCGATGCGGTGATGAATTTTGACTATTCCGCCGGTCGGCTGAGCTTTGATTGTGCCGATGAGATGATTGCATTCATTGAGGAACGCGGCCTGGCAGTTGAGTGGATCATTGAAACCCACGTACATGCCGATCACCTCTCTGGCGCGCCCTATGTGCAAGGACGCCTGGGCGGCAAAATCGGCATCGGCGAACATATCCAAACGGTCCAAGACACGTTCGGCAAAGTCTTTAATGAAGGTACGGAGTTCCAACGCGACGGATCGCAGTTTGACGCACTCTTTAGCGATGGTGATACCTACACAATCGGCGGAATGCCCTGTTTTGCGGTCCACACGCCCGGCCATACACCCGCGTGCATGGTTCACGTGATGGGCGATGCCGCTTTTGCCGGTGACACCCTTTTTATGCCCGACGGTGGCTCCGCGCGGGCGGACTTTCCGGGCGGCGATGCAGGAGAACTCTACGACTCCATTCAACGCGTCCTCACACTGCCTGAAGATATGCGGCTCTTTGTGTGCCATGACTACGGGCCCGGCGGGCGCGCGATTGCTTGGGAGACGACCATTGGCGAACAACGGGCGGCCAATATCCACGTGGGCCGCGGCGCCAGCCGGGAAGACTTCGTGAAAATGCGCACCGAACGCGATGCGCAATTGGCGATGCCAAAGCTCATCATCCCGGCACTCCAAGTCAACATGCGCGCAGGCGATGTACCGCAGGACGCCGACGGTAACATGGTGCTCAAGATCCCAATTGGGAAGCTGTGAACGCGGTCAGCGCATTACAAATGGGTTCGCCATGGGTGCATCCGACGTGTTGATCCATGTCGTTTTGGTCCGCGTGTAATCGAGGATCGCGTCCACCCCGGCCTCGCGTCCGTATCCCGATTGACCGTAGCCGCCAAACGGCGCGATGGGTGAGATCGCACGGTAGGTGTTCACCCAGCAAATCCCCGCTTTGAGCCGTGTCGAAACGCGGTGGGCCCGGGCCAGGTTCTGCGTAAAGACGCCAGACCCCAAACCAAAATCACTGTCATTGGCCAACGCGACGGCCTCTTCTTCCGTGTCAAACGGCAAGAGCGACATGACCGGCCCAAACATCTCGGTATTCAGTGTTGCCGTGTCAGGTCCGGCACAGGCCACAAGAGTCGGTGCCATATAATTGCCGGGACGATCCAACTGAGCGCCGCCAAAGACGATCTGAGCACCTTGAGCCTCAGCGAGCGCGAGCGCAGATTTGATCTTCTGAATCTGCGCATCTGTGCAGAGCGGCCCCACATGCGTGGCAGCTTCCAGCGGATCACCCACGACGATGCCCTTCGCTTTTTCGGTGATTTTGTCAGTCAAAGAAGCGAGTATGGACCGCTGGACGAGGCCACGGGACCCCGCCACACAGGACTGACCCGACGCTCCAAAATTACCTGCGATCAATCCGTTGGCCGCGCCGTCGAGATCGGTATCTTCAAAAACGACAATCGGGGATTTCCCGCCCAACTCCAGCGAGGTAACGGCGAAATTTTCCGCCGAATTCCGTATGACATGGCGCGCAGTCTCCGGCCCACCGGTAAAGGCGATCCGGTCCACATCCGGGTGGCGCGTCAGCGGGATCGCACAAGTCTCGGCCTCGCCGGTGATGACCGAGATAACCCCGGGCGGGAAGCCTGCTTTTTCGACCAGCTTGGCGAAGGCCAACATAGGCACCGGCGCAATCTCAGACGCTTTTAGCACCACAGTACATCCGGCAGCCAAAGCTGGGCCGAGTTTTGTGGCGGTGAGGAACATCTGCGCATTCCACGGCACAATGGCGGCCACGACACCAATAGGTTCGCGGCGGGTAAAAACATGCATGTCGGGTTTATCAATGGGTAGAACCGCACCCTCAATCTTGTCGGCAAGCCCCGCATAATAGCGATAGTAATCTGCCACATATCCCGTCTGTGCCGAAGTCTCAGCCAGCAATTTCCCGCTATCGGTCGTCTCAAGTTGGCCAAGTTCCTGCGCATGTACCGCAATGATGTCCGCGAGCCGATGGATGAGCTTGCCGCGGGCGGTCTGGGTCATATCACGCCATGCCGGGTCATTAAGTGCCCGGCGCGCGGCCGCCACCGTCCGCTCCACATCCTCAGGCGCGGCACAGGCAAACGTCGCCCAATCTTCACCTGTGGCAGGGTTTTGAGTGGCCATGATTTGACCGCCTGCGCCTTCGGTCCAAGCACCGTCAATGAAGAGCGAATAATGGGGCAACGTGCTCATAGGGGCCTCACGCAAAAGCTGGCATTACATCGTCCATGAACCGCGCGAGCGACACGCGCTTGCGCTCATGGCTCATCCCGCTGTCGATCCAGAACGAATACTCATCAAAACCAAGGTCCTCGTAACGCTTGATGCGGTCAATGACCTCTTGTGCTGTGCCGATGGTCAAATCGCGCGCCAGGTTTTCTGGAGCCATCATCGCATTGCCTGCTATCTCCTCATCCGAGAGCGGCGCAATGAGACCCTGTTCTACAGGACGTTTGTTTTGGAACCATGCGCCGAAGTAGTTGTAGAAGCGCGACAATTCCCGCGCTGCAAGGCCTGCGTCATCAGAATCAGACGCGACATAGGTGTGGTGCAAAAGCATGACCTTGGGGCGTGACCCCTGGTATTTCGCACAGGCCTCGTTGAACCGCCCCATCAACGTTTCAATCTCTTCGATTCCTTGCCACAGCGGGGTGACTTGAATGTTGAATCCGTTTTGCACACCAAAGTCATGGCTGTTGGAATCCCGCGCGGCAATCCATATGGGCGGGCCGTTCTCTTGCTTGGGCTTCGGGGCGGACGTTGTGGCAGGGAAGCTGTAATACTCCCCCTCGTGGGCGCAGTCGCCCTTCCAAATCTGGCGTAGAAGCGGCGCCGTTTCCCGCATCCGTTGGCCAGCTTGCCATGCATCAAGACCCGGCGACAGGCGCTCGTATTCGTAGGAATAGGCCCCGCGCGCGATGCCTAACTCGATTCGCCCGCCCGTAATCAAATCTGCAGATGCCGCTTCGCCCGCGAGTTTGATCGGATGCCAAAACGGCGCGATAACCGTGCCCGTGCCAAGGCGGACGTTCTTGGTGTGATGGGCAATATCCACGAGCGAAATAAAAGGGTTCGGCGCAATGGTGAATTCCATCCCATGGTGCTCCCCCGTCCAAATTGCACGCATCCCACCATCATCGGCCATCCGGCAGAGATTTAGAAACTCGCCATAGAGTTTGTCATGGGACGCGTTTTGGGTTGTGCGTTCCATATGGGCAAAGAGGGAAAACTCCATGAATCTTACTCCTTTGAGGCTTGGGCGATGAGCGCGCGGAGCGCTTGAGTCACTCGGTTTGGGTGGGTCATGGGCAGCATATGCGCGGCGTCTTCGACGATCTCTGCGCGGCCCTTTGGAGCCAGCGCCGCCATCGCGTGGGACATTGCAGGCGTCGAATTGGGCTCGCGGCCACCGGTCATGAACAGCGCGGGCATCGCAAGCGCGCTCAGTTGCTCCCGTGTTGGGCCGTTGGCATGTGCGAACACCCGGTAGGCCGCCTGATATCCACGTGGCGAAACCGCGCGCAGCCAAGCCTCGCATGCCGCGCGTTGTTCGGATTCGACGTCCGCAAACCATCGCGAGAGCGTGGGCAGAGGATCAGGAACATTTTCGCCGTTCAGATCATTTGCCCGGGCTTGTACGGCTTCTGCGGCATCCTCCTCGCGTTCGAAAATGCCGTTGAGCGCGCAGACAACTGCAACACGATCTCCATAGGTTGTCGCCAATTCGAGAGAGAGCATGGCCCCCATGGAATGACCTACAACGACGCAACCATCGGTCAGTGCGGTGTCCAGCGCGGCGGCATAATCGGTGATCGTGCCATGGACGCCTGCGAACGGGCTTGCCCCATGACCAGGCAAGTCAGGCGCAACCACTTCAAAGTCTATTGCGAGATCGTCGATGATTGGGCGCCAGGCCTCTGCCCGCAGGCCCACGCCATGGATTAACACGACGCGAGGCCCATTGCCGGTGACAATCGCTGCGAGATCGCCAAGCCTAGACCGCGGCTGGGTTGTCCAAGTCATGGCCTAAATCCTTGAGGTCTTGGTAGCGGTCTCCGATGCGGTGGTGCGGACGGCCCGATGTGGCACCGCCAAGCACAACAACGATCTCATCCGCGCGCGGCGCGTCGGCAATGGAGAATTGGACTGTGAGATAATGCGAACGGCGGCCCGCATCATTTTTGTCCATCAGCGGCACTTGAATCGGCGCATTTGCGGGCCCGCGCGTGTTGGTGAAGGCGAGGTAGGATTTGGCACCCACTGCCTCGCGGTAGAAATTGCCAAAGCGCAGCGTGTGGATCAGACCGGAAGCGTGTTCCACTTCGCCGTCGAGACCCACCACGGCGGCTTTGCCGTACGCTTCAATCGCATCGCCGCCACCCGCAAGTGTGATGATCCGGTCCGTAAGCATCGACCCGAGTTCTGGGCCGTAGGCTTGTATTTCGGGTTTGAGATCCTCAACGTAACGACCGGCCCATGGATTCCAAACGACAGCGGCCGCGGCAAACATGCGCCAGGGCCCGGCAGCGGATTTGAACCCCTCAATGAAGGTTTCCTCGTCAAACGTGACGAGCTTGCGAATTTCTGGTGCCATTGGTCCCTCCCCTGCCTTTGCAAGACTGTCATTCGCCGCCTCAAACTTGGCAAACGAATGAAATTGCGGCAGAGTCATTAGCAAAACTAATGATTGGCTAAGATCATGCGCAAAGCGTTGCCTCCCTTGAACTGGTTCCGTGCGTTTGAGGCGTCCGCGCGGCGGTTAAGCTTCACGGCTGCGGCAGACGAGATTGGCATGACGCAATCCGCTGTGAGCCAACAAATCCGCGCATTGGAGACACGATTTGGCGTGACTTTGTTTGCTAGGTCACCGCGTGGGATCAATCTCACGGATGAGGGGCGCAAATTGCTTCCTCAAGTGGAGGTCGCACTGCAAGCGCTTGGCGCAGCGACGGAACGGTTCGACGGGGTGCCTCAGAAGACTGACCTTTTGATTGCGGCCTCAATCAGCGTCACTGAGTGGTTAATCAGCCCGGCCTTACCCGACTTTGTCGCAGCCAACCCTGGGATCTCCTTGCGATTTCAGACCGCAATATGGCCGGATGAATTTGTGGCCTCAGAGGCGGATGTCGAAATTCGATTTGGCTCAGAACGGCAAGTGGGAAACGGGGCTGAGTTGTTGATGCCAATGGTCCTGCGGCCCTTCAAATCAAGCAGCCTACCGGGGGGGATCGGGGAGGTTGCTTTGATCGAAGCAGTGGGCACGTCACGGGGCTGGTCTGCGTGGGGTGAACGCAGCGGTCAGTCGGATGTATCCCCAACACTTTTCACGGATAGCTATGGACTTGCGCTGCAACTCGCGCGGTCCTGCAATGGCGTGGCGTTGGTGATCGACGCATTGGCCCGACGTGCATGTGACGTTGGCCAATTGGTCCCTGCATCTGACACCACAATTGACGGCAACGAGGGGTACTTCCTCGCCGTCAACCGCAGCACTCCCGCCACAGACGCATTCACTGTCTGGTTGCGCAGCTTGGTCGCGTCTTCGGGTTAGATAGACAAACGCCGCGCTTGTGCTCCACCGCGACGGCTCCGCTCAGGAAGGCGCAATGCGAGAGGCTGCAAAGGCGTATTAAGGGTGGTTTGCAGCAGCTCACAAAAGACCGCCACGGCGGGCGAACCGTCTTCAAACGACCGCGCCATCGCAAGCGCATGGCTTGCCTCCTTTGAATAAGAGGCCTCCGGCCGCAAAGCACCAAGCCATTGCATGTAGCCCAATTGGCCCATCTGTAGAGCGCGTTCGGGGCTCATGGCCCCAACATCAAGTTGGAAAAGAGTTCGTTCAAGGAGCATCGCGCCCTCCGCGCAAAAGCCGGAGCACAGGGGCAATCAAAGATGTCTTCAGGCCAAAACGGTCCATCATCTGTCGCTCCGCCCAGGGCACCCCGCCAGGGTTCAAGGTAACTGCGGCGTGCGGCGCACACCGGAGATGGCAGGTCTCCTGACTTGCGGATCAATGCGGTCCCCAACCTTCCCAAACCCTTTGGCCCAGTGGTGTTCAGAGGGGGCGCTCACCGCTTACAGTTGCGGGGGCAGTCACGGACTTGGCGCGCCGAGCGCCGCACCGTGTTCCCTTTTCAGCTCGGCAGCGTAAACCACCTTGCACCATCGCCGATCACAAGACGCGATGGCTTGGCTGGCGTCAAGTCAAGAGCAGCGCGCGGCAGACAAATTCTACCCCAGTCGACTTTGGCGCGCTCTTTTGGCATAGTGATGCAAAGAGCGTTTCAACAACGCCGCAGTACCGGCAAAGCAGGATCACAATGCGAATTCACTGGGCTCTATTCGGCCTTTGCATGGCTTTGATGGGGTGTCTTTCGTCGCAAGGCACAGATGGTACACCCCCAGGATATCAACGCTTTATGAGCGAAACGGCCCACGGATTCCGGAGAGGCCAAGCCGGACAAGACCGTGTGCGGTCCGGAGAATTGTCTGAGCGTTTTGAACTGCGTAACGGGGATTGCGCGGGCAGCGATTGCGAAGGGTTACGCTCCCGATCTGAGATTAACCTTGTGGATGCACCCAACCCCGCTCGCGTGGGTCAAGACACCTGGTATGGGTACAGCTTTCAAAATGTGAGTGTTCCTGGTTTTGACCAAAGCGATTCTCTACGGCTTGTGTTTGGCCAATGGCTACACAGGGACTTGAAACGACCCATCTTCCGCTTCATTCAATTGGGCGAAGGTGAGACAAAATTCGAAAACTGTGACCCCGCCGTGTGTCATCCATCGCCATCAGCGACAGCGGATTTGGCAGTACAACTTACCGATATCGCAAAGGCTCAGGAATGGGACACGTCTCGAAACAAAGGATATGTCTGCAAGCTCTTTAATTTGGAAGCATCGCGCGGCCAGTGGCGCGACATCGTGATCAACACCAACTTCGGAACGGACGAGATTGGATACCTGCGCATTTGGGTTGATGATGGGTTGGTCTGTGACTACCGCGGGCCCCTCGTGGCGGACCTTGGTATTGATCGCAATACGCCAATTGGGCACCGCCGAGGGATCTATTCGCCCTTTACCAAGCGGTGGCGCGAAAGCACCAAAGGATCCCCTCATCCCGCCTTTATCGTGTATTATGATGAGTTTGCGATTGGCAATACACGAACCGACGTTGATCCGCGTCAACGTGCGGCCTTCGGACAACCCGCAGCAGATTAATAATCTATAAAAATGCCACTTAAGGGTGGAAAGCACCAAAAAGAGTGGCCGTTTCGACACGATATTAACCTTTTCAGCACCTTGCCCGGATACCAATGGGTGCCATACGCATATTCCCGCCTATAGTCCCAGCTATAAGGTCACAGAAAAAAGTGATCAAAAAACTGAGGCAGAGTAGAATGGCAAAGATAAGCGTCTTTGGCATTGGCTACGTAGGTGTTGTATCCGCAGCGTGCTTGGCACGAGACGGGCACGACGTAATCGCGGTCGATGTCGATACTGGAAAAGTAGATTCTATCAATAGCGGGCTTACCCCAATTGTCGAAGAAGGCATTGGTGAGTTGGTGGCGGAGACCGTCGCGTCCGGCACACTTCGTGCAACCACTGACTTTGAAGCTGCGGTCCTTGAGACCGACGCGTCATTTGTCTGTGTGGGCACACCATCGGCCGATGATGGATCTGTGGGTCTCGTTTATGTAACGTCGGTGTGTGAACACATCGGTGCGGCCCTGGCCAAGAAAGATGACTTTCACTCAGTCGTCATTCGCTCAACCATCGTTCCAGGATCAACCGAAGACGCCTGCATTCCAGTGCTCGAGAAAGCTTCCGGTAAAACCGCGGGAAAAGAGTTCGGCATGGGTTACTACCCCGAATTCTTGCGCGAGAGCACGGCGATTGCCGATTACTATGACCCTGGTTTGATTGTCTTTGGTTACCTCGATGAAGGCACCAAAAAGATCCTGGCTGGCCTCAATGCCGATCTGCCGTGCAAAACCCAGATGGTCGATATTCGCACCGCTGAGATGGTGAAATACACGTCCAACACCTGGCGCGCGGTCAAGGTGACATTTGCTAATGAGATCGGCAACATCGCCAAAGACAATGGCATCGACGGCCAGACGGTCATGGAAATCCTGTGCTCGGACGATAAGGCGGCCATGAGCCCCTATTTCATGCGTCCGGGGTTTGCGTTTGGCGGCTCTTGCCTTCCCAAAGACGTACGCGCGCTGCGCCAATTGGCCCAGAGCAAAGGCACACCGCATCATATGCTTGACGCTGTGCTCACCGCGAATGAGGCACAAATCGCCAAAGCGGAACAAATGGTCCTTGATCGTGGCACCGAAAAGGTGGGATTTGTCGGGATTTCCTTCAAGCCTGGCACGGATGACCTGCGCGAAAGCCCCTTGGTCGCTCTGGCCGCACGGCTGGTCGACAAAGGCATCGATGTGAGCATCTATGACCCGTTCGTTCAAGAGGCCTATGACACCGAAACGCCCGGGGCCGGTCGTGGCAATGACCACTTGCCAGATCTGGAATCGCGTCTTGTGTCTGATCTTGATGATCTCATCGAGAACAGCGGCACGGTCTTGGTCGGCAATTTCTATCACGATGCTGTCGAGCGGATTAAGCAGGCGGCCCAGCGCCGCCCCGTCGTCGACCTGACCCGCGTGAACCGCGAGATGGTCACCAACGACAGCTACCACGGCATTTGCTGGTAAGCCGCGTTTGGGATCGCCTAGATGCTGACGCTTTCCGCACATGCCGCGTACTTCGCCTGCGCTTTCTTGCTCATTTGCATTGTTCCCAAGGGCTTCCTTGGGGACATGCAGGGGGCCGAGAGTGCCGTGGTGATTATCGGTATGCTTGGGATCTGGCGTTATAGCTGGGCAATGCTCAACTTTGGCCGGGCGCTTTACTTTAAATCGCTTGTCTATCCGCGGTGGCGCGCCGCCCGCCATGCGAAGTTCGCGGCCTCCAAAGCGCCCAGCCACTGTTATTTCATGGTCACCTCTTTCATGGTGGACCAAGACACAACCCTTCCCGTCTATCGCTCAATTTTCAAAGCGGCGATGGCCGCTCGGGACGGGGCCACGGTGGTGGCTTCCGTGGTCGACGGGATGGACCAACGGCTCATCCAAAGCATCTATGATGTGATGTGCGACGGACGCAATGACGTGCAATTGGTCATCGACCGCATCCAAGCCAACGGCAAACGCGACGCCATGTCCCGCGCTTTGCGAATTATTGCGGGCTTCTCGCCCACACGGAATGATATCCTGGTTTTTGTAGACGGCGATACTTTGGTACCCGAAGACGTTTGGGCCCAAGCCGCACCCGTGTTCACAGATGCACGCACCGGCGCCTTGACCACCGATGAAGCGGCCATTGTCGAAACCGAAGGCCTTTTCAAAGATTGGTTCGACCTGCGCTTTCATCAGCGCCAGGTGATGATGTGCTCGATGGGCCTGTCGAACCGCGTTCTGACACTCACAGGTCGGATGAGCGTGTTCCGCGCCGATCTTGCAACAGACATGACCTTTATCAATGCAGTGGGTTACGATTACCTCGACCACTGGCGTTTGGGCCGCGTGAACTTCCTCACCGGTGACGACAAATCAACATGGTTTTGGCTGCTGTCTCATGGGTTCGAGACCGCTTACCTCCCTGATGTGCAAAGTCGCAGCTACGAGACACAGCCACGCGATACCTTCTACGACAGTGCAAAAACACTCATGGTGCGCTGGTTCGGGAATATGATGCGCACCAACGGGCGCGCGATCAAACAAGGCCCAAAAGACATGGGCTTTTTTACCTGGTGGTCGATCCTCGACCAACGTGTGAGCTGTTGGACGACCCTGGTCGGACCGCTCTCAGTATTGATTACAGCGGCGCTCTATACGCCTTATATCCTGCCGCTTTACCTTAATTGGGTGATGATGACCCGGTACGCCTTCTGTGCCTATATCGCGGTATTCAACGGCACATGGTTCACCATTTCACACCCATTCATCCTCTACTTTGGCCAAGTCACAGGGTCCTTGATCAAGACCTTCGTGCTTTTCCGCCTCGACCGCCAAAAATGGACGCGCCAAACCGCGGCCAATGGCAGCAAAAAGGCCGTAGCTCTCATGGACCGAATGAAATCTTATGAAAGTGTTGCCCACCACGGCGTCGCCTTCGCTCTCCTGTCGTTAGCAATCTTGCTTGTAAATACAGTGGAATGAGCGAGCTATGACCACAGACACAGACAACACAACCCCGCCAGGCGTGCCAAACTATTTTGGCATTGAACGTGAGCACCCGATGCTGAGCATTCCGTGTGTAATCAAGATCGGCAACCGCCGATACGTCGGCCAACGTGTCTCGATCACACAGCTTGATGTTGCCGAAGATATTGATGATTTGGAACACGGGTCCAAGGCGCTTGCCCGGATTGAGTTCCCGTTTGAGAACTTTGCGATCACTCTCACGGCCGAACTCACTCCTGCCGAGGGTGACCCACGCACCTTCTTGTTCAGCGACCCGACCGGCGAACATCTCCCGCAGCTGCGTTACATCATCAACAACGTCATTGCAGGGGATCTCACGACCCTCAAAGGCGCGCTGTCCTATAGCGGACCGACCCAACCAAAAACACCAAACCCCAAGCAAGAAACCTCACTGGGCGAACGCATCCGTTCTTTGGGTGTGTTTGCCGTGTCTCTTGCCTTAGCTGTGACAGCGACAGTTGTGGTCTTCACCCGCTACACTACATCCTACGAGCTTTACCCGGTCTTCATCGAAGAGGCGGGCTTAAAAATGCAGGCCACAGTTGCCGGCCAAATCACTCTTCTCAACCCCGACGCACAGCCGGGCGAAGTCATTTATGCCATCGCAGCCAACACAGGAGACATCCTCAGCATGCGCATGCCCCGCGCAGGCGAGATTAAAGTTGCAACCAATATCTATGAAGGGGCAACCGTCCTGCCTACGGACTTAATTTTGACAGTTTTAGAACCTATCGCTGAGACAAGGTTAACGACCTTGATCAGTATTGAGGGACTGACCCGCGCATTGGAAGGTGACCCGGTCACTGTGGACCTTCCTGATGGGCGTGAAGTTCCGGCAAAAGTCATCCTGCGGGAAACAACGCGGGCGGCTGCGTTAAGCGGTGATTTGTTCGTACCGGTTGACCTTGAAGTAGAGCGAACGCGCCTGACCGCGCGGGACACGAGTATGACTGGCCGCCTAAAGGTGTCGAAGACATTCATGGGTGCGCTGGGCTACGGGCAGGAGTAGAAAACAATGGCACAAATAACACCGCTGATCATCTGTGGTGGAAACGGAACGCGGCTCTGGCCAGTGTCCCGACGACACAGCCCCAAGCAATTCCAACGCATTGGCGGGCCTGATAGCCTGACATTCTTCCAATCCGCTGTGCAACGCCACCGCGCTGCCGTGTTTGCCGATCCCGTCATCGTCACCGGACGCATCCATCAGGGCACCGTACAAAAGCAGCTCCAAGATCTTCAGGTCAAAGCAAACGTGATCTGTGAACCCATGGGGCGCAACACGGGCCCAGCTGTCCTTGCGGCAGCGGAGTACATGCTCAAAAAAGACCCAGACACGATCTTTGTTGTCGTACCCGCAGACCACGTGATCGAAGGCGAATTGGCCCAGCCGATCGCCTCTTGTGTGGGTGCTGCGGATGCGGGCTACATCGTCACATTTGGCATCACGCCACGCTATGCGGAAGAAGGGTTCGGCTACATCGTCGACGGTGGCCCCCTACCTGACCAAGCGGTGGCACGGCGCGTTCAACGCTTTGTCGAGAAACCCAAAAGCGATATCGCTCAATCGCTCATCGAAAAAGGTACGGCCTATTGGGCGTCGGGAATCTCAATGTTCCGCGCCTCAACCATCAAATCCGAATACGCTTCATTCGATTCTGAGACGGTGACCCACGTGGAACAGGCCGTCGCCAACGGACGGATGGAAAAGGGCGCGCTGTGTCTGGCCTCTGACAGCTTTATGCAAGCCAATGCACAGCCCACCGAAAGCGCCGTCTTTGAACGCAGCGAACGCACCACGCATGCCCCTCTCGATGTGAACTGGGACGATGTCGGAAGCTGGAAAGCGATGTACGGCGTCCAACACCCGGATGCAGACGGCAACGTCCTACACGGCGATGTAGTGGCACTAGATGCGCGCAACACGATGGTCCGCGCCGACAGCCGCCTTGTGTCCGTCATCGGACTCGAAGACGTAATCGTGGTCGACACCGAAGACGCGCTGCTGGTGGCCCGCATGGACAAGACCCAGAACGTCAAAACCATCGTGGATGAACTCAAAAAGACAAAACGCGTCGAGATTGAGCGCTATCAAGAAGCCAAACCAGCCATGGTACCAATGGTGCCCCAAGACGTGGCCTCAGAATTGGCGCAAAGCTCTAACTACCACGTCGGCGCCGCTGAAATCGCAGTTGGTCGTGCCATGACGCTCGAAGCGGGCGACGCACGGCAAGCGCTGGTCGTCAAAGGCCGCCTTCATGCCAGTGGACCAGAATGGCAAAAGACCGTGGGCGAAGGCGGACGCATCTACACCGACCCCAAAGGTCCGATCACCATCACAAACCTCTCTGACGAACCTGCAGAGCTGCTATTTGTGACGTTGTCCTCCCCTGACTTCCAGCCCAAGTCATTGGGCAAAGTCGCCAATGGCTAGGCCCCGCACCTGGCGCAAACTGTGGGCCGCAGCCCGTACTTCGGCATGCGCTATGGCCTGTGCCGTGCCAGCATTGGCAGCGCCAACCGGGACGTCAAACGTCGAAGACATGCGTGACATGTTACGAGCGCTGGAAGCCAAGATTGCCCCATTAGGCGCTACGGGTATGGACGGATCAAGTATTTTTGGGGCCCTTTTCGACATCGAAACCGCTCAACTCATAGTTTCGGGACCAGCCGAAACACTACAAGCTGCCCCGTCCGGAACTCTCCCAACTAGCCTTTTTGCAAGCGGCACCGACAGCATTTTCGGGGGTGATGTCCCGCGGCCGAAAACGAAAGAAGCGTCTGTGTACAATGCGCTAAACTTCTGGAGCAAAGCGCACGACGCGACGGTTACACCTGGATCGTCAGACACCCCATCTCGCGCCCAAGACGTCGACATCAGCGACTTTCGTGCCGTCTTTGCCGCTCTTATCCAAGGCCACACCGGTCAAAACAGCCAGGCCGTGATCAACGCCCAGGGCCCGCGCGGTACACAAGCACTGTCTTTGCGATCCGGTGTCTTCACCTTGGCAGACGTGGCATCTTATGCCGAAGCAGAAGGGTACACGCCACTCCCCAATGGTGCGCTTACGATCCCCATTGTCGTATGGCCAGACGCCGAGTTGCTTTTACGTCCGGACGACCGTCTCACCATGTCGCGCCGCCACGGCACGTTTCTCATTTCCATGGGACGTTTGACCGTCAATGGTGCCATAATCGAGGGTTCTGGGCCAGAAAACGCCCAAGCTCCAAGCTTTGAGCCTTTTGTCACGGTGATGCAGGGCGGCACGCTGACCCTGCGCGACAGCACGCTGCGTGGCTTGGGTTTTGGGCAAACTCCGAAGTTCATCGGCCTCTCGGTTTTGGGGACGCTTTTGAACCCGCGCAGCGAAACCGTTTCACTACACGATAACCTCTTCGAAGACATGGCCTCCGTCTCGCTCGACACCGTCTCAGCCCCGTCTTTGTCAGGCAACACGTTCCGTGCGATGCGCGACGTGGGGCTGCACTTGTCCAACGCGACCCAAGCCCACGTCATCGACAACATCTTCGCAGGTGGCGCAAAGGCCAATTCTATCCGTATCGAGCGCCATTCGAGTCATGCCGTGTTGGAGCGGAACACATTCTTGCAAGGCGACCGCGTCGCCATTTTGGTGGCATCGGGGTCCGACAATGCCGTCTTGCGTCAAAACGTAATTTGGAAGCGTGACGGAGCAGGGATCAAGTTTCATCGGTCCCGCTGCGGTCTGGCCGAAAACAACGTCGTGCTCGACAACCGTCAAAAAGGCATTGAAGTTCGATCCAGTGACGCGACCATGCTGCGTCAAAACACGATCTCCGGCAATCAAACCGCAGGGATTTGGATCTCAGGTCAGCGCGATGGCGCTGTCACTGTGATTGATAACAACCAATTGACCCACAACCGCGCAGGCATTTCGGCCGCCACTGGCGCAGAGCTTTTGGTGCGAGGCAACGACCTCAGCGATCAATTCCCACGCCTTTTAGACGGCGATATTGCCCCTCTGACACATCATGTCGCCATGGATTTACACGGCACAGAGGCGCTGCACATCTCAAAAGGTCAGCGTGTCCCTGGGTGGCCAGAGCCGACCTGTGGACATGGTAGCTAACATGCGCGGCTGGGGTATCACCTTTGCTTTGCTCCTCGCAACGGGTGCCTCGGCCGAGAGCAGCGCGGTTGTCTCAACCGTGGGCACTGGATCAATCATCCCAAATCTCATCGCGCCGTCATCAGACAGCACACAAATCTCCGTCATCGTCGATCCGGGCGTGCGCGGCACGCGCGACTTGCGATCTCAACGCTTGCGCCAAGCACGCCAGGATGTGCTCAACGGCACCTATGTGCCCGCCGACCTGATGCGCGCCCTCGCCGAGGCAGGCGACGGTTTGGCCGCTCAACGATATGTCCGCCTTCTTCAAGCAGAGCCTGGGGCACCAGCGTCTGATCTTGCTTACTTCTCGGCGGTTGCTGTCGGTTCAGGTCGCGTTTGGACGCTTGGAACAATGATCAAGGCCATGCACGCCCTTGATCCAACGAACGAACCGCGCGACCGGGTCCGGAAGTACATCACCGTCCTCTACCCCCATGCCTGGGCTGGGAACACGCTGGCTTTGGAAGCTGTGGCCGCATTCAACGGCGAAGGCCGCTTGTTCGGCGCCCTGTCGGATCGCACCCGCCAGCGCATCCTAGACGAAGCGCGCACCCACGGCGGAGGACGTTTGGAATTGTCGTTGGCAATGACGCTTTTGGAACGTGCTCGCATGGGGTCCCCCACGGCGCCGTCTGACACAGCACAAGCAAAAGAACTCCTGGAACTGGCCGTTGCATCTGACCAGATAGCGGTGCACACCACCGCCGCCAATCTGCTACGGCTCATCCAACCGACTGAGGGTGGTGATAACGACTAACAGGCAGAATATGTCGGCAGCAGAAAGCTTTGGTGAGAAAAAAATGCACCTCCGGAGCATCAAACAAGGACTAAAAGCAGTGATCGGGGCCGCGCTTTTGACCGCGCTGGCACCCTTGGTTGCATATGCACAGACACAAGTATCTTCGGGATTTGGATGCCGCGCGCTGGAACACAATCGCGCGCTGCCAGCAGTCGAAGGAAAGGACGGCTTTTTCTTTGCCATCAACCCCGAACTGATGTCGCATCACACGTTGTCCGATGCTATGGTCCGCGAGATTGCAGCGCTGTCTGAGGTATTGCGAACCAAAGGGACCGCGTTGGTTCTGCTGCCCGTACCCACACGTGCAATGGCGTTGATCGACAAATTGACTCCTTTGGCACGAGGCATCGGATATGACCCGGAACAAGCCGTCGCCGTACACCAAGAGATGCTCAAAAGACTGCGCGCCGCCCGGATCATAACGGCGGATGCATTCCCCCAGCTGCGTCAGGCAGCCTTGGACGGCAACGCACCATTCCTAAACACTGATCCTCGACCCACGCCCGCCGGCGCGCGGATCCTGGCGCAATCGGTGGGAGCCGCTGTGGTCAGCGCCGGGCTGAAAGGGGTCGGCCAATTTCAATCCGTCATGGTGAACCAAACCGTGATCCCGTCCCACATGCGCGCCATTCTTCAAATGGCTTGCCACTCAGAGTTGCCACGTACAGAGGTCACCAGTTTTGTCACTGTAGACAGCGCAAGCCAAAGCGGTGAAATCTCGGAGCATTTGGTGGTCCTGGGCACCGAAACCACTGCAACCAAAGAGTTGAATTTCGCGGGCTTTGTGGGCGAATCCACCGGGTATTCTGTGAAGTCCTATGGCGTGCCGAACGGTGGCGCATTTGCGGCGATGGCGTCGTACCTCACATCAAACGACTACGCCACTGCGGCACCCAAAGTCCTCGTATGGGAATGGCCTGTCTCGAGTTCCATGGGCGCCCACGGGCTCCAGCCGATCCGCGAGTTGAGCGCCGCCGCCGCACGCGCCTGCAAAAACAAAATTCCCTTTATGAATAGAGACGACAAGCTTGTTGCGGACATCAATTGGATTGCCAAAGACAGGCCCCTCGTCCTCGAATTCGACACGGGCGGTGTCCCGGCAATACGGGCGTCGTTTCACTTCATTGACGCAGAAGGCGTCACCAAAAGCCGGAGCATTTACCGCGAACCAAATCAAGTTCTGACCGGGCGGTTCTACTTTTCGCCCGTCGATCCAGTCGCGGCCCACGCGGTGAGCCTTGAAGTAGAAACCGGGCAGCCTTTGGGGTTCGCACCAAGTTTGAAAGCCTGCGAGTGATGGGGGCCTCTATGTGGAAATGTCTCTGGACCGGCGCTG
Organism: Marinovum sp.; assembly: GCA_022447495.1. Taxonomy (GTDB): domain Bacteria; phylum Pseudomonadota; class Alphaproteobacteria; order Rhodobacterales; family Rhodobacteraceae; genus JAKVBH01. The sequence continues at coordinate 5,503 of JAKVBH010000021.1, read as the reverse complement.
TCGGAACCGCTTTGATCCATCTCGCAACCGTCAGTGTGTCTGCACCGATTGAGCTGGAGTTTTTACCGCCCCAGGTAGATGCACGCGATGTGTGTGTGGCCCCTAGGGCGAAAGCGGGCAATGACTTTGAGGTCAGAGGCACCCAAGATGAGTTGACCGATGAAGAACGGCTACGCTTTCTGCGTCGCGATATTCGGCGCTACAGCCAAGACGATGCTGACCGTCACTTCGATTTTATAGCCGCACTGATCGCGCGACGTACCGCGATTGATGAGGCGTTCACTGAAGTCGACGAGCAATTCCTGCGACTTGAAGTTCTGATCCGGGCCGGTCGGTTTGATCAGATCCGCCAAGAGCGGGTTGTGGAAACGCTGACCTCCCGCACAGATGCCCTCAGCAATGCCCAGCGGGTTACCCTGGCGCGGTACTATTCCGCAGGCATTGGGGTCAATGTGGATCGTGGAAAGTCACAGACACTTATCCGCGATGCGGCCTATGATGGCAGCGCCGAAGCCCTTCTTGAGATTGCGCGATTGGAACAAGACGGCACACTGATCGAAGGATGGGATGCCCCCCTTGATCTGACAATCACGATGGCATTTGGCGGCATGCTAGGCCAGTTGGATCGCGGCATTTGCCGCCGTGCCGAGCGCATCGCGCGCGAATACCAATTGGGAACGACAGTCGCCCCTCGCCCTGACCTGGCGCTGGCATGGTACAAGTTCTCGGCAAACCTTGGTGGCGCACAAGCAGCTTGGCGCGTGGTGGAATTTCATCTCAACGCGGATGAAGCGTTTAAAGACAACCTCGAGTTGCGCTTCTATCTTCGCCAAGCCGTGCGGTTGGGCATCAGCCTTGACCCCGAGCAAACAGAAGCGCTCGTAACCTCAAAAGCGCTCAGCGCCGATGACTTGGCGGCGATCTTGGGCCACAACCACGGTCAGGACCCACGCAGGGTCCTTCGGTCCGTGGTGCCCTATCTGGCCCTGGACGTGAACATTGGCGACGCACTCCCCAGCAAAGACAGCCCATATTTTCAATACTTGCGCGAAATTACGGAAATGCCTGCGGCTCCTGGCCGGGTCTTCCGCGACTTGGCCACCGAAGTTCTAGTCCGGTTTGGCCGCTGGGCCGGAGAAGCGCGCGCCATGCACTACCTCCAAGAGGCCGTACGCCGCGGAGATGGCGAAGGGCAGAGGCTCTTGGCGCGGATGCTTGTTCGTTACCGCGACGACCCCGCAACTGTTGGTCGGGTCGATAGCCTCTTGGCGGATGCTGCCGCGCGCTTCGACATTCCACAGGCGCTTGATGATCTTGACGCGTTCTATCGCTGTCAGGTGAACGATGCTCCGCGTCTGGATTTCGCCGAGTCCTTTGCCAATGCGTATCGCGCCGCTCATCACGACTTGGTACCCATCTCTGCGCCCGACCTCACCGCATTGTCGGACATCAGAGATCCAGAAACCGTCGCACAAATTCAAACTCATGGCCTTGGGTCAAGCCCACAGGCCATCGCGACCATGGCGCAACGGGTGCAATCCAATCGCCTTGCGGGTACCGCGGGTCTTCGGTTTTGGGCACACCGTCTCAATAGTTCGGACAAAGCGCTTGAAGAATTCGCAAAAAAAGAAATGGAGCTTGCCCTCACGCCATCTCAACGGGATTTGGCTATTGAGCTGTTCCGCAGGGTCTATCTCAATAATGGTGTGGCATCGGCTCTCGACCTTGCCATCGCCCTTATCAAATACAATGGCCGCGTGCCCAGTGTGGCAAGCGAGATTGTGGATCTTCTACTGCAAGCAAGCAATCGTGGTGAAGGTGCTGCGATAAGGCTCCTCGCCCGGCTTCAATCAGACATCCGTCCCCAGGCTGAGGTCTATGCGCAGTTTGCTCAGACGATTGAAGAGCGCGGTGATTTCCTCGCGTTGATGTTTGCCATGCCGCACATCCCCGCGAATAAGGTCGATGACTATGTCGACCGTGCAGTCTCGTTAATGAATTGCGGCACCAAGGACTCAGCGGAGATCGCGGACGCCTATACTCTCCATGGGGATGCCCAATCGAGTTTGCATTGGTTGAAAATCGGACTCACGTTTGAGGGCGGCCACGTGCTTTCCAAACTGCGCCTGAACAATGCGCAATTGGGATGGTACGGCAAAGGCGAAGCACCCGACTTGGTGGCCCGGGCGAAACGCAATTGGTCCGAAGGCGATGACACCGCGCTTCTGCGATTGATCACACTAACTGCCGACCCAAATCGCGCCAGTTATGATCCAGGTGCGGCGGCTCAATATTTTGTCGAAGCGACGCAAAGGGCCAAGCTCGAAGTCCTCACGACGATGACTGAAGTTTACCGCGCCACATCACAAACCGTTCGGGACCAGATCGACGCTCAGGTCGACATAGCGAGCCTGTTGCAAGCAGCGGCTGCAACCGGAGACAGCGCATCGGCCCTTGATCTTGGTCTATTACTGCGCAGCCGCGCCACGACACCGTCGGACCTGACCGCTTCGTACGAGTGGGTTGAACAAGCGGCAAAGTCAGGAAGCATCGAAGCCATGTTTGAGCTTGGCCGTGCGTTTGGTTTCGGCATCGGTGTCGCACAAAATCGTGTCGAAGCCATCAATTGGTTGACCCACGCCACAAACCTGGGCCACTCAGAAGCCAAGACCCTTCTCACCATTCTCACAGCGATGCAGCCCTGATCCCATGAGATTGCTTTGTTTGGTTCTCTTTCTTTCTGCGAGCTCCGCCTTGGCGGCATGCCCCGTCGTGCCGAAGCCCATCGTGAGCCTTGATTTCGTAAGCCGTTACGACGCAAACGACCCTACTCGCAGCACCATTGACAACGAGGCAGACAAAGCGGCCCGTCTCGCCCTAGCCGCGCTCGAAGAGTTTGTTCGTGACCTCTCCCAACAAACCGATCAATCCATCACCGCCCAAGATGCCCAAGCAGCAGCATGTGTGGTCAACGCCCTGGCAACTTGGGCCCGCGCAGATGCGTTGAGCGCCCTTGGTAGTGAAACTGTACAATTGACCATTGGGTCTCGTTTGGCGGCTCTGGCTTTGGTGGCCGCTCAAGTCATACCCGTGGCGAACACCCGGGATGCTAAGGTTATCCGTGCGTGGCTGACGCGGCGTATGAACGAACAGATGACCTATTGGGAAACGGCACCCAAAGGGTCAGCCTCCGGTAACTTGCGCGCCTGGGCTGCGTTGGCTGGGGCGGCAACGTCTCTGATCACCGGTGATACGGTCACACGAGGCTGGGCCGCCTGGTCATTGAGCTATGTGGCATGCACCGCGCAACCCGATGGTAGCCTCCCCCAAGAAATGCGGCGCGCGCATCTCGCGCTGCATTATCAAATTCATGCCCTTGGTCCCATGGTGGTCGCGGCGGCTCTTTTGGAACGCCAAGGGGTGTCGGTGCTCAATCAGTGTGGGCGAGCCCTCGATCGAATTGTAGACTACACTCTGACCGACGTGCAAAATGGCGGCGTTGCAAGCGCAAAGCACGCGGGCGCGGCGCAAAGCCTCAGGGGCGGTTTGGCTGGTCTCAAAGACTTTCAAGTGGCATGGGGCGAGGCGTGGCTGACGTTGCGGTTCAATCCCAGGCTGAAAGCTGAACTCAAAAAGCGCAGACCCCTTCGCTACTCTAAACTCGGCGGCAATCAAACCCGCATCTGGAACCAGCGCTAGATCCCAAAACAGGTCCAAATCGACGGACACCAGAACACCATTGATTTGGAACTCCATCCCAACACGGGCGTAGGCGCATCTGATGCTGTCGGGCATGTTCCTGCCTTGCAGATAAGCCGCGAGAGTGCCCACGCTGGAGCGCGACAGGCGGCAACGGCGCGGAGGTCTCGTCGATCAGCTACAAGCCATTTGGAGAGGTTCATACCTCCACTGGCACTGACTTTGGTCTGCGCTTCCCTGGCCAAGTCTACCACTGGGAAACCGCGCTGCATCAAAACTGGATGCGCGACTATGACCCGACTACCGGTCGGTATATCCAGGGAGACCCACTCGGCTTAGTGGATGGCGCCAGTGTGTATGGGTACGCGCTGCAAAGCCCAGGGATGAATGTTGAGCCAAGGGGCGAGGCCGCATTCGTTTATCCCGTCGTTCAAGGTGCCATAACATATGGCCCGACCATTGCACGAATTGGGATAGGTTTAGCGCGCGGCGCAGCGTCGCTATTCTCAAGAAGGCAAGTAGGGAGTGTTGTCGCGGCAACCAAAGCTGTGTCGAACGCGGTGCCGAACGATGGCGAGACAACGGCGGAAGGGGTGGAGGAATGTGCCGAAGAAAAACCATATGCAGGCCAAACCCCCGATGACAGACCATAGGATTTCACGAAGAAAGGAAAAGGTCTAAAAGGACCGGACGGTTCATATTGGGAGACAGAAAACACTAAAGATTCAGGTTCAGGCGCCCATGGCGGTAGCGCTTGGAAAAGGGGGCCAAAGGAACGATATAAAAATAGATATGGCGACAAATATCGCGAAAGCGTTCGGCCGGATGGATCAGTGCGATGAATGAAAGAATGACCGACGAGGAGATTTTTGACGCCTATGGACAGGATGTCATCGTTTGGTTCCATACAACGCACGAAGAAGTGCGTGTTACCCAGGTTAGACAGGGTGACGAAGGTCCTCAGGAGGATCGGGCTGAGTTGTTTCTCAAAGCGGTGATAAGCACGTACCACATCCTTAACACATTTTTTAATAGTCTGATGGATCTACAAGATCACGGCGCATTTCCGACTAGGTATCCACGAGAGCTTACGATTTTAATTCATAATTTGTTTCAAATCTGCAGACCAACCGGAAGGTTGGACCCAAAGATACTCGACGAAAAAGAGCTACGAAAGAAATTTCTAAAGGACGTAAAACCTTGGCGCGAACGTGAGTTGATTTGCAACCCTGACGCATTGAACGAACAGCAAAAAAATTGATCAGTGTCGCTATGATGCGGCTGGACGACTGACCGAAGTTGCCAAAGATGGCGTCATCTTCGGTGAATACGTCTACAATATCGCAGGTCAAATGATCTGGCGTAAAACGCCGGGCAAGGGTGAAGTCATCCACATGCTGCTATGACGACAAAGGCAATCGCATCGCGGAGAACGTTGCAAACACGGGGCAAGTGCTGATCGAGTACATCTGGCTGAATGGCGACCCCGGCGCCGTGGTCTTGTCGATCCGCTACAAACCATTTGGTGAAATAGTACCTCCACCGATACCAACTTCGGATTACGCTTTCCCCTCTCAAACATGAAAGCATGTGCTGTGGTGCAATGGGCCAATTCACCAATTGGGAAACGCCGCTACATCAAGACCGGATGTTCGATTGCGACCCAAGCACCGGGTGGTACATCCAACGCGACGCGGCGTTCGTTGCACGCTGACCTTATGACCCACACGTCACTTGCACCGACCAAATTGTATTCAGACACTCTGTGTCCCTGTTGTCCCGATGACAAGTCACGAGTACCGTT
>JAKVBH010000020.1 GCA_022447495.1 Marinovum sp. | reverse complement strand
ATGCTATACTCATCCCGATCACGCCCGGAAATCTCACACGTCGTAGTCTTTGACACAGGGTGCCTCACCTATCTTGGTCCGACTTCTGAATTCAAGGCAGAGCGACATTAATAGGTCCTGACCCTAGTTTTGCGAGTCACACATTCACAGTCCGTTCCCGTTTTGTCTGTGTGCGAAAATTTAACTAGGCCGCTGTTTTCAAAAGATGTCCATTCGATTCAAAATCCCCCGCCCTTGCGGGCGTGCCGGTTCGAGTCCGGCCTTGGGTACCACTGAACATTCCCCCCAGTGTAACGTAGACTTAGCAAAGTGTGCGTGCGGCTAAGGCGCATTGGTGTTAGCTATTTTATCATTCTTGCCGCTAGCGTTCGACCCACGGTTTGATCCAAGGCCATAGCTCCGGTCTGATGACCACCGCCGCGATTCGGGTCTAATTTTGGTGAACTAGCAAAGAAAAAATAGGCCAATTCTTGTCAAAAAGTGGGATTGGTTCTGGTTTGGCGACGCCGAGTGCCACATTTGGCACCACTCAATTGAATTAATAAATGTAGTCGATTCATGGTCAATTGTTTCGGTCTTGGAGACAATTAAACGCGTGTATTATTTGCAGAATAACACGCTTAAGGTGAAAGTCCCGCGTTAATAGACCTTTAGAAAGTCGTGCGTTGGATGAAATTGTTTTCAAAGGACTTCGATTCGCCGCGTGGTTTGGTGATCCAAACGGACCTTGCCGAATTCAAAGCGAATTTGTGGCGAATTTTCTCCTTTGTTGGGGCCTGCCACAGGCGTAGGTTCACAAGCGTATGATTGGGGATGTGTTTGGTGGTTGCGGGGTGGCCATCGAAATGTTGTGCATGGGGTATACCGTGGTGAGCGAAGCCACGCGGCTGCAGAAGCCGCGGACAAACGCGTGTGGCGTGTGCCCACACAAAGCGTGCTGTCAGTGGTTCTGTTCGCAGCAACATGAAAAAGGAATTGGCCGTGTGGCCGCCGCACGAGCGGCACGTCGGGGGTAACCCCGTCATGAATTGAGAGGGTTTGGAAATGCCTGTATTGTTTTTGGACTGGGGTGCATTGGGCCCCTACGGTGGGGTCTTAGATGGGACCCAGACCGTAAACACAGGTGGTGTCAATGTTGCGGTGGCCGTGGTGGGCGAAACCGGGGGTGACATCGGTGTGATCGTTGACCTCGAAGGATATGTAGACACAGGAGAGCCCTTTAGTCCCAACTCTCACCTGAAGCTGTTTGGCGATGGTTTGAACCCCGGTGGCACCTCTGGCCCCGGCGATGTGTCGACCACCACACTGGCGTTCTCTTCGGCGGATCCGCTGTACGGCGATGAAGTCACCAACGTCTCCTTCCGTCTCAACGACATCGACGGCGCCGCGGTCAACGACCTCGACGGTGGCCCCGGTGTCGCGTTTGAAGACATTATTTCGATCCGTGCGTTCGATGCGGACGGCAACCCGGTTGCGGTGACCCTCACACCTGGCAGCGCGGTTGACGTGATCGGCAACACGGCCACCGGTGGTGGTGACAACGACCTGACCTCTCCTGAAGCATCGATGTTGGTTGAAATCGCGGGCCCTGTGGCGCGCGTTGAGATCGACTACGACAATGGCGAAGCAGGCGAGCAGAGCGTCATCGTCTCTGACGTCTACTTCGAGACCACTGATCCAGATGGCAACACCGCACCTGACGCGGTGAATGACACAGTCGATACCGATTTGGACACTGCCGTCCTGATCTCGGTTCTGGCCAACGACAGCGATCCTGAAAGCGATCCGCTGACCGTGACGGGTGCTTCGGTGCCTGCCAATGGTACGGCCACTGTGAACCCTGATGGCACAATTACATATACGCCGGACGCTGGGTTCACAGGGACCGAGACGATCACATACACCATCTCTGATGGCAACGGTGGCGAAGATACCGCGGATGTTGTGATCACCGTGGCGCCGGGCAACTTGCCGCCAGATGCGTTAAACGACTCGGCCAGTACGCTGCCAAATGACTCAGTGATCATTCCGGTGCTTGACAACGACAGCGATCCAGAGAGTGATCCGCTCATCATCACTGGTATTTCGAGTCCATCGAACGGCATCGCGTTCCTCACCGGTGATGGTACCATCACCTATGAACCGAACCCAAATTTCTCGGGCACGGACACGTTCACCTACACCATCACCGATGGCAACGGGAACGAAGACACCGCGACTGTGACCGTTGTGGTCTCCGAAGGTCGCATCGACACCGATGTGTTCCCCGTTGATCCAACATTGCAGCCGATCGATCCGCTTGATGGCCTGGACGAGGATCCCGATCCGCTGGACGACCTTGATAGCATCGAGGGCACCACGGGTGACGACTTCATCCGCACAGGCGACGACGCCGACACGATCATTGCACTTGCGGGCGACGATACAATTCAACCGGGCATTGACAACGATATCGTCGAAGGCCGCGGCGGCAACGACCTCATCATCGATATTCAAGGAGCGGATACCATCGGTGGCGGCTCTGGCGATGATACGATCAATGCGGGCACCAATACCTTCTCCGACTATGCGGGGGACGATACGTTCTTTGGTCCTGGCGCGCTTGGCGATATTCTCGGGTTTGACCGTGACCCCAACCAAGAAGACGGCCGTGACAGCGTCACCGGCGGCGTCGGCAACGATGTCATCACAACCGGCGACGACCGTGACACCATCGACGCTGGTGCAGACGACGACTTTGTGGACGGTGGCATCGACGACGACAGCATCTTCGGCGCCTCTGGAGATGACGAACTGATCGGCTCTCACGGCTCTGACACCATCGACGGCGGCCAAGGGAATGATTACATCGACGCGGGTAACTTTGATGTGCTCGAGTTGATCGACGACAACGGAGCGCTGAGCGACACCGTCACGATCAACGATCTCGACAGCGTCATCGGTGGCACTGGCAACGATACGATTTTTACCGGCGACGACCGCGATACGATCTCGGGCGATGGTGGCAATGACCTGATTGACGCGGGCATTGACGATGACTCCATCCTCGGTGGCGGCGGTGCCGATACGATCTTCGGCGGCCAAGGCTCCGACTTCGTGGATGGTGGCGACGAGGGCGACCTCATCGACACCAGCAACATCGCCTCGCGTGAGATCACCGACGACACCGACGCCTTCGTCAATGACGACCGCGACACGGTCCTCGGCGGCCAAGGCGACGACACTATCACCACTGGCGATGACGCCGACAGCGTGGACGGTGGCACCGGTGACGACCTCATCAATCTCGGTATCGACGAAGATATTGCCGAAGGTGACTCTGGTTCCGACACCATCTTTGGTGGTGCGGGCAACGATACCATCGATGGTGGTGAAGGCATCGACGAACTCACCGGCGGTGCGGATCGCGATGTCTTCATCGTCAACTCCGCAATCGAAGGGACGGGCGACATCATTGATGGCTCCGTAGAAGGCGACGACTTTGACCGTCTCGACCTCACCGGAGTGGGTGTCCGCGGCGAAGATTGGCGCATCACCAACGAGACCGACGACATCAACGGCAACGGCATCAACGGGACAATCGAATTCCTTGACCGCACCGATGGCTCCGTCACCGGGACAATGGATTTCTTCGAAATCGAAGAGATCGTGCCCTGCTTCACGCCTGGCACAACCATCGCCACGCCCACAGGTCAGCGTCTGGTCGAAGACCTGCAAGTCGGCGACCGGGTCATCACCCGTGACAACGGCCTGCAAGAGATCCGCTGGATAGGACAAAAGGAACTCACAGGGCATCAACTCGCCCGTGTTCCGCACCTCAAGCCCATCCTAATCCAAGCGGGCTCGCTCGGCCCCAACTTGCCGGCGCATGACATGCTCGTGTCCCCGAACCATAGAGTTCTCGTCAATAACGACAAAACGTCTCTCTACTTCGAGGAACGTGAAGTTCTTGCCGCGGCCAAGCATCTGACCGGACTAGAAGGCGTAGACGAAGTGGGCACTTTGGGTGTGACCTATGTGCACTTCATGTGCGACAACCACGAGGTGGTCTTGTCGAACGGGGCGTGGACAGAGACGTTCCAGCCCGGTGACTACACAATGTCTGGCATGGGTAATGCTCAGCGCAACGAGATATTTGAACTCTTCCCAGACCTTAAATCGCGCGAAGGCCTTGAGGGATACACGGCGGCACGGCGCTCGCTTAAGCGCCATGAAGCCGAGTTGATCACCAAATAGAGCAATGGCCCGCGCGCTTTAACAGGCGCTCGGCCCGGAACCTTATCTCTTATTTCTGCATTCATGTGCAGAGCAAAGATATGCAGCTCGCACGCGCGCCTCTCACGGCATGTGGGCGACATGGGCGGAGGCGCACGCTGCCTCCGCCCATTTTTGCTTAAATTTCTGAGAAACACGAAGATAATTCACGGCGAAAACGTCGATGAGTTAGCTTTCTTGTCTGCTGATTTTTACATTTTATGAAGAGGTTGGGCCCACTCCTTAACGCGGGAGGCGTAAGGAGTGATCAATGACGGTTATTGTTGTTACGCCTGACAACTGGAACGTTTCTGATTTTTGGTCTGGGCTGGATACCGACAATCAGGCCACCCTTGATCTGTCCGGGCTCGGGGGCGGTTTCTCCTTTTCAAGCAACGTCGGGGCCAACACGCTGACCATCTGTGATGGCGAGACGGAGTTCTCTGTGGGTGGCTCGGAGGCTGAGGGCACAGACGCCAATCTTGGCTCCGGTCATATTGACCACTTCGACAATATCATAGCTCCCGACGGCCACGATACCGTCGAAACATCTGTCGGTGATGACATTATTGATACAGGCGACGGCGACGACGAGATCAACGCAGGCAGTGGTGACGATGTGGTCGATGGTGGCCTTGGCGATGATACCATTTACGGCGGCTCCGGAGATGACGTGATCGATGCTGGGAACGATGGTGTTGACGTGATAGCCCAAGAAGACTTCTCCAATGGTTCTGAAGGGTGGACATACACGTCTAACGGCACCGATGTGAACGAGAATGACTCGCTGGCCGATGGCGATTCTTTCATGGGAAATTTCTCCGGCCAGCCTGAACTGGGCGAACAAGTTCAGAAGGCGTTTGATCTGACTGAGGGCGCTGATCACGCGGTGATCAAATTTGATTTCCTAAAGCTCGACTCTTGGGACAATTCTCAGAATTACGGCTTGGAAGAGCAATTTGGCGTTTTCATCAACGGCGAACAAGTCTTCAGCTACCTGCCTGGCGGGGCACAAAGCGGCGAATTCGACGGTGGTTTGTATGCGATCACTCCAAAAGGTGGACCAGAGCACCTTGGTATGTCCGGATGGACTGACCAGAAATTCGAAGTTCGTATCACCCTGGATGATCCTGGCGAAGAGATGACGCTTGGCTTTGGTGCAAAGCTCAATCAAAGCGTGAATGACGAGAGCTGGGGTATTGATAATGTTGAGATATATTCAAGCGATGATCCCGATTTTGATCGCAATCCAGGCCAAGCTAAAGACGATGATTATGTAAATGCGGGCTCGGGTGACGATGACGTGTCAACCGGCATGGGTGACGACATCGTGAAGGGCGGCAGTGGTGATGATGAGGTCCACACCGGTGATGGTGCTGACAGTGTCAATGGCGGCCTCGGAGATGACTGTATCCACGGCGGCGGCGGGGATGATGTCCTTCACGGTGGTTATGGCACCGGTGGGAACTTGCTCACGAATGGCGAACTGAATGATGATAGCCACACCTCCGGGTGGACGCCGCAAGGCGACCAAGACGGGTGGACAAACGATCAGGGCGGAATCGAGACCTGGGCGGATGGATTCCTTGGCTTCAGCGGCGGTGACGGAGGTACGATTGTCGAGTTAGACCGCCACGCTGGCCAGCAAGACAATCTCTACCAAGACATAAAGACCGAAGAGGACCAGGAATATACCATCGAATTTGACGCCGCAGCGCGCGGCGGCGCAGAAGGTGACTCGGTTGAAGTCTATTGGAACGGCGAACATGTCGGCACGGTGAAGCCTGACGAAGCCGGAGACTTCAACACCTACGCCTTCACCGTGACCGGCACTGGCGGCATGGACCGACTGGAATTCCGCGAAGATGCTACTCAAGACAACGGCTATGGTCCGCTTCTCAACGATATTTCTCTTGTAGCGTCGGACGACGACACAATCGACGGTGCCGAAGGCGACGACATGGTCGACGGTGGCGTGGGTGACGATGATCTCGACGGAGGCGAGGGGAATGACACCCTTGATGGGGGATCTGGTGATGATGCCATTGACGGGGGCCACGGAGATGACGTCATCGATGGTGGTTCAGGCAATGATTCCATCGACGGCGGAGCCGGAGCAGACACAATTTCCACAGGAGATGGCAACGACACAGTCGATGCCGGCGATGGCGCGGATGTGATCCAGAATGTATCCTTTGGCGACATCATTGATGGCGGCTCTGGAGGTGACGACTTCGACACGCTGGATCTTACAGGATCTTACTCAGAAGGCGGGTCTTTCAAAGTCATTGTCTCCGGAGAGGATAGTGATGGAAACGGGCACGACGGTATCATTGAATACTACGATGCTGACGGGAACTTCGAAGGTTCGCTCCAATTTGCCAACATCGAAAAGGTGGTGCCGTGTTTCTTGGCGGGCACCCAGATTCAGACGCAATCGGGCTATCGCTCGGTCGAGACGTTGCGCTCCGGCGATCTCGTGCTGACACGGGACAATGGCTTCCAAAAGGTAAGATGGATCGCAGAGCGTTTGTTGACTGATGAGGACTTGCGCAGCGCACCGCATTTACAGCCCATCTGTATCGCGAAAGATTCACTGGGCGCTGGCGCACCGCATCGCGACCTGTGGGTTTCGCCTCAGCACCGTATGCTCATAAACAATGTAAAAGTGGAGGTTTTACTTGGCAGTCCAGAAGTTCTCGTGGCTGCGGGGCATCTTCTGGGAAATTGTGGCGTCTCACGCCAAGAGTTGCCGCAGGTGCGTTATGTTCACGTGCTCTTCGAGCGCCATGAGATCGTCCTCTCAGAAGGGGCTTGGAGCGAGTCATTCCAGCCCGGTGAGTTATGCATCAACTCGATGGATGCTCCACAGCGTGAAGAGCTCTTTGAGATTTTCCCACAGTTAGAAATGCGAGACTGTGATCAAGATCAGTTCCAAGCAGCACGCCCATCCTTGAAACGCCACGAAGCTGCAATCGTCTTTGCGCAATAGTGCCAAAGGAGGCGATGCCAGTTGATGCACCTTTTTAGCGTCCGGCGGCCGCTTCCAGGCGTCTGCACGTTGCAGTACTTGAGCCGACATGACCCTTGATCTGCGTTACAAGATCACAAGATTTGGACACAATTGTGACTGGGTTCGTTAACGATTTGGCTGTTTCGGTTGGTTCATACACACAACATCGTCACAAAAGGACCGAATTTCATCCCCAGCGGAGCCGTATTGGCGCGTCACATCTCTGGCTAGTACTACGCGGGCGGACAGCCTGCACCCGGTTGGAGATTACTGAGTATGCCTACAATTACCGTCACGGAGGCGAACTGGAACGATCCGTCGTTTTGGTCCGGGGTCTCAACGACAAATGGCGACACACTTGACCTGTCGGCATTGGGGGCGGGATTCTCATTTGTTCATGATGGTGCGGCCGGTTTTTTGTCCATCTCTGACGGGACATCTGATTTCAGCGTAGGGGCTCCTGGCGACATTGATGCTGATGCAACGCTGGCCGCGGGCTCTTTGTCGGACTTCGACCAACTGATCGCGCCGAGCTCTGGTGGCGCGGACCAAGTTACGCAAATCACCGATAACCAAAGCATCGATACCGGTGACGGAGACGACACGGTCACAACGGGCACTGGCACAGATTCCATAGACGCCGGGCAGGGCGCCGATGTCGTAACCACAGGCTCAGGCGACGACACGATCGATGGTGGTGGTGGCAATGACCAAATAAGCGCGGGGGATGGCGACGATGTCATCAACGGTGGCGGCATGTCTACCGCACGTGTTGTCAGCGAGGATTTCGCATCAGGCCCAACCGGATGGACCTACGTATCCGGCGGCGGCGCGGTGGCTGAGAATGACACGATGAACAACGGAAATGCCTTTATGGGCAATTTCGCTGGCACCTCCACGCTGACCGAGCAAATTCAAAAGACGTATACCCTCGGCAGTGACGTTGAAAGTGCTGAAATCGCGTTTGATTTTCTCAAGATCGACTCATGGGATGAGGCCAATGGTTCGGGCATCAATGAATCCTTTGGGGTTTATATCGACGGACAATTGGCGTTTGAATTTGTGCCAGATGGCTATGGCGGGGGCACATTTAATGGCCAAGATGCCAACGGCACATTCTCCGGTGGCACGTACCAGGTCACATCGTCGGGCAGCGACTCCGACCTGCTGAACAACGCGGGTTGGCTGGATCGCATCTACGAAGTGCGCATCACCCTCGACGACCCAAGCGAAACCGTGACACTCGGAATCGGCGCCCGACTGAACCAAAGCGTCAACGACGAAAGCTGGGGCATCGACAACCTGACCATCGATGTCGACACGATCGCAGACGACAATGACACACTCAGTGGGGGGATGGGTGATGACACAATCGAAGGCGGCGCTGGTGACGATGAGATTTACGGTGAATCCGAAACTCCGGATGTCACCGCTACACCGGTTGGACAAAACCTTATTGTCAATGGTTCCTTTGAGGATTTGACTGGCGCTACGCCGGTCGGATTTGGGTACCAAGCCATTGGCAGCATCTCAGGCTGGACATCCGTGGACCCAGCCGGTGCGTTTGATTTGCACAGCGATGGCAAGGGCAACACCTTTGCCACCGATGGCACATATGTATTGGACATGAGTGGGTCGACGGCTAACCTAGATGTATATCAGGATGTTGCAGGTCTTACTGAAGGTGGATCATACATTCTTAGTTTCGATGCTGGCGATCTGCAAAACGTCGGAACCAATACAATCGAAGTGCGCTGGAATGGCATCCTGATCGACACCGTCGACCCCGTCGATGGTAGCATGGAAAGCTTCGAATACCTTATAAGCGGCGGCGCTGGTGATGGGAGCGATCGGCTTCAATTCACCGAGATTGGCCCCGAAGATGGGGACGGTGTTCAACTCGACAACGTTCAACTTTTTGCCGCAGATGTGGTTGAAAACGGCGGAGACGACAGCATTGACGCAGGTACAGGCCAAGACCTCGTCGATGCGGGCGCTGGCAATGATAGCGTCTACGGTGGCGCCGGAAATGACACGCTCTTTGGCGGATTTGGGGATGACACGCTCGTCGGTGACACCGAGACCGACACAAGCCCCAATCTTTTGGTCAATGGTGATCTTGAGACCCCGGGCGTTGCGCCTGGCGGCGTAAATATTTCAAGCACGCAGGCGGGCTGGACCAATGACGCGGGTCCAATTGAAAGTTGGGGCAGCGGGGCAAATGGTGTCACTTCAGCTGACGGTGGCGATTTTGTCGAACTCGACAATGGCTCAGCCGCCGATAACCTCTACCAAGATGTGCAAACCACCGAAGGACAGGATTATACGATCCGCTTTGATGCCGCCGCGCGCGCAGGCGCCGAGGGCGACACGGTCGAGGTCTATTGGAATGGCACCTTGGTCGGCACAGTTGCGCCGAGCGAAGCAGGCGAGTTTGGCAAGTACAGCTTCACGGTCACCGGCACCGGCGGCATGGACCGTGTCGAATTCCGCGAATTGGCGTCTGAAAGTAATGGTCTTGGGCCTTTCCTCGACAACATCGAACTGACCGCGGCGCAAAATGACAGCCTGCTCGGCAACGAAGGCAACGATCTTCTTCAAGGTGGCGCGGGTGCCGACACGCTTGATGGTGGTGATGGCGACGACAGCATCGAAGGCGGCACGGGCCACGATTCGATCATTGGCAACGCTGGCAATGACACGATGGTCGGCGGCGACGGTGACGATTGGATTCGCGGATCCTTTGGCCAAGACAGTCTCGTCGGCGGCGCTGGCGATGATTATTTATGGGGCGGTTTCGGCGACGACACGATTGTCCTCGAAGACGGCTTTGGCAACGACACGATCGAGGCCGAAGAGTCCGAAGAGATAAATGGCGACACGTTGGACCTCAGCGCAGTCACCGAAGCCCTGACCGTTAATCTTACTAGTTCCGACCCCGAGGCCGGCACCGTAAGCAACGGCGCAGACACTGCTTCTTTTGTTGAGATCGAAAATATCATCCTCGGCACCGGGCGGGACACCATCGTTCTAGCCGATCTTGGCGGGCAAGACACTGTTACGGGCTTCCAAGGTCCTACGGTGAATCCAGACGGTAGTTTCACCGGCAACGATGTTCTGGATGTCACCGCCCTGACGTCTGATTTCGGCACGACGCCGGTGACCACGGCCGATGTGGCGGTGACCGATGACGGCAACGGCAACGCTGTGCTGACGTTCCCAGGGACCGAAAGCATCACGCTCATCGGAATCGACCCCGCAACAGCCGCAGACCCGGCATATCTCGTTGCCATCGGCATCCCATCTAACCTCATCGTGGATGGCACGTCGGGCAATGATTTCATCCCAGACACGTTTATCGACGTCGAAGGAGATCAAACCGATGGCGCTGACGGGCTCAACGATACGATCTTTGGATACGGTGGCGACGACACAATTGATGCAGGCGCTGGCAACAACACTGTTGATGGCGGCTCAGGCGCGGATTCCATCACATCCGGCGGCGGCGCAGACTCGCTCTTTGGCGGCACAGAGGCAGACACAATCGCGGGCGGTGCGGGTGATGACACGCTTGAAGGCGGCGCTGGCAACGACTCGCTGCTGGGTGGCGCCGATGATGACAGCATGGTCGGCGGTTTTGGTGATGATACGGTGGTGCTTGATGGCGGCGATGACACAGCTGAGGGCAATATTGGGGACGACACCTTCGTTCTCACTGATGCCACGGGCAACGCGACAATCACCGGCGGTGAAGACGCTGAGGTCGATGGTGACGTGCTCGACCTCAGCAACACAACCGAAGACCTTACGCTGGATCTCACCGCGCTCTTTCCCGAAGAAGGCACAGTCAGCGACGGTGACTTCACGACAAGCTACACCGAGATTGAGAACATCATACTCGGCGGCGGCACCGATACGTTAATCTTGGCCGATGGATCAGGCGCAGACATCGTCCAAGCCTTTGAGGCACCAACGGTAAATCCCGATGGCTCGCTCACCGGCAACGACCAACTGGATGTCAGCAATCTGCACTCCGATCCAGGCGGCACCGTTCCGGTCACAACTGCCGATGTCACAGTTCAAGATGATGGCAATGGCAACGCACAACTTGTGTTCCCCAATGGCGAAAGCCTGACACTGGTGGGCACCACACCTGCCGCCATCTCACCCGCTTTCCTGCTGGCCATTGGTATTCCGTCCGATGGCATTGTGTCTGGCACGAGCAGCGCGGACATCATTGACGCGACCTATCTCGACGATCCCGATGGCGATCTGGTTGATGGCTCCGATGGCGTGGATGACACAATCGAAGCCGGCGCAGGCAATGACAGTGTTGACGGTGGCGCTGGCAACGATCAGCTGCTCGGCGAAAGCGACAATGACACACTCGCGGGCGGTGCAGGCACTAACACAATCGATGGTGGTGCAGGAAACGATGTCCTTATGGCTGGGTCCGGCGCCGATAGCTTCATCGGCGGCGCAGGCAATGACACCATTGACTACTCCAACAGCGTCGCGGCCGTTGATGTCGACCTTGGTAATCTTACGGCCTCTGGCGGCGATGCGGCCAACGACACTATTGGCAGCGGCATCGAAGGCCTCACAGGTTCCAGCTTTGACGATACGCTCGCAGGCGGCGACAGCACCACCACGGATGTCCTCGACGGCGGCGCCGGCGACGATAGCCTCGATGGACGTGACGGCGACGACAGCCTTCTCGGCGGGTCGGGTGACGACACGATTTTCGGCGGCATGGGTCTCGACACAATCGACGGTGGCGCGGACGCCGACTCCATCGACGGTGGCGAAGGAGCCGACAGCATCACCGGCGGCATAGGCAACGATACCATCATCGGAGCCGAAGGTAGCGATACCGTGGACGGTGGCTCGGGTGACGACGTCATTGACACAAGCATCGACCTCGCCGACGCGGCCCCCGATGACGCATACGAGGATCCTGCAAACTCACTGATTAGCTACCCTGCGGACAGCGATCCCAACAATGATCGCGACAGCGTTGACGCGGGATCTGGCAATGACACCGTGATCACAGGCGATGACAATGACACGATCATTGGCGGCGTCGGTAACGACAGTATCTCCGCAGGTTTCGACGACGACAGCGTCGACGGCGGCCTCGACGATGACACGATCGAAGGCTCCGAAGGTAATGATACGATCCTGGGCGGGCAGGGCGATGACGTCATCTACGGCGGCCTATCTCCCGATAATCCTGGTTTCGCGGCCGACAACAGCTATTCGCTGCCAAACGATGGCACTGACGCCAATGAAACCAACAATGCTGACAGCCTCGACGGCG
Source organism: Marinovum sp. (assembly GCA_022447495.1). Classification (GTDB taxonomy): domain Bacteria; phylum Pseudomonadota; class Alphaproteobacteria; order Rhodobacterales; family Rhodobacteraceae; genus JAKVBH01. The sequence continues at coordinate 60,767 of JAKVBH010000020.1, read as the reverse complement.
GGGCTGGAAACGATACGATTTTCGGTGCCGATGATGATGATACCCTGATCGGTGGCACCGGCGACGACTCGCTTGATGGTGGTATCGACGATGATAGCCTCGTCGGAGGCGACGGTTCGGATACGCTGATCGGTGGTGATGGCATCGACACTCTACAAGGCGGGGCTGATGCCGACACATTCCAAGATGTGGGCATTGGAGACCAAATCTTCGGTGGAAGCACATTCACAGCCTCTGGCGCCGACAACGATACGCTCGATCTCACCGGTACGGCCTCTCCCGGAGGATCGCTCCAAGTCCGCATCACCGGCGCCGACAGCGACGGCAACGGTTCCGACGGCTTTGTCGAGTATTTCGACGAAAACGGTGTGCTGGAAGGTACGCTCACCTTCACCAACATCGAAAATCTGGTGCCGTGTTTTACGGCAGGCACGCGTATCAACACCGCTGAAGGCGAGCAAAAAGTGGAAGACCTCACCGTCGGTGACCGAGTCCTCACCCGCGATAATGGATTCCAAACCATCCGTTGGATTGGCAGCCGTGTGCTGACTGCGACAGAACTCGCCACAGCGCCCGAGCTCCAGCCAGTTCGTGTCGCAGCCGGCAGTCTCGGCCCTCAAACCCCAGAACGTGATTTGCTCGTGTCGCCACAGCACCGCATCCTCCTGGGCAATAGCGAAACCGAGCTTTGGTTTGGCGAAGCCGAGGTTTTGGTCGCGGCGGTGAACATGACCTGCCTCGACGGTGTTGAGCAACTAAGTGAGGAAGAGGTGACCTATGTGCACATCCTCTTTGATCAACACGAATTGGTCGTCTCAAACGGGGCCTGGTCCGAAAGTTTCCAACCCGGTGATCTGATGCTGGCGGGTCTGGAAACGGACCAACGCGCCGAATTGTTCAAACTTTTTCCAGAGTTACACAATGATGTCGCAGAGAACATTTTCCCGCCTGCGCGTAAAACCCTCAAGGGCCATGAGGCCCGCGTTTTCCTTCTGAGCTAGCCAATCCCGCTCAGAGGGCTTTGTGGGCCGCCTGTCCTGCTCGCCAGGCGGCCCATTCCTCGGGGGTATCAAGGTCCGTGGTGGCGTGGTTGCCAGGCAAGGCAACGCGGACAACATTTGCCGCATGGCGTTTCAATATTGGTTTTGCGCCAATGTCCGCTGAAAGCTCTGACAATTCCGCATAGAACCGTTGGTCAAACTTCACTGGATGGCCCGGCGTGCCGTCGCTGGATGTAGCTTGCACAATGCTCCCTTCTGCGGTTGCCACAGCCCGCAAGTCTTCTGCGGTGATCTCCGGCATATCCGCTGGCAAAACGATAACTGAATGTGCGGTGAGGCCAACAATGCCTCGGCGTATGGATGCTGCCATGCCATCCGAGCAATCCGGCACGTCACTCACTTCAACGGGCAAGTCTTTCACGGCAAGGGCTCTGGGATGCTCGACATCTGGCACCATAACCCTGACGCTCATATCTGCTAACAGGGCACGTTCCACAAGCACTCGTACAATCGGTGCTCCATCCAACGGCTCCAATAGCTTGTCTGCACCTCGCATCCGCGAAGAGGCACCTGCCGCAAGGAGGAGAACGCAAGGACGCACCTCTTTAACCTCGCATCTGCGCGCCATCCGCATCAAAGAGCGGTATTGTGATCAATCTGGCGGGTCGAATATCACCCAAGATTTCGATCTCAACGGCGAGGCCCTCCGCGACTTTCTTTCGTGGGATCAACGCCATGGCGATCGACTTGCCCGCAAAATGCGAATACCCACCCGAGGTGCAGAAGCCTTGAACGTTGCCGTCGATCCAAACTGGCTCATAAGCCTGCACATCGGCATCCAACGCATCGACTTCGAATGCCACCAACTGACGTGTTGGCGGTCTGGCGCGTTCATGCTCAGCAGCGGATCGCCCAATGAAGTCGCTGTTTTTTTTGAAGGAAATAAAACGATCAAGCCCAGTTTCTGCCGCCGTATAATCGGGGCCAAATTCGCTGAGCCAAGACCCAAAGAACTTGTCCAAACCCAGCGACATCATCGCGCGCATCCCGAAAAGCCTCATACCTTTGGGCTGACCCGCATCCCACAATGTGGCCCACAATTCGCGCTGCGCCATGGGATCGCAATAGATTTCATACCCCAGATCACCAGTATAGGAGACGCGTTGAACCACACAATCGGTCATGCCCACGGTGAGTGGACGCACGTCCAAAAAGCAAATGTCCGACACATCGCTGCGGGTACACGCCTGGAGCACCTCCCGGGCACGGGGCCCTGCAATCTGAAATCCAGTGAGTTTATCTGATATATTATAGATGCTTACGTCATCCTCCTGATGCTGCAAGAACCAACGCATGTGATAGGCTTGGCTGCCATAGCTTGCGGTCAGTTGGAACTCTGTCTCGCCGAGGCAAGAGATGGTGAAGTCTCCAACAAGCTTCCCTTTGGGCGACAGCATTGGCGTCAGTGAGACCCGTCCCACTTGCGGTACACGACCCGCCATGAGGCGGTCGAGCCAGTCGCGCGCCTTAGGGCCAGTGACGCGGTATTTGCCGAAATTGTGAACCTCATTGATACCCGCTGCTTCACGCACCGCTTTGACTTCACGTGCGGTGGCGGCGAACGCGTTTGAGCGGCGGAAGGACGGCGTCTCATATCTTGGTTCATTCCCTTCAGCAAAGTAGTTCACCACTTCGAGGCCAAACTGCGCGCCCCAGACCGCGCCCATGCCATCAAAGATGTCGTACATTGGCGTGGTGCGGTGCGGTCTGGCTGCCGGGAGCTCTTCGTTGGGATACGCAACCGAGAAGCGTTTTTGATAATTTTCAATGACCTTTGGACGGGTGTAGCCCGGGCTGATCCAATCGCCGAAGCGCGCCACGTCCATGGCTGTGACATCGCGCTCGCACTCGCCTTCAATCATCCATTGCGCGAGCATGAGACCCACGCCGCCGCCTTGGCTGAACCCAGCCATAACGCCGCAAGCGGACCAAAGACCTTGCTGACTAGGGATCGGACCGATCAGAGGGTTTCCGTCTGGCGCAAAGGTGAATGGCCCGTGGATCACGGCTTTCACACCTGCGCGCTCCAGGACCGGAAAGCGTTTATAAGCAAATTCAATGCTTTTATCGATTTTGTCAAAGTCATCTGCGAGCAATTCTTGCCCAAAGGTGAATGGCGTGCCGTCAACAGCCCAAAGTCTACAATTTTGTTCGTAAAAACCGATGCATAGCCCGCGACCCTCTTGTCTTAGATAAGATTCTCCTGCCGGATCCATAACATGCGGATGTTCGTGCGCGCGGTCATATATCTCAGGCACCTCGTCTGTGATGATGTATTGATGCTCCATCGGGTGGAGGGGAAGGTAAACATTCATCATCTCCCCAACTTCCCGCGCCCAAAGGCCTGCTGCATTGACGAGGTGTTCGGCATGAATCGCGCCCTTGTTGGTCATCACATCCCAGGTCCCATTGCCGCGTGGTGCAATCTCGCGCACCATGCATTGGGTTTAAATTTCAGCTCCGCCGATCCGTGCGGCTTTGGCGTAGGCATGGGTGGTGCCAGAGGGGTCCAGGTGTCCGTCGAGCGGATCATAGAGCGCACCGATGATGCCGTCGGTATTGGTAATGGGCGCGATCTTGGCGATCTCTTCGGGACCTACAATTTCGGTCTCAAGCCCCATGTAGCGGTGTTTGGCGCGCTCTGCGAGGAGCATGTCAAAGCTGTCTTGGTTATCGGCAAGCGTCACGCCGCCCACGTGGTGCAACCCACAAGACATGCCTGTGAGCTCTTCGAGCTCGTGGTAGAGCTTGATCGTATAGCCCTGCAGCGCAGCCATATTGGTGTCGCCATTGAGCGTGTGAAACCCGCCCGCAGCATGCCATGTGGAGCCAGATGTCAATTCGGAGCGCTCCAATAGCACTACGTCAGACCATCCCAGTTTGGTTAGGTGATAGGCCACCGAGCAGCCGACAACGCCGCCGCCAATGATTACGACACGGGTGGAAGTTTTCATCGAATCCCCCTGCGTACTAAATATTTTGTACATCATGCCAAAGCAGCGACCGAGCACTAGGATGAAAACGACACGTTGTGTCGGTGCTGGTTGTGCCGCCGATGACACGCCCTTTTTGATGCAACGGTTTCAATCATTTTTGGGTGTCGCGCATCAACCGGCGCTTGCGTGCAAAAAGGCCTAGACATTGGAGCGCACTGAACCTCTTTGGTGGGTGGTCACGCTGTGCGTCAATCCCATTGGCGCCATGATTGTGCTTTGGATATTCAGCCTCGACTCCAGAGGCCAATATACCCTTTGGACATAATTTAGTCGTGTTGGTCTTTGGCGTCCCGCGCAGCCATCACGTCATGGCCCAACGTGGTCGTGTAAGCGGCGAGGTCTTCGAGCGATTGATTGACCCGCGTTGCATCGCGCGCTTCGAGCGCCTCGGCGATGGCGCCATGAAGCGCGAGGATGCGTTCGCGGGACCTGGCGGTGAAGGTGATCATGTTCATCAAGGGCTGCATCGCTTCCACCGCGCCAGCCAATTGATAGGACATCACAGGATTGCCCGCCGCATCGACCAAGGCCCGGTGAAACGCCACATCTGACGCGCACCAGGCCTCGTCGGTTAGGCCAGGCGTGCCTTGGCGCGTGATCTCGGCGCGCATTGTTGCCAAATGGTCCGGAGTGCGCCGGAAACACGCAAGCGCGCCGCAGGCTCGCTCCAAGGTGAAGCGCGCTTCACAAGCCACGTCGAAACTCACCTCATTCATGGATAGCAACAGTGTCGATGTCGTCACATGTTCACCATAGGCCTCTTCATAGGACAAACGCCGCACAAAGGCGCCGCCAAAGGCACCGCGTTGGGTGCGAATGAGCGACTGCGCCGCCAGGCGTTTCAACGCCTCGCGCACCGATGAGCGCGAACACCCGAATTGTTCGGCAAGTTCCGCCTCAGACGGCAACCTTGCGTCAAAAATCAATTCCCCGGAGACAATGGCGTTGCGGAGTTGTTTGGCGATTTCGGCGCTGAGGTCATTCGACATGGTAAACGCGATTTTTTAATTGTCAGACATTTAAAGGTCTGACATTTTCGTGGCCATCTGTCGAGTCGCTTGGGAGGCGATCGTGCCGCAACAATTGATCAGGTCTGCGTTATGGCTGGCATTCTTTGCCGTCATCCTTGTCTCATGGGCGTGGATGTACATGATGTCGACCGGCATGGGCCTCGATATATTGGGGCGCCCCAACGAGATGGCGCGTCGTATGGCGGCCATGGACCCGCGCATGGACATGTACATGCCCATGGCGGAGTTTGGTCCTTTGTTCGTCATGTGGGCTGGCATGATGGCGGCGATGATGTTGCCTACTCTGGTGCCCACGTTGCGCGCCTATGAAGATCTCATGATCAGTGCCAATGGCACACGGGCAGGGTGGTTGGGCATTTTGCTTGGCTATTTCATCGTCTGGTTGGCTTTTGGCGCGGCAATCTCTAGCCTTCAGCTTTGGCTTTTGTTCGGCGGCTTCATCGACATGTTGGGCCTCCCGAAGGCGCCTTGGGTGTCTGGGGTGTTGCTAATTGTTGTGGGGCTGTTTCAATTCACGCGAGCCAAAGAGATTTGCCATGGCGTATGCCATAGCCCAATGAGCTACTTTTTATGCCATTGGCGCTCTGGGTTTGATGGTGGGCTGCGCATGGGGCTGGGCTTAGGCGCGTTCTGCGTCGGCTGCTGTTGGGGGTTTATGGTTCTGGGCTTTGCTGGCGGCGTGATGAACCTCGCGTGGATGGGAATTGCGACGGTCTTTATGGTGCTGGAAAAACTGCCACAGATCGGTCACCGTATCACTAGGCCACTGGGTGTGGCTCTTATCATGTCAGGGGCGGCGGTGCTCGCCTGGCTGCTGACCTAGGGAGGATAACATGGCGCTTAAACGCAAACCCGACGCGGACCGCTTGCCGGTCAGCCAGCGCATCGACCAACGCATGTCGAACCCAAAGCGGCGCAAGATGAGCCCCCGCGATTGGGCGATCAAGGGTGAGTTGTTCCTCAATTGCTCCTGCACTGTCTTTTGCCCCTGTGTGGTGAGCCTTGGCGCCCATCCGCCCACCGAAGGGCATTGTTACGCCTGGATGGCCATAGCCATTGATGAAGGACATTTTGAGGGCGAGGACCTCTCAGGGCTGAACGTGGGTCTCATGGTCGAAATCCCTGGTCGCATGGGCGAGGGCGGCTGGAAAGTGGCGGCGTATGTCGATGAACGCGCCAGCGGTAAAGCGTACCAAGGCATTTTGGAGATTTTCTCCGGTCAAGCGGGCGGCACCACCGGGCTTTTCACCATGCTCGTCTCCGACATTGTGGGCGCTGAGCGTGAGAAGGTCGATATCGTCCGCGATGGCAAGCGTCGCGGCCTCTACATTGGCCGCAAGATCCAAGGTGAGATCGAGATGATCGACGGTGGCGACCCAGACCGTCCGGTTATGGTCACAAATTCCAAATATTGGATGGGCCCAGATATCATTGCGGCGCGCGGTCTGAAATCCAAAGTGCGAGACTATGGTCGCATCTGGGACTTTGGCGGCAAGTCTGCGGAGATTTGCCCGATCGATTGGTCGGGTTCTGCCGGATGACCTTAGTCACGCTGGAGTATGTGCGGCTGATGGCGCGCTACAACCAGTGGCTAAACACTGGCCTGCGCAAGCTGCTCGCCACGATGTCGCCCAAAGAATTGGCCCATGATCACGGTGCGTTTTTCGGCACGATCCATGCCATCGTCAACCATTTGTTGTGGGGAGACATCCTTTGGATGTCGCGGTTCGACGGTGGCAAAGGGCCGCCACCTGCTCCGGGTTCAACACCGCTCGGAATCATGGAAAGCGTGGGGTTTAATGATACCATCATAGAGTGGGAGACCATTAGAATTCAAACCGATGGTCGCATCCACGCTTGGGCGGAGGGCATTGGATCATCGGACCTCAATGGCGATATTGAGTGGTATTCAGGTGCCGTTCAAAAACAGATGAGAAAACTCTTTGGCCTTTGCGTGGTGCAGCTGTTCAATCACCAAACACATCACCGCGGCCAAATCCTTGCGATGCTGACCGCCACAGCTCGCACGCCCAATGACACAGACGTTCCATTTATGCCGGAGGACATATGAACGCTTTGATTTCACCCTCGCGCCGATTGCGCCGCACGCCATTTTCCGACGGCGTCGAAGCGGCAGGCGTTAAAGCATACACGGTCTATAACCGGATGCTTTTGCCGACAGTGTTTCGGTCGGTTGAAGAGGATTACCACCATCTCAAATCAGCGGTGCAGGTGTGGGATGTTTCCGTGGAGCGCCAGGTCGAGCTGCGGGGGCCTGATACTGCGCGATTGATGCAAATGCTCACCCCACGTGATCTTCGCGGGATGATGCCTGGGCAATGTTATTACGTGCCCATCGTGGATGAGACAGGTGGCATGCTCAACGATCCGGTTGCGGTGAAGCTGGCGGAAGATCGGTTCTGGATTTCGATCGCCGACACCGATCTTTTGCTTTGGGTCAAAGGCGTGGCACAGGGTCACCGTTTGGATGTACTCATTGATGAGCCAGACGTGAGCCCATTGGCCGTGCAAGGGCCCAAGTCGGATGAGTTGATGGCGCGTGTGTTCGGCGATTCCGTCAAAGACCTGCGCTTTTTCCGCTTTGGCTGGTTCGAATTCCAAGGCCGTAGCCACGTGATCGCCCGCTCGGGGTACTCCAAACAGGGCGGCTTTGAGATATATGTCGAGGGTCACGACGCGGGTATGCCGATTTGGAATGCATTGATGGAGGCGGGAAAGGACCTCGATGTTTATGCCGGTTGCCCCAACCTGATCGAACGGATCGAGGGCGGGCTTTTGTCTTACGGCAACGATATGAACATGGAAAATACGCCCCATGAATGCGGGTTGGGCCGGTTCTGCAATACAGAGACTGCAATTGGCTGCGTCGGTCGTGATGCATTGTTGCGTGTGGCGCGCGATGGGCCCGTTCGTCAGATCCGAGCCATTGAAATTCACGGTGATCGTGTGCCTGGATGTGATCGCTTGTGGCCTTTGATGAACGGTGATGCGCACGTGGGGCACGTTTCTTCGGCAGCTTGGTCCCCGGATTATGAGACGAACGTGGCGATCGGCATGGTGCGCATGACCCATTGGGAGCCCGGCACAGAGTTAGACGTGGTCACCCGAGATGGGGTGCAAGCGGCCACCGTCAAAGAGGTGTTTTGGACGTAAGTCCCAACGGAGTATGCGGGGCCACTGCCCCAGACCCCGAAATATTTTTGAGCCAAAGAAGGCTGGAAGGAGATGATGATGGATACATTCAAGGCGCTATTGGTTGAGAAGGACGAGGAAAGCGGCAAGACGTCAGCCTCGGTCAAGGACGTGTCCATGGACAAGCTCCCTGCGGGGGATGTGACGGTCGCGGTTGAGTATTCGACAGTGAACTACAAAGATGGGCTTTGCGTTGGCCCTGGTGGCGGTTTGGTGCGCAAATACCCGCACGTGCCGGGCATTGACTTTGCTGGTACCGTCGAAATCTCTGAGGATGACCGGTACAAACCCGGCGACAAGGTGGTTCTCACCGGGTGGCGTGTGGGCGAAGCGCATTGGGGTGGCTATGGCACCCGCGCGCGGGTAAAAGCCGATTGGCTAGTACCATTGCCAGCTGGCCTTGATGCGCGTCAGGCGATGGCCGTTGGGACGGCTGGGTTTACCGCAATGCTGGCTGTGATGGCGCTTGAAGATCATGGCATGACACCGGGACAGGGCGAAGCACTGGTCACAGGTGCTGCTGGCGGTGTTGGCTCTGTTGCGACGGCGATCTTGGCGAACCTTGGCTTCGAGGTCGCTGGCGTGACCGGGCGTCCGGAGCAGGAGGACTACCTCAAATCGCTTGGTGCCACGCGGATCGTGGCCCGCGATGAGATCAACGAGGCGACCAAACGCCCACTGGAAAGCGAGACCTGGGCGGGGTGTGTGGATGCCGTGGGCGGCGCGATGTTGGCGCGTGTGCTTGGCCAAATGAAGTATGGTGGCTCGGTCGCTGCGGTAGGTTTGGCGGGGGGAGCGGCGCTGCCTGCAACCGTGATCCCGTTCCTGCTGCGTGGCGTGAATCTTCTGGGCATCGACAGCGTGATGCAGCCTTATGACAACCGTCTGCGTGCATGGGAGCGGATTGCGAAGGACCTTCCGATGGACAAGTTGGAAGCCATGGTGGTGCCTGCGACACTCAGCGATTTGCCCACGCTGGGCCGAGACATCCTCAAGGGCCAAGTGCGCGGACGCGTGGTTGTGGACATAAACGCCTGAATTTCACCCACTCGAAATGTAAACGGCGCCGCAAGACGGCGCCGTTTTTCGTTTTGGAGTTTGTCTATTCCGCGGCTGCCGCGGAGACATTTTTGTCGCGCAATCCATCGCGATGCAGCGCCTTGGCAAGCGAGACCATCATCAGTCCCATCACCATCGTGAAGGGCAAAGCGCCTATGATCATTGCGTTGCGCAGGGCGCCAATCGCGTCACCGCCATCGCCACCAGCCAGAAGCAACGAGCCGATGACTCCCGTGAGGATGACACCCCAGACAATCTTGTGCTTGTTGCCGACGTCTTGATCCCCGCCGGACATGATCGTGTTCATCACGAGGATGCCGGAATCTGCTGATGTGACCAGGAAGGTTAGGATCAGGACAACGCACATGATTGTCAGCGCGCTGAGCAAACCTCCAGAGATCATCTCGCCCAGGGTTACAAAGAGCTTGGCCGTGTTGGATGCGCCGATGATTGCGCCATCCGCACCGCCAGTGAGCTCAAGGTCAATCGCGGTTCCACCGAGGATCGTCATCCACGCAAAGCAAACAAGCGCAGGTGCAAAGACGCAGCCAAGGATGAACTCCCGCACGCTTCGGCCGCGCGAGATACGTGCCAGAAACAGCCCTACAAAGGGCGAGAAGGCAATCCACCAAGCCCAATAGAACGTCGTCCAACCGGCTTGCCAGCCAAAGAGGCGCCCAGATTCACCCGCCGCGTAAGAGGCCGCGAGCACTTCGGGAGACAGCGCTGCCGCATCGCCTTCCAGCCCGGATACGAAGCCATCGAAACTGCCCCAGGCATTGGTCGCACCGCCACGCAAAGCATCAGCGAAAGGCGCCGCTTCGGCGGGCAAGGCCGCATCGAAGGCTGCAGCCGATTGCGGACCATAGGCGTCAAAGCTCAGAGATAGAAAGTTGAGTATGTAGTCGACCATGGCTGTGCCGTAGGTGGTCATCGCAAAAGCAAACGAGCCAAAAACCACAAAAGTGCCGAGCAGGATGAGAGACAGCACCAGATTGAGGTTCGAGAGGTACTTCACCCCACGCCCAACACCCGAGACGGCCGACAGGATAGACAGCGTCATGATAGTTACCAGTCCGGCGATGAGCCCAACTTTTCCGGGGGCAGGGGCATCGCCATCCATGTTCATCATCCAATCCATGCCCGTGATCGCATAGAGCCCATCGACAAACTGGCTCACCCCATAGCCAATGGTCACTGACACGCCGAGGATCGTGGCAACCACGCCCAGTACGTCGACGATGTGGCCAAAGAAGCCATTCACGTATTTCCCAAGGAGCGGCGTGAGCGCCGAACGGATCGTCAGCGGCATATCACGTGTGTAGGCGTAGTACGCCAGGGATAGGCCGGTGATGACATAGATTGCCCAAGCGTGAAAACCGTAGTGTAGGAACGTGTAGCGATATGCCGATTGCAGTGCTTCTGCGGTGTTCGGCTCCACATCACCAGCCACAGTGACGGGGTTTGACCCCCAAAGGCCCAGCGGCTCAGCCGTGGCAAACACCATCAAGCCCACGCCAAGTCCCGCACCGAACATCATCGAGAACCAGGAAAAGTTGGAAAACTCCGGCTTTTCGCCTGGCTGCCCCATGACGCGCGCGCCGGTGGATGGAATGATCGCGATGATCGCCAGGAAAAAGAAGAACAGCCCAACGATGATAACGTAGAAACTGTTGAACCCTTCAAGCAGGCTCCAATTCCAACTGCCCAATGTCTTGTTTGCATTGCCTGGAAACACAAGTGCCCAAAGCACAAGGGCGACCATGATGCCCTTTGAAATCAACGCGATAGGTAGCGAATTGCCTGCGTAGAAGCCGGAGTCGGCCTTCTCGATTTCCAGGTCTGTGAATGGTGGCTTTATGGCCATAACGGTCCCTCCCCTTAACCGGGCGAGCCCACAGTCGTTTTTTTATCCAGGCCCACCCATCCGATACAATGGATTCGGGAACGTTATCCGCGTCACGCAACCTCCGTAAAGTAGCAAAGCCGATGTTCAGTGGGCCGAAAGCGACGCTTGCGCCGGGTTTGGTTGCGCGTCATTGTAGCGCCATGATCCTAGACACCGATTTCGTACGGGCACAGTTCCCGGCTTTCTCTGAACCATCGCTGCAGGGCCAAGCCCTCTTTGAAAACGCGGGAGGCTCCTACGCTTGTCGCCAGGTGATTGATCGCCTCACGCGGTTCTACACTGAACGCAAAGTGCAACCCTACGCGCCTTATCGCGCTTCGACCTTGGGCGGCGAGGAAATGGATGAGGCACGGATACGCCTGTCAGCTGTGCTTGGGGTCGCGGCCGATGAACTCAGCTTTGGTCCCTCCACCACTGCCAATACCTATGTATTGTCCCAAGCCTTTGCCACGTTCATGGGCCATGGCGGCAGCATCGTGGTCACCAACCAAGATCATGAAGCGAACACAGGTCCATGGCGGCGGTTGGCTGAGCGGGGCATCGAGGTCCGTGAATGGCGCATGGACCCCGAGACGGGCCATCTTAATCCCGATGACCTTGACCACCTCCTTGATGAGACAACGCGGCTGGTTTGCTTCCCGCATTGCTCCAACGTGATCGGAGAGATCAATCCGGTGGCCGAGATCGCCGCCAAGGTCCGCGCAGCGGGGGCTGTCACCTGTGTCGATGGGGTGAGCTATGCGCCCCACGGGTTGCCTGACGTCAAAGCCTTGGGCTGCGACATCTATCTCTTTTCCGCCTACAAAACCTACGGTCCCCATCAGGGCATTATGACAATCCGCAAGGGTCTCGCCGAAGTTCTGCCGAACCAGGGTCATGTCTTCAACGGCTATGACACGTCCAAGCGCTTCACACCCGCGGGACCGGATCACGCCCAAGTGGCGGCCTGCGCGGGGATGGTCGACTATCTCGACGCTCTCGCAGCGCACCATGGTCTCGACGGGCCCCAAGCTGTGCACCACGCCATGCGAGAGACCGAAGAGGACCGCATGGTGCCGCTCATGGACTATCTCACTGCACGCAACGATGTGCGCCTGCTCGGGCCGCAAACCCCAAGCAACCGCGCACCCACGCTTGCGCTGGAACTCGAAGATCCCGCCGGCAAAGCCGTGGCTCTCGCAGACCACGGGATCATGTGCGGGGCAGGGGATTTCTACGCCGTCCGCGCATTAGAGGCCTCAGGCGTCAATCCCGACCCGGGCGTCCTGCGCTTGTCGTTCACGCATTACACGTCCGAGGCAGAGATTACCCAACTCATCACCGCCCTTGATCAGACTTTGTGACAGACAATGGAGCGCGCATCCAACAGTACACCGACACTGCATCTTCAGCGCACCTTGGGCTGCCCTAACCGGGGCTTCTTTACTGTCACCTGCCTTATTTTAGCGGGTTACTATGGCCCCCAAGTTGAACCATCGGCGGTGATGACACCTTGGGTTAGTTGGTCAAACGCGTTTCAGTTTCTTTTTGTTCTCGTGCTGCTCGCGACGCTTCCCTTTGTCTTGTTGCGGCTCACGAGAGAATTGCGAAACCTGCTTTTTGGGACACCTATCCCGCCGGTTATTACCGTGGACATCGTCCTCTCGCCCGATGGCATTTTTCAAAAGTGGGGCGATGAGGGCATTGAGATACCTTGGGCCAAGATACTTGGTCTGCGCGATATATATGGAAAGGTCGAACTCACATTGCAGGGTGATACAGCGCCAGCCTCTGTGTTCTTGGCGCCATGGGAGCACGCGCCGCAAGAGCGCTCCGACATCGAAACGGCCTTCGATGCGTACTTGCCAGATTGGCACTCGATTTGGCGTCCTCAGAATAAGTACTTTGGAAACTGAACGTTTCGGTCGCTCTAAAGTCTTTCCAAATTATTAAATGATCCGGCCGGGGACTGCTCCCGTACCCTTAAACAAGACCAAAGGGAAGAAGAGCAGTGACCTCACCAACACTTGTCTGGTTCCGCCGGGACCTGCGTCTCTCGGACCATCCCGCGCTTGACGCGGCTGTCAAACGCGGCGGGCCGGTGATTGCGGTTTTTGTGAAAGACGACCTGGTGGACGGTCTTGGCGCTGCGCCAAAATGGCGGTTGGGGCTCGGGTTGGAGCACCTCGCCAAAACGCTTTCTCAGAAAGGCTCCAAGCTCATCCTGCGTGAGGGCAGGGCACTCGATTGCCTTGACGCGCTCATCAACCAAACCGGCGCGACCGCCGTCTATTGGTCCCGCGCCTACGACCCAAAGAGCATCGCTCGCGACACTGAGGTGAAGACGCATCTCAAAGCGCGCGGGATCGAAGCCAAGAGTTTCGGCGGGCATCTCATGTTCGACCCGCTGAGCATCCAGACCAAGACGGGCGGCTTTTACAAAGTCTACACGCCGTTTTGGAAAACGGTGCGCCATTTCGAGGTGGAGGAGCCGCTGGCCGCGCCAAGCGTTTTCCCGAACCCAGACGGTTGGCCTGCCTCCGACGTACTCGACGATTGGCGCCTTGGCGCTGCCATGGATCGGGGCGCGGAGGTGGTCCGGCCCCATGTCCGCCTCGGCGAGGCGGAAGCCCAAGACCGGCTGGCCTACTTTATGGCTGCGCTGGTGGCTGAATATGATGCCGGACGCGATCTACCAGGCAAAGACGGGACCTCTAACCTGTCCGAGAACCTCGCCCTGGGTGAGATAAGCCCCCACCAATGTTGGCATGCTGGGATGCGTGCGCTTGAAGAGGGCAAAGCAGGGGCCGAGACCTTCCTCAAAGAGATTGTCTGGCGCGAATTTGCCTATCACCTCATCGTGCACACGCCCCACATCACCAAAGGCAACTGGAAACCCGATTGGGATGCATTCCCTTGGAACTCTGATGAAACCGCCGAGGTCACCGCCTGGAAACAGGGCCGAACGGGTATCCGTTTTGTCGATGCGGGCATGCGGGAGATGTATGTGACAGGCCGTATGCACAACCGCGCGCGGATGATCGTGGCCAGCTACCTCACAAAACACCTTCTCAGCCATTGGAAGATAGGGCTAAAGTGGTTCGAAGATTGCCTGATCGACTGGGATCCGGCCTCCAATGCAATGGGCTGGCAATGGTCCAGCGGCTCTGGCCCCGACGCCACGCCCTATTTCCGCGTGTTCAATCCAGTGACCCAGCTCGATAAATTCGACAAATCGCGCCACTATACCCACCACTGGATCGCCGAAGGCCTCGCAAATCCCTCGCCGGATGCGCTCAGCTATTTCGACGCAATCCCCCGGTCGTGGAACTTGGCACCAGCCATGGATTACCCGGGCCCAGTGGTCAGCGCAGAGGACGGTCGCAAACGCGCGTTAGCGGTATATGAGGCAAGGAGCTTCTAGAACGAAGGCTTTGGCTCAAAAGGACTTTCCCCGCCGGAGTGTCCTGATTAAAGTGTCAGAAAAACAAGACAGGGAGAGGATGGGATGATCCTCACGTCAGTTGACGGGCAGGACAACCTGCCGCGCTATTTCACTCGGGCCTTTGGCATGGCGCAAAAGATCACCAATGGACGGCTGGACGTGCATCTGCCGGATGGCCGGATGTTTCGCGCAGAAGGCCCAAAGCCGGGTCCAGTGGCTGAATTGCATGTCCATGACAACGACCTTTTTGCGCGTCTGATCCGCGAAGGGGACCTTGGATTTTCGGATGCCTATCTTGACGGGGATTGGTCCACGCCCGACCTCCAAGCCTTCATGGATTTCGTCCACGCTGAGAACGAAGAAATCTACGACGGGTTTCCGGGTCAACAAATGGTCCGCCTGTATGAACGCCTTCGTTTCTGGCTGCAAAGCAATTCCAAGAAACAAGCGCGCAAGAACATCTCGTACCACTATGACCTTGGCAATGAGTTTTACGAGCTTTGGCTTGATGAGACGATGACCTATTCCTCAGCGCTCTTCGAGACCGATCAACAGAGCACAGAGAAGGCCCAAACCGCCAAATACAAAAGCATGGTTGACCAGATGGGCGCCAAGCCCGGCGACCATGTGCTGGAAATTGGCTGCGGTTGGGGTGGCTTTGCAGAATATGCCGCCAAAGAGCGGGGTCTCAAGGTCACCGGGCTCACCATCTCCGAAGAACAATTCAAGTTCGCCAAAGAGCGCATAGCCAGAGCCGGGCTTCAGGATCAGGTGACCTTCAAACTTCAGGATTACCGCGATGAACGGGGCCAATACGACGGCATCGCCTCCATCGAGATGTTCGAAGCGGTGGGCGAGAAATATTGGCCCACGTATTTCGGCGCCGTTCGCGACCGCCTCAAACCCGGTGCCAACGCCACGCTTCAAATCATCACCGTGGCTGATCAACGCTTTGAAGCTTATCGAAAAGGTGTTGATTTTATTCAAAAATACATCTTCCCGGGTGGTATGTTGCCTGGCCCCAAAATCCTTCGTGGCGAGGTGGAGAAAGCCGGCCTCGACTTTGTTCGCTCCATCGAATTTGGCAAAAGCTACGACCTGACACTCCGCCGCTGGCACGAGACCTTCAACAAACGCTGGGAAGAGATTTCGGCCATGGGTTTTGATGACCGCTTTCGCCGGATGTGGAATTTCTACCTCACGTCGTGCGCCTCGACGTTTCAATATGGTCAATGCGACGTGACACAGATAACCATTCAGAAGCCCAGCTGATATGCCAACTGCCGCACGCCTTGTTTCCGCAATTTGTCTCGCTCTCTTGGCCTATATTGTGTCAGGGCAAGTGATGGAGGTCATGCCGGAAGCCACGGATTTTGGCGTTTTTGTTCCGCTCAATATCGTCATTGGTCTTGGAGTTGGCTGGATTTGGATGGGGCAGAACCTTGGCCACGGCATCTCCCACGCGATCTCAATAGGGTTAACGGCTGCGGCGTTGCTCTTTTTGGTTGGGCTCTTTGCCCAATCGTCGAATGAGATGATGCGCCTTGCGATGGCGAACCGTTATGACGGCGCTTTTGAGGCCATTGCCGGGATTTTTGTCGAAGGTTTGCGGTTTGGCCAAATGATGACGGTGGATATCGGAATCACTCTCGCGGTTGGCGGCATCGTCAGCGGGCTGATTGCCAATTGGTTTGCGCGGCGGTACTCGTGATTGATTCACGCCCACTTTTTCTGTTCGGAACGCTACGCGATCCAAATCTTCTGGAAATCGTTGCGGGAGAGCGGTGCGAAACTCATCCTGCAACGCTGCTGGGGTATGACACGCGCGCTGTAGAAGGCGAGGTCTTCCCAATCCTAGTTAAAGACACCGGCGCAACTGCGGATGGTTTTTGTTTGAAGGACGTTTCGCCAGAGGTGATGATCCGTCTCGACTTCTATGAAACGCTCTTTGACTACATGCGCATAGGCGTTGAGATTGCATGTGATGGGGCGCTGATCACCGCGGATGTTTACGTGCCACCGGAGGGCCGTTGGCAGGCATCCGACATGGCGTGGGATCTGGACTCATGGATCATCAACGAAGGGGCGTTAAGCGCTTTGGCGGCCCAAGAGCTCCTGGAACGGCGGGAGACGACGTCAGAGAAAACACTGCGCGCGCTCTTGCCCTCCATTCGGTCGCGGGCCCACGCCAAACTCCTGGCAAAGGCGCGTCCCGCGCCGACGCTATTGCGTCGAAAGACCGATGTTGGCGACATGGCGGTTTTGAAGCACGGCTATTCACACGATGGCTTCTTTCGTGTGGCCAAATTTGTATCCCAAGCAAAGCGTTATGACGGCGCAGAGGGCGTCCAGCTATCCCGAGAGGCATTTGTGGGCTTTGATGCCGCGCTGCTCTTGCCCTATGACCCGGCCACCGACCTGGTGATGCTCATTGAACAAGCGCGTTTTGGCGCTCTGTGGCGTGGCGATCCTGAAGTATTCGTGCTCGAACCCATCGCCGGCCTTGTGGACGCAGGCGAAGACCCGGTTGAGACTGCGCGGCGCGAGGCTGTTGAAGAGGCAGGGCTCACTCTATCAGAGATAAGACCTATAATGGCGGGCTACCCCGCGCCGGGCTACGTGACGGAATACCATCACTGTTTTCTGGGCCTATGCGACCTCTCACCCGATATGGCCGGGATCGGTGGCTTGGTCAGCGAAAGCGAAGACATCCGCTCCCATGTGATCCCCTTTGAGACGGCGATGGCGCTTCTGCGAAGTGGCGAAATCAATGCCGTGCCGCTGGCGATGATGCTCCTTTGGCTTGCCCAGCAGCGGGACACACTGCGCCAAGGCATCTGATCGCAACTTAGCATCCCCTTGCAGCCCTCGCAGGGCGGTCCTAGACAGGTGTCAAAGACCAAAGTCAGGGGAGCGGTCATCATGCAGTATTCAAACACTCTCGCAGAAGCCGTCGGCAACACGCCTCTGATCAAACTGCGCAAAGCCTCCGAGATGACAGGCTGCACGATCTTGGGAAAGGCCGAGTTCCTCAACCCGGGCCAATCCGTCAAAGACCGCGCAGCGCTTTTCATTATCAAAGATGCCATCGCGCGCGGTGATCTGCGTCCTGGTGGCACCATTGTGGAAGGGACTGCGGGCAATACCGGCATTGGCCTGGCGCTTGTGGGGGCTTCCATGGGGTTCAAAACCGTCATCGTGATCCCCGAAACCCAGTCGCAAGAGAAAAAAGACATGCTGCGTTTGGCCGGGGCTGAGCTTATCCAAGTTCCTGCAGTACCTTATAAAAACCCAAATAACTATGTGAAGTACTCTGGTCGCCTGGCCGCGCAACTGGCAAAGACCGAAGCCAATGGCGCGATCTGGGCCAATCAGTTTGACAACACCGCCAACCGGCAGTCCCATATCGAAACCACTGGTCCAGAAATATGGGATCAAACCGGCGGCAAAGTCGATGGCTTCATTTGTGCCGTGGGCTCCGGTGGTACCGTTGCAGGGGTGGCTGCCGCGCTACAACCAAAGGGAGTGAAAATCGGTCTTGCCGATCCACTGGGATCTGGCGTCTTTGGCCTTCTGAACCCCGGTGTTGAGACACTTAGCGGCAATTCCATCTCCGAAGGGATAGGGCAGGGACGCATCACTGCCAATCTTGAAGGTTTCACGCCGGACATGTCTTTCCAAATCCCCGATGAAAAAGCGCTGCCGATTGTGTTTGATTTGCTCGCCGAGGAAGGTCTGTGTCTTGGTGGCTCGTCTGGCATCAATGTGGGCGGCGCCATTCGCATGGCCGAAGCCATGGGGCCGGGGCATACCATCGTGACAATCTTGTGTGACTATGGCACGCGCTACCAATCCAAGCTCTTCAACCCGACCTTCTTACGCGAAAAAGGCCTGCCTGTGCCGCCATGGATGGACGCGTCGGCAGCTCCCATTCCAAGCGTGTTTGAGGATGCTGAATGACCCTGTCTCTACGGGCAAAAATTAGCATTGTGGACGTCGTGCGCCTCTGGTGCACTGCCTTTGTGGCTTTCATGCTCTACGCTGCACCCCTTGTGGCGCAGACGGACACGCCCACTGCACCAAGCGAAACGGCGGACGCACCATCTCCGCCTGCGGCCTCGGTCTCAATTCCTGGTACCGACATCAAAGCCTGGGAGCGCCTCGCGCAGCGTGCCGAAGACGTGGTCTATTCGGCCTCTGCAAGCGACACTGTCTACGAAACGCTGCGTGCTCAGGTCGCAACCTTCCGACGTCAATTCTTGGACGCACAATCCGTCAACGCCGCACGCATCGCAACACTGCGAGCGCAACTCGCGGCACTTGGACCAACTCCGGCCGCAGGCGAGACAGAAAACCCTGAGGTCGCGCAACGGCGCGCCGCGCTAAATGCGCAATTGGCCGAAGCCCAAGCGCCGGTACGGGCCGCTGACGAGGCCTACATTCGCGCCAATGGCCTTGTCTCAGAAATCGATGGGATCATTCGTGAACGGCAAGCGAACCTTCTTTTTCGACATGGACCATCTCCATTAGATCCGGTCAACTGGGCGCCTGCTTGGCGGGCTGTGCAGGGCACGCTGGCGCGGCTTGGCCGTGAGACCGGCCAGGAATTGTCGCTTGCTTCGCGTCAACGGGCATTGATCACGCGTGGACCAGCGATCGCACTGTGGAGTATCGTTGGCCTGGTGCTTCTTTTGCGTGGCCGCTCCTGGGGACAGCGCATGGTGGCCTGGTTAAGCGCGCGCGCTCCACGCAGCGGATCGGTGTGGGCAACGATCGCCTCGCTAGTTCAGATCGTGCTTGCAATTGCAGGCATCATTGCATTGACTGTGGCGCTCCAACTCTCAGGTATTCTCGGGCTCCGTGGCACGCTCATTCTAAAGGAGGTTCCAAACTGGGCCGCTTTGGTGGTTTCAGTCTTGTGGCTCTCCGACAGGCTCTTTGCCGATGACACGGGCCAGCGTATCTTACCCCTGCCAATACCGTATCGTCGCGAGGCCCGTCTTTATGCGGCTCTCTTGGCTGTTCTTTGGGTTCTGCGCGCAGCGGGTGAAAAGCTTGCCGAATTTGATGGGTATTCTGAAGCCGCCCGGTCCGTGGTGCTTTTCCCACTGATCTTTCTTGGTGCGCTCATTCTCTTCCGCCTGGGCCGTATCTTGACGACCCGTGTCAGGTTCGACGTGCCCGAAGGCGCCGCGCCACCGATGCGTAGCCGATTTGTTCGGCTCTTGAGTACTGCGGCGACTTGGATTGCCGTGTTCAGCCCCATTTTTGCCGCCCTGGGCTACGGCGCAGCGGCCAATGCTATGTTGATCAACGCGGCGGCGACCCTGGCACTGGCCGGGTTGGTCTTGGTCTTACAGCGTTTCTGTTCAGACGTCGTGCGGCTGTTCCTGGGGGCAGGGGAAGACGATGAGAACCTCATCATGGTCTTGATCGACTTTGCCCTGACCTTCGCCGCCATTCCACCGTTGGCGTTGATTTGGGGCGCGCGGGTCACTGACCTGACAGAGGTTTGGACTCGGCTCGGAGAAGGGTTTGCTCTGGGCGACACGCGCATCCAACCGGCGGACTTTTTTGTCTTTGTGCTGGTCTTTGGTGTGCTCTACTCGGCAACGCGGCTGCTTCAAGGTGCTCTGCGCAACTCGGTTCTGCCCAAGACGAGCATCGATCAGGGCGGTCAGACGGCCATTGTCTCGGGGGTGGGCTATATCGGCGTGTTTCTGGCTGCGCTATTGGGGCTGTCGTCGACGGGGCTTGATCTCACATCTTTGGCGTTTGTGGCCGGTGCGCTATCGGTTGGGATCGGATTTGGCCTGCAAAACATCCTGTCCAATTTTGTTTCTGGTATTATCCTGTTGATCGAACGGCCCATTGCTGAGGGCGACTGGATCGAGGTCGGTGGCAACATGGGGTATGTTCGCGATATCTCGGTGCGGTCCACACGCATCCAAACATTTGATCGTTCTGACGTCATAGTGCCCAACGCCGATCTCATTTCCGGCACAGTCACCAACTACACCCGTGGCAACACAATTGGCCGAGTGATTGTTCCCGTGGGCGTTGCCTATGGCACCGACACGCGCAAGGTCGAGGGCATTTTGATGAATATCGCGCGACAACACGACATGGTTTTGATGAACCCCGCGCCGTCCGTGGTGTTCCAAGGATTTGGGGCGGATTCAATGGATTTTGAAATCCGCGCAATCCTGCGCAACGTGAACTATGTGTTGAGTGTGAAGTCCGAGATGAACCATCAAATCGCCGAGGCTTTTGCCCAAGAGGGCATCGAAATACCCTTTGCACAGCGTGACATCTGGCTGCGCAATCCAGAAACACTCACCGGTGGCGCAGCGCAGCCAAACACGGATCCCAACGGCGAGGAGACCCAGACGTGACAGAATCGCTATTTCGCCAAGATGCCTACCTGCGCACGGCCAAAGCCCAGGTGGTCGCGCATACACCCGAAGGCGGAATTGTCCTGGACCGCAGCGTATTTTACCCCACTGGCGGCGGTCAGCCCGGCGACAGTGGTCTGATCACCTGGGACGGCAAAGAGATGACAATCGCCACCGCCGTAAAAGGCGAGGGCGACGATGTGGTGTTGGTCCCGGCTGAGGCCATGGCCTTGCCGCCTGTTGACGCCTACATTGAGCAAGAGATCGATTGGGAACGGCGGCACAGACACATGCGTGTTCACACCGCGCTGCATTTGCTTTCGGTGGTCTTGCCTCTGCCTGTGACAGGCGGCCAAATCGCCGCCGGACGTGGACGACTTGATTTCGCCATGCCCGAACCACCCCAGGATCGCGACATGGTCCAGGACGCGCTGCGTCTCCTCGTGGATCAAGACCTCGAAGTCTCCGAGACCTGGGTGAGCGAGGCGGTCCTTGATGCCACGCCGGAACTGGTTAGGACGATGTCAGTGACACCGCCACGTGGCACAGGCCAAGTGCGCCTAGTGCGCATTGGACGCGGAGTGGATCAGGTTGATCTGCAACCCTGTGGCGGCACCCACGTGGCCCGTACGGGAGAGATCGGCGAAATCACGTTGGGCAAGATCGAAAACAAAGGCCGTCAAAACCGGCGCGTCCACATCTCGCTCAACGTCTAGCGCGGGACTTTACCGGCTGCTCTTTGCTATGGCCGGATGGTTTGACGTCATGCTTAGTACTTGGGGCAGCTGACTGCCAAATACTACCTTCAGGCCTATGTGGCTCCACTGGCTGAAGGTGCGGCCTATAGGGCGCGTCGCCTTGCACCTGTGCTTGTCGCACTCTGGCCTGTTTTCATGGCGGCGCGCAAACTGTCAGAGGGTGCATTTACCATCGAGTTGTTCTTGATCGCAGCGCTGGCCTTCTTTGGTGTCGCGGTAACTGGTGTGTTTAAATTTCTCACTGGAACCGCGCATCACCTTCGTTTTTTGCTGCGATCCTGCAGGCTCTAGTGGCCGTCCTTTTCTAATGGGCAGCCAGACGTTGGCACACCGAGCCAGCCTGATCCGATACAACACACAACAAGACGTAAAAAAGCCGTCATTATATCTCTTGCAGCCCTCCTGCGCTTTGGATAGACCCGGCGGCGGACAGGTGGCCGAGTGGTCGAAGGCGCGCGCCTGGAAAGTGCGTAGGCGGGAAACCGTCTCGAGGGTTCGAATCCCTTCCTGTCCGCCACTTACACATTGCGAACCCGAGATGAGGTCCCTAACGGGACCTTTTTTCTTTTTGGTTCAAAGGGGTTTAACGAGGCCATGCGACTTTCGGAGACTAACGATTTGACCGAAATCGGTCTCCGAACGCCCCGTGTCTCTTTCTGTCCGCCCTTCACCTAGATCACGACGGATTCAAAACTGGTCGTCTTTTCAGGCGCTTGACGAGAATGGATTGCGCCGCAGTTGCGGTGATTTCGTCCTCTATCGGTGCAAACTGAGACACCCGAAGGCGGCGTGATTGTGCGGGCTGATGCGAAAGACTGCGAGAAGTCTCTGATGACAAAGAGACTTTCCGCTCATAGCCTGGCGGCATGTCGAATGGGCCCTGGACAGACGAAGAAAACGACCTGATCGTCGCAGATTACTTTGCGATGCTGGCCGATGACATCGCTGGGCACCGCTATAACAAGGCCGAGCATCGACGGGCGCTTCTGCCATTGCTGAATGATAGATCTGAGGGATCGATCGAGTTCAAGCACCAGAACATCAGCGCAGTGCTCAAGGGGCTAGGGGAAGACTGGATCCCCGGCTACAAGCCTGCGTTCAATTTCCAGACGACATTGGTGGATGCCGTGGCGCGCTGGCTGGCGCTGAATCCGGCGTGGCTTGGTCGCCGTCCTGCTGCGCGACCGCCCACCGGCCTGGCTGACGCCGCGCCCATCTGGATCGGACCACCGCCGACGCTGTCTAACCAGCCACCGCCACAGGAGCTGGAGCAGATGCAGCACATCGCCCGAAAATTCGATGTCGCGGCCAGAGACGAGAGAAACCGCACCCTCGGCTGTGCCGGTGAGGAGCGCGTCCTGGCGTACGAGCGTGCAGCCCTCAAATCAGCGGGCCGCGATGACCTTGCGCGCAAGGTCCGGTGGGTGTCGGAGGAGGATGGCGATGGTGCTGGCTACGATATCGCCAGCTTCGCGCCGGACGGACGCCCGCGCCTGATCGAGGTCAAGACGACGAATGGCTGGGAACGCACACCTTTCCACATTAGCCGGAATGAATTGGCTGTGGCAGAGGAGCGGCGCTCGGAATGGTCACTGTTCCGGCTCTGGAATTTCGCACGCGAGCCGAAGGCGTTTGAGCTGCATCCACCGCTGGACGCGCATGTCTCGCTGACGGCAACGTCCTTTCAGGCAAGCTTCCACTAGATTAAGACAGTCCTCTTCTTAGTTCCAAATTTGGTCCAACTGGTAACGCGCTTCGGTTCGTCTATCGCCGCCGAGGTCCCAGCCTTCTCGTCGCTGATAGGGCCCGCATCAACACCCGAGGACAGGCGGTGGCCTCGCGCTCGAAAACTGGCTGCAACCAGGTCACCGCACCGATCTTCCTGCTGGTCCCGCAGGTCAAGCTGCCAAAGCGGCTGGACCTCGACCGCGATGCCGTTCGGGCGCTCGACAGAATACCGGGGTTGATCGTGGCGAAGTGGGTAGAGGACAGGTTTTGAATTTGGACCGAGCGTCAGCCAAGAGACGCCCGTACATCTGCCATCGGAATGAAGACGCGGTACGGATTGGCAGGATCGCCAAGGGGTTGGAAGCCAAGTTCAGCATAGAACTTCCAGCGACGATCGAAATGGTCGTCTTGCAGCACGTCTAGTGCGATGGCCGCAGCACCCATCTGATCAGCAATCTCGAGACATCGCTTCAAAGCGTCGATCACTAGAGCCGTTCCCAGATCCATGCCTTGCGAATCTTCGCGGACGGCTACGGCACGAATGTAGATGACGGGAATGTCGGGGACGCCAGCGCGCTGCCACTTTTTGGGGCCAAGATTGGCCCGGATGGCCATCGCACCGAGTGTATAGAAACCAAGCACGGCGGGATCGTTGTCAGCTGTTGCGATCCATGCTGTGACCATCCCGGCCTTGATTTGATCCGAAAGCGAGGATTTCAGGAAGTTATCGATGGGCGCAAATCCGCAAGAAAAGGCGCTGCGGTCATGCAGCGCCTTGTCGAACTTGGCGATTGTGAGGGCGGGCGTTTCCGCCGTGGTCTCAGTCGGCATCCTTCAGGAGGCCCTTCGACGCTTCCGCAGCACGTGCCAGACCGGGTACAACCTTTCCCGGCGCCTCTATAGCAGCCTTGAAAGCTTCAAACGCGTCGATGGGCAGAATGGAGAGAGACATGCGCTGTTCCACTTCATGCGCACGCAGAAGGGCCGCCTGACGAATAAAGTCAGCTTCCTGCAGGCCAGTGGCAGCAGCTGCAGCCTTGATGCGCTCTTCATCAGCACGATGCATGCGCAACTCTTTGCGCGCCTCCATCTTGCCCGGCGTAGGTGCGGTGGTTTCGATCGCAAACATAATCGGTCTCCTTCTCTGGATTGTGTACGGTAAAACGCCGTACATGTCAATGATCATCATGGGGATGATCAGCATCGGCCGTACCGGAAAGATCATGTTCACCAAGATGATCAACATGATGATCGCCTCGAGCATCCAAAGGACGTCAAATAGCTCATGCCCACACTGCGCGAAACCATCCTCGCCGCGCTGCACACGCGAATCTCGGCGCTGGCCGCCACCGCCCTGCGCGGCGAGGTGCTGCCGGAGCGGGTTCCGACCGAAGGCTTGCTGATCCTGCGCGATGGCGAACCGGGGGAGCCCGAGGTGACACTGTCACCCCTGCGGTACCACTACCAGCATCGAGCCGAGATCGAAGCGGTCGTCCAAGGCGCCGACCGTGACGCCATTTTCGACTCGCTGACCGCCAGCATCGGAACAGCACTCGCGGCCGACCGCACGCTGGGTGGCCTGTGCGACTGGGTCGAGGCGGAAGCGTCACGGCCGGTGGACCCGCCGGTTGAGGGTGCGGCGAGCCTGAAAGCGGCCGTCATCCCGGTCGTGCTGCACTATTCCAAGGCCGACCAACTGGCCTGACCCCGACAACCTGAGGAGAACACCATGGCACGAGCCCAAGGGGCGCGGGCGCAGATGGCGCTTTCGTTCGAGACGACCTATGGAACGCCGCCGGTGGGCGGTTTCACGAAGATGCCCTTCGCCAGCAACTCACTGGGCGCGGAACAGCCGCTGCTGAACTCCGAGCTGTTGGGCTACGGCCGCGACCCGCTGGCGCCGATCAAGGATGCGGTGACGTCCGATGGCGATGTCGTCGTGCCGCTCGATGCCGAGGCCTTAGGCTTCTGGCTGAAAGCCGCCTTCGGTGCGCCGACGACCACCGGCACCGGCCCCTGGACGCACGAGTTTCAGTCGGGGGCCTGGACGCTGCCCAGCATGTCCATCGAGACAGGCATGCAAGAAGTGCCGCGCTTTGCGATGTATTCCGGCTGCGTGCTCGACCAGATCAACTGGCAAATGCAGCGCTCGGGGTTGCTGACCGCGACGGCTCGACTGGTTGCGCAGGGCGAGACCGTGGGCACGACGACCAATGCAGGCACGCCTGCCGCTCTCGAATTGCAGCGCTTCGGCCATTTCAACGGAGCGATCACCCGCAACGGCTCTGCTCTCGGCAATGTTGTCTCGGCTGACATCACATATGCCAACAACCTCGACCGGATCGAGACCATCCGTTCGGACGGGCGCATCGACGGCGCAGACCCGTCCATCGCGGTGCTGACTGGTTCCATCGAGGTCCGCTTCGCCGACAGCACGCTGGTAACGCAGGCAATCAATGGCGATCCGTGCGAAATTGAATTCGCCTACGTCCTGCCCTCTGGCGAGAGCTTCACCTTCACCGTGCACGCCGTCTACCTGCCACGCCCACGCATCGAGATATCTGGGCCGCAGGGCGTCCAGACGACCTTCGACTGGCAGGCGGCGCGCGACAGCGTGGTCGGCCGGATGTGCACGGCAACCCTAATCAACGACATCGAGGTATACTGAGAATGCTGACGCTTGACCTGACCAGCGCGCCGCACTGGCATGACCTCAGCCAGGCGGCCGCCGGCAGCGGTCCCGCGGTGCAGGCGCTCGAGCGGCTGGGGCTCTCGGCGTCCGACCTGTTGACCCTGCCGCTCGACGAACGCGTCGGCGCGATCAACGCGGCCATCGAGAGCTTCGTGCCCGCTGCCGAATGCGCCGCCGTTGCGGGCCAACTCTTCGGCGAGGAAGGCTCCATCGCCATGAGCCGGATCGACACGGCGACGCTGCGCCAGGCGACGGAGGATGTCCTCGCCTTCGGTGTTTTCGTCTCCGAGCAGGATGCCGACCAGATCGAGCGCACGAACGATGCCATCTCGCGCCTCGGGCTGATCTGGCGCGGGCTGTCGAACCAGCTGGCGGTCGCCGCGGCCCCGGCGCTAGAAGCCGTCGCCAACGCCATGGCGGCGATTGCCAGCCGCACCGGGCCGCTCGGCATCGCCATCCGGGGGCTCTTCGACAACATCGGCCGCCTGAACACCTGCGCCGCCACCGCGGCGGAACGGTTCGAGACCGCGCTCGGCGATGCCGGGCGGGCGGCGAATAATGCCGGTGCTGCCGCGGGGGCTGCGGGGGCTGCGGCTGCTGCGGCCGAGCCCAACGTCGAGACGGCGGTGACCGGCTGGCAGGTGGTCACGGCGGCGCTGTCTGACTACGCCAGCAAGGCGCGCGAAATTGGCGGCGATATCGACCAGAGCCTAGTTGGCGCCTTCCAGTCTGCCGAGAACGCCGTGGGCGAGTTCGTGAAGTCTGGCAAGCTGAACTTTCGCGATCTCGTGACCTCGCTGCTCGCCGATCTTGCCCAGCTCGCCGCGCGGCGGTTCATCCTCGGGCCGATCGCCAACGCGCTCTCCGGCGTGTTCTCCGGCGTGGGCGGGATCTTCGCCAACGTCCTGCATGCGGGCGGGATGGTCGGATCGGTCGGGCCGTCGCGCATGGTCCCAGCTATCGCCTTCGCCGCTGCGCCCCGGATCCGTTCATCGTACCAAGCCTGCATCTCACCGATCCGCGGATCAAAACTAAGATCACGCAGCGCCCCGAGCATCTCTTCTAGATCTGCATCGGTCGGTACTGCAGGCAGATCGAGAGCCGCTCTTGCAGAAACGGCCAACTCTTCTGCGATTTCCGCGAAACGATTGGCCTCGGTTGTCATCGCCAGCCTGAGGCGCCAGCCGGGGCCTTCCCCTGGTTCGACAGGGGGGCCGTTGCATGATTGCCCCAAAACTTCCTCGTCGCGCTCTTCACTCGCAGTTTGAGAAATCAGACGTGACATCCGGGCAGACTCGTTTTGTCGAGCCACAAAATCTGTTCCGGCTTCAATGATCGAGCCAGCCCGTTCGTATGTTTCCGCACGCGCAATCTGCTATAGTGCTCCGAGCGGGTTTAGCCACAAGGCGACTGCCATCAAGCCGGAAGTGAGGCTTGCGGCAATCCCACCGAAAAGGAATCCAATCCGTGTGAGGACGTCATAGCCAGGCAGACCGGCCATTAGCCAGAAGCCTGTAACGAGTCCCTGAACCACCAGAGCGGCCGCGAAGGCGCCCGCCCTTTCGAGCCAAACAGGCTCTATGGGCAGACGATCTTAGAGGCTAGAGTCGCACCACTAACCAACTCAACAAAGCCCATGGTAGTGCCCAAAAGGCTCAGCATCGAAAGAAGGAAAAGCGCGAAGATAAGAACTCTTTTAAAGCTCTTCGGACATTTGTTTGCGCATCGGGGCGGACGCTCATTTGAGCCATTTTCATTCTCCTGTGCTTTAGGGATTGCGGGTTTCGAGAGAGGCAGCGGCCAAACCCGCGTCCAATGTTTCCAAAGCGAGCGCGCGAACGTCTCCAGCTGTTACCCCGGTCAAAGGAACATCGATTTGAGGCGAGCCAACCATGGTGAACACTGCGATGTCGCGCATTTCACCGGTGGCATCAGGGTAGGTTACTTGCAGTGCGATGTACCTGTCGCTGATACCTGTTCCGGCTTCGTCTGCAGTCTCGGAGCTACCGGTCTTCGCAATAATGGAAGACATGTCGCAACCGCGCTCTCTCAGGGGTTCGCGTAGGTCACGAAGTGTTCCTTGCGGATGCATGACTGGAGCTGCCAGCACACGATGCAACAACGCAGGATTGGTAGCGAATAAGTCTCCCGGTAGTTCGATCTACCCTTGGCGGGGCCCTGAGGCGATCTGAGGTAGGTAGCTCGACGGTGCTTGCCCATCTATCCCTCTACCAACGGCGGCAAGAAACCGCATGAAGCGCTCTGGGCGAATTGGAACCCCGACGCCGGTGACGATGTGACGGCGATAATTTTCATCAGCGACTTCGGCACCGAGCAGGTCCAACCCTTCAATTACCGTCGGCATGCCAAGGATACGGATACCTTCAGCCAACGCCCGGTTTGAAGACCGCGCGAGGCTTTCCTCGAGCGTAAGCCACTGCGTGCGATCCCCGCAGTCAGCAGCCAGAGCGCCATCCGCATCACTAAGGCCGAGCGCGTCGCGCGGACAAAGATGCGTAATACCTGCAGCTGCCAGCCCAAGGCCGAGGTACAGCTTTGGCAGTGAACCGGGACTGCGAGTGACCTCACCGCGTATGTAAGCATCGTGATCTGGAACTACCGGGCCATGAAACAGTCCGCCACGTGACTGGTGAATTGCCACAACGTTCTCCGATACGTCGTCGAACTCGACAGCGACGGCAAGGAAATCGACGGAATGTTGCCACTCATCGCAATCTGTATGGCAAAGCTCTTCCCCAATGCTGCTTGCCGTGCGAGTTTGAATTTCAAAAACGGCGCGTGACAGAGCGCTCTGAGCAGTTGAGTCCAAAAACGTCTCGACGCCGCCTGCTTCTCGGCCCAGCAAAAGGCTCTCGTCCCGCAGAGCGGCAAATGCCTCCGGCAAGTGTGATCTCGTATCATGGGTCCAGACAGCTACTTCCGGCTGAAAATCTGCCAATTCGCCCCGGGCCACTTCGGCCATGTCGCCCGGAATATGTCCTTCGGCTTCGAGACGAGCCAAGCATTCGTCCCTTGCTCATTCCTTTGCGGATTCCAAGGTGGATAGAAAAAGCTCCTGGCGCTCCATAGCGGTCTCAGGCCGTGCACTTAGAGCCGGAATAACAATCTGAGTGTAAAATGCGGCTGCATACAGGCAAGCTTCCCACTGCGTCTCAATGTAGGGGGGGCGAAAAGTGTCTGCATCGCCATTTCACCAGACACCGACATGCCGCCGGCGGGCCCGCCGTGAATCAACAGGACAGGATTGGTGGTCGCCGCAAACTGATCACGTTCAATACCTTGAGGTAGAGACGCAGCGATGAACGCCACCATATCCCGCATGTTCTGAATTTTTTGCTCTTCGGTAAGTTGTCGCCCATGCATATCCCTGAGCATTTCGAACCCGCTCAAAACGGCTGTTGAGCCGCCGAAGCGAGAAAGCTCGGGCGACCAAAGCCGCTGGAACTCACGGACAAATACACGGCCAAGACCCCTAGCATTGAGTGCAAAAAGCGTTCCTGGACCATTATGCGCGCCTTCAAGAGCGGCGATGGCGGAAGCAAGCAACTCGACCGATCGGTCATCTTGCACCGGGGATGTAAAGAGATGGGGCGACAGTGTCTCACCTTCGCTCGGGATTTCACCGGGCTGCAGTCAGCCAGCTTGGACAGGAAGCCAGCTGACACCTTGATGGGATGCATCTGCCACTCTTGCCTGGCTTGCACAGCCAGCCGACGAGCCGTTTCCACCCAATCGCGATGCGTCGCCTCTACTGTCGGGAGGTCCGCGGCGATCTTCTTTACACCCTCGATGACAAGGGCTCCTAAAGCGTTGGGATCCTCAACGATGCCGACTCTGACCCAGTCCGGTAAGTCGGTACGTGCACTTGATGCAGCGATGGGCTCAAGAGTCCCGTCAAGGAACATTGTGTCGATGATGAGCCTTACGTCGGGATGTTCAAACGGTACGGAGATATCTGACAGAGCGTCCATGGCGTCGTCGCTCGCAGTCTTATCGCTGCGGATCTCATACTGCGACAGGAATTGTGCCGAGGCGTCCTGTACCACGCGCATTGTATAGCTCTTGGAAGACAGCAGGTCTGCAACAGGCAGATCCCCAAAGGATGTGTCCTTCAAGATCGTAGCCACATGCGTTGCGAGCGAGATCGGTTGGGCTCTTTCGTGGTAGTGGAGGCGCAAAACCTCACGCCAGAATTCCTCAGGCCTGTTGGGCAGGTAAGGACTGACATGGAAATAGCCTCGCGGCCGTCGCCAGCGTCTAGGCTCTTTTTCTTGCCTGCCGTTTGCCCTCTGGACATTCTCTACGCCTCCTGCACCAAGTCTCCGGGCTTCAGATCCAGCCCTGCGATCTTCGCGAACTCCTTCACCGCAAATCCGTTCTCGAACTCAACGCCATCGCTGATCGTGATTGCGACCGGCGCCTGATCCTCCTTCAAGACCTCGCGGAGACTGTTGACGACGCCCTCGATCATGTCGGCGGTGACGGTGCGTTCTTGGAAGCGCACGGTTACGGTTTTTCGCCTTCCCCGATCTCGATGTGCACGCCCCGGAACAGCGTGTTGTCATTGTCCTTGAACTCGTTGATGACGCCGTAGACCCGGTCGGTCGTGTCGAGAGAGACACGCTTTCCCTGAAGCCTCGCGGGCTTCGTGTCATCGATCTGAACCCGCTTGTCGCCGCTTGCAGGAATCTGAAAGTCCGCTGTTTTGTTGGCTTTTCCGGCGCTTGCGTAGACCAGCAGTCGGAGTGCCTCAGGCCCAATTTCGAATGGCTCCGTGTAGTCTATGCCGTCCCTCGGGTTGGAGCCGTCGAGCGAGTACGTAATCGCCGCTCTCGGTGTCGACTGCAGAGTGACGCGGCGCTTGTCTCCTGCGGGATCAACCTGATGCCGAATCTTCAACTCAGCCACCCAGCGAACGGGTGGGCCGCTCTCAAACTTGCCGGTCGGACTCTTGACCCAGAAATATAGCGATCCTTCACTCGTCGAGAAGTTGTCTAGATCGTCGACCCTCGGATCGGCCTCTGTCACCTCGGCCTTTGGAGAATAATGGACTACCGGGCTGTCCCCTGCGTTGCGGGGTGTGAGGCCCAGAAGCGTTTCGCCGGTGTCAGTGCTTCCCTGAAGCGAGACATCAATCGTCGTCTTTTCCTTAGGAAAAGGGTCTTTCTCGATGTAGCCGTCTTCGCCAAGACACCACCGCCCTTGTTTCAGAGCCTCGGTCTTCAGCGCCTTAAGACCACCGGCGCCGGCATCCATGGCCACACCGGATTGCCCTTGGCCCGGCTAGCGACGTCCTTCCATGGTGTGCGCCGGTTGTCCTTACCAGAGGGCCAGAGGTACATGTCAGTGGTGCCTTCAATCACAGAGGTGTGAAAAAGCGGCCTTGTGGGTACGGCGCCAACGATGACCACCTGAAGCCGAGAAGCGCCGCCCAAGTAAGAGAGGGCCTTGCCATCGAAAGTGAAGACAAAGCCGCCCAGAATCTACATCACTTGGGTCGCGCTTCCGCTGGTGAGTGTGGCCGGTGACCCAACTTGTAAAAATGAGCCAGAGCCATCGAGCGCTTGTGCGTTGGCCAAATCGGTGATCGGATCGGGAACAATGGCATTTGCAATTGCGCGCAGATTGTCGATTGTGCACTTCCTGATTGTCTTGGAAACCCGTAATTCCGATGTCTAAAACTGTTGTCCGACTGCTTGGGGGCCGTCATTTCGTACCACAAGCGCCACCTGTGGTGCTGAGCCATTTTGCTTCTTTTCTGAAGGTGGTCTCTATTTTCTGGTTGGCGTTTTGGCCAATATCGAGCGCGTCAGAGCCGTGGTCGGTACAGCTCTCTTTCTCTTCAGGCACAGCCCGCGATGTGGCCGCGGCGCAAAGCGCGGTCTTTGAAACCTTCTTTGATCGCCCCTATGACGGCGCAAACGATGTTGCGCTTTTCGGTTTGTCCGACCAGGGGCAACCGCTCTCAGTTGTCAGCGGATCGCACATCGCGTTGAGCCTTGGCCGCCCGATTTGGCGCTCGGGCCCAACCTCGCTTCATGGCGCGGCGGTGGCCGGTTACGGGACACAATCATTTCGCTTACCGGACGGCATAGGTGTTTTTGTGGACCCGGCGGAGGTTGACTTGAGGTCCTGGTCCTTGGCGGCGGAAATGGAACTTCGCAAAACTCTTTCGCCCATTGGCATTATACCGCCGGTCGAATTGCGTCTCGCGCTTGGTGCAACGCGTTCTTGGTATGCTGTGCGTGTGACCTCAGCGCTATTGGACGTGCGCGCTGAAGGGGTAAACACGGTCACCTATGCACGCTCCGGTTTTTCAACACCGCTTTTCGGAGAAGACAGTGGGCTCTGGCAGTATATCTCTCTCACGCGATACGGAAATACTGCAATGGATGTCCAACTTGGTATCGATGCCCGCTTTTGACGTCAGGACCGGGCCTGAGCCGCAGCGGGGGTAGTAACATAAGAAAAAAACGTGCATTGCGTTTTGAACCACCACAAGCGCGCCGCCCGTATCCTTGCGATACTCGTCCAAAGCCAATATCAAAGACCTACGTTTACAAGTGAATTTCGTTCGTAGGCTACCAGCCAACATCATCAGTTAAACCAACGATCCCGGCCCGTATGGCACTTGTATGGATCGGTACAGACAGTGTTTTGCATGTCAAAGCGGTGCTGTCGCCCGCACTTTACTACGCCGATTCGTCTATCGGCCATTTTGGAGCAGAGAGTGCCGTGCCTGGGCGTTTTGGAGACGTGATTTATGTGCGTGATTTGCTCTGCGACCCAAACCTTTGACCCCGGTCGCCACGCGGTGGCGATTGGCATGGAAGGTGGTGTTGGCGCTGAACTCCTCGAAAACAATGGTGACGCCACTGCCAGCATTGCAACGACCTATTCCATGGCCGTCGGCGACACGTATCGCGGTGAGATTGACACCGCCTTCGAAGACGATTGGGTGGCGATCACGCTGCAAGCAGGAATGTCTTACTTAATAAGTCTCTTGGGATCTCCGTCGTCCGAAGGCACGCTGAACGACCCGTTAGTGCGGCTCTATGACAGCTCGGGCAATTTTGTCTCTCAAAATGACGACGGGGGAGTGGGCCTGGAATCCGCCTCTATTATACGGCGATCACCACGGGCACGCTCTACGTCGAAGCAAGCGCATATGGGGCAAGTACCGGCACTTACGCGCTTGAAGTGACTGACGCGGCGCCTGCAACCGTGGGCTCGTAGGACGAACTCGCGCTGCAACTCACCGATGGGTACTGGGGCAGCCGCCAATTCACCTTCAATACAAACGCCATCACTGTGAACATCACCGGTCTGACCGCTGAGGGCCAACAGCTGGCGCGTTGGGCGATGGAAGCTTGGGAGATGGTCGCCAACCTCGATTTTCAAGAAGTGACAAGCGACGAGATGATCACGATCGATGACGAGCAAAGCGGTGCTTGGGCCTATGCCCCAAACCGCGGAAATGACAACGGAATCGAGATGAACATCGACAAAAACTGGCTGAGCAAATTTGGCTCGACCCTGGATAGCGGCACCTTTTCCACATACATCCACGAGTTTGGTCATGCCATCGGTCTGGGCCACCAAGGCAACTACAACGGATCCGCCGTCTACGGCCGCGACAACACCTTCGCGAACGACAGCTACCAAGTCTCGATCATGTCCTATTTTGACCAGGTCGAGAACACGATAAGCAACGCCTCGTTTGCCCAACGCATGTCCGCGCAAATGGCCGACATCGTGGCGGTCGGAAACCTCTATGGCGCAGCGGGCGCGGGCTCGGCCACCGATGGCAACACGACCTGGGGACTTGGATCGAACCTCGGCACCTACTTCGACACCTACTTCACCGAATTACTCCATGCGACGCCCAATACCGCGATCTATAACGGCGGTCCCGTGACCTTCACGATCTACGATGTATCCGGCTACGACGTCGTGGACATTAGCTTCCTCACCTCAAGTACTCGCATCGATCTCAATGATGAGAGCTTCTCGGATGTCAACGGATTGATTGGCAATGTGGGCATCGCCCGGGGCACGATCCTGGAAGAACTGCGCGCTGGTTCCGGCAATGACACCGTTACCGGAAACGAAGTGGGAAACCGACTCCTGCTGAATGATGGCAATGACACGCTCGACGGGGGCTTTGGCTGGGACGCACTCATTGGCAACGATGGCAACGATTACCTCCAAGGCCGTGTGGGCGATGACCGTTTGGATGGTGGCGCGGGCCTCGATGTGCTCGAAGGGGATGCTGGCAACGACATCCTCTACGGCAATGGCGGCCACGACACGCTGCGCGGGGGAGGGGATGTGGACCGGCTCTACGGCGGGTTTGGCAACGATTCCCTCGATGGCAGTTTTGGCTGGGACGTGCTGGTGGGCAACGACGGGGCCGACACGCTCAACGGTGGGA
Organism: Marinovum sp.; assembly: GCA_022447495.1. Classification (GTDB taxonomy): domain Bacteria; phylum Pseudomonadota; class Alphaproteobacteria; order Rhodobacterales; family Rhodobacteraceae; genus JAKVBH01. The sequence continues at coordinate 26,046 of JAKVBH010000020.1, read as the reverse complement.
TCGGAAATGACCGTCTGACCGGTGGGGCGGATGCGGATGTGTTTCAATTTACTGCGGGAGACGGCACGGACACCGTGTTCGACTACCAAGACGGCACGGAGCGCATCAAAATCCTCTCTGGCGCGACTGCATTTGGTGATCTGACGATTAACAATGATGCAGGCGCCGCTGTAATCACCTATGGAAATGTTACGATCCGCCTCAATGGTGTGGCTGACACGCTCCTGGACGTCACGGATTTTATCTTCTAAGCGCGGCCCGGCCAGGTCTTAACGACACCTCAACAGACCATGCGCAGGCCGCGGGGCGTCCGAAGCTATCCGCACGGTTCCGGGGGGAAGTGTGCAGATAACCCCGCCGGCCGAGTCTCACGATGCAAGCGATAGGGCTTGATATTGGGTCGTCTGACTCAAATAGAGACTATCGCGATGCCCAAAACCCGGTATGGTTCAACCCAGCCACATGGGGAAGCATTGGGGCGGACCACATTATGAAAGACGAAACGCCTGACAGCAGGCCAATAGTTGTTGCCATCGCCGCCTCTGCTGGTGGCCTGGAGGCAACATCCGTTCTCTTGCAGCGTCTACCAGACACATCGGCGGCGTGCTACGTCGTGGCTCAGCATATGTCACCAAGCCATAAAAGCTTGTTATCCACATTGCTGTCGCGGGAAACCAAACTCAATGTGATCGAGATCGAAGAGGACTTGGTGCCCAAAGCCAATACGATCTACATCACCCCGCCAAATGCGGATGTGATTATTGAAGGCGGCGTGTTGAAATTGGTCGCACCCGCCGGGCATGCAGCATCGCCAAAGCCCTCAGGGGATAGACTTTTCAAGAGCATAGCGGATGACAGGGGCGAGGCGTGTGTGGGCATTGTCCTCTCCGGCACCGGCAGTGATGGCAGCTATGGTGTGCAAGCCATCCGTGAGGCGGGTGGCATTACAATTGCTCAGAATACTGCGACGGCCAAGTATGATGGTATGCCCAATTCAGCGATCGAGACTGGCTGTATCGACCTCACCTTGGCGCCGGAACAAATCGGGGAACACCTAGAGCGCATCTTGACCCAACCCCGCGATCTGGAGAGCTTTCGCCACATCACGGAGCAACCCTCGCACCTCTCGGATTTGTTGCAAATTCTTCTCGCGCGCACACGCGTCGACTTCCGCGAATACAAGGAAAACACGGTCTATCGCCGCATTGCTCGACGCATCGCGGCGCTTGGGATTTCGACCTACGAAGAATACGTGAACCATTGTCGCACATCGCCTGAAGAGGTGGATGCGCTGCACCGCGACCTGTTGATCTCAGTCACCCGTTTCTTCCGCGATCCAGGTCAATACAAACAACTTGAACACGCCGTCACCAACCTCGTTGGCAAGGTTGACAAACGTCCCTTGCGCGTTTGGGTGGCGGGCGTTGCAACGGGCGAAGAGGCCTATTCCATCGCGATTTTGATGGCCGAAGCGTTGGGTGGCATTGATGCGTTACGCCGCAATCAAGTCCAGATATTTGCCACTGACATCGACACACGCGCCTTGGATATCGCCCGAGCGGGCACCTATCCAATCACCGCGTTGCAAGATATTCCCGAGCACCTGCGCGATACGTATTTCAATGTCCATCTCGACAAAGTGTCGGTGCATCCCGATCTGCGCTCGGTCATTCTGTTTTCCGACCACAACGTGTTCCAAGATCCTCCATTTTTGAACATTGATGTGGTAAGCTTGCGTAACGTGTTGATTTATTTCAACGCGACCCTTCAAGAAAAAGTCCTGACCCGGCTCCATTACGCGCTTGCCGACAATGGCATTTTGTTTTTGGGAACGTCAGAGACTGCATCCGTGCTGGATGCATACTTCGAACTTGCCAGCGGCACAGACAAAGTGTTTGTCAAACGTCGCTTGAACAAACGCGAAGCTGTAAACGACCTACGGGCCAAGTCTCCAATGACAGTCCCTAGTTCAAGCTATCTTACAAATGCCGTGCCGTCCAAGCGTGAACCGCAAATTTCCCCAAACGAGCTTTTCGAAGCCCTTCTGGCCGTCGTCGTGCAACGCGGGTTTGTGGCGACACGCTCGGGTGAAATTGTCCGGGTGCTCGGGGATGTCTCCGACGTGATTTCATTGAATGCAGATACGACGCTGCGGATGAACGTGCGGCTCTTGAAACCTCAATTGCGCGATGATGCGGCCAATCTTATTGCCGTGTCGCATCGAAGTGCCGAACCCAGGGCAGGATCCTGGGTGGATCGCGATCCGGAAGGCCTAAAGCAAATCCGCTTGGTGTGTTATCCGATCAAGCTTGATCGAAGTGGTGAATACACGTTTGTGCTCGGCATTCAGGAACGTGAGCGTAGCATCAATCCAGGCCGTCATTTGGGAGACCTCTCAGACAGCGAGCGTTTGGCCTATTTGGACGAGATAGAACGCGAAATGATGTCAATGCGGGAGTCACTCCAGCAGACGGTGGAGGAACTTCAGACCTCCAATGAGGAACTTCAATCCGCCAACGAAGAGCTCCAATCCACCAACGAAGAGCTGCAAGCATCGAACGAAGAGCTAGAGACCTCGAACGAAGAGCTGCAATCTACCAACGAAGAGCTCATTACGGTCAATGAAGAGCTTCAGATCAACTCGCAGTCCCTGGATCGCGTAACAACTGAGTTGCAGGCCACATTCGCTTCCGTCGAAGCCCCCATGTTCATGATTGATGAGGCGTTGCAAATTCAGCAAGCCTCGGGTGGCGCCTTGGCACTTCTTGGGTACAAGGAACTGCCAACCCAAGGCGTGCACTTGTCGCAATTCCCAGTGCCCGAGGGGATTTCGTCTCTCGTTGAAGCCTGTGTGCAATCCATGCAGCGCAACAAAGTCATACACCTGCAATCCTCGACACTAGAAGCAGTGACCAGCGTGACGCTCGTCCCGTTTGAAGCGTCTCGCCATGGCGGTCACGGTCTCACGGTCACCATCGCACGCGCACCTTTGGTGGCCAACACCAAATTGATCAGCATCGCTGACCAATTCTCGGATATGGGGCATTGGATTTTGCATGTGCCCACAACGATGCTGCACTGGTCCAAAAATGTTTTTCTCATCCACGGACGCAATCCCGATGGACCAACCCCGACTCTCAAAAGTGCCATCGACGCATACCACCCGTCGGATCGGCAGAACGTTGAGGATATTGTAAACAAAGCCATAGAAGAAGGCGGTACATACGACTTCCAGGCCCGGATTATACGCGCTGATACAGGGTTGATTGTGCCTGTGCGATCTCGTGGTGAGACCGTATCCGATGAAAATGGCCAAGTGATAAAACTCGTTGGTGTGTTCCGGGACATCACCAACGACATCATTTTTGATCAATTCAAAGAGATCCAAGACCGCAGCGGCGCCGGTTTTTACTCTTTCGACATTGCCAACAACAATCCGTATTGGTCCAAGAGCTTGTACGCCTTGCTCGGCTATGATTTCGAGACCCACACGCCTAGCAGTGCATGCGCAATTGAAATGATCGCTGAAGCAGATCGTGACCGGGTCGCGGCATTGCTTCAACGTGCGATCGACCACGGCGAACCTTACGAATACGAAGCAAATTTGCTGAGAAAGGACGGTTCTGAGTTTTTGTGTAAAGGCTTTGGTTGCGTTCAGAAGGATGGTCAAGGGAACGCAACACATGTCTATGGTGGCTTTGAGCCTATGACAGTTTAATGTAGGAGAGTGCTGCGATGCAGCCGCCATTAACCTTTTAAGTAACGCATTTAATTATTTGTTAATCAGTATGACCTAAATTTTAAGATGTTGCGGAGGAACTGCATGTTAGTGCAAGAGACAACCTTCCAATTAAAAGTAAATCGTGTCGAGGGACATTGGACCCTACAACAATGCGCCGTCTATGGTGATGGTCGTGTCATGCGCCTTGTTCCAAACGCGAGTATTGCGTTGTCTGACGTGTTGTCCGGCTCAGCATTTGCGCAGGTCAAGATCGCCCTGGCCAGTTGTGTGAGCTCAGGCCTTGTTACCCGTTTCAATGAGCCCGATGGGGTAAGGGAGCAGCCGACCTTGCGAAACCTTACGCTGTTTGATGCCGACACACCAAGCGTAAAGTTCTCCGTCATTGGATCAGATAAGGACGCTGTTCTCGCTGACGAGATCTCGTCACATCTCAGTTCGAGTGATGCTGCCGATTACTCGTATGAGACGTTGCGCACTGTCTTGATGCCATTTGAAAACATCGTCACATTGATACGCCATACGCCCGGTATTGATCTAACCTATACCCGATCAAGCCTGCAAGACTTGGCAAATCGAGCAGAGCGCCTGCACCGTCAAACCCTCATCGACATGCGCAAGCAGACAGGGCTAGGAATTCATACCTTTCATTTCAGCCGCGCAGCCGCCCATGTTCCTTGGCAGCTCGATGCGATGACGACAGAGACAACGGCGCTCAAGGCCCGTTTGACATTCAGCCGTGGGCGTGTGCGTCTCGACGACGCGCTACCAGACATCGGGCACTACGTGCAAAAAGCCTGGGCTGACATGCCAGAGGGACCGAAAGGGTTCGCATTGAGTAAACTCGATGGGCCAGTGGATGGCTTGCGAGACGTCCAGTTCCAAATGCACAAGCTGCCAGGTCGGCCTGACTCAGTCTTTTTCACCTCCTTCGGGTTGAACGCGCTCCCCGGAGCCTTGGCGGAAAGCCTCGCTGCCATCCCTGGCCAAGGAAGCGTACAAGACAACAGTCACGACCGCCTTCTAACCGTTCTAGAGATTGCCAATCATATCCTAAACGCACTTTGTGACACGGCGCACAACATTTATGACACGTTGCGGTTTCTCGAAACGGAGATCCGCACCCTGGCGTTTCTAACCGCCCGGCTCTTGGGACTTTCCCATGAAAACGCGAACGACAAACTCGGTAGTTTAGTGGCGCCTGGCCTCGCCTAGGTGATCGCTGTCCGATGGGAACCAATCGAGCAGGTAAGACTTCAGGACCATGTGGTCCAGGGGTTTGGTCAGCCGCGCAATGGAATCAAAATTGCGCGGCAAGTCAGCGGCCAGACCATAGCCACTGAGAAACACAAACGGGATACCGCGTTGCATCAACTCAACACCCACGCGCGCCGAATTGCCCTTGCGCCCGAGGTTGATGTCGAGGATGGCAAAGTCGATTTGTTTTTCCTTGATGGCGCGCATGGCATCGTCTTCGGTGGCAACAACGACGCATGGAATCGCGTAGTCGGCCTCGACAATGCGTTTGGTGTCCATTGCGACAAGAATTTCGTCTTCTAAAATCATGCACAATGGCGTCTTAGGGGCACTTGCGAGATCAAACCGCGCAACAGGCGCAGGCAGTTCGCGCATGCCCATGGTTCGCGATGAAACTTGGCGATACGGTGCATCACCAACCCCATCATTCATTGCACAGGATTGTGCAAAGACGCTTCGCGGTTGAGCGGCCACAGGCGTCCTTTTCTCGATCTCTTCGTCCGGCAGGGGATCAGCAGGCAAAGTTAAACTGATGTGCAATCCTGTCGGCGCATAGTCGATTGCCAAATGCCCGTTGAGCTGTACCGGTACAATGCTGGAAATCAACTTGGTACCAAACCCGCCTTTGGGATCGCTGTTCGGCTCTGGTCCGCCAAGCTCGTGCCAGGTAAGTGAAAGCCCAGTGTCACTGTTGGTGAGATCTACTCGCAACCAGCCCTCTGCGTCGGAAAGCGAGCCGTATTTGACGGCGTTGGTCATCAATTCATGGATCACCAGGGCAAAGGCCACAGCTTGATCAGATGGCAATGTCGCGTCATCGCCCGCCACGACGACCCGCTCGGCATCCATTCCCAAGGCTTTGGCTTCGTTGCCGATGATCCGCAACATGCTCGCGCTGCCGCGAAAGTCACCCACAATCAGATCGTGGGTTTTGGAGATCGACGCAATGCGGCCCGACAATGTCTCGGTGTAGGAGGACAGGTCATCGGAATTGCCCGAGGTTTGATTGATCAAACTGCGTACGATGGAGAGGATGTTGCGTACCCGGTGGTTCAGCTCGTGAATGAGAAGCTTTTGGCGTTGGTTCGTGCGCAAGAAGCGGCCACGTGACTGAACCTCGCAGAGCATGCGGTGCATCGCCCCGAAAAAGTCGATTTCGTCTTGGGTCCAGGTTGTCCGGCCAAAGCCGCGCGGCGTGTTGCGCAAAGCTAAGAGAGTGCATTCGGGCGCATGGCTCAGAAGCAGGGACTGCGGCGGAGGCGAAAAAAGCGCTGCCAGATCGGGCGTGTCCTCTAGAGCTGCGCCGGTGGCCAAAACTCCTCCCGATGGCGGGGCGTGACGAAAGATGGCGTGATCATTGGGCCGCAAATTCACGCTCCCAAACTGGCTCCAGGAGCCACCAAGCAAACACCCCAATCCGTCCACATCCAACAGCATTTGGAGGCCTTCGAAGTCCTCTGCCGGTGGCCGCCAACTGCGCCGTTTGGGGTCGGCCTCTGCACTGAGCGTGCGCATGATCCTTGTGCCTTGGCTCACCATATGCGCCCTGGCTTCCGCCTCAAGATGGGACATGCGCGTGGACACATGCTGCGCGGCATGGCGCAACACACGCCGCAGCGGGCCATGGATCAATCGCGGCTCAGGATGCAGACAATAGATCCAATGCTGCAGACCAGCCGTCTCAGACGGGGACAGGGACATCGCCAATAGACTGCGGGCGTTGGCATCGACCAAGACTTGCGCCTCAACATCGAGCACGCCAGAAAACCCGTGAAGATCCCATCCACCACCTTCGAGCGTGATCATGGGTGCGTGGACATCACCGATCATCCGCAGGCCTTGATAAGGGGCATGGGAAAACGCAGGCGCCGTAAAATCCGCGGCAAGCTGAATGCTCGTTTCGGTCTCGTACCGCTGCGCTACGCGCGCTTTTGATCCCTGTACCACAACATGGGCCATCGTGTTGTACCCCAACACAAATGACATGTGCCGCAGCATGGCACCTACAACTTGTTCCACGGATTGCGCGGCATTGGGCCGGGTCAAAATATCAAGTTCTGCAAATCCAGAACGCGCGCCGATGCCAATTCCCTCTAAGGGTTCGAGCATGAACGCCCCATAGCGTCCCGATCGTTCAGTACTGGCACGAAAGACGTTGCCAGACATTTCGACGGGGTCTTCGACATACGTCTCTCGGCGCATCCGGAGAGGATCTATGGTATTGCGCGCCTCATGCGCCAAAGGTCGGCCCAAAACAACCGGCAAGGCCGACCCAATTATATCATTGGCCACCCATGGTCCATCATCCCCTGTGCTGGCGCCCACGACTAAGTCGGTGTCCAAATCCCAAAAGAGGACATGTCCATGGCCCTGCATCCCAGCAGGACAAGGCATCAATGGGTCTTTGGGCGACTGCGTCATATCACGCTCCTTTGGCGCTCGACGGTCTTAGGGACGCTTCAAAGACGCGAAGTCTAATAAGCGGATGAAAATTTGGTCTCTGTCATAATATATCGCTTTATATATAGCATTGTCGTCCCTGATACAAATCAGGGTTGTATTTCGGCGTCATTTGCCGGGACGAAAACAGACCTTTGCCAATCATGCTCAAAGCAAAGGCGCAATATCCGCCATGGCTGCGTCCAAAGCCTGCTCAAAGCCGCGTGGTCGTGGGATATCGAGTGGCGCGGGTAGGGTGACTGGATGTGCACCGCGGTCGGTAATGGCCGCCAAAACGCGCAAAGACCCATGGGTTTTGCAAAGGTCCATCAACTTCGCGCATTGGTCTTGGACATGTGCAAAGGCGTTTGCGTCGCCACTGACCGCGGCATGCGAGAGCGCTAAAATGGCTTCGGGCAGCACGCCCCCAACGGCCGTGAACCAGGCATCCGCACCGGCGCGCAAACCCTCAGCGCATCCCCAATCCCCACTGTAGCCCACGGCGAAACCATCAAGGCATGTGGCGCGAAGCCCCGCGAGTTCCACGCCAAATCCCATGCCTTCTGACGGTAAGGGCATTTTAATCGCCCGGACATTTGGCAAATGGCTCAGTTCTGCAATGAGCGGATGAGAGAAGGCAAACTTGGTGGTCGAGGGATTGTTGTAGATGCACAAATCCAGACCCACTTGGCTCAGCGCTGCATAATAGCCGACGACTTCCCGCTCTGTCAGAGGCGTGTAGGACATGGGTGCTGCAAAAATCGCGTCGGCCCCTGCCTCTTGTGCGGCGCGGGACAACGAGAGCGCATCGCGCGTGGTCAGGGCACTCACGCCCACCAACCATTCAATGTCATTGCCCAGGTGGCCCGAGGCGCAGCGGATCGCCGCGAGACGCGTCTCCATCGGCAAATATGCGGCCAAACCTGTGCTGCCCATAATGGCAATGCTGTTGACCCCGGAAGACAGCAGCCGATCAAGGCCCGCGCGAAAGCATCCCTCGTCCAATGTGCCATCGGCGTTCATCGGCGTCAGCGGAAAGGCGAGTACCCCGGTAAAATTCATGACATCCCCCAAACATGTCAAACACGCCATCACGTGGCCTTTTGTCAGGTCCTTTCATGTGTCACAGGGCTTGGCAAGCGCTCCGCGCCATGCCAGCTACAGGCAAGTTCACGCGCTGCGCAATCGAGAGGACGTCCATGTCGACAGGTTCTGATCCCAAACCCACTCTGGCACGGCCAACGCCGTCTCCTTTGAGCGTGTCATACCCTGTGGTGACACCTTTGTCGCCATCGGTTGTCTACGCCTCCGCCACGCCAGATGCATTGGACGCACAATATGAAGGCGCGACCCATGGGTATACCTATGCGCGCGAGGGACATCCCAACGCAGATATCCTGGCCGCGCGTTTGGCCTCCATGGAAGGCTGTGCCGCTGGCCTGGTGCTAGGGTCCGGCATGGCTGCAGTCACCGCGGCGCTTTTGGGGTTGTGCAAGGCAGGTGATCACGTGATTGGCGGCGACCAGCTCTATGGGCGCTCTCTACGCATGATGGCCGAGGACCTGCCGCGGTTGGGCATTGCGACAACGCTTGCGGATCCTACCGACGTCGCCTCGGTGCGGGCCGCGATACAAGAAAACACGCGGATGATCCTGATTGAAGTGATCTCCAACCCAACTCTGCGGGTGGCCGATGTCGAAGGCATTCGCGCACTCTGTGCCGAGCGTGACATCCTGCTTGTTGTGGACAACACTTTCACCACGCCTCGGGCATTTAAACCATTTGATTTTGGTGCTGATGTTGTGCTGCATTCGGTCACCAAGCTTCTTGCTGGACACTCTGACGCCACTCTCGGGTGGGTTGGCTCACGCAAGGCCGAGCTGATGGACCGGATGCGGGTGTTCTCAATCACATTAGGTCTGACCCCAAGCCCATTTGACTGTTGGCTGGCAGAGCGCGGTTTGATGACATTCGACATGCGCTTTGAACGCGCTCAGTCGAACGCCATGGCGCTGTCTGAGGCCTTGTCGCAGATGCCCGGCGTCACCAAAATTCTCTATCCTGCCGCGCGCACCCATCCTGATCACAACCGAGCCATGGGACTCACCGGGGGGCAAGGCTGTAATATGGTGACCTTCGAAGTCGCCGGTGGCCGTGAAGCCGCCAACAAGTTGGCCGAAGAAGCGCAAATGCCGCCTGGCATCGCCTTTGCGCCGACCTTGGGGGATGTGGGCACAACGCTGTCACATCCCGCATCTTCCTCGCACCGCGCCCTCGATGAGGCGCGGCGCAACGCCATCAACATTTCCCAAGGCACCTTCCGCGTGTCTGTGGGTCTTGAGGAACCGGATGCGCTAATTGATGTCTTCCGCCGCGCGGTAGCAGCATCGCAAACCCCATGATTGCGGCGCATGACCTTATAGACGTTTTGCCAGGTCCGGTCGTGGTCATCGGCAGCGACGAACGCATTGCGATGATCAATCCGGCGGGGAGGACGGTGCTGGGGACCGCGTTGACCGGTCGCCACTATATCTCTGCACTTCGCCAGCCCTCACTTTTGGCCGCAGTTGAGAGCGTTCTTAAAACTGGTGTCATGGCGGGCGCGCGCTACTCGACTAAGGACGACAGTGGGAATGACATAACCTATGTGGTGAGCATAACCCGGATACAAACCGCATTGGTTCTGCACTTCGAAGACCTCACTGATCGGCACAGCGCAGACCAGATGCGCCGCGATTTTGTGGCGAACGTAAGCCATGAGTTGCGCACGCCATTGACCGCGCTGATGGGGTTCATAGAGACCATGCTCCGCGGCCCCGCCAAAGACGATCCTGTCGCCCAAGAGCGCTTTTTAACTATCATGGAAGCCGAAGCAGGTCGCATGAACCGCTTGGTGGGCGATCTGATGTCGCTCAACCGTGTGGAAACGCAAGAACGTTTGCGGCCCACTGACCCGGTCGATTTGGGCGCATTGCTAGGCTCCGTAGCCCATGGCCTGACGCAATTGGCCGATGAAGCCCAGGTTAAACTCGAAGTCCGCGTGCCGGAGGCAGAGATCACAGTGCCAGGCGATGATGATCAGCTGCGACAAGTGGTGACGAACCTCATCGAGAATGCGATCAAATACGGTTGTGATGGCGGAAAGGTGATGATCGCACTTCTTCCACCAAGCTTTGATACCCGGTTGCGACGCGAGGTCGTCGAGATCGTCGTGCGTGATTATGGGCCAGGCATTGATCCGGTGCATCTGCCGCGTTTGACCGAACGGTTTTATCGCATCGACACCCACCGATCGAGGGAGCAGGGGGGTACTGGCCTTGGGCTCGCCATCGTCAAACACATCGCCAATCGGCACCGTGGGCGATTGCATGTTGAGTCGGAACTCGGTCAAGGGTCGAGTTTCTCTGTGATTCTGCCGATTTAGGCGCGCTTAAAGCGTCACAAACGACCGCTTACAGCGTGAAACTAAGTTAAATCTCTGCACTGTGAAGCGGCTTTCCGTCTTCAAATCAAACGCTGTTCCAAGGAATTGCATTGTTTAGTCAGTGCCTTGAGCACCGTTTGCGCAGTGTCTAGCCCGCAGGTGGTCGGTCCGATCGCTCTGTCATAAAACTGATACAAAACCGTAACAAAACGGTCGTACGGTCGGCCTATCCCGGCGGCACATGACGCGCGTCTCAAGGAGGGACCGCGACCACCAATGTGACAATAGGAGCTCACATCCATGACCTTCACGAAACTCACTGTCTCCGTGCTCGCTGTCGCAGCCCTGTCGGCCACGTCCGTTGCGGCACGAGACCAAGTTCAGGTTGCAGGTTCTTCGACCGTTCTGCCTTACGCCTCCATCGTGGCCGAAGCATTTGGTGAAAATACTGACTTCCCAACACCTGTTGTGGAATCTGGTGGATCTTCGGCGGGTCTCAAGCGGTTCTGCCAAGGTGTGGGCACTGAGCACACAGACGTCGCCAACGCGTCCCGCAAAATCCGCGAAAAAGAGATCAAAGCCTGCGCCGAAAACGGCGTAACCGACATCATCGAAGTCCGCATCGGCTACGACGGCATCGTGTTCGCGTCCCAAATCAACGGCCCGGCCTACACAGCTTTCACCCAAGCGGACATCTTCAACGCTCTGGCGCCAAAAGTGATGGTGAACGGCGAACTCGTCGACAACCCACACACTGAGTGGTCCGACTTCAACGCTGATCTGCCATCAGCAGACATCCTCGCGTTCATCCCGGGCACCAAGCACGGCACACGCGAAGTATTCGAAGAAAAAGTGATCGCAGTTGGCTGTGAAGAAACCGGCGCCATGGCCGCCATGATTGCAGGCGGTATGTCCGAGGACGATGCAGAGGATGCCTGTCTCGAAGTGCGCACCGACGGGCGTTCCGTGGATATCGACGGTGATTACACAGAAACCCTCGCCTCCATCGACGCAAACACAAACGGCATCGGTGTCTTTGGCCTCGCCTTCTACGAGAACAACACCGACGCGCTGAAGGTTGCGACAATGGCGGGTGTGTCCCCATCCACTGAGACCATCGCAACTGGCGAATACCCAGTGTCCCGTCCGCTCTTCTTCTACGTGAAAAAAGCACATATTGGCGTGATCCCTGGCCTCAAAGAGTACGTTCAGTTCTTTGTCGCAGACGAACTGGCGGGCCCAGACGGTCCTTTGGCGCAATACGGACTGGTCTCTGACCCAGAGTTGAACGAGACACAAGCGGCTGTTGATGCCGAAAACGCGATGTAATAGTTGCATCCTAGGGGCGGCATATTTCGCCGCCCCTTTTGCCTTTTAGGTAGTTTCAAACTTGGGTGGGACACATATGCCACTGATTTGGCTTGCTTTTATCGTTTTGGCTGTGGCCACCCTAGGGTATGTAATGGGCTGGCGGCGCGCGCTTTCGACCGTTGGCGGCGATGCGCGCCATTTGCATTCGTTGCCGAGCTATTATGGCTGGAACGTTTTTCTGAAAGTGGTCGTGCCGGCGTTTGGTTTGATGATCGCGTGGGTCTTGATACAGCCGCTACTGATTGACCGGAGCGTGGTCCAACTCATCCCTGAGACCGAAGTTAGCGAAGGCTCCAACATCGGCCTGGTGATGTCCGAGGTGCGCCGCACTGCTCAAGGGATCACAGCAGCCGTTGCGCAGGGTGACATGGCGCCTGACATGGCAACTGACGCCAACGCAGATGCAGCAGAAGTGGCGCAAGTCCTCAAAGACGCGGGTCAGATCGTAACCTCAGACCTTTCCCCCGCGATCGTGCAGGGCGCGCAGCGATATGTTGAGCTGAGCTCCTTTGGCAACTTGCTCATGAGCATCGCCGTTTTGGCGGTTGGCCTTTTGGCCATGGCCTGGGCGGTCCGCGAAAGCACCCCAGTATTTCGCGCACGAAATGTCGTTGAACAGGGGATTAAGGCGCTTTTGATCGCCGCCGCCTCGATTGCGATTTTGACCACCATCGGCATTATATTGTCATTGGTTTTCAACACAATCGAGTTTTTTCGGCTCTATCCCGCTGGCGATTTTTTCTTTCTTTTGGAGTGGGCACCAAGCTTCTCAGGTCGCGGTGGGGCGTCGTCACTCGGTGTGCTGCCGCTGCTTTGGGGCACGGTCTACATCTCAATTGTGGCCTTGCTCGTGGCTGTGCCAATCGGGCTTTTCTCTGCAATCTACCTCTCTGAATATGCCTCTCCCCGTGTGCGTGCCATCGCGAAGCCTTTGCTCGAAGTACTTGCGGGTATTCCGACGATTGTTTACGGCCTCTTCGCGCTGCTCACCGTTGGACCGCTTTTGGTCAGCGTCTTTGGAGACGGAGGCCTATTGGGTGTCAGTTGGCAAGGCGGCGGTCGCGCGGTGATCACGGCGGGACTTGTGATGGGCATCATGCTCATCCCTTTTGTGAGCTCGCTCTCGGACGACATCATCAACGCCGTGCCACAAGCCATGCGCGATGGTTCCTACGGGCTTGGTGCAACCCAATCCGAGACCATCAAACAAGTGGTCCTGCCTGCTGCATTGCCCGGAATCGTCGGTGCCATTCTTTTGGCTGCGTCCCGGGCCATTGGTGAAACCATGATCGTGGTTCTTGGGGCAGGGGCGGCGGCACGGCTGAGCCTCAATCCCTTTGAAGCCATGACCACCGTCACCGCCAAGATCGTCTCCCAGCTCACCGGCGACAGCGACTTTGCCTCGCCCGAGGCGCTGGTGGCCTTTGCCCTGGGCATGACGCTCTTTTTGCTGACCCTCGGTCTCAACGTGTTCGCGCTCTACATTGTGCGCAAGTATCGGGAGCAATATGACTGATGACTGACGCCCCAAATTTTGGCCCCGGCACTGACGCTGTGCCTAACCGTCCAAAGACGTCACTGATTGCGGAAGACGCGCGTACCAAGGGCCGCAATGCTGCGGAAAAGCGCTTCCGCTTTTACGGAATGGCTGCGATTGCCGTGGGTCTGTTTTTCTTGGTGGTGCTTGCCGTGTCTATCGTCCGGTCTGGCATTCCCGCCTTCACGCAAACGGTTGTGAATGTTGAATTCACCATGACCGAAGCGGATATCGAAACGGCTGAAGGTATGCTCTTTAAGACAAAGATGTATGCACAGTTCTTAAACACTGCATTGACTGACCAGATGAATGCTAAAGGGTTGGAGGTCGATGTTGATGAAAAGGCGATTCAGCGCATCTTGGGTAAAACCGGCGGCATAATTCGCGAGTTTTACAAAGGCAATCCAGATCAGATGGGCGAGCCTGTGGCGTTTGAGCTTTCTGCATCCTCTCGCGTGGACGGCTATTTCAAAGGTCGTGTGACGCGCGAGGGCTTTGTGGACAGCCGGTTTTTGAAACTCAGCGACCTTGATCTGGTAGATTCGCTCGCACAGGCGGGAGTCATCCAACAGGCGTTCAACTGGAACTTTATCACCGGTGCGGACACGGGCGTGGACAACCCCGGCGGTGCGGGCATTGGCGCGTCGCTCGTGGGTTCATTTTTTATGATGCTGGTGGTGTTGGTTCTCTCGCTGCCAATTGGCGTGGCGGCTTCGATCTATCTCGAAGAGTTCGCCCCAAAGAACCGCTTCACAGATATCATCGAAGTTAACATCTCGAACCTTGCTGCGGTGCCGTCCATCGTCTTTGGTATTCTTGGCCTCGCCGTATTCATCCAATTCGTGCACTTGCCGCAATCCGCGCCGCTTGTGGGTGGTCTTGTGCTGACGCTGATGACCCTGCCCACGATCATCATCTCGACCCGTGCGTCGCTCAAAGCCGTGCCACCCTCGATCCGCGATGCGGCACTTGGGGTAGGGGCCTCTAAGATGCAGGCCGTGTTCCACCACGTCCTTCCTCTGGCGGCGCCTGGCATCCTGACAGGCACCATCATCGGTTTGGCCCAAGCGCTTGGCGAAACCGCGCCGCTGCTTTTGATCGGCATGGTGGGCTTTGTGGCCCGTGGGTACCCGCAAGGCTTCATCGAAGGCTTTACGGACCCCAACTCGGCCATGCCGGCACAGATCTATACCTGGGCCGCGCGTGCTGACGTGGGCTTCTATGAGAAGGCATGGGGCGGCATCATCGTCCTACTTCTGTTCCTTTTGACCATGAATATCATCGCAATCATCTTGCGCCGCCGCTTCGAACGGCGTTGGTAGGAGACGAGAATGTATGATGCCCCCCACATGACGGAGAGCCACGTGACAGCCGCAGCAGATGTGAAAATCGCCGCCCGCAATGTCCAAGTCTATTACGGCGACAACCATGCAATAAAAGATGTGAATGTAGACATCCAGGACAAGACCGTCACTGCCTTTATCGGGCCGTCGGGGTGTGGCAAGTCCACGTTCCTGCGCTGTCTCAACCGTATGAACGACACAATCGATGTGGCCCGCATCGAAGGTGACATTCGTATCGACGGCCAAGATATTTATGACAAAGCGGTCGATCCGGTGCAGTTGCGTGCCAAGGTTGGCATGGTTTTTCAAAAACCCAACCCGTTTCCCAAGTCGATCTACGACAATGTGGCCTATGGCCCGCGCATCCACGGGCTTGCGCGCAACAAAGCCGAGCTCGATGAAATCGTTGAACGCTCGTTGCGCCGTGGGGCCATCTGGGATGAGGTAAAAGACCGTTTGAACGCCCCTGGCACAGGGCTCTCTGGTGGACAGCAACAACGTCTATGCATTGCGCGTGCCGTGGCCACGGAACCCGAGATTCTATTGATGGACGAGCCATGTTCTGCGCTTGACCCTATCGCCACAGGCCAGATTGAAGAGTTGATCGACGAGCTACGCCGAAACTACGCGCTGGTCATCGTGACTCACTCGATGCAGCAGGCCGCGCGGGTGAGCCAGAAGACCGCGTATTTCCACCTCGGCAACCTGGTGGAGTACGGCGACACCACCAAGATATTCACCAACCCCGAAGACACGCGTACTGAGAATTACATCACCGGACGGATTGGATGATCACATGGTAGAACAACATATCTCATCCGCCTACGACCGCGACCTCGAAGGCATCCAAGCCCAAATTATGAAGATGGGCGGGCTTGTAGAACAAGCCATTCTAGATGCGGCGGTGTCATTGGAAACCCGCGATGACGCCCTCTCGGAAAAGGTACGCGCTGGCGACAAAACCATTGATAAACTCGATGAAGTGATCAACGAACAGGCCGCACGCGTAATCGCGTTACGGGCCCCCACGGCAATCGACCTTCGGGTGATCTTGTCTGTGATGAAAATAAGTTCGAACCTCGAACGCATTGGCGATCTCGCTAAAAACATGGCGAAGCGCAACACCGTTCTGTTGACACTGCAGCCCGTGAACGGCGCGGCATCAACCCTGCGTCGCATGGCCAAAGAGGTCGAGCGCATGCTCAAAGATGCGCTGGATTCCTATATCCAGCGTGACGCAGAATTGGCGCGGGCCGTGATCAACCACGACCATGACGTCGATCAGATGTACAATGCCATCTTCCGTGAGTTTCTGACCTTTATGATGGAAGACCCCCGCAACATCACGGGCTGCATGCACCTCCATTTCATCGCCAAGAATGTGGAGCGCATGGGCGACCACGTCACCGCAATTGCCGAGCAAGTTGTATTTCTCGTCGAAGGAGAAATGCCCGACGACGAACGTCCCAAAGGCGACACAACCTCGCTTGACGCTGATTTGCCAAGTTAAGGCAGGAGACAGACAATGGTCAGCGCCGCACAACCGCGGGTTCTTGTGGTCGAAGACGAAGCCGCACAGCTTGAGATTTTGAGTTACAATCTTGAGGCAGAGGGATTTGTCGTGAGCAAAGCCCAAAACGGCGAAGAGGCACTCTTGCTGGTAGAAGAAGATCAACCAGACATCGTCTTGCTGGATTGGATGCTGCCCAATGTGTCGGGCATTGAGATTTGCCGTCAGTTGAAAAAGCGCCCAAGCACGCGGGCAGTGCCCGTGATTATGATCTCGGCACGCTCCGAAGAGGTCGACCGCGTGCGCGGATTGGAAACGGGTGCGGATGACTACGTGATAAAGCCCTATTCCGTCATTGAGTTGATGGCACGCGTCCGCGCGCAGCTGCGTCGCACGCGCCCCGCCAGCGTGGGCGCGTGTTTGGAATATCAGGATATTCTATTGGATGCGGAAACGCATAGGGTCACACGCAGCGGGAATATTTTGAAATTGGGGCCAACAGAATTTCGTTTGCTGTCTACTTTCATGGAAAAACCTGGCCGGGTTTGGTCGCGCGATCAATTGCTTGATCGGGTGTGGGGTCGGGATATCTATGTCGATACACGCACTGTGGATGTCCATGTTGGACGGCTAAGAAAAGCACTCTGTCAATTTGGCGGATCCGACCCACTTCGCACCGTGCGCGGCGCAGGATACGCGCTAGGCTAATTCTCAGGACTGCAACTTTTCGGCTTCGTGCTTTTCCCGCCTGCAGTTTTTGGTGAGATTTTTCGCTTTTCGTCTGCGTCGGGCCATGTCTGCGGGTCGGCGCGTTGGCCTTTTGTCGATGGCACACATCCCAGGGTGTTTTCGCCAGGGTACGCTTAACTCCGCCCTTTTGTTCATCGCTCAGTGCGATATGTTGCACCGCAAGGAGGACCAGATATGTCTGCACTCGATTTGTCGCCTTTGAAGGCCAAAGACGCACCTGATCTCGGAACTTTTGCGTGGGACGATCCGTTCCGCTTGAGCGATCAATTGCATGAAGAAGAACGTATGATCGCGCAAAGCGCGGCGAGTTATGCTGCCGAGAAGCTCTCAGGGCGTGTTGTGGAGGCCTTTGAGGAAGAGCGCGTTGAACCAGATATCTTTCGCGAAATGGGCGAGATGGGGTTGTTGGGCATCACGGTGCCCGAAGCCTATGGCGGTCTTGGCAGCTCGTACGTCACCTACGGCCTGGTTGCCCGTGAAATAGAGCGCGTGGATTCTGGCTATCGTTCGATGTTGTCGGTCCAATCGAGTTTGGTGATGTATCCCATCTATGCCTATGGTTCCGAGGAGCAACGTCAGAAGTACCTTCCTGGCCTGGCCGCAGGGACGTTGATTGGGTGTTTTGGCCTAACGGAACCCGATGCTGGATCAGACCCTGCAGGCATGAAAACGCGCGCGCAGAAGACGGCAACGGGCTACAAGATATCTGGCTCAAAGATGTGGATCTCGAATTCGCCGATCGCCGACGTCTTTGTCATTTGGGCGAAGTCCGATGCGCACGGTGGCAAGATCCGTGGGTTTGTTCTTGAGAAAGGTATGGCCGGTCTGAGTGCGCCAAAAATTGACGGCAAACTGTCATTACGGGCGTCTGTGACTGGCGAGATTGTCATGGACGGCGTCGAAGTCGGCGAAGACGCGCTTCTTCCTAATGTTCAGGGCCTCAAAGGGCCTTTTGGATGCCTCAATCGTGCGCGGTATGGCATCAGCTGGGGCGTAATGGGATCTGCTGAATATTGCTGGCATGCGGCGCGCCAATATGGCCTGGATCGCAAGCAATTCGGCAAGCCTTTGGCTCAAACACAGCTGTTCCAGAAGAAGCTGGCCGATATGCAAACTGAAATTGCATTGGGCCTTCAGGCGTCACTTAGAGTGGGGCGTTTGATGGATGAAGCCCAAGCCGCGCCGGAAATGATTTCGATCGTAAAACGAAATAACTGTGGCAAAGCGCTCGAGATTGCCCGCCACGCGCGCGACATGCATGGCGGCAATGGAATCAGCAGCGGTTTCCAAGTTATTCGTCACATGATGAACCTTGAGACCGTGAACACCTATGAAGGAACGCATGACATCCATGCGCTCATTCTGGGCCGTGCGCAAACTGGTCTACAGGCGTTCTTTTAGAGCGCCCTGTTTATCCGGTGCAATGTCCGCGCAATCAAGATTTAGCATACTAGGCTTTAGAAGCATCGGCGTGTTGGCTGCCGCGTTGATCGTGGCGTTGGCCAATGCGGCAGCGCACCCTTGGGTAGAAGATCGCCTGATTCAACGCGGCCAAGAAAACTCAGTCATCACATTGGGCCTCGTCTCCGATGCGGTGGATCAGGCCATAGATCGCTTCAAACCGATCCCTGGTTTGGTGGCCAGAGATCCTGTGTTTGGCCAGTTGTTAGAAGAGCCCAGAAACCAGGGGCTCGTGCCCTTCGTAAACGAGAAGCTGCGGCATCTGTCAGGAACAGCCGAGGTCACCGAGATCTATCTCATTGATCGCGCGGGCCAGACGTTGGCAGCCAGCAATTACCGCGAAGCCGACAGCTTTGTGGGTAACAACTTTAGCTTCAGACCCTATTTTCAAGACGCTTTGTCAGGCGAAACGGCACAATTTCATGCCCTTGGAACGACCTCCGGTGAACGCGGGTTCTTTTTCGCCGCCCCGGTTTTGGATGGGATCGACGTCCAAGGCGTTTTGGCGGTTAAGGTCACCGTGGACGCGTTGGAAGAGGCATGGAACGGTGTATCCTCAGACGTTTTGGTGGCCGATGGCAATGGTGTGGTCTTTCTCTCTAGCAGACAAGACTACCGGATGCGGTCGCTCGCGCCTTTGAGCCAGGGAGCACGGACGCAGATCATCGCAACGCGACAATTCCCCCTCGACGTTCTCACACCGATCCCATTTTCGACCAACCTAGTGGGCGAGAGCGCCGTTGAGGTCGTTGTCGATGACGGGACTGAACGCCTGAGCTATTTGGCGGCAAGTCAACCTTTGACCCTGCCTGGTTGGCATTCCATTGTCCTCGCACCGTTGGAGCCCATCCGACGACAGGTCCTCTACCGTATGGGCGTCGGCAACCTGACGGCTACTGTACTTGCGCTGATTGGACTCCTGATTTGGCAGCGGCGAGCGCGTGTTTTGGAGCGCATGCGCGTTCAAGAGACGCAAAAGGAGCTTTTGGAAGGCATGGTGGCCACCAGAACCGCTGATCTCGATGCCGCCAATATTCAATTGCGTGGAGAAATTGCAGAGCGCAGGGCCGCAGAAGAACGCCTGCGCCGGGCCCAAAAGGATCTTGTCCAAGCTGGCAAACTGGCTGCTCTAGGCCAAATGTCCGCGGCGATCTCGCATGAGATCAACCAACCCCTCGCCGCGGTCAAATCCTATGCCGACAACGCCGCCCAATATTTAGAGCGCAGTCAACCTCAAAAAGCTGAGGCCAACCTTTCGCGCATTTCCCAGATGGCTGATCGTATGGCCAAGATATCGGGCCATTTGCGGAATTTTGCGCGGCGTCCTGGGGATGCGTTGGGGGCCATTTCCCTAAATGATGTGGTGGCTGAGGCCATCGCACTGATGGAACCTCAGTTGAAACACAGCGAATGCGAGGTGATCTTTATCCCATCCGAAGAGGCGCTCCATGTGTTGGGCGGACGTCTGCGTCTTCAACAAGTGATCATCAATATCATGACAAATGCACTGGATGCTATGACCGACGCAAAGCTCAAACGCATCGAGATAGCCTTGTTTCCAGGGGCCGAGACAGTGTCGCTACACGTACGTGACACCGGTCCAGGGCTCAGCGTGGACACGCTTGGGCAAGCCTTTGAGGCGTTCTACACCACCAAAGAAGCGGGCTCTGGCATGGGGCTGGGTCTCTCCATTTCTTTCAACATCATCGAGGACTTCGGTGGCAAACTCACCGCAGAGAACCATCCGAACGGCGGCGCGGTCTTCACGGTCACATTGCGCAGCGCAGAGGTTCAGTCCCCCATGGTGGCTCAATGACGGACGCAGGGGTCTTTTTTGTCGACGACGAAGATGTGTTGCGCGAAGCGGCGGATCAGACCTTCGATCTGGCCGGGATACCTTGCCAATGTTTTCCGACGGCCAACGCGGCCGTGCAATCACTCACGCGCGACTTTGACGGGGCAATTGTTACGGATATTCGAATGCCCGGCATGGATGGCACGGAATTTCTCGCACAAGTGATGAGGCTTGACCCAGACATCCCGGTAATACTGGTCACTGGCCACGGCGATGTGGATTTGGCGGTTGGCTGCATTAAGAAAGGGGCCTACGACTTCCTTGAAAAACCCTGTGAGCCTGCACGCCTCGTGGCCACTGTGGAACGAGCCATGGAACGGCGGCGACTCATTTTGGAAAACCGACGCCTGCGCGAACAGATCTCACCAGCGCATGTAATCGATGATCGTTTGACCGGTCGAAGCTCCACCATGCAGCACTTCCGCAAGCAGCTGCGCGCCGTTGCAGACACGGATGCGGATGCTCTGATCTTGGGAGACACCGGCACCGGCAAAGAGGTGGCTGCACGGGCCTTGCACGCGGCCAGCGCGCGCGCCGAACGTCCCTTTGTGCATGTTAACTGCGCAGCCTTGCCTGCCGCCCTGATTGAAAGTGAGCTCTTTGGGAGTGAGCCAGGCGCGTTCCCTGGTGCGATGCGTGCACGTGTCGGACGCTTGGAGCATGCGCGACGCGGCACGCTCTGTCTCGATGAAATCGACACTCTCTCTTTGCCTTTGCAGGCTAAGCTCCTGCAAGTTCTCGACAGCCGCGAAGTCACGCGTTTGGGGTCCAATGATCCAATCCCGCTGGAGCTTCGCGTGATCGCATTATCCAAGGTCGATCTGGAAAAGGCGGTAGAGCACGGGAGCTTTCGCAGCGATCTTCTCTATCGGCTGAATGTCGTTATTTTGCAGATGCCCCCTGTGGCGGCCCGGCGGGAGGATGTGCCAAGCCTCTTTGCCACGCTGGCCGCGGACGTGGCCAAGCGTCATGACCGCGATGTGCCCGAGCTTGATCCCGATCATCTTACTGCACTCGCTGCCCGCGATTGGCCGGGCAATGTGCGCGAAATCCGCAATGTAGCCGAACGGTTCGTCCTTGGATTGGGTGACAATGAAGGGCCAGCCCAGAACGAGACCCTCGCTGATCGCATGGCGGCACATGAAAAATCGCTCATCGCAGCGGCGCTTCATGTCCATTCAGGGCGGCTCAAAGACACGCATGAATCGCTCGGCGTGTCGCGCAAAACGCTCTACGAGAAGATGCAGCGCCACGGGCTTAGCCGGGAGACCTCTGAACCCGAAAGCTAAATGGGTGGAATGCTACCCATTGACCACGCATTTTTTTACCTGGTCTACCCAATTCTGCGAGCACAGCTCCCTAAAGTTTCCATGTTTGCGTTAACCAGGGCTTTCCTCCTTACAAACCCGCCCTCCATCAATGCAGCGTCATCGTTCGCATGAAGCGAACAACAAACATCTTGGGCGAGGAAGGCTCGCCTCTGGGAGGATAACATGAAGACCATTTCCATCGCGGCCATCGTGGCCGCCACCTTTATTACGCCTGTGTTCGCCGACGGTCATGCCGATCGTACCGGATGGCCTGAAAGCTTTACTGTGGGCACGGCCTCTCAAGGCGGCACGTATTTTGCATATGGCGCTGGATGGGCGAACCTGGTTGCCGAAGAGCTTGGCCTCACCGGTGGCGGCGAAGTGACCGGTGGCCCAATGCAGAACATGGCGCTTGTCCACACGGGCGACGCGCAATTCGGCATGACCACAATGGGTCCCGCTGCAGAATCGCTCCAAGGCACCAACCCCATTGCGCCAGGTCTTCAAATGACCAATGCCTGCGCGATGTTCCCCATGTATCAAACGCCCTTCTCTGTCACCGCGTTGGCGTCGTCCGGCATTGCAAGTGTAGCGGACATTCCCGCCGGCGCGCGGATCGGTTTTGGCCCAGCAGGCTCCACATCTGACACCTATTTCCCGCGTATGATGGAAACACTCGGCGTCGAGTTTGACCGTCGCAATGGTGGCTGGACCGACCTTGGTGGGCAACTTCAAGACGGCCTGCTGGATGTAATCGCTTTCGCAGCTGGCGTTCCTGTGCCAGCAGTGTCCCAGCTCGAAGTACAAACGGATGTGAACATCATCGAGTTCACCGCAGACGAGCAGGCCAAGATCATGGAGACATTCCCTGTGTCTTCCTTCGATATTGCGGCCGACACATACACTACACTCGAGGCACCCGCGCGTTCGGTATCCATGTGGAACTTTGCAATCGCCAATTGCGACCTGCCTGAGAGCTTTGTCGAAGCGGTTGTCGATATCGTCATGTCCGACAACGCACGCATGGTAAACATCCACAAAGCGGCGCGCTCAACGCTGCCGGATAACTGGGACAAGAACGGTGTCCTGATGTGGCATCCAGGCGCAGCCAAGTGGTTTACCGAGAATGCGGGCGCGTCGATCCCCGCCGAGATGATCCACACCAACTGATCGCACTACCACCACGCATAAAGACCGTGCCTGCTAGGTGCGGTCTTTTTTGATAGAGCCGAACAAAGGCCGCTGGAGCCATACGGGGGAGATTGCCATGGACGAGACAGAGAAAGACATTGACGAACCGGTCATCGCCGAAGGCGTTGATGAAGAGCCAGTGGAAGGCAATCGCAGGTTGTTCTCCGGCCGCGCCTATATGGTCGTCGCAGCACTATCGGCTGTGTACGCCGCATTTCATATGGTCGCGCTCAACGGCGTTTCGGTCTTTGCTTGGACGGGCATCACTGTGCCGCTCCTGCCGCAGTTTCCGCTTGAGACGTGGAACTTCCGAATTGTGCACATCGCAGGCGCGCTTGGCTTGGGTTTCTTGCTGTTCTCGGCCACCCGTTTTCGGGACGAGACAGCCTCACGAAAGGGGAGGGCGCTTGGGCTTTTGAGCGCTGCTTTGGCAATCCCCGCGTTGATTGGAGGCGGCACCGCCATTCAAATTGCACTCTTGGTGGGGTCTGGGACATTGCCGCAAATGGGCGGGCTCACCACGTGGGCCTCTTTCCCAGGCACAGATATCTACACGCAAGAGATCTTCTGGTTTGGCCTTCCACTCTTGGTAGCAACGTTGGGCGGGATCGGTCTTGCATGGTTCGAGCAACGTCAACGCCATGAGATCGCGTTCGCAGACATGGTATTGGCGCTCTGCGGCGGGGTGGTCGCGATCTATCTCATCACTATCTACGGCACCGCCGCTCGTAACGCCGTAGGCACGCCGTTTGTGCCAATTGGTGTAGCTTTTGCTGCAACAGCAGGTGCTGCACTCATCTTGGAACTCACGCGCCGCGTGGCAGGCCTGGCGCTCGTTGTCATCACCGCCGTGTTCCTAGCCTACACGTTCACGGCTCACCTGCTGCCCGGCATTCTTGCCGTTCAAAACGCCTACACTTGGCAACGCTTCTTTGGCCATGTCTATTCGGACGCAGGTATCCTAGGGCCCACCACGGCAGTGTCGTCTACATACATCATTCTTTTCATCATCTTCGCGGCCTTCTTGCAGGCCTCCAAAGTTGGCGATTATTTTGTGAATTTCGCCTTTGCAGCCGCTGGTCGTGCCCGTGGTGGTCCAGCCAAAGTGGCGATCTTTGCCTCAGGTCTCATGGGGATGATCAATGGCACGTCAGCGGGCAATGTCGTCGCCACAGGCTCGCTGACCATCCCGCTGATGAAAAAGGTCGGCTATGACAAAAAGACGTCCGGCGCCATCGAAGCCGCAGCCTCGACAGGCGGGCAAATTATGCCGCCGATCATGGGGGCAGGGGCCTTTATCATGGCCGAGATCACGGGCATCCCCTATCAGGACATCGCCATCGCCGCGATCATCCCTGCGGTGCTCTATTTTGCTTCGATCTACTTCATGGTGGATTTTGAAGCGGCAAAACTTGGCATGCGTGGGATGCGTGAGGACGAACTGCCCAAGTTCAATCGTATGATCCGTCAAATCTATCTGTTCATTCCGATCATCATCCTCATTGTCGCACTTTTTGTGGGCTATTCGGTGATCCGGGCAGGGACCCTGGCCACGGTCGCAGCCGCCGTTGTGTCATGGCTCACAACGCATCGCATGGGCTGGCGCGCCATTCTCAAAGCCTTTGAACTCGCAGGTGTCATGTCGATCCCGATCATCGCAGTCTGTGCCTGTGCGGGCATAATAGTGGGCGTCATCTCCCTCACAGGTGTGGGTGCGCGGTTCTCTTCAGTGCTGTTGGACCTGGCGGCGACGTCCCAACTTCTGGCGTTGGTATTTGCAATGTGTATCGCAATCTTGCTCGGCATGGGCATGCCCACAACCGCAGCATACGCGGTGGCAGCCTCGGTGGTTGCACCGGGATTGGTCCAACTGGGCATACCACAGCTCACAGCGCATTTCTTTGTGTTCTATTTCGCCGTCGTCTCGGCCATCACACCACCGGTGGCGCTGGCAAGCTATGCTGCGGCTGGGATATCAGGTGCGAACCCGATGGAGACGTCCGTGGCGTCGTTCAAAATTGGGATCGCCGCTTTCATCGTACCGTTCATGTTCTTCTACAATTCTGCAATCCTCATGGACGGGACGTGGTTCGAAATCATTCGCGCCGGCATCACTGCGACTTTTGGCGTCTTCCTGCTCTCGGCAGGCGCACAGGGTTGGTTCATGGCAGGACGCGCGGTTTGGTATTTGCGCGTGCTCTTAATTCTCGCGGCGCTGTTGATGATCGAAGGTGGGCTCCTGAGCGACGCCATCGGCTTTGCCTTGGCCATTACCGTCTTCATAGTGCAAAAGTATATCAAACCAGACCTTGGTTATTCAGTGCCGATCAAGGGCGCAGACTAAAGTGAGCAGCCACATCTGAATGGTCCATATTGATTGTTAGTGCATGATCGGCCTCTGATCCATCGGAATGATGGCTTCAGGAGCTGGTGGTTTGTAGTCCAATGAACTGTGGGGCCTTTTTGTGTTGTAGTGTTTCCCACTGACCGGCAGGGCATTGCGCCGCAATGTCCCGAGAGGGACCATTGTTCAATGAGGATTTGTGCTTCACGCAAGCTGTAGAAGATTTCGCCATTCAGGAACTCGTCGCGGAACCTGGCATTGAAGCTTTTGCAGTACCCGTTCTCCCAGGGGCTGCCTGGTTCGATGTAAGCGGTTTGAGTGGATCGGTGTTGCCTCAGAACGCGGCAGGCGCGCCGCTCTGAGACATTCAACTCCGCACGAACACGGTCAATGCAGGCACGGCGGCGAGCGGGGCTCAGAAGTTTCCCTTTGCTGCCCCCGAAAGGATCAGTTTATCCAGCGTCAGATCAGAAACGGCTTTGCGAAGCCGCTCGTTCTCTTTCTGCAGCCGCTTC
>JAKVBH010000002.1 GCA_022447495.1 Marinovum sp. | reverse complement strand
AGAACATAACGAGTAACCGTCGAGTAACCAACGAGTAACCCTGCCGATTTTTAAAAGGTCCAACTTCAGATGTTAGTGATATTTTTCAGAGGTTTGTGGTGGTGCCCCCACACGGACTCGAACCGCGGACCTACTGATTACAAATCAGTTGCTCTACCAGCTGAGCTATAGGGGCACGAAACGCTGTTTAGTGTGGCGCATAGGCTTCGGCAAGGCGAAATCTCACCGAATTTGTTGGAATCTTTGCAAAGCTCGCTCAGTGTATGCCGAGTGCGATGAAAGACTGAGCCAAACCGATGCAGATTATTCTTCATGCTGGCGCCCATTGTACCGATGAAGACAAGCTTCTTCGGTCGGCGTTTAAGAACTCAACGGACCTGCGCGGCGATGGTGTTTTACTTCCAAAGCCGTCTGCCTATCGCAAGTTACTTTCGGCGACGATGAACGCCTTGAACGAAGCGGATCCCTCGGCAGATGCACGAAATGTCTTTCTCGATGCAGTTCTCGGCCAGGGTTATGAAGATCCGGAACGGATTGTTCTCAGTTCGGAGAGCTTCTTTACCGTGCCGAAATTGTCTCTCGGTGCGAATGTCATTTACCCCAAGGCCGGCGAACGGATGCGGAATCTTCAGAGGCTTTTTCGAGGTGACCAAATCGAGTTGAAGTTGGGCATTCGCAACCCTGCGACCTGGCTTCCTGCTGTATTTGCGGCGACCCCACATGAGTATTTCTCGGATTTCCTCGCCGGCTGCGATGCCCAGTATTTGCGTTGGTCCGACGTGGTTCTGCGTATTAAAGACGCATCTCCGTCGGTGCCTGTTACGGTGTGGTGCAATGAAGATACACCTTTGATTTGGGGGCAAATTCTTCGTGAAATTTTGGGTCTCGAACCGGCGGTCAAATTGAAAGGTGCCTTCGATCTCTTGGGCGAGATTATGAGCGACGAAGGCATGAAAAGGTTCCGCGCTTACCTTCAAACGCACCCTGAGATGACAGAAGTTCAAAAGCGCCGCGTCATGGTCGCGTTTCTCGACAAGTTCGCACTCGAAGACGAGGTTGAAGAGGAACTCGATCTGCCGGGGTGGACCGAAGACTATGTAGATCANATGAGCAACGNCTATGATGAAGACGTCTATTACCTCAGCCGGATACCTGGTGTGACGGTGATTCAGCCTTAGGGGTTTGAAAAACGTCCCAAAGTGTATCCGTAAGCGCCCACTACGTGTCACACTCGAGTATGCTACCCAATCCTACGAGTTTACCGCACTGGCCAATGGGCGTAGAAGCAGGCGCAAATAGGAAAGGTGGGGTAAAACGCATGACGGTTTTCCGAAAAATCCTGGTTGCCAACCGTGGCGAGATTGCCATTCGCGTAATGCGCGCAGCCAATGAAATGGGCAAACGAACCGTCGCTGTCTATGCTGAAGAGGACAAGTTAGGCCTTCATCGCTTCAAAGCCGACGAAGCGTACCGGATTGGTGAAGGACTTGGGCCAGTGGCCGCGTATCTATCCATCGACGAGATTATCCGCGTTGCGAAAGAATGTGGAGCAGATGCGATCCACCCCGGTTACGGACTGCTATCTGAAAATCCGGAGTTCGTGGATGCCTGCGCCGCGAACGGAATCACATTCATTGGGCCCAAGGCCGAAACGATGCGCGCTCTTGGTGACAAAGCCTCGGCGCGGAAAGTGGCGATGGCAGCGGATGTTCCAGTTATCCCGGCGACTGATGTACTCGGCGAAGATTTCGATGCGATTGCCAAAGAGGCCGAAGGGATCGGCTATCCTTTGATGCTAAAGGCGTCGTGGGGTGGCGGTGGGCGCGGGATGCGCCCAATCAACGGCCCCGATGAACTCAAGGAAAAGGTCCTCGAAGGCCGCCGCGAAGCTGAGGCCGCGTTTGGAAATGGTGAAGGGTATCTGGAAAAGATGATCACCCGCGCCCGCCACGTCGAGGTCCAAATCCTCGGCGACCAACATGGCAACATCTACCACCTTTACGAACGCGATTGTTCGGTACAGCGGCGCAACCAAAAAGTCGTGGAACGTGCCCCGGCGCCCTACCTTTCAGAAGCCCAACGCGAAGAGCTGTGCGAGCTTGGCCGAAAAATCTGTGCTCATGTGAATTACGAATGCGCGGGCACCGTTGAGTTTTTGATGGATATGAACACGGGCAAATTTTACTTCATCGAAGTAAACCCGCGTGTGCAGGTCGAGCACACGGTCACCGAAGAGGTGACGGGCATCGACATTGTCCAAGCGCAAGTCCAGATCGCTGAGGGCAAATCGCTTGCCGAGGCGACGGGCAAAGCCAGTCAGTACGACATTCGCCTCAATGGACACGCGCTGCAAACGCGCGTGACGACCGAAGACCCGCAGAATAATTTCATACCAGACTATGGCCGCATCACGGCCTATCGTTCTGCGACAGGCATGGGCATTCGCCTCGATGGTGGCACTGCCTATGCAGGCGGGGTGATCACGCGTTACTACGATTCGCTTTTGACGAAGGTGACGGCGTGGGCGCCGACGCCAGAAAAGGCCATCTCACGCATGGATCGCGCTCTGCGCGAATTCCGTGTACGTGGCGTGTCGACCAACATTGCGTTTGTGGAAAACCTCCTCAAGCATGAGACATTTTTGTCGAACCAATACACGACGAAATTCATCGATGAGACGCCCGAGCTGTTCCGGTTCAAGCGCCGTCGTGACCGCGGCACCAAAGTGCTCACCTATATCGCGGATATCACTGTGAACGGGCATCCTGAGGTGCAAGATCGTCCGAAACCCCATCCAGAACTCAAACCAGCGAAGCCTCCGCAAAAGCTGCTGGAGACACTGCCAGCTGGAACCAAGACGCTGCTTGATGAACAGGGCCCTCAAGCTGTGGCCGATTGGATGGCCAAACAGAAGAAGCTTTTGATCACCGACACGGCCATGCGCGACGGGCACCAGTCACTTTTGGCAACTCGGATGCGCTCGATCGACATGATCAAAGCCGCGCCGTCCTATGCGGCCAATCTCTCGGACTTGTTTTCCGTTGAATGCTGGGGTGGTGCGACCTTTGACGTGGCCTATCGCTTCTTGCAGGAATGCCCGTGGCAGCGTCTGCGCGATCTGCGTGCAGCCATGCCCAACATCATGACCCAGATGCTGCTGCGCGCCTCCAATGGGGTGGGCTATACCAACTATCCCGACAACGTTGTGCAGTTTTTTGTCAAACAAGCCGCCGAGACCGGCGTGGACGTGTTCCGCGTTTTCGACAGTCTCAACTGGGTTGAGAACATGCGCGTGGCCATGGATGCTGTGCTTGAGACCGGCAAGGTCTGTGAAGGCACGATTTGCTACACGGGTGACATACTCGATCCTAACCGCGCAAAGTATGATCTGAAATATTACGTTGCGATGGGCCAGCAGCTCAAATCCGCCGGCGCACACGTGTTGGGCCTCAAAGACATGGCGGGACTTTTGAAAGCGTCTGCTGCGGGTCAGCTTATAAAAGCGCTCAAAGAAGAGGTTGGCCTGCCGATTCATTTCCACACTCACGACACATCTGGTGCTGCGATTGCGACGATCATGGCTGCGGCTGAGGCCGGTGTGGATGCGGTGGATGGCGCCATGGATGCGCTATCAGGCAACACCTCGCAGCCGACGCTGGGCTCCATTGTCGAAGCGCTGCGCAACACCGACCGTGACACGGGCCTCGACCCGGCCGCGATCCGCGCAATGTCGAACTATTGGGAAGCGGTGCGCGGCCAATACGCTGCCTTCGAAACCGGTCAACAGGCCCCCGCCTCGGAGGTCTATCTCCACGAAATGCCCGGCGGTCAATTCACCAACCTCAAAGCCCAAGCCCGCAGCCTGGGCCTCGAAGAGCGCTGGCACGAAGTCGCCCAGACCTATGCCGATGTGAACCAGATGTTCGGTGACATCGTCAAAGTGACGCCAAGTTCCAAAGTTGTGGGTGATATGGCGCTCATGATGGTGTCCCAAGGCCTCTCGCGTGCCGATGTCGAAGATCCGAAGACAGAAGTTGCGTTCCCCGATTCTGTGGTCGACATGATGCGCGGCAACCTGGGACAGCCTCCTGGTGGTTTCCCTAAAGGCATCATTAAAAAGGTGCTAAAGGACGAAAAGCCAAATACGGCACGGCCTGGCGCGCATCTTAAACCCATTGACCTCGAAGAGACGCGGACCGATGTGTCCAGCCAAATGGATGGCAAAGAGGTCGATAACGAAGACCTCGCGGGCTACCTGATGTATCCTAAAGTCTTCCTGGATTACATGGGCCGCCACAGAACGTATGGGCCTGTCCGCACATTGCCGACCAAAACATTTTTCTACGGCATGCAACAGGGTGAAGAGATCACCGCTGAAATCGATCCAGGCAAAACGCTTGAAATCCGTTTGATCGCCGTGGGTGAGACCCAGGATGATGGCGAAGTGCGCGTGTTCTTTGAACTCAACGGTCAGCCGCGGACGATTCGTGTTCCTGATCGCAAAGCTCAAGCCAGCAGCGCAAAACGCGCCAAAGCTGAAGTTGGCAATCCAAACCATTTGGGAGCGCCAATGCCGGGTGTTGTTGCATCGGTTGCCGTCAAAACCGGCGACAAGATCAAAGAAGGCGACATGCTCCTCACCATTGAGGCCATGAAAATGGAAACCGGCATCCACGCCGAACGCGATGCGGTGGTGGCGGCGGTCCATGTCCAAGCCGGTGGTCAGATTGACGCCAAAGATCTGTTGGTGGAGCTGGAGTGAGCCAACACCTCGCTCTCATTGCCATTCTGGTCCCGTCTTACGAGGCGGGGCTGGAGTTCTTTGTGGGCAAGCTTGGGTTTGATTGTCTTGAAGACACCGACCAAGGCGGCGGCAAACGGTGGGTCCGCGTGGCACCGCCGGGTGCACAAACACAGTTTCTCTTGGCCCAAGCCGTCGATGATCAACGCGCTCATATCGGCCAACAAGGCGGTGGCCGCGTTTGGTTGTTCTTAGCCACCGACGATTTCGACCGCGATTATGGAGCCTATACCGCGACCGGTGTGACCTTCGAGGAAACGCCTCGCGATGAGCCTTAAGGCAAAGTGGCGGTGTTCTTTGATCCCTGGGGCAACCGCTGGGATCTCATTGAGTTCAAATAGCCTGCGCGATTGAGTATGGACGATTCTAATGTCGTGTGGGCAATGCGCGTGGGAACATGTCTGAGGACGCATCACTACCTTCTATGGGGATCACGGTCTTTGCTGGGTTGACTGTGTTGGCTTTGGCCACGCAACAACCGCCGGAGACTATGTATGCCGATCCACAAGATTCCATGGGTTCCGAATTCATGGAACCCTTGCCCGAGTTTGACGTTGTAGAGGCCGCAGCCTCTGTCAGTCGAGCATCTGGTTCACCGCTTAGCGCTATTCAGCACGTTGGCCACGAGGCAGAAGCCCTTTTGGAAGAAGTGTTTATAGTGATTGACGAAAAGCCGACTATGTCGCCAAAACCATGGCGCGCTGTGGTCAATGGCAATCTTGTGCGGCTGCGCGATACTCCGTCTAGCAGCGGCATCGTGCTTTCGCGGTTTGATCGTGGTGCAGAGGCGTGGGTCTACGCTCAAACCGGCAACTGGCTGTGGATTCGTGTGGGGTCTGAGGAAGGTTGGATGTTTTCGCGCTACCTTGACACCTTGGATCCACAATAGGCTGCGATGTGACGCTGGGTGAGGCCTTGCGCTGAACGCGCGCACCACGCGATAGTCTTTCTAAGTCATGTGGGGGCCTTGAATGTTTGCGATCACGTCGATTTACGCCGCGTTCTTGGCGCTGCTCTTTATTGCTCTCTCGTTTCGCGTCATCGCATATCGGCGTAGCAACAAGATCTCGCTTGGAGATGAGGGCAACAAGAGCCTCATGAAGCGGATGCGCGCCCATGCCAACTGCGCCGAATATGTGCCGATGGGTCTGATCGTCTTAGCCTTGGTCGAAGCGCAAGAAGCGCCTAGTGTGGCTGTCCATGCTTTGGGTCTTCTGTTGCTCATCGGGCGCGTGATGCACGGGTATGGTTTTTCAGCCAGTCCTCCCATCATGTTCCTCCGAGTGTGGGGAATGATTTTGACCTTTACCATGCTCGCCTTGGCCGCGATTGCGCTTTTAATCTTGGCCGCCTTCTAAACAACAAAGAAAATTCTGCTTTGCTCGCGTTTTTCACTTGCAGCAGGGCCACCATCTTTATATTCCACGCGCACCCAATGGATGCGGGCGTAGCTCAGGGGTAGAGCATTACCTTGCCAAGGTAAGGGTCGTGAGTTCGAATCTCATCGCCCGCTCCAAATGGGAAATTCCTGACAAAGAAAAGTTGGCTATGACGCAGTTTTATTCGTGCAATTTGTACGACTATACGCGCATGATTGCAGTCGGTGCTTCCCCAGTCACATGACAAGAGCCCAGGCTATCTACGTTTCTGTCTGTGCTTTTGCCCCTCTCTTTTGCGCTTGTCCTATCCTTTTGAGAACGACTCATATGCGTCCTGTTCAACCGAAGGACGGCGAGCTTTGCTACACCGGGGTGAGGGCAAAGGAGACGTTTCGTGAAGATTCGACACGAAAGACCGATGGCGAATTTATCGCTTCAGGTGCGTGCGCCGCTTAGGCTCACGTTGTCGGATGACTCTGTCGTGGAGATCACGGAGTGGTCTCTCGACGGTGTGCATTACCCCAAAGAACTGGACGTCTTCCCCAAAGAAGCGATGCTCACCATCCCATTCCAAGGCGTTATGATCACGTTCCCAGTGTCTTTTGCTGCCAAGCCAACGGGACGTTTTCTCGCATTTGAAGGGTTGTCTGGCCGCGAACGCGAAACGTTGGCGATTTTTTATCGCTCTTTGCTCTCAGGGCGTATGGCGTCCACTGAAGACGTCATCACAAGCTTGGATACCCCCGTGGATCTTGTTCCCATGGGCGAGACTGAGGAAGAGAAGGTGGAAGGCTCGGTTGGTACACCGCCGCGCGCTTTTCGCGCTGCATTGAACGTTGGCATTTATCTTGTGTTGGGTGCGTTGGTGTTCTGGACCTTGGGTGCAAGCGCCTATGGCAAGTTGTCTGGCGTGGACATTCAAAACGCGCGCATAGAGGCTACGATGGTTGAGCATGCTGCACCCAATGCGGCGTATGTGAAAAAGATTCTAGTCACCCCCGGTGATCGGGTGCGGCGCGGTGACATGCTGGTCTGGCTGTCGACCCCAGAGGGAGAGGCGGCTCTTACTGATGTGCGTGCGCGCATCGCATTGCTAGAAGACCGTTTGCTCGATGCCGAGGCACGCCGCGTTTCGATAGAGACCCGTTGGGCCTCCGCCCGCGAGTTGTTCCTTGCCGCGTTTCGTCTGAACGCGGATGAAACCGGTGAAGAGCTTCGCGCTGCCGCTTTGGCCTTTGACGCTGGTTTGGTCGAGCCCGCCGCGGCCCTTTTGGAAGTACGGACGTCTGCGGATCGTGAAGTCGATACATTGAGCGACGAACTGCGGCGATTGCGCCGCGACAGAGGCCGTTTGCGCGATACCTCAGATGCTCTGCATATCATTGCAGAGGATGATGGTATCATTCGCGATGTCTCTGTCCTGAAGGGCCAATTTGTTGCGCGCGGTGCACATGTGAGCCAATTGGAGGCCGATGTCGCCCGCCACGCGCGCGGGTGGGTCGATCATGAGATGGCTGCAGCTTTCCATCCCGGCATGGAAGTCCGCGTCGCAGTCAATACTGGGACAGGCGCACAAATCCTCAAAGGCAAGATCAGCCAAATCACAGCTGGCATAGACCCGGAGCTTTCGCCAGATTTTGGTATGTTGGTCTCCGTCGCCTTTTCAGATCTGGATGCTGAGGCGACGCGTCAAACCCTTCCACATTTGATGCCTGTTGAACTGCGTGCAAAACGCGGTTGGGCCCAGAATATTTCTCAAAAAGTATCGTCTTGGCGCGCGACGTTGGGAATGTGATCGATGTATGAACCTGCGTCTGAGTACGCTTTCGACAAAGACCTCACAGCGCGTTTGGCCAAATTGCGCTCGCCCATCAAGACCGGTTTGGCCAAATGGCAGCCGCATCAATTGGTTTTCATGGCAGGCCTCTTTCTTTTCATCTTCTTTTTGATGACACACACCGTCAACCGTTTCTTCAAACCTGATACGCTGCACGTCAGCATTGTTTTGGGCACGTTGGGCATGTGGCGTTTTGGATGGTGGTTCACGCATGCCATACGCGCGGAGCTTTACCGTCGTTTTCGATGGCCGCCTATGCGGGCGAAAGCGCAAGAAGTTTGGGACAGGGGATGGCGTCCTCGTCGTTTGCACATCCAGATGACGACCTTTTACGAAGAACCCGCAATCACCAAGCGTGTGATTGGATCCATCCTCAGCCAAGTTCGCCGTGAGCGCATCCCGACCACGCTCTATGTTGGCACTGGCTCGTCCTATGACGAAATGATCATCCGGGATTTTATAGAGACCCATGCCCAGGACATTCCTGACGACCTCGCGGACCTTGTCTTTCTGCGCCAGAACCAGCCCGGCAAGAGGATGGCGATTGGCATGATCCTCCGCGCAATCAACCGCAATGGCGTCGACAAAGATGATCTTGTGATCTTCATGGACGGTGACGCACTGTACGGCAACGACGTGATGGAAAAGTCGCTCTCGATGTTTGGCGCCGATCCAGAACTTCAAGCGCTGACCACGGATGAAGAAGTCATTTGCTATGGGCCAAAGTGGATCGAAGCGTGGCTCAATATGCGCTTTGCACAGCGTCGTTTGGCAATGCAGAGCCATGCCATGTCCGAAAAAGTGCTGACGCTAACGGGTCGTATGTCGGTGTTTCGCGCAGAGCATATGCGGAGCCTGAAGTTTATTCGTACCATTGAATCCGATCACCTAGACCACTGGCTCTGGGGGAGATTTCGCTTTCTCTCGGGCGACGACAAATCGACGTGGTATCACATGCTCACCCGTGATGCGAAGATGACCTATGTGCCCGACGCGACCGTTTACACGATCGAAGTGATCAAAGAGAACGGCCTTGAGCGGATGGTTCAAAACTTCCGCCGCTGGTCTGGCAATATGCTCCGCAATGGAACTCGGGCCATCGCTTTGGGCCCGCGCAAGGTCAAACCATTCATCTGGTGGTGCGTCGTTGACCAACGTATTGCGATGTGGACCATGCTGGTTTCTCCGGTCATGGCGCTTCTGATGACGTTCGTCGATCCGCTTTACCTGTGGTCTGCGCTGATTTGGGTGCTTTTTTCGCGGATCATGCTGTGCCTGTTCCTCTTTAGCTACAGCCGCACGGTGGATATCAGCTGGCCGTTCATCCTCTACCTCAACCAGGTGATCAACGCGGCAGTGAAGGTCTTCATGATCTTCCACCTCTCGAAACAGAAGTGGTCGAACCGTGGGAACCAATCGGCAGGCAACGGCGACGGGTTCTGGGCACGCACACAGAGTGGCATCGCCAAGGCACAGATGATCATCGCGTTGAGCGCGTTTGGCACAGGGCTGGCCCTGTATATCGGAATGGTAGATATGCCTTTCTGAACCCTCATACGACGATCTTCACACAAACCAACGCGGCTCAAATCGAGCTGCGTTTGTCGTTTTGGCATAGCAGATCGTGGGCGTGACCAAAGAGCAGGGGGGTACCTATCCTTTTGCACAGGAGGCTATCCCTCGTGACCCTATGGCTAGACCTTTGTCGTCAGTATGTTGGAATTTCAATGGGTTACTCAAGTGTTAGACACGAACATAGGAGATGCACTATGATCATTCCCGTCCTTCTTGCTGGCGGCTCTGGCGCTCGGTTATGGCCCATTGCGCGAAATAGTTTCCCCAAGCAATTTGCAACATTCCACGGTGGCAAGAGCCTCTTTTGCCAAGCGGTTGCACGGGTCTCGGCACCAGTGTTCCAAGATCCGCTCATCGTGACCAATCAAGACTGGCGCTTTATCGTTTCAGAGCAACTCGAAGAAGCAGGTATGGCAGACGCGGATATCTTGTTGGAGCCAGAAGCGCGGAGCACGGCTCCTGCAATTCTGACCGCTGCGCTTTACTACGAAGATCAACCCGACGCGGTATTCTTTGTGGCCCCCTCTGATCAGAAAATCCTTGACGTCAACCGCTTTCACAAAATGGTCAAGGCTGGCGCCGAAGCCGCAATGCGCGGTGAAATTGTTACGTTTGGTGTGAAGCCAACGCGCCCAGACACTGATTTGGGGTATCTGGAACTGTCCAAGGCTCCCAAGATTGGCGAACCCCAGTGCCTTAGAGGTTTCACCGAGAAACCCGACGCGGAGACCGCACAGGCCTTGATCCAAGACGGTCGGCACTACTGGAACTCCGGCATGTTTATGTTCCGCGTGGACACAATCCTCGAAGCGTTTGAATCGTTGATGCCCCAGCTTTTGATGCCATGCCGCACGGCCCTGGTCTGCGGCGCACAAGATCTCAATTTCTTCCGCCTTGAGCCCCAAGCCTACGGTCGCTGCGAGAATATCTCGGTGGATGTCGCAATCATGGAAGCCTGCGACGCTCTGACCATGATTCCGGTTGACTTTGATTGGTCTGACCTCGGCACATGGCGCTCCGTGCGCGATGCCACGCAAAAAGACGATGCAGGCAACTCGCTTACGGGTTCTGCACTCCAGATTGATTGCAAAAATTCACTATTGTGTTCGGACAAATCCGACAAACGCATTGTGGGACTGGGCCTCGACAACATCGCGGCGATTGCCACGGATGATGCGATCTTAGCCGCCAATCTCGATGCGGGCGAACAGGTCAAAAACGTTGTGGACGAGCTCAAAGTCCAAGGTGCGCCACAAGCTGATAGTTTTCGCCAATGTCATCGCCCTTGGGGTCACTATGAAACACTTGCCCTGGGTAAAAGGTTCCAGGTGAAACAGATCGTCGTGAAGCCAGGTGGCAAGCTCAGTCTGCAATCGCACCTGCACCGTTCTGAGCATTGGGTTGTCGTGGCCGGAACAGCCACCGTGACGGTGGGCGAGACCCGCAAAATGCTGGCTGAGAATCAATCCGTCTATATCCCGTTGGGCGAAGTCCACCGGTTGGAAAATGAAGGCAAGGTTCCGTTGACATTGATCGAAGTCCAATCCGGCTCCTACCTCGGGGAGGACGACATCATCCGCTACGAGGATGTGTACGATCGCGATACCGAGGAAGCTCAAGCAGCATGAGCGGCTCCTCGAAGGCCGCCCTTTTTGAGCACCAATAGCCCCAATCACTGGTGTATCTTGATGAGCGGTTAGCCCGCGGAGAGCCCCCACTCTCCGCGGGTCTCCTCATTTTAGAGCAGTGCACAGAGAAGAAGTAGGGCACCTATGCTTTCGAGATATCAGTTCGACCTTTTTGCCATAATCTAAGCTTTTCAGCAAATTTTTTATAAAATCAGTGGGTTAATTTGACTTGGGTGAAAAAACACAATTTCTTACCGAAGGATTCGAAAATGACTCAATATAAAGAAGTTGACGTGGCAAACGCTCGTCCAATTTCTCTCTACGACGTTTCTTCGAAACCCGCCATTTCAGTTGTTGGGTTGGGTTACGTGGGCGCTGTATCCACCGCTTGTCTTTCCAGTTTGGGCCATCGCGTGATTGGCGTCGACATCGACCAAAGTAAGGTTGAAGATATTGCTGCGGGTCGGTCACCCATACACGAAAAAGACCTCGGTCGTCTTTTGACCGAGGGCGTGGAAAAAGGCTTGATTTCTGCAACGGATGATTTGGCCTATGCGGTGCGCAACACGGACGCGACTTTTGTCTCCGTTGGCACACCAACTGCCGCCGATGGCGGCTGTGACTACCGTTTTATTGAAGCTGCGGCAAAGTCCATGGGTGTTGGCCTGAGGCAGAAAAAGGGCTTCCACGTCTTTGTGATGCGTTGCTCGATCCCTCCTGGAACGACCATGAAAGTCATGACGCCAATTCTTGAGAAAACTTCGGGTAAGCGTTTGGGCGAAGACTTTGGTGTGGCCTTCAATCCCGAATTTTTGCGCGAAGGCGTGGCGGTGGACGATTTCTACGCGCCACCCAAGACCGTGATTGGTGCCACGTGTGACCGCACAGGCAACATCCTGCGCCAAATCTGTCTGCCCGTCGATGCAGAGCCGATCATGACCACGATCGAAAACGCCGAGATGGTCAAATATGTTGATAACGTTTGGCACGCGACCAAGGTGTGCTTTGGCAACGAAGTGGGTCGCCTGGCCAAAGCTTTTGGTATCGACAGTCACGCGGTGATGGACATCTTCGTCCAAGACACAAAACTCAATCTCTCGCCGTACTACTTGAAACCAGGGTTTGCCTACGGGGGGTCGTGCTTGCCCAAGGAGGTACGCGCCGTGGCGCATCTGGCCGAAGAGGCAGGTGTCTCACTGCCAATGATCGCAAACCTAAGCGCCTCCAACCGCGCTCAGATCGACGAAGCTGTCGACATGGCCGTCGCCACTGGTGCAAGGACTGTTGGCGTTCTGGGGCTGGCCTTCAAACCGGGCACAGATGACCTCCGCGAGAGCCCCATTCTTGAAGTGATCGCAGAGCTGCGTGATCGAGGCATAAAAGTCGTGGCGCATGATCCAGCAATCACCAAAGAGACCGCAATTGAAAGCCAACTTGGCTACGTCAAATATGCGAGCCCCGGCTTGGCCGCTCTGGCCACTGAATTGCGCGGCATGCTTGTAGAGACGGGTAAGACGGTATCGGACATGGCCGATACGCTCATTGTTACCCAGAAAAACGACACCTACGCCCAAATCGTTCGCGATGCGGCGGAAACCAAGGCCAAACCGACAATCGACGTGGTGCGCGCCTTCGCAGAATGCCCATCCACCGACGCCTACCAAGGTATCGGTTGGTGACCAAACCGGAGGGTTCAAAAGGCTCTCTTTCACATTCCTTACCTTAAAAGGAAACCGTTATGCCAGTAGATCCCACGTTACTGGGAACATCCCAGAACGACACTTTGGTGAGCGACAGCACATCAGATGTCATTGTTGCCCTTGCAGGGGACGACACTATCAACAGTAACGCTGGTGCCGATGTCATTTATTCTGATTTCGTCGGCGAAAATCTACTCAGTGGACCGACGGATGCCACGTCCATGAGTGAGTACGGGGCTAATGGTGATTGGGTTTTGGGTCAGAATGCTGAGGGGCATGCCACCATGTCCCAAACGGTCGAGACCATCCTGGGTGCGCAGTATGAAGTGAGTTTTGAAGCTGCTGCCAATTATGCCTCTGGACACTCCGCTGCGACGGTTGCGGTGTTCTGGGACGGTGTCGAAATCGGTAGCGTCGATACTTCAAGTGGTGTCTTCGCAGATTCATCCTTCACCTTCGTCGGCACAGGCGTCGATGGCGTTCTGNCGTTTGCTGTGTCGCCTACAACCGACCCAANTGCGCCTGTGATTGACACCAGCGGTCCTATCAGCACCTACGATAAAACGATGCTCATTGGCGGGCAACAGGTTGTGGTCAAGGCTTTTGCCGAAGGTCAGGCCAAAATCTATCAAGTCATGGACGGCCGACTCCACGTTTTTGATCCCGAGACTGAGACCTACACTCCTGCAGGCGCTGCAGCGACGGTTGTGGTGAATTCCATCGGCTTCAACATCGAAGACGACATGATCTACGGTATTGCGGTTGGAAATGGTACCGATGCCTTGGGTCAAACCGTGTTGCGCGGCGATTTGATGATGTACGATGCCGAAGGCAACTCCTATCGCATGGGAGAGACGCCGTATCGGTCCTGGACTGGTGACTTCGACGATTCTGGCAACTTGTGGTATTTTGAATCCGATTTCGACCGTATGACTATGGTGGATGTCGACAATATAGATTCTGAGGGCAACCCAGTGTCTGTGACTTACAAGTTCCCCCGTGATTTGATTACCCACAAAGTCTGGGATGTGGGTTTTGATGCGGCCAGCCAGAGTTTTTACGGCTTGGTGCGACCGAGTTACGAAGGCGCCAACGCGCAGCTTTTCCAGATCGACATCTCCGCTGTGGCAACCGGTGGCGAGCCCAGCTTCTCCACGACGCCTGTGACGGAAACCATCATTGATGGTGTTGCTCAAACGGGTGCCCCGGCAATCACCTTTGGTGCTTTTGTGGTGGACGGTGACGGTAACCTATATGCTGGCGGCAACGGCGGCGACCACGATATGAACAACTCGACCGGTATCTCGGGCGGCATTTATCGCGTGCTACGAAACGATGATGGCACCACTTCTTTGGAACTCGTCTCTGCCGCACCAAGGGCCTACAGCAATGATGGCGCGGTGGATGCGCGGGCCATGGACCCATTCAATCCTATCGACCCGTCTGCGGTTGCTCTGATCCGTGGACCGGAGTTGACGGCGGCTGAAGATCCGGCGGAAACCTACGACGACACTGTCAGTTCAGGTGGCGGCACTGACGAAGTTCACGGAGGCTACGGCGAAGACCTTTTGGTTGGGTCGTCCTTGGGTGACACGTTGAACGGTGATAGCGGTGAAGATCTCCTTTACGGCGGTGCTGGCCCCGGTGCTGAGGGCGGCGCTGAATCGTTCTACGATGCAAGCGGCCTGCGCTATGACATCAATGGAAATCTCTTACCTGAAGATGATGATGTTTTATCAGGTGGTGAAGGCAATGATCTTTTGGATGGTTCCGCTGGTCACGATTCGCTGGCAGGCGGCGTGGGCGCTGACACGCTGTCCGGCGGCTCTGGCAACGATACACTGTCTGGTGGTGAAGGCGCCGATGAACTTTCCGGCGGAGGCCACGACGATGAGTTGTCTGGTGGTCAGGGGAACGACACCATCGAAGGCGGCTCTGGTTCGGATCATCTCATGGGAGATGGTGGCACAGATACGCTCAAAGGTGGAAGCGGCAACGACACCCTAGAGGGCGGCGCGAACGCTGATAACATGGATGGCGGGTCCGGTAACGATTTGGTCGAAGGCGGCGACGGCAATGATCGCATCAAAGCAGGTTCCGGCGACGATACTGTCGAAGGCGGAAATGGCGACGATTATATCAATGCTTTCAGCGGCGACGATGTGATAGACGGTGGCGCTGGGCGGGACCGGATTTACCTTGGTGCCGGTGACGACGTCGGAACCGGGGGTTTGGGCTCCGACCGCTTTATCTTCCGAAGCGAAGACATGGATGGCTCAACCGACACTATCACAGACTTCGTACGTGATGGGTCCCAATCGGATCGACTTGATTTGCGGGCGCTCAACCTTTTGGCGGAAACTGATGCCGCGACCTGGATCGCACAGAACATTACTGAGAATGCCAACGGGTCTGTGACAATTGATCTGCTGTCGGGCACCACATTAGTCTGTGAGGCCTCGGCCGGAAGTTCTGACCTCTATCAAGACATTGTGGATGGATTGATGCTCTAAATCAAACAAGAGGTCGGCGTCAAACGATGCCGGCCTCTTTGCCAATCATGGCTGCATGGGTGCGGTTTTTGGCATCAAGTTTGCGGCTGAGCGTTTTCACATGAAGCTTGATTGTCACTTCCTGAAGGTTCAACTCACGCGCGATCTCTTTGTTGGACATTCCTTGGCATAGACATTTTAGAACTTGTAATTCTCGCTCAGAGAGAACTTTGGCCAAAGGCGTTTCGGCCTCATCTTCTTCAGCATTGAGAAAGTCCAAAGGCACATAGGTCTCTCCCATGGCCATAAAACGGACCGCATTAATCAAGGACTTGGCTGCTATGGTTTTGGGCAAGAACCCAATGGCGCCTGCATCGATAGCTTGTTGTGCCACTGTCTTTGTGGCGGTGCCGGACATGATAGCCACGGGCTGGCCAAAAGACACGTCAAGAGCGCGTTGCAATCCATCAAGGCCATCCATGCCAGGCATGGAATAATCCAAAAGTGTGAGATCGTATTTTGGTCGGTTGCCGATCATGTCGAGCGCGGCATCTAAGGATCCGCACGTCTCCACCTCGAACTCACCCTGGGCGGTTAAAAACGCGCCAAGGGTTTCCAAAACCAGATCGTGGTCATCTGCCAGCAATAATCTCATGCACCGTCTCAATCTCTTTTTGCTTGTCCTGCATCGGACACCATTTGGCTCAACTGAACAAGGTCCACCGGTTTAGGTAGGATAGCGGCGACTTGCGCATCTACCAAGCGCGGATCGTTCAAACGCCGCGCGAGTGCGGTGACTATGATAATCGGTAAGTGTTCAGATGCCCCGCGCGCCCGTTGAGCCAGTTCCCCGCCGTTCATAATCGGCATGTCATAATCAGAAATCAACGCCGACCACGCCTTTGGGTCATCTTCAATCGCTTCAATGGCATCGCGCGGGTCCTCGCATTCAGCGACTTCGGCCCCCATCGATTCAAGATAACCCGCGATAACGTTCGACACCTGAGTATCGTCGTCGACCACAAGAATGGTTCGTCCGGCAAGGTTGAATGACTTGGCGGGTGTAACGCCCTCATCTGGCAGGTCTGTGGTTGTGACGGGCCAAAAGAGTTTGACAGTGGTGCCTTTGCCGGGAAGGGAGCTAATCAAAAGCGCGCCGCCGCTCGACACGGTTTGTTTGGCAACCATCGCCATCCCCAGACCAGTACCTTGGCGACCTTTGGTCGTAAAATAGGGCTCAAACACTTTCGCGGCCGTTTCTGCGTCCATACCGTGGCCGGTGTCTACGACGTCCAAAACCGCATAGGGTCGGTTCTTTATCAAAGTGCCAACATTTGGCTCTGGAAGATCGTGTGGCGTAAATTGGGCAGCCTTCAGTGATACCGTTCCTATGTCGGAACTAATGGCTTCGCCCGCGTTGAGCAAAAGGTTNAGCACGACTTGATTGAATTCAGCGGCATCGCCTCGCAACAACAGCGCCGTGTCTGGGTACTGGATATCGAAGGTGACGCCATTGGCGTACATCGGCTCCATCAGTTTGGGCAATTCGCGCAGCTCTGAGGTCAAATCAAACTGGCCCCTAGTACTTCTACCCGTACCCATATCCAGAAGGCGGTTGACCAATTTGGCTGATTGGGCGCCGGCGGAGGAGATCCGTCTGACGTGCTCTCGCACATTTTTGGGTAGCTCTTCCTCCATGTCGATCAGTGTGGCC
Source organism: Marinovum sp. (assembly GCA_022447495.1). Classification (GTDB taxonomy): domain Bacteria; phylum Pseudomonadota; class Alphaproteobacteria; order Rhodobacterales; family Rhodobacteraceae; genus JAKVBH01. The sequence continues at coordinate 103,209 of JAKVBH010000002.1, read as the reverse complement.
GACCCATTGATGGCAGCGAGGTAGTTGTTGAAATCATGCGACACGCCAGCTGTCAGTTGGGCGATGGCCTCTTGGCGTTGCAACTGCGCGAGGCTGCGCAAGAGCTCGTCTTCGCGCGCTTCGGTGGCGAGTTTCTCCGTCACATCGCGAACCAAAATAACGTGGCCTTGGTTTTCAAGCGGCGATGTCGTGATTTCATGGATGGTCCCTTGGTCATCGTCGAGCTCGGCCATAATGGGTTCAAAATGCGAAATATGCGCTAAGGCATTGCGATTTTGATATTGCTGTCGCCACACGCGCCCAAACGCCGCCGAGGCGCGGCCATATCCCAAGAGTTTTGCCGCTGCAGGGTTGAGATATACCAAGCGACCTTCGGGATCTGAGATGGCGATGCCATCCGGCGCAGCTTCAATGGCTGCCAACCGTTGAGCAAGAAGGTTTTGCGCTGTTTTCATGGGTGAGATGTCAGTCGCCGTGATCACCAAACCGCCGTCCTCTAAAGGAGCGGCGCGGATGAAAACAGACCGGCCGTCTGGCAAGTCCAATTCGCGTCCTGATCCAATCTGTGCAAGATTGCGCATACTGGCGCTACGCAGCAGTCTTGTTATGCTGCCGGGGAGGTCTGCAGCATGGGCCAAATACTCTTCCCAGTTTTCATCAAAGCTCGTTTTGGGAGACCAGTTGGTCGCGGGAGCTGGGAACAACTCTGAGATTGCAAGGTTGGAGAACGCGACCCGCCCGTCTTCTTCGAGCACCAAGAAAGCATCATCTGTGGCCGAGAGGGCCATTTCCATCCGGGCTCTTGCTTGGTCTCGTGCTTCGCCCGCTTCTACTCGTTCTGTGACGTCGGTTTGGGTGGCGACCAATGATCGAACCTCGCCGGCGTTGTCGCGAACAGGAAACAGGGACAGCTCGTTCCAAAACAACTCGCCAGACTTACGTTGATTGAGCAAAAGGAATTTTCCGCTCCGTCTGGCTCGCACCGAGGCACGAAGACGAGAGCGCTCAGGAGAGTCTTTGAGTTCCGCAGACAAAAATCGGCAGTTCTCTCCAATCACTTCGGCAGAAGAATATCCTGAAATGTCCTCAAAGGCTTTGTTTACATAGACCAGCGGTAAGTTTGCATCACTTGCATCGGCAATTGCAATGCCCGTCGACGACCCCGCGACCGCGGCGGATAAAAGGTCTTTCTCGCGTGCAAGTGAAGCGTTGCGCATGGCTTGTGCGACGAGGCCCGCCAAACGCTCAAACAGTTGCATATCATTTTTCGTGAATCGCCTAGGTGCGCTCCGAAGTGTAACGACGATTGTACCGTTTGCGGTTGGGTGGGACATCAGCCCGACATAGTTCTCAGCGGGATGAGGCAGGTCCCATTCCCCAACGGCGTTGAGATTGGCAAGGTTGCGCGACCGACCGGACAAGTTGAGCGGCGCCGTGATGGTAGCGTCTAAAAAGCGCTCGTCCGAGGTGACCAGCACATCAGAGCGATTGTTCTTTGGTTCGGACAAGATCAAGGTGACGTCCACCTCGACCTTGGTTCCAATGGCTGATAGGAGTGATTTTAACGCGGCCTCTGCGTCGGGTGCAGTCGAATAGGCTTCTAGGCAATCGGCAAGCGTTTGCGCATGAGCCAAACTCTGGGCTTCGCGGTCGCGCAGCAATTGCAGCTCCAGCAGGGCCTCTCGCAACCGCTCATCATCAGCCATAGGTTGTCCCCGCCTCGGGTTAGTCCCCTTCGAAGACTACGCAGGAAATCATTAGATTTCCATGACGGTTTCCGGCACCGACCAACGGCCCTTGCTCTCCGAATGTAAAGGCGCCAAGAAACGGCGCGTTCCCTAGAGCGGCGTTCACACCAGTGACCACGCGGTCCAATTCTTCGCGAACTGACAGCATGCACCCACCACAATAAATCATCAGTGCGCCCGCCACCGGACGATCAGATGAGGGCGTGAGTTTGCATGCTAATTCCGCAACGCGGCCCGCACGGTCGGTCAAACTGTCAATGGTCCCCGCCATGGATGTCAGTTTCTCGCCAACCTCTACCGTCGCAAAGAGATCAATTTCGCCGCCAGCTTGTGCAACAGCAGGGTGCGCTAAGAGATAGAAGGGCACACCGCTCAATTTGGTCACTTCGCGTCCAAGAGGCCACAGCGTGCTGTCTGACAAGATCGCTTTTGGATCGCCGCCCGCATCCGCGCCTTTCACCGCGCCGCCTGTCCATTCTGCGAACACCTCCATGGCGGGGCGGTTGTCGATCGCTTGAATAGTGCGTCCGTTGGCGGCAGTGACAACGCCCTCGTTGGTGGTGGGCGAGTAGCCGTTTTGGTATGCGAACGAGATTGGTTTGGAAGGAAACAATACGCTAATAGTTAGGCCGTTTTGCGTTCTAGTTTCTTCGTTGAACACGAACCAATTGCCCTCGACACTGTTGTCTGCAGCACTGCCACCGATGATAGGGACATCATCACCTACGATAGACTGAATCCCATCGATCACTTGTTCTTCAACGCCCGGGGTCGAGGACAGCCAAATCAGATCGGGCGTCTCTCCTGGTCGGTCTGCGCGGTTGAGCGCCTCCCGCACGGCAGATTGTGCAGCCGCCTTTGGGTCATCTCCATATTCGAGCGTTGCCGTTCCGTAGTCGCCGTCGGCGTCTTCGATTACAAATGCAGCCAAACCTTCGTGAATGCCTTCATGTGACATCGCACCCAAGCATGAGGTCGCGCCATGAAGGGCGGCGACATTTGGCAAAGCGGTTTGATCGAGTTCGCAATTCAAGTGCACGGAGACAAAATGCGGCACGCGCGTTTCTAATTTCTCCGCAAGCGCTCCCATGTTGGCTGCTGCAATCACATCAATTTTCATTCGCATGACCCCCAGACGATGGGTACAATTTAGCACATGGCATTCCGCCGATTTAAGAGCAGGCGGATAGGGTACTATACAAAAGTATATACTGAACCGTTAACCTCAGGCGTTTGAATAGGCAGCGTCAATCATGACATCAGCTAGTATTGTATACACATTCCTCCAGGCTTCTTCGTCCCTAGGGGTAAATTTCCCGCCAAGAAGCTGTTTAAATGTGCTGATCAAAGCTGCGCCAACCGGTTTGTAGTGTTCGGCGACAACATGATAGTCGACATGGCGCCGCGCGAGATCCTTGGCTGCTGGGACAAGCACATCAAGGTCATCCAAATGGTCAACGATAAACGAAAGTGTTTCCGTCAACTTGCGCGCTTGAAGAGTTAAATCCCCCGCAAACATCGTTTTAGTTGACGGGTCAAACTGGAACAGCTTTGAATAAAAGGCAAAACTTGCCTTTTCGCCGTTTGTGGCTGCCATCGCCCATGTACGTCGCACGCAATCGATATCATCTTTAGATAACATGTTTTCACCTTGGCTTGGGTCCATAGCGTGCGGCGATTGCGGACGTGGCTGAATAGTTGCACCCTAAGCTAGGCTACTTTGAAACGGCGCGCTAGAGCGCAAAACGCGGCGACGACATCATCGCTCGGCACCTCGTCTGTAAATCCAATGAGATATCCGCGCACTCTGGCGAGGCGCGTCTCCATCGGTTCTTTGATTTCAAGGGCGTGGTAGCCCAACTGCATAAAGTAGAGAATGCGCGCGCGGGCATCCGCGTTTGAAGGATCAAACCCATGTCGTTCGAACATCTTTGTCATGGCGGCGATGCGCTGTGCGTCAGCGGCATCGATCTTTGCTCGGACTTCGGTGTCGCGACGAGACCATTCGCGAATGGCAAAATCGAGCCCTTGATCAAAAAGCATCGGGTCGATGAAGCACTCGAAAAAATGGCACACGGCCTCAGAAATGCTCATGGCGGGCAGGGCGCATTTGTCGATGATACACTTCGTGTTGCGGGCTTCCCATTCGGTGAGCAAAGCTTGAACAAGTTCTGCATGGCTATCGAAGTACCAATAAAAACTTGATCTCGCGACGCCGAGACGATTGGCTAAGGGAAGGATTTTCACCTCACCCATACCTTCTGTCACGAGTGTATCCCGCGCCACAGCGAGCCAGTCGTCCCGGGTGACTTTAATGTTGCCTTGTTTGGGTAATGCCGTGTCCATTGATTAGCTTTCCGGCGGTGCGCCACCTTCGGCGCTGCGACGGGCGATAAACTCTCTTAGGTGGGTGACGCGTTCAGTATTCAAGCCTGGTCGCGATTTTGCGTCAACGATCCTTTTCCAAATGGCAGTGGCCCGTTGGTTTGCGTCGCGTGCACCGCGCTCCGTCCAAGTGCCGAAGTTTGCATAATCATGTACGATGGGTTCGTAAAACTCGGTATTGTAACGCGCCATTGTTTGCGGTGCGTCGAAAAAGTGGCTTTGAGGCTGAACGTGGCTCAAAGCGTTGTCGAATCCGATTTCGTCTTGGCCGGCTTGTGCACCCGCGCAAAGCTCAGCAATCATATTGAGTACTTCGGCATCCGTGACGAGTTTTTCATAGGATACTGTAAGCCCGCCCTCGAGCCAGCCGCCCGCATGGATGGTCACTGTTGCACCCGCCAGCAAACAGCCCCAAAGACCCATCTGGTTTTCATTCGCCGCCTGCACGTCATTTATATTCGATGCAGATCCCGCCGCAGAGCGCCAGGGCAGACCAAGCTTGCGTGCAAGTTGACCGGCTGCGAGCGAGGCTTGAAAATGGGTAGGAGTGCCGAATGCAGGCGCGCCGGACTTCATATCAACGTTGGAGGTGAACGTGCCGTAGCAGATGGGCGCGCCGGGTTTCACAAGTTGAGTGAGCGTTATCGNCGCGAGGGCTTCGGCATGGCTCAGCGTGATCGCGCCCGCCACAGTGATTGGCGCCATGGCACCCATGAGTGTGAAGGGTGTAACGATCGACACCTGACCGTTGAGGGCAAAGTCGATGAGGCCTTGGGCCATCGGGATATCCAGCGTCCGTGGACTATTGGTGTTGATGATCGTGTAGGTCCAGCTTTCGGCTTGGAACTCATCGTCAGAGAGGCCGCGATAGTCACGGATCATCTGAAAGCAATCCATGACCTGGGGCGTGCCGCGCGAGAAGGTGAAGGGAAACTTATCCGTCCAGGTTAGCTGTGCTTCGGTGGTGAAGTAATGGCGCAGGTGGGTCGGGACGTCCTGGGGCTCCACCTGTGGTGAGATCATGTGGAACACATCGAAATGCTGCGTGAGCTGCAGGTATTCGATGTAATCGCTCGCTGACCCTGGGCGGCGGCCTCGTTCAAGGTCAGTGGCGTGTGGCGCGCCAGCCCCGGCTTGGAACACCATCGAGCCCAACTCAAGCACCACATCGCGTTTGCGCATTGCGCCGCGACAGGTGATGGATTTGGGCGCCGAGGCGATAGCAGCATCCACCATGTCGCGTCCGATATAGACCATCTCGTCTGCGACCCGCGCCCCACCTTTGGCAAAAATCACGCGCGCTTCATGATGCAAGACACGAATGCCAAGCTCTTCTAGCGTGCGCAGTGCGGTTTGGTGCATGTTCTCGGCCTCATCACCGGAGAAGACATCCATTGTTGGAAATGGATTGCGCAACTGGCGATAGTTCACATCGCGTTTGGAAGCACTGCTATGTTTGCGGACGCGCCGGGCCATGAGTTTGTCCTTTGATTGAGAGCGTCGGAAAAGAGTTGCCAGTCCGAACGGAGGCTTTGCCCCCGGAATCCCAGGGTATTTCGGGCAAGAGGCAGAGGGGCTTGGAATACCTAGGCCCGCATTGCCGCGCCCGAAGGATCGTAGGGAGAGGGCGCAATCACCCTCGCGGTGTATTCCTGGCCAACGATATGCACTTTGAGGTCTGTGCCTTCGGCTGTGCAGTCATCATTGACCATGGCCATGGCGAGTGATTTGCCGACGGTGTGGCCGTAGCCGCCTGATGTCACAAACCCAACCAATGCGTCGCCGTTCCAAATAGGCTCGTAGCCTGAGGCGTCGGCGTCTTTGGTGTCCACCTCGAGTGTGACGATCTTTTGTATTGGCGTGTTGCTGTCTCGTTCTGCGATGGCTGCGGCGCGGCCCATGAAGTCACCTTTGTCCCAGGCGATCCAGCGGTCCATGCCGGTTTGGCCCGGCGTGTAGGCTTGGGTGAACTCCGCGCTCCAGATGCCGAAGCTCTTCTCAAGGCGCAGCGATAGCAGGGCGTTGAACCCGATCTCACGCATGCCGAGATCAGCACCCGCCTCCAGCAACGTTTCGCGCAGCGTAATGTGCTCAGCGGCGGAGCAATGGATTTCGTATCCAAGCTCGCCCGCCACAGACAGACGCCCAACCTTGCAGCGCAACATGCCGATATCAAACGTGCCGCAGCCCATGAATTGCAGATTGCCCACGGGGCTATCGGTTGTTTTTTCCAGCACTTTTCGACTATTGGGACCAGAGAGGCTGAAGCCCGCCAGCGCGTCTGAGATGTCGCGTATAGTGACGTTGTCGCCCATGTGATCCTCGAACCAGCGCATGTGCCATTCGCGTAGGTAGTAGCTGCCCATGATCCACCAAGTGCCATCGCCCCAGTTGAAGACCGTCAGATCGCCTTTCAATTTGCCTTCTGAGCTGAGCATTGGCGCGAGTTTGGCACGGCCCGGCGCGGGCAGTTTGCTGGCCATGACGTGGTTAAGCCAGGTCTCTGCTCCCGTGCCCGAGACCTCGAAACGAGAAAAGCCCGAGATGTCCAAGAGGCCCACCGTTTCACGTGCCGCTTTGCATTCCTCGGCTACGATTCCAAAGGCATTGGAGCGTTTGAGTGTAGGCGTCTCTACGAAATTCGCGGTTTTGGCGAAATAGAGTGGAACCTCGAGGCCCCAACTCGCGCCCCATTGTGCGCCTGCTACGGTCATTGCTTCGTAAGCGGCTGATTTCTTCAGGGGGCGGCCTGCGGGCAGTTGCTCGTTTGGGTATGTCATCACGAACCGCCGGGTGTAGAATTGACCTGTCGTTTCTTTAATGAAACGCTTGTTTTGCGCGTAGTCACCGTAGCGGGCCACATCCATGCCAAAGACATCCGCCTCTGGTTCACCGTGGATCATCCACTCCGCCAGGGATTTGCCCACGCCACCGCCTTGGAGGAAGCCCGCCATCACAGCGCAGGCGCACCAATAGCCAGGCTTGCCACGAACGGGACCCACAAGCGGGTTGCCGTCGGGAGAGAAGGTGAAAGCGCCATTTACCCAGGTTTTGACGCCCACGTTTTGGAGGTCAGGGTAGCGTTCAAAGCCCAGGATCAACTCGGTTTCAATCCTGTCGGGGTCCTCTTGTTGAAGCTCCATCCCGTAATCCCACGGCGCTCCATCCATGTTCCAGTGCTCATGATTGATCTCATAGATGCCAAGCAGAATGCCCTTTTGGTCCTGACGCATATAAGTGAATCCTTCGAGGTCCACGGTCATAGGCACCTCGAAATCCAGGGTTTCCAAGGTCGGGATCGTGTCCGATATCAGGTAATGGTGGTTGAGCGGCGATACCGGCAGTTCGATTCCTGCCATGCGGCCCACCTGTTTGGCCCATAGACCCGCGGCGTTCACCACATGCTCGGTATGAATTGTTCCTTTTTCAGTCACAACCTCCCAGCCATCAGCGGTTTGATTGAGCTCCAGAACGCGGTTGTGCTCAGTGATCTCGGCGCCGTGTTTCTTGGCGGCGCCTGCATAGGCGTGCACGGTGCCAGTTGTGTCAACATAGCCTTCGCGGTCGGCCCACATGCCGCCGAGAATGCCATCGGTGGACATGATGGGGCAGAGTTCCCCGGCCTCTTGTGGTGTCACAAGGCGGCAATCGTCGATCCCGATGGATTGAAAGGTGCGATAGGCTGATTGTAGCCACTCCCAACGATCCGGTGTGCCGGCAAGCGTCAGACCGCCGGTCATATGCATGCCAACCGATTGACCGCTTTCCTTCTCGATCTCAGATAGCAGGTCGATGGTGTAGGCTTGCAAGCTTGCGATGTTTGGATCGGCATTCAGCGCGTGGAATCCTCCTGCTGCATGCCATGAGGATCCACATGTGAGGATGTCGCGCTCGATCAGACAGACATCTTTCCAGCCAAATTTGGCCAAGTGATAAAGCACGGACGTGCCGACAACGCCGCCACCAATCACAACGGCTCTGTAGTGAGATTTCATGTCTGACCCTCCGATAGTGCCCGCGCCGAGTCGCGCTTTGGGTCAGTTTGCGCCTCCGTACATAGCTGTCTAGTCTTGTTTGCGACGTGTTGTGTCGGTCTTGTTGTGATCTGGCTGGAGGAGTAGTGACGCCGTGTCGAATAGACGTTCTTGATAGCCTCAAATGTCACAAGATTTTTGCCGACATCCCTCACACCATTTCCGCTACAAAGCCTGAGCTCACCGCTTTAGATCGGTCTTCGATTTTCTCTGATCTGAATATGGACAGGCTTTTAGAGAGAACCGGTCGGGTGCATTCCGATGTTGGGATTCTGGTATTCGATGTGATTGGAAATGGGCCTAGCGACCATAGTGAAGAGCGTAATTGTAAGTCGGTTATCATCACGGCATGTCTGGTGATTTTGCGCTTTGGGCAACAGCCCGCGGATCAATAATCTTTTTGCCAGAATAGCCCAATACCAGTTTGTCCAGCGGACGACACCGATCCTCGTACCTTGGTGTTGTCTGTGATGTCGAGGTTCAGGTTCAACTTTGCTCCGCCGCCGGCGCCGACTTCGACCTCGGAATAGACGTTGTCACTGATATAGCGCCCAATTGCCAATTCGGTTTCGCCGGTTTTTGCATCTGTGCGCAGATCAAGATCGTCAAAGCCAAGTGTCTCGCGTGTTTTGTTCAATATGCCTCCGCCTCCGCCCCGCCCGGAAAGCTGCGCGAGCGATGTGATAAGCCGTGTGACTTGAAGCGCCGACAGATTGGCGGCTGTTTTGCCAAAGATGATAACAGCGAGCACCTCGTCTTGGGGCAGTTCTGGCACAGATGTGAGCGTCAATTCCGGCACATCCGCAGGGCCTTCGAGGATGATCTGGCCCGTGACGTCCTCGGTAACGGCTTCGGCTACGATCCGCAATCGTGGGACCAAACGACCAGCCGCACTGATGATACCCTCGGTCAAATCAAAGCGGCGTCCCAAAAAGTCTAATCGCCCACGGCGCAGCTCAAAAGCGCCGATGGGAACAGGGTTTGCCGCGGTACCCGTCAAACGAACTGCGCCTCCAAATTCCGCATCCAATCCACGCCCACGAACGAAGATAGGGGTGGCGGCTTGTACAGAGATATCGAGGGGTATGTTCGGATCTGATCCGTTTTTTGAGGATGAGGTCTGTCCAGGGAAGCCCGCGCGTTCTAGCGTTTGGATCACACTTCGAGGCGCTCCAATGTGGCGGATTTCGGGGATCGGTGGAGCACCGCCCAATCCGGTGTCCGGGACGCGAAGATTGGTGTCAGAGAGGGTGATGTTGCCTGTCACATTCACGCGCGATTGAGCCAGACCATTGACCGACAAACGGCCATCAATCGTGGACTGGGCTACATCTTCATAGGCCAATTCAAAGCGCCTTAGGGCTACATCAAATGCAGTCTGAAACGGTGCCGACAGGTTGACCTCACCACCAAGCTCTAGCGTGCCCCGGGCCTGCTGCGCCGTCGCTGAAACGCGGGCTGCGCCGCCAGCGAGGTCGATGCGACCGTTGATTGGATCAAGGACCAAGTTCACCACAGGGTCCGAGAACCGTGCGTTCTCTAAGTTCACTGTGCCTCGCATCGCGTTGATGTTTGGCGGGCCTTGGATGCCAAGATCAAACTGTGCATCGCCGTCTATCACGCGGCGCCCCAAAAAGGGCTGTGCCAGCGCTAGGGGCACAAGACCTGTGGCCGTGATATCGACAGCGCCATCTGGCAATCCAAGTTCGCCAGCCGCAGTCATATTCAGTCCGCGTGTACTGGTGATCGCGGCATCAAAATTCGGCATAGAGAGAAGGTTTGTGAGCGCAGCTGTCAGATCAACTTGCCCCGGCAATTTCGGAACCACGAGTGCCAAGTTTTCGAGGCGCGCCTTGATATTGAGCGCGGCATCCCCGTCACGATGAGCACCACGTGCGCGCGCGATCAAAGTTTGGTTGCGCAGTGTCAGCTCCCTGAGATCGATGCTTTCTGCGGTGCGCGTCACCTCAGCAAGAACAATAGTGCGCGGGCTCATGAGCGGGCGCAACATCGGCTGACCGATGTCGATATTTTGGGTGGTTGCCTCAATGGTAAGTTTGCCTTCGCCACTCGAAGGTCTGAACTGTGCATCAATCTGGGCTTGTGCCGTTCCATCCCGCAGTGGCCGCGCGAGGTTGGACAAACCAGAAAGCGACGGGGCGTTTAGAGTTGAGCGTAACGTAATACGCTCAGCAGCATCCACTGTGCCTCGCCAGTCAATACCCATGGTCTGAGCCATGAAATTGGCCTGCCCAACTTGAGTGTCCAGGTCACCTTGTCCGGAGACGGTGACGGTCGCCGGGCCGTTTGCGTCTGCGCGCAGGTCAGCCAAGTTCAACAGTGACACGTCGAGTGATCCCGAGACATCCGACCCCGCGACGCGGGCATCTATCTCCGAGCGCCATGCAGGGTTGGTCATAGCAATTTGATTGAACCGCACCACGGCGTCGTGTCGCTCAACCGTTCCTGTGAGCACAGAGGCAGGTTTAAGCAATGGATTGAACTGCGCGATACCCAAGTCGATGTCCGCAGTCTCACCTGCCAGCCGCAGGTTGGCTGCTCCCGAGGGTAGTGAAATGTTCCCGCTGACTTGAGTGTTCAAGCGCCCTCCTTTCAACGGTGCCGCAAGCTTTGCGTATAGGCTGAGGTCTGGAACATCCAAGGCGACGTCGAGGTCAACGATCGTATCGTTGACAACCGCGCGGCTTGCAAAGTCACCCGATACCTTGGCACCCGGAACTGTAATGTCCACGTCGCCGTCGAATACACGCGTCGGGACGTCGCCTGAAAATTTCAGTGTTACATCTGCAGATCCATTTAGGCTTGGGTCAAGGAGGGCTGCGTCGGTCAAATTAGCTGAAAACGTGCCGCGGGCAGTTGCGCTATCTATTGCGCCTTGGCCCTGGACGGTTACATCGGGCGACGTCAGTTGTAGTGTTTCGATCTGGCTTCCGGTCTCGTCGCGCGTTGCTCTGAGGAGAAGTTTCGCTTCGGGTTCCAGCAAAGCTGTCAGACGTGGAATGCCGATGTCGATCCCTTCGCTTCGGCCTTCCAGGTCAACCGCAAACTTCCCGCCAGGCAGGGTCATGGTTGCATAGACATTGGCCGCAACGCGACCGGCCCTCAGAGGCGAAGCGACGCCGGCGAAGGGCACAAGGTCAGGGATGTCCAACTGGCCTTCGAAATTGAGGATCGCGGCGCCGCCAATTGGTTCCATCACTCCGCGGCCACTGAATGCCAGATGCGTCGCGTCCAGCGCCAGTGAAGAGAGTGCAATCTTTCCATTGTGTTGCGTAGCCAAAACCGCAGTTGCCTCAACGGATGGCCCAATCGCGTGCTGAAGTGCGGCGTCGTTAAGCGCCAAGGTGTCGGTTGAAAGAGTGAACTCGCCAGTGAACGGCGTCTTGGAGCCGGGCATAATTTGACCCGCACCACTTAACATCGCGTGTGACAGCCGCGCTCCCGATGTGCGGAGGTTTGTGACGCGCGACGACATTTGCCAGTCTGGGCCGACCTCTGCATCGAATGCCAAGTTGATGGTGCCCTCGCTCAAAAAGATCTCGGTGCCCGGCAGAACGACATCGCCCTCGCCAGAAATTTTGCCGTCGAGCACGAAAGCTTCGGGTGCACCATCGCTTGCAAGCGCAATCCTACCATCCAAATGGAGTTGAGTTGTGTCGAGTTTCAGAACATCAATTTGCAAACCGCCGTCATCTCGGGCGATGCCCTTTGCCGCGACCCGGGTTTCGGGGCCAAAGAAGCTCTGCGTTTCTGTATCGAGCAAGGGTCGGATGTCACCGGAGATCAAGGCGTCAAATGCGCGTGCATCGCCCGTACCCCTTAGCAAAACTTCGCCTGTGAGGCGGTCTTGGTCATCGGTACGCAAAACAATGTCGGCGCGGTAGGCATCGAGTGGCCCAACGCCTTGGATCGACAGGTCGACCGATGGCAGGCCAGGGATGTTCAGGCTCCGCGTAACGAGCCCGCCGGGGGCCTCAGACAGAGATATGTCTAGCTTCAGCGTATCTGCCACTGGATCATTGGCGGCACTCATGATCAAGGTGCCGCGTTGGCCGTCGGTGCGGTTCGCGCCAAGTTCAACGTCCAAAGCCCCGCCAGAGAGGCTTGCCCGCCCATCGATTTTCAAAGCGACGGGCGCACCCAACAAGCCTTCGCCCAATGTGACCTCGGGCACAGATAGGGCGTCCAAAACAAGTGCGACGGGCAAATCTGGAATTCGAAATTCAGACGCCTCGGCTGATGGTAAATCCGTTTCTGGTGGTATCGGTGCGCGGGCAACGTCTATGCGCGCGGCCGACAGGTCGGCCACTTGCAAAGTGCCACGGACTAAAGCGCTAAACGTCCAATCCAATTCGGCATTGTCGATCGTAAGCCAAACGCCTGTCTCGTCAGCGATGGTGAGGCGGTCAAATCGCGCCTCGCTGCGCAGCGCACCTTGAAAACCAGTGATTTCAACGGTTCTACCCGTGTCAGACAATAGTCGTTCGACAAAACGTTCTATGCGGCCACCGTCATCGTTTTGTGCATGTACCCACATTGGAGCGCATAATAGGGCGAGAATGACCAGGCAGAGACGTTTCAAAATGCTTCCCCCAACCCGATGTAGATATGCAAATCCCGCGCGTCGGTGGCATCGTTTGGCAAGCCAAGGTCGACGCGAAGAGGACCGAACCCCGTGCGATATCGTGCGCCGATGCCAAATCCAGAATGATCTTTAGCATCGGAAAAATCACTCTCGGCGCTGACCAAGCCGTGGTCCCAGAATGCGACAAACCCGAGCGCGTCAGTCAGCGACTGGCGGATTTCTGTGGACAGGCCCATAAAGCTGCGCCCACCAGAAATGCCTCTTGAGGTAACAACACCTAAGTCTTGATAGGCTTGGCCACGCACCGTGCCACCGCCGCCGGAGAGGCATAAAAACTGAGGGGGTGTTTCAGAAAGCTCGGGTCCAATGACGGACCCAATCTGGAGGCGTGATGCAAGAATTGTGCGGTCACCCACGCTCCGGTAAACGCGCCCATCGATGTCCGTTTTCAAGCCTGACACGCTGCCGTTGATACCAATAAATGGTTGCAGTTCAGCTGCAGCAAAGAAGCCTTCAGTGGGCGCGAATTGGTCATCGCGACTGTCCCAAGTGCCCCGGATCGAGAGCATGACGTGGGTGAACTCCTGCTGTCCGTAAAGGGTTTCGCTGTTGGAATATCTCACTCCAATGCCCGTTGAGATATTGCGAGCGTCTTCAAACTTCCGCTCTCGACGTAAAAAGAACGTGCCCAAATCGCTGGTGAACGTCGGTTCGTCCTCGTGTGCGATGTTCGCTTCTAGCGTAAGTGTGTCGTCAGCCCGGCGAAAACCCGGAATACTCAGCGAGGCGCCAAGCGCATAATCGAGCCCCCCTGTCGTGCCGCCAATTCCGCTAACCTCGCCATCAAAGCGCAGACGTTCTCCACCGCCGAAGGCATTGCGGTGCATCCAAAACGCTTGCAGAGAGAGACCCTCGTCGCTAAAAACTTCAGCGCCAAATCCAAGCCTGCGAGGCGCGGCGTCCTCGACGTTGAGGATCATGTCCAGTTGACCTGCGGCGTTGCGCGTTTTGGCCTCTTCAATCACGACGGATCGAAAGGCGCCCGTCGCCAAAAGCCGTTCGCGTGCCTGTTGCACAGCATCCGGAGAAAAAGGCTCTCGTGTAGCGAGGCCTGCAATGGCAACGAGGCGTTTATCGCGTACCGCGCTGTCACCGGGTGGGATTAAGGCCCCAAATGTGAGCGCAGGGCCAGGATCGACGCGTATTAGAACATTCAAAGTGCGCTCCGCATGGTTCGCCGTTATCAACAGTTCAGAGATCTCTGCTTTGGCATGGGACGCGGCGCGCCAAGCCTTAATTGACTGCGTGGCCGCGGCTCGAATTGGTGCGGTGCTTGCGCGTGCGCCCGTCGCGAATGTGTCAGGAGGCTTGGTACCGGGTGCGAGTGGCGAAATCTCTGCTCGGCCAAAGCGAAACCTGGGGCCGACATCTATATTGATCACGACCGGGCGGACGATGGTGGGCGGACGAAGGACAGACAGCCCGGACGCTTCGGTTCCTGCAAGCGTGATCGACACGCTTGGTGCAAAGAAGCCGTCTTCATAGAGCACAGCGAGAAGGCGTTCATAATCTCCCTGGGCGGCGGCGATCACATCTGTGACAGGTCTGTCCTCGGCGCTTTCCAGCGAAACTGATGCGCCTTCAAGTAGAGTTTTGAGATCACCGTCATCGGTGGAGATTGAAAGCGTCTGCGCCAATGCGCCATTGCCTATAAAGGCACACAAAAGACCTACAAACGCCAGTTGGTATGGCGCCAGTGCGATAGGCCTCGTTGCCTTTTGGTGTGGCTTAAACATACGGCGCGGGGTCCTGACAGCAGATTCTGAACATCCCAATGCAATCCAATTATGCGGCGCGGAACCGCACATGCCCTAGACCTAGACTGCCCCGATCCGGGATGCCAGGGAAGTCACCCATAATTTGGATAAGCCCCCTGTCCTAGCCTGCAGATTCAGCGGATTTTTGCCGCGTATGTTCGCCTCTGATGCCGATGGCAGTGTTTTGGGCTGGCGCATAGTGCCAGCGGCCTTTGCGTCCCATGTCATCGTCACCACCGGATTGGCGGTATCCGCCGAAAAATGTCTCCATGCGGTCCGCCGAGCATTCGTTGATGATGACTGGCCCGGCGCGCGTGTTGGGCGCGGGGCAGGTGGTTGGGCCGACTTCACGGATGATCAGAGCACCCTTGGCCTGCGATCAAAAACCCGACAAAACGGCGATGAACCGATCCTTTCACCTGCCCAAGGAGCGTGATTGCGGTGAAGAATAGACCACGGTGGCTCGCGATGGTGGTGAAATAGGAAGAAGGGCTGTGGGGCAGCTCTTCTATTCTTCCCATGGCCTTACGCACTTTTGCTTTTCTGCATCCCAGCTATATCCCGCCGAAGGTATGCACCCGTGTTCATCTCGGTCTCCGCCTAGCACAATTCCACTGCCGTCAGCCTCTTCGGCTTTTTGGCAAGCAGCTAAGAGAGAGACGGCAATGAGCGGCAAAATGAACTTTAGCATTTTGGGTCCTATGGTTTGGGAGGTGATTGATTATAGGGCAGGGGAGCGACTTTAATGAACACTCCCGGAAATCCCCCCCTTTTTCAAGCGTCAAACAGCCCGCCATAGGCGCTGGCTTTTTCTTGGGCGCCTTGCCCCTTGGCGGGGGCATGAAGCGTTGGTGCACTGTTACTTGTGGCCATGGGCACACTCAGGCGCATGCAGAAACCAGCCATACACGCCAACTGATTGCGCCGGGTCTGGCATGAAATCCAATGGCGCGACGTCTCGTTCAAAAGCGGATAGGTGAAGCCCATCTGATGGGCAAAGAGCTTGTGTTTGAGGTGCTAGGTCTCGGGCAAAACACTGTGAACGGGCGCTCGAGTCTTGCTCTTGCGGCTATCCGGCGCATAGGGTCGCTCGGAAATCTTGGAGGAATTTTGACATGAGATGTTTGAGTTTTTTGTTTGTAGCGGCGTTCGCCTTGACCGGGTGTTTTTCCGTGAAGGTGGGGATGGATTTTAGCGATGGCGAAAACGCCTCCGTTAATATGCAAATGTCGATGAACCAGCAGCTGTACAATTTCATGACGACCTCGGGCCAAGGCTCTGGCAACCCGTGTGAGGAAGGCACCGTGACCTTTGAGGGCGAGCGTGTGATTTGTACTTTTGCAGACACCGCGTCGATTGCGGAGGCTTTGGAAAGCGCGGCCCAAGAACAAGCGCGATCCCAAGGTCCAGAGCTTGATCCGTTGAGCGATATCGGTCTGGTCGAAGTGGGTCCGCGCACGTTGGCTTTGACCTTGCCGCTTGATCCCGAAGGCGGTGATGACGCGTCGGCGGCTGAGATGATCAACCCGTTCCGCGAGCAGCTTCAAGGTGAGACGTTTGAATATGTCGTCGTGGCCAAAGAGATAGTATCGACTAACGGTGTCATTTCCGATGACGGGACAACAGCCACATTGGTTGTGAATGTCATCGACATTCTGGAGCCGACTTCAGACACGCCGAAGCTATTTGAGGCGACGTTCAAATACTGACCTCTGGTCATTTACTTGGCGCGCGGGCTGCAAATAGCCCGCGTCCCTTGCGCCAAAGGACCAGTTCGACCACGACCAGATAGGGCACATAGAACGCCCAAATGTTTGCGCGGTCAAAGGCGCCTGTGAAATCGCGTTCGGCGCCTAGGCCGCCTGTGAAGGTAAACCAAAAGCCATAGTGCACGCGATAGAGAAAGCTCGCGATGCACAAAAGGAAGAGCCGCACGGCCCAGTCTTGATGCGCGACCCAGCGCTTGGCCCTGGCTGCCCGATAGGTTTGCACCGCGCATAAAGCCATGGCCAAGCCATAGAGTGAGAAGGCCACGGTCATTTCTGCGCCGCCGATGGTGCCTCGTTGAAGCATGTATGCCGAACCGCTGACGGCCGTGAACATGGCACCTGCAAGGATGATCCGGCCAGCGATCCTGTGTGCTATTGCCGCTTTGCGGCGCACCCATTGGATTAGCTGTAGCGGCGCTATGAAGGTGATCATCGCGCCTGTGATCATGTGCAACGCAATCGATGCGTTGGCCGTCCCGTTGCCCGAAAACAAGCGTTCTTCTCCCCGCAGATCTCGGGTCAGGCCTCGCCATCCGAAATCGAGGGCGTGGGCTACAAACCACAGAGTGAAGAGAGCCAAGAGGGCCATCAACACGGCCAGTCCAATGTGCCCCCATCGCCTGTAAGCAGTAGCCTTCATTGAGGCGCGGAGGCCGGATGTTTGCGAAGTTCATCAGTCATTGAAAGCCATTTAGGGTGCTCTTTGTGGTCGCAGCAAAGCTTGGGTATACACGCCTCGGGATCATCCATCGACATATCATAGTGACGCATTTCACCCGTCCAGTGGGACCTTTCAAAGCTCATCTGAGTTCCTCTTTTGGCAAAAAATTCTGCGGATACCACGGGAATACGAGATGCTAAGTGCACTTTATAAAAAATCGAAACTTTGAGGCTATGGTGCCAAACGGCCATTCGCCCACCATACGTCAAATTGCGACGCGTCTTGGCCGCCCCTGATGCCAGCGTCATCCGACAGCCGCTACCAACTAAAGTGGCCCTGCAGCAACAGAGTGAATGTTGGCGGAAACTCCATTAGACCGTCGCTGAGCCGCACCGCTGCTTTGCATGGTCGTTTGGCCAGTCACTTGCCGATGAAATCCGCCCGCCGTTCGAGTAAAGCTGAAGACAAGTAGTCGACTAGCAAGCGCGCCCGTTTCACGCGGCGCAGGTCCCCGTGAAGCAGAATCCAGGTGGATCGCCTTTGGTCTGTCTTTGTGCCGGGGACGCTTTGGAGCTCGGGGAAGACGGACTGTACCCAGCTGGCGATGATGGTCATGCCCGCCCCGGCGCGCGCCAGATGCAGGTGCATTTGCGGGTCGGTCACGGTGTGCCGCACCTTTGCCTTGGAGAAGGGTGTCGCGTCGATCATTGCTTGTAGCTCCGGCACATCTCCGTAGCCGATCCATGTCAGTCCAGTGCCTTTGGGTCCTGCTTTGGGCAGTGCCTTGTCAATATAGTCGCGGGAGGCGAAGACACCGATAGACAGCGGGAAAAGCTTGCGCCCTACAGCATCTTCTTCGACCTCGACCACATGACGGATTGAGATGTCCGTTTCGTCTTTGCTGATTGCGTCGATGAAATAAGACAGCTTCAGCTCAATTTCGATATCTGGGTAGAGCTCTGCGAAGGCAGCTAAGACAGGTGCCAGCATATAGTGCGCCGTCAGCGGGTCTGCGGAAAGCCGGATGCGACCGGACGCTTCTCGATCCAGACCCTTCACCGAGTTGAACCCTTTCAGCAACGCCGCTTCTGCTTCCAAAGCCTGCGGCAACAAGCGCCGCCCCGCTGCCGTGAGCGCGAGGCCGCCCGCGTGCCGGCGAAAAAGAGTTGTGCCAAGCTGTGCCTCAAGCGCTTCAATCTGGCGGCGGACTGTGGCGTGGGTGCCTTCAATTTGCTCTGCGCCGGCCCGCAATGAGCCAGAACGCGCAACAGCGAGAAAAGCGGGAAGAGATTTCCAGTCCATTCGGCTCATGTATCATTTTTGATCCATTATGGATCATAATAGGCGATTTTTGGACCGAAATAAATCCGATATCTCCGTCGACATTCGAAATGGAGATCATCATGGAAACCACACTCAATGCCTGGGATGTCACCCGCTACGGCGGCCCCGATGTCCTCAACCCCGTGTTGCGGCCGGTGCCAACACCAAATGCAAACCAGATTCTGATCCGCATTCGCGCTTCTGCCGTCTCCAGAGCCGATGGGTTAATGCGGGCAGGACAACCCAAGTTCGCCCGACTTTTCCTCGGCCTGAAACGCCCGCGGTCTGGACTTTCGGGAACTTGCTTTTCTGGGGACATCGTGGCTGTTGGCGATGACGTCACAGAGTTCCGCGTTGGTGATGCAGTGTTCGGGGAAGCGGGACTGCAGTTCGGCGCAAACGCTACCCATATCTGTCTCGATCAGGCTGGAAGCCTCCTAAAAAAACCTGCTGGCGTCACTTATGAAGAGGCAGCCACTTTGTTTGACGGCGCGATGACCTCTTGGCACTTTCTGACCCGCATCGCCAAGGTCCAACCGGGTGATGATGTCCTCATTTTGGGCGGATCAGGCAGCCTAGGGACAGCGGCGATCCAGTTCGCCAAGGCTTTAGGCGCCAGTGTAACAGCGAGCGCAAGCACCCAAAATGCCGAACTGCTGCGGTTTCTTGGGGTGGATCAAGTGGTTGACTATCACAGCGAAGATCCGCTGAAACGCGGGTTCAGCTATGATGTGATCTTTGATACCCTTGGCGTCTCGTCGTTCGGTGCTGCTAAACCTGCATTGAAGAAACGCGGGCAGTTCATTTGTCCGGTTCTCGGACTGAAGTTGTTGCATGATATGATCCTGACGGGCCTATGCGGCAGCAAGAAGGCCAAGTTCGCGGCAGCAGGTATGTCAAAACCGGCGGTGCATCGCGAAGAACTGACTGAGGTTCTGGAGTTGATGACAAAGAACGCGTTTTCACCGGTCATGGACCGAACTTATCCGCTGGCTGATCTTGTCGAGGCGCATCGCTATGTTGAGACAGGCCGCAAGCGGGGCAATGTCGTTGTGGTCTAAGGAGGACACGCCATGAACAGGCCTTGTATTCCTCTGTCGTACGCGCGCCAAGCCGGGGCCTGACCGAATAAGATTTGGCGATGACGCAAGAGGCATCAAAGCGGCGCCCCAAGCTATTTCCCAAGGCGTGTCGAGCCTGAAATTGAGCGTAGCGACTGGGAACTTTGCGTGACCTGTAGCGGCTTCTCGCCTGTTAAGGTTAATGTCAACCAATTAATAAACATAGGATTTCTGCAAAAACCTGACAGAGGCGCGCCACGGAATCGCCCAAATCCCTGAGCATCTCGTTGGTGTGGGTGGCGAGTAATATTTAGGAAAAAGAATTATGGATTTCGTATTGGTTTTGCTCTGCTTGATGTTTGCCGCCTTGAGCGTTCGGTCTGTCATTTTGCTTTTCTGGCCTGGCACCGCTGCCGCTAAATGGTGCGGGGAAAAGCCACGACGCGAGTTTGACACCGCTCCGCATGATCAAACACGTGATGAGACCCATTTGACAGCGCGCTTGCCAATCGCGGTTTTGAAGTAGAACTCAAGCAAAGCCTTTGGGAGCCTTCTTCCGTTCCCAAGTGGGCCGCGTGTTAGCATACAGTCTTGTCTTTGAGGCAGCCATAAGAGGCAGGAATGGGCCCTTTCGGACGGGTGCTCCTCGCATGCGACAGGCCCATATGCGGTCTGCTTGCAGGCCAAAAGCTGCACGTGATGCGGTGGAAACTGCGATTTCAATGGTTGCTTATCTGCGATTGGTTGGCATGGAGGTTTAACCTCAGCGGACCGTTTCTGCCTCTCATTGATCATTCGCGCTCTAAATCGAAGGATTTGAAAGTTCTCAAACCGCGCACTTGATTGGCCAAAATTCTTGATGTTTGATCAATCTATGAGCGGAATGAAAAAATTGGGTTTGGCCGTGACAGTTGGGACCGCTGTCATTGCTACGAGCGCCGCGAACGCGGATATGTTGGAAACCTTCGCTTCTTGCACCGGGCGATTATCGGCCGAAGTTGAGCATGCCTGGCTTATGGGCGCAGGTGAGGTCGACTACCTGACCCACCAGCGGTCAGAATTCATAGCCTTGCTCACAGCCGTCACGCCCCCTGACCAAAACCGACAGGCGCTGGCTATTCGCATTGATGCGAAGATGGCCCATTCGGAGATTTTGACATTAGCCACGTTCAGCCGCGACAACGCACAAATGGACTGGGCACTCAAACAAGCCGCGCGGCACATCCGAGGATGTACAGAGTTGTTGCTGACCTCTTAAAACTCATCGCCAGCGCGCCATTCGCCGAACTTAAGACGTGCTATTGCGGCGAGTGATGCAAATGGGGGCAATCGCATGGGTCGCGGCGAATTCAACGCTCGATCCAGCGCTGCCGATGGTTGGCCCGATGCCAAATCCGCCGCAAGCATTCCAGCCAGAGTTCCCCGGACAGTCCCCAACCCGTTTTGGCAACATCCCGCAAAAAGCCCAGGTGCGAGTTCATCGACGACCTGTACGTTGTTGAGGGCAAGACACAGCCGTCCGCCCCATCGATGCTCCATCTTTAACTTGCTCAGTTGAGGGAAGCGCGCGGCAAATGCCTCGTCATGCATTTTGGTGATCCGCATTTCCCAGTTTTGCGATGCTTCCAGTTTGGGGTCGTAGGAAAAGTGGTTTCGGATGACGATCCGGTCGCCTCCTTTCCCGCTGATTTTACGCACCGTGGTGCCCATCGGGTCGGATGGAGTGATGCCCCAACGCGTATGTCCCCCCAGAACTTCGATCTCTTGGGAATTCATTGCCTCTGTCATGGAGGCATAGGTGTGGACATGCACGAAACGGCCCCTGAAAAATCCGTAACTTTGAAGATGCCCGTTTACGGTCAGGATTACACGCGGCGCGCGCACGCTGCCCTTTGGCGTTTTTGCGATCCAGTCACCGTCATGTGTGAGGCTCGTGACCGGGCTTTTGTCATGGATTGAGATGCGATTGGATCGAAGTCCTTCGGCCACGCCGCGCACGTAAAGTGCAGGTTGCAACATGACCGTGCCGGGCGTTTGCAGACCGCTGATGTAGTAGTCGGACCCGGTAATCTCCCGCATCTGATCGGCATCAAGGTACCTATGTGGCTCTCCTAACGCACTGAGATGGAGTGCATAATCCCGATTGTGTGTGTCGCCCTTTGCGGTCGCAGCCCCGTTTATTTTGCCGCACGGATCAAAGGTTTCTTGGCTGAGCCCAAAAGCGTCGACCATGTCGCGGGCGAATGCCATGGCATATCGATTGTCTGCAATGGTTCCCTGATCCGCGTCCGTCTTCCCGCCATAATGCTTCGACGACAGGTCGTGCGGCAAATCTATCATGAAGCCTGAGTTACGACCTGCCGGACCTTCGGCCAGTCGTACGGCGTCTAGGACCAAAATGCGATCAGTTGTATGTAATTGGCTCAACCGCCGGGCCGCGGCCAAGCCAGCAAATCCCGCTCCAATGACGATCCAATCGGCCTTGGTCTCCATCTCCAAAGGCTGTGAAGCAGGACCGGCTGGCAGAATGGCGTTCCACCCAGCGGGGCCAGGATCCTTCGGCAAAGCGATTGTCATGGCAGGCTCAATTGCGCCATGCGCCCACCATCGACAGTCCAAACTTGCCCGGTCACGAAGCTTGCCGCATCAGAGGCAAGCCAACAGATGAGTTCAGCGACCTCTTCGGGTGTGCCCGTTCTGCGAACCGGATGGATGCCGCCAATTTTGGCGCGGAACGCCGCTGGGTCCGGGAAGCTTTCAATAAAGTCTTCGTTCAGCGGTGTGTCGATCCACCCTGGAGCCACTGCATTGCAGCGTACACTGTCTGGTCCATGGTCCACTGCTACAGCGCGCGTAAGCCCATGTAACCCCGCCTTGGACGCACCGTAGGCGGGGTGGCGCGGGTTGTTTCCCAAGCCCTCGATCGAGCCCACGTTCACAATCGCGCCCTTGCGTGCTCGCAGCAGTGGCATGGCATAACGCGTGAGAAGGAACGGCGCCGTGAGGTTCATTTGGAGCTGCGCATGCCAGTCTTCGAGAGAGCTTTCTTCGACCGTACCCTCGCGCATGATCCCTGCGTTATTGATCAAAATGTCTAGGGTGCCTGCGTGCTTCTGGATATGCGTGATCACCTGCTCAGGGGCGTCGGGATTTAGGAAATCCGCTTTGACGTCATGATATCCAGCCTCAGAGCGCTGTGCGGTAAACACCTGGGCTCCGCCAGCATGAAGTAAATGGGCCGTGGCCGCACCCATGCCAGAGGATGCGCCAGTCACAAGCGCGATTTTTCCTTCAAAATGTGTCATCCTACAGGTTTCCCACCGTTCACCTCAACCAGAGCACCGCAAATGTAGCGGGCTTGATCAGAGGCTAAAAAAGTCACAACGTCGGCGATGTCTTCGGGCTCTGCGATCCGACCCAGAGGCACAGAGGCATTGAGCTCTGCGATAGCTTTGTCAGGGTCAAAACCGCGGATTTCGAAACCGGTGCGGATCATCGGCGTGTTGACCTCATTGGGGCATACAGCATTCACGCGGATTCCTTTGTTGGCGTGATCGCGCCCAAGACATTGAGTGAGCGAAGCCACGGCGGCCTTGGTCATCACATAAATCGGGTGATCTGGCCCCGGGTGGACACCCCAACAGGACGCAGTGTTCACAATGGCTCCGCCGCCTTGGGCAGCCATGAGCGGTATCGCCGCGCGGCACAATCGAAACGGCGCTTCTACATTGATGGCGAGAGAGCGGCGCAGGTCATCATCACTGGCCTCGGTGATCTTACCCCGAGTGATGATCCCGGCATTGTTGACTAGGATATCTAGACGGCCAGTTTGCTCGTGGATTTGCCTGGGCAACACATCGCAAAATCCCGCGTCCATCAAGTCGCCATTGATATCCGCGCCATCGCGATCGGTTCCTATGACAATTGCTCCTTGCGCGCTCAGATCAGACGCGATTGCCCGTCCAATGCCACCCGATGCGCCCGTGACGAGCGCGACCTTTCCGTCAAACTGTCCCAATAAACCGCTCGCTTTCCATCATAAATGCCGGTGCCAAGAGACCAAGGTAGAGCACTTTGATACCCCAGATGGTTTTCGGCTGAGGTCCGCGCGCGGTGTGTTCAAGGCGGTAGACCTCTCCATTGTGAAGCTCCTCAAAACTGAAAACGATGGTATATTGATCTTTTGGAATTTCTTCGGCATCTGAAAAGGGCCCAGCCAGCGGGCTCTGCGCATTGGGCGCTGGCCCACGCCGAACCAACCAGCTCAGAGTGCATTCGTAGAATTCGCTGATATGGTAGATCCAAAAGGTCGAAAAATCGGCCCAAATAACGTTGCCTTCCATCACCTTAGTACTCTTGGTTGAGCGCGTCGGCTGCTGGGATTTCCCGTTCGCGCCGGGCGATATAAGCCAAAAGGGCTTCATTCACGCCTTCGTCGAGTTTCGGCTCTTCGTATTCCCGCAGCAGCGTTCTGCAGCGCTCCAGCGCGCGCTCGTTGACCTCGATGCTACCTTCGGCTTGCCACTGCTCAATCGAGTTGTTGTCGAAAAGCTCAGGCATAAAGAAGGCGCGTTGGAAGTTCTCAAGCGTATGGGGGTGGCCCAGGTAGTGCCCGCCGGGTCCAATGTCCGCCACAGCTTTCAAGGCCGCGTCAAAGTCATCCCAGCGGATTCCTTCGGCCATGCGATAGGCCATGGCACATTGCTCGGCATCGACGACGAATTTAGCCATGGAGCAATGCATACCCGCCTCGTTCCAGCCCGCACTGTGCCAGATGTAATTGGCCCCCGCCATCATAACTGACATGAGCGTTGTCGCACTTTCATAGCCGGCTTGAGCGTCAAAGGTCTTGGCCCCGCCAAGAGTGTTGGAGGTGCGCCACGGCACTCCGTAGTACCGCGCCATTTGACCAATCATAAGGTTCATCAGACTGATCTCAGGTGTGCCAGCCATTGGCGCGCCGGAGGCCATGTTCACCGTCGAGAGGTAGTGGCCGTAGATCGCAGGCGCGCCCTTGCGGATGACCTGGGTGTAGGCCAATGCAGAGAGCGCCTCGGCATTCAATTGTGCCACTGATGGTGCCACAGACGCAGGGGTATTGGCGCCACCCAAGACAAACGGAGAGCAAAGCACTGGCTGGTTGCGTTTGCAGAAGGCCCGCATCGCGCCCAGCATCGTTTCATCCCAGACCAGCGGCGAGTTGCCGTTGCAATTGCCGGTCACGACGGGATGGCTTTCAATGAATTCGTCCCCAAACAGGATCGCGCACATCTCGACGACGTCTTCGGCGTTCTTGGGGCTTGTGGTCATGCCCATGAACGTCTTGTCGGAGTGTTTCATCGACGAATAGGTGATGCGCAGGTGCCGTTGCGAGATCGGGTGATCGTACGGCTCCACGATGTGGTGCGCCGAGGAATGCAATGCGGGCAGCATGTGGCTGAGTTTGTGGAAGTTCGCCAGATCATCGAGCGTCGGGTTGCGCCGTTGGTCGTCGAGGTCGCGTAGATAAGGCGCACCCGTCATCGGGATGAACATCGCGTGGTCGCGCCCAAAGGGCAGGGACTTTTGCGGGTCACGCGCGTGATATGTGAAGGTCTCTGGGATCGTAGCGATCAACTCACGCATATGGTGTCGGTCGAGATAAACCGTCTCGCCTTCAACCTTTGCCCCCGCCTTGCGCCAATCCTCCAACGCGATGTCATCGCGAAAGACGACGCCCACGTTTTCAAGGATGTGCATGGAGGCTGCATCAATGCGCTCGATCTGCTCTTGGTCCATGGGCTCGGTGAGCGGAATGCCCCGCTTGAGCGCGGGCAGCATAGAGATGTCCCGCGTCTGTCGTGCTGCGCGCCGGGCGCCGCGTCCGCGCCGGGAGGTGCCAACTGCTTCAACTACCATCGTTTGCTCCGTTGGATTGGGATCGAGAGGCAAAAATCTCTAGAATTGCCCAAAAGAGAAGCGCTGGAAAAACCCATAACAACGAGAGAGCGATTTGATAGCCAACGCTCCAAAGCGGATAGAGTGCTGGGCCAATTTCGGCTCCAAAAACCACGCATGGGCTCGGACCTCTCACCGAAATCTCGCATCCCAATTGATTGGCCAAGGCAATCACAATGAATTCGATCACGATGATGATCCAAGGCCAAAAGACCGCAACAGACTTCAAAAGCCTGAGCTTCGCTGCTCTGCTCATCCAACGTTGTCTCCATCCTTTGGGTTGTTGAGGTCGATCCAGATCGTTTTCACTTCGGTGAACTGATCATGGGCATGGATGCCGTTGTCACGCCCGCCAAAGCCCGATTGCTTCCAGCCGCCAAAGGGCGTGGCGGCGTTGCCTTCGCCGTAGCTGTTGACCGTCACAGTGCCCGCCTTGATTTCGCGTGCGGCGCGGATGGCTTTGCGGATGTTGGAGGAGAAGATGCTCGCCGTGAGGCCGTAATTGGTGTCATTGGCCAGTGGGATTGCCTCGTCGTCGCTTTGCACGGTGATGACGCTGAGGATTGGGCCAAAGATCTCTTCCCGCGCGCGGGCGTCATCGGCGCTGACGTCGTAGACAGTCGGGGGCAGGTAGGGCCCGTCCATCTTGCCGCCGGCGATGGCTTCTCCTGAGAGATAGCTACCCACTTTCTGAGCGTGTTCGGTCGAGACGAGGCACCCAAGGTGATGCGCGGGGTCCAGAGGATCGCCAGTTTTCCAATCCCTGAGCCGCGCGGTGATCCGCTCCAACAGCGGCTCTTTGACCGCCGCATGCACGATCAAGCGCGAGGCGGCGGAGCAATTCTCGCCCATGTTCCAGAAGGCCGCGTTGACGACGTGTTCGGCTACATGGTCGAGGTTCTCGGCGTCGGAGAGCACAACGGCGGGGTTCTTGCCGCCGCATTCGAGCGTGACTTTCTTGAGGTTGCTTTCCGCGGAGTATATTAGGAAGCGTTTGCCGGTCTCGGTGGAGCCGGTGAAGCTTACTGCATCAATGCCCGGGTGGCGTCCGATGGGTTCACCGACCGTGGGACCATCTCCGGGAAGGACTTGCAGAACGCCCGTCGGAATACCTGCCTCATAGGCCAGTTCAGCGACGCGCAGCGCGGTGAGAGGCGTTTGCTCGGCTGGTTTCACGATGACCGAATTGCCCGCCGCCAGCGCTGGGCCGATTTTCCAGGCAAGCATGAGCATCGGGAAGTTCCACGGCAGGATCGCAGCAACCACACCCAAAGGTTCGCGCACAATGATCGAGAGTGCATCGTCGCCTGTGGGGGCCGTTTGATCATAGATTTTGTCGATCAACTCGGCGTGCCATTTGATGCACTCAATGCTCTCGGGGATATCGACGCCTTCGCAATCGGAAATGGGTTTGCCGCCGTCGAGGCTTTCCATCACCGCTAATTCACGGCGATTGCGCGTGATCAGCTTGGCAAGCCGCACAAGGATCACCTTACGCTCGGCAGGGGGCATCTTGGCCCAGTGTCCTTGGTCAAACGCCTCCCGCGCGCGGGCCACAGCCAGGTCCACATCCTCACTGCCGCAGGCCGCAATCTCAGCGAGTTTCTCCCCCGTCGCGGGATTTCTGGTTATCAGTTTTGGTCCGGTGCCTGTGCGAAACTTGCCGTCGATAAACGCCGCGCGGGGCAGTATGAGGCTTTCTGCGATGGCCGTATATTCGGCTTTGGTCAAAAGATTGGTCATGGGCGTCCCTCGATCGCGGCGATGGCGGTTTCCATGGTGCGGATCACCTCTGCCAATTCGCGTTTTTCGTCTTTGTTGAGGGGGTGCAGCGGGCGACGGGGCGGTCCGGCGTCGATGCCACGCAGCGTGAGCCCGTATTTGATGCATTGGATGAACTTGCCGCCTTGTTCGAGTACGCGCATCAGCGGTAGCATGGCCGACATGATCGCGCGGCCCTTGTTGAAATCACCCTCAATGGCACAGGCTTGATAGAGCGCGATATGGGCTTCGGGCGCAAAGTTTGACCCCGCACAAACCCAAGAGCGCGCGCCCCAGGCAAAGAACTCTAGCGCTTGGTCATCCATCCCACAGCTCAGCGCGATATGTGGATAGTCGCGGGCCAGCATGTGGAGCCGATTGGGGTCACCAGAACTTTCTTTGATCGCGCAGAAGTTTGGCGATTTGCCCAATCGGTCGAGGCATTCCTGATCCATGTTAACCGACATGCGACCAGGGTAGTTATAGAGCATCGTGGGCATATTGGCGGCACGATCAATGGCCAGTGCATGAAGCGCAATTTCCCGCCCGGTCGGATAGGCATAGGGCGGTGTGGCCACCAAGAGCGCTTCGGCACCAAGGGCTTTGGCCGCTTGGGCATAGGTGATGCTGTCTTCGGTGCGCATGGCTCCGGTTCCGATGACCGAGGGCGCGCGATCGGCGATCATGCTGTGTACTTGTGTCATGAGCGCTAAACGCTCATCCATGCTTTGGGCATAGTACTCACCGGTGGTGCCCGCGATGATGATGCCGTGCACACCTGCGGAAATCAGGTGTTCAACGGTTTC
Organism: Marinovum sp.; assembly: GCA_022447495.1. Taxonomy (GTDB): domain Bacteria; phylum Pseudomonadota; class Alphaproteobacteria; order Rhodobacterales; family Rhodobacteraceae; genus JAKVBH01. The sequence goes on along the minus strand of JAKVBH010000002.1, from coordinate 75,301 downwards.
CGAGAGCGCCGTTGTATTGACTTGGTGGTCTTCATCGTAGGGCGTGACGATTGGGGTATAGATGCCTTCAAACTGCATCGCGGCGATCCTTGAGTGAGACAATATCAATGGGGAGCGGATCGGGTCGTACAAAGGCCTCCATCCGATCACGGGACAGGTCCCAGTGTTTGAGTGTGAGGTCGACCATAACGGCGGGTTCTTGCGCCTCAATCGCTGCGATCATCGCATCGTGCTGTTGGCTGGCTTTGCCAATGCGGCCGCGATCTTCGTCTGATTTTGGACGATAGAACGTTTGACTGAGCCGCGTGTGGTCGATCAAAAGCCGGTCTAGTGCTGCGGTCAGATAGGGGTTTTGTGCCATCTCGCCGATAATTTGGTGGAATACATGGTTGGCCAGCGCAGAGGCTTGAGTATCACCTTGGGCTGTTGCGCGGCAAAAATTGCGCTGCGCAGTCTTAAGCGAACTGAGCTGTTCTGGTGTCCGTGTCTCTGCGGCCAGTTGACCGATCGCTGCATACACCATGGGGGCTGTCTGAAAGAAGACACGCAATGTTTTGATGTCCATGGGAGCGACTTTGGCGCCGCGATTGCGCTCTTGAACGACATAACCTTGTCCTGCCAAGCGTTGGAGCACCTCACGCAATGGTGTGCGCGAGAGCGCATAGGTTTTGGCCATATGCGTTTCATCAAGCGCCATTCCAGGTGCTAGTTCGGTTGCGAGGATGCGCTTGGTGAGATCATCAAGCGCATGAGTCTTTGGGTCCAAGGTCGACATGTGAGCAGAGAGCGCAGATTGTATACGAGATGTCTACATAAAATATCATTACCTTGCCCTATCGACAATCGCGATGGTTCAGGCCCTATGGGCGCAAGGACCAGCCATGATCATCCGAGACGCCACATCCCAAGACGCCGCTGCGATCGCGGAGATCATCAATGCGTTGGTCCGCGATACGACTGTGACCTTCACAAGCATCGAAAAAACGCGTGATGACATTTCCCAAGCCATGTCCTCGACACCGGGAACTTACCTTGTGGCTGATGTTGATGATGAGGTTGTTGGCTATGCCAGCTACGGGCCTTTTCGAGCCGGCCCGGGCTACGCGCGTGCAGCGGAGCATTCGATTGCACTCAAGACATCAAGCCATCGCACTGGTGCTGGCCGGGCGTTGTTGATGGCACTGGAACGTCGTGCACGAGCGGCCTCCATCCACTGCTTGATTGCCGGTGTCAGCGGTGAGAATTTGGCGGGTCAGGCGTTCCATCGTGCGCTGGGCTACCACGTTGTCGGCCAAATATCCCAGGTTGGTCGCAAGTTCGACCGTTGGCTGGACTTGGTCTTGATGCAGAAGTTTCTCTGACACTCCCCAGAAAACAGGTTAATCTTACGTTCATGTCACTTTGGTCACGCATCTCTGAAGCTCTCGCCGCTCTTGCCAAAGGAGAGAGCCTGTCAGCGGTTTTTGAACGGTTTCGCACGCCGCCCGAGCGGACCATCGCGTTCACTATCGCGGTGATTGCGCTTGGCGCGAAAATGGCAAAAGCTGACGGGCTGGTGACCCGCGATGAGGTGGCTGCGTTTCGTGAGGTGTTTCACATCGCGCGCGGGGACGAGCCAAAAGCAGCACAGGTGTTTAACCTTGCTCGTCAGGACGTGGCAGGGTTTGAAGATTATGCGCGTCGCGTCGCGTCCATGTTCGACGACGCTGCGCCGCCCTTGCAGGACTTGATGGAGGGACTCTTCCACATCGCCGTCGCGGATGGGCACTACCATCCCAATGAAGACGTGTTTCTAGAGCGTGTCGCTGAGATATTTGGCGTAGAGCAAACCGAGTTTATGGCGTTGCGCGCACGGTTTGTTCCAGATGCGCCGAAAGATCCCTACACGGTTTTGGGCGTCACGCCAGACATGGAGATTGCAGCCATACGGAAAGTCTGGCGTGCAGCAGTGAAAGAAAGCCACCCAGACCGCATGATAGCGCGGGGTGTTCCAGAAGAGGCGATCCGCATAGCAGAACGGCGGCTTCAAGACATCAACAAGGCGTGGGAAGCCATTTCTGTCCAAGCCGCACGCTCCGCTTAATGACTGAGGGGTTGGTTGTATTGCCGAAATGACTCAATGCTCTTGAAAGCATGACAAAAGAGGTGCGTGCGCAGGCTTTTGATTGACTTGACGGCTAAGCGCCGTAGCCTTGCGTACATCTTGTGAAATAGAAGACCAAAAGAGGCATATGATGGGTATTATCAAACAAATCGCGTTGGCTGGCGGCTTGGCTATAACCGCATCCAGCGCTTTTGCTTGGGGCGATATGTACATGGGCGACACGACGCACAACCCTAACTCAATGCCCGTCCAAGCGTATCATGGTCCAAACTATTGCCCTGCAGGTTTGTCCCCGGTCACTATGGGTGGTGTGGTATGCTGCGGAACTCCTGCGCAACCAGCCATGAGCGTGATGCCCACGGGCGGCAAGCACGACTAGTGACGATGCCCTTTGTGGCTCCGGCGGTTTCGCCTTGGCAAGTGGGTGCAGGCCGCGTATACGCGCGGCCTGATTCCGTCTCTGCAAGGGTTTCGTCATGATCGGTAGCGCTAATCTTAACATCATGATCAAAGCGGCGCGCAAAGCGGGTCGCTCCTTGGTCAAAGACTTTCGCGAAGTAGAGAACCTTCAGGTATCCGCCAAGAGCGCAGGAGACTTTGTCAGTCGTGCGGATATCGCGGCAGAAGCGATTTTGCGCGAAGAACTCCGCACCGCACGCCCTACTTACGGCTGGCTTGGTGAGGAAACAGGCGAGGAAGACGGGGACGACCCGACCCGTCGGTGGATTGTTGATCCGTTGGATGGCACCACAAACTTTCTTCATGGCCTGCCGCATTGGGCCGTCTCTATCGCGCTTGAACGCAAAGGCCAGGTTGTTGCTGGCGTCGTGTTTGATGCTGCGAAAGATGAAATGTTCTTTGCAGAGAAAGGTGAGGGGGCTTGGTTGAACGAGACCCGTCTGCGTGTGTCTTCTCGCTCGCGTATGATTGAAAGTATCTTTGCAACGGGCGTGCCTTTTGGCGGTCGACGTGAGTTGCCCGCGACTTTGCAGGACCTAGCTCGTTTGATGCCTGGTTGTGCCGGGGTGCGCCGTTGGGGTGCTGCGTCTCTGGACATGGCTTATGTCGCAGCCGGTCGCTACGAAGGTTATTGGGAACGCGGCCTCAACGCGTGGGACGTCGCCGCGGGGGTCGTCATAATTCGTGAAGCTGGCGGCCTGATCCAACCTCTGGATTCCGGCGGAGACGTTGTTGAAGATGGACGCTTGATCTGCGCAAACGAGGCCATTTTTGACTCGTTCGCCCGGATAATTCGGCATGCTTGAATAGACGAGCAATTCAGAAAGATATTACAACTATATATTGAATTGACGTTAATTTGCGTCATATATCTTACGCTTTTTGGCGTCAATTGGAGATAGTTTTGAAAATAAATTAGCATAATTTACTTATTGTTAATTCTTTTTGTTGACGATTTATTCTAAGGTTGTTTACCCCATTTCATCACTCGATAAATAAAGGCATATAAGATGGACCTCACAACTCTGTCACTCGCAGACCTCAAAAAACTCCGTAAAGACGTGGAGAAGGCGATCACTGGCTTTGAAGTGCGTAAGAAGCAAGAGGCTTTGGCCGCTCTCGAAGCCAAAGCAGCAGAGATGGGCTTCTCGCTGTCCGAACTCACTGGACCTGGCAAGAAAGCGACCGCGCCCAAGTACCGTAATCCCGAAGATGGCAACCAAACATGGACTGGCCGTGGTCGTCAGCCAGATTGGTTCAAAGCTGCAATTGCATCCGGCAAAACTGCAGAAGAGCTTAAAATCTAAAACCCAGCGCTGGCGCGGTTTAGATAGAAAAACGCCTCGCACAAATGCGAGGCGTTTTTTTCGTTAAATATGGACTTGGCTTAGCCTATGGCCGCAGCTTTCACATCATCATCTATGTGGGGCAAGTATTGCTCAAAGTTCTCGGCAAACATCTGAACTAATTTGTCGGCTTGCGCGTCGTAGGCCGTTTTGTCTTCCCAAGTGCGACGTGGGTTCAACAACACGTCTGGCACACCAGGTACGTCGACCGGCACATCAAAGCCAAAGTTCGCGTCTTTGCGAAAAGCTGCCTCGGCCAGTGATCCATCCAAAGCGGCGGTAAGAAGAGCGCGAGTTGCCTTAATCGGCATCCGGGACCCTTGGCCATACGCTCCGCCAGTCCAACCTGTATTAACCAACCAACAAGTTGCTCCGTGTTTGGCGATCTTGGTGCGGAGCAAATCGCCGTAAGCCTCTGGTCGACGTGGCATAAATGGCGCGCCAAAGCACGTGGAGAAGGTCGGCTGCGGTTCTGTCACGCCGCGCTCCGTTCCGGCCACCTTGGCGGTAAAGCCAGAGAGGAAGTGGTACATCGCTTGGGCCGGCGTGAGCCGCGCTATGGGGGGCAGAACACCAAACGCATCGCAGGTCAGCATTATGATGTTCTTGGGGTGACCGCCCAACGCGGACGGCGACGCATTTGAGATGTACTCAAGCGGGTAGGCGCATCGCATGTTCGCAGTAAGACTGTCGTCTTCGAAGTCGAGTTCTTTGGTTTCTCGGTCATACACCATGTTCTCGATGACCGTCGCAAACTTAGATGTAGTTGCATAGATTTCCGGCTCGGCTTCCGCGTTGAGGTTGATTGTCTTTGCGTAGCATCCGCCTTCAAAATTGAATGTGCCGCGCTCCGACCACCCGTGCTCATCATCGCCAATCAAAACCCGAGCGGGGTCTGCAGACAGCGTTGTTTTGCCTGTCCCAGACAGGCCAAAGAAGATCGCTGTGTCCACCGGGTTGCCCACGGCGTGATTGGCGGAGCAGTGCATCGGCATAATGCCTTTGTCCGGCAAGATATAATTGAGCAGGGTGAACACGGATTTTTTGTTTTCGCCTGCATATTCCGTACCGCCGATCAAGATCAGCTTGGCGTCGAAGTTCAACGCAATCACCGTGTCGCTTTGGCAATCATGCGCCTGCGGATCTGCACGGAAGCTCGGGCAGTTGACTATTGTGAAGTCCGCCGTGAAGTCATCGAGTTCTTGACGCTCTGGCCGACGCAACATGTGACGGATGAAAAGCCCATGCCAAGCAAGCTCGGTTACGACCCGTACGTCAATTGAATGCGCGGGATCGGCACCTCCAACCAGGTCTTGTACAAAGTAATCTCGACCCTTCATATGCGCGAGCATATCTTTGTAAAGTTGAGCAAACCCGGCCTCAGACATCGGGGCATTATTTTCCCACCAAATGTGATCAGCGACGCTGTCGGTTTTGACGATGTGTTTATCTTTGGGTGAGCGACCGGTGTACTTGCCGGTTTCCACAAGAAACGCACCACCGCGTCCTAAAGTTCCCTCATTGCGGAGCAATGCTTCTTCGATCAGCGCAGGCTCCATCAAGTTATAATAGACCGTCCCCAGCTCATTGATGCCTTGATCTTCAAGGCGAAACGCTGGGTTGACCCGTCCATGTGTCATCTTGATGTCTCCTTTATTCCGGGATCAATCCGCGAAATTTCTGATGAAAATTGGCAAACGGCCATCGATTCACGCCGCTTTGGGCAGATAAGTAACATGATGATTTGCGGCAAGAATAGGACGCAAAAGCACAGTTAGCGCCATCAAGGCGGGGTTTAGCGCAACCACGCCTGAGTTTAGCGCAACCATGGATTTGAGCGGTCAGAAGGCGTCTCAAATGTCGGCTATTTTAGCCATTCGTTCGTTATTTTGCGGTGTTCTGGTCACAGAACAGCTGTGTGATTCGTAGTTGGGGATTGATCGGCAAGCGAAAAAAGACGATGGTCCCCAAAAACAAATAGGCAGCTGAGCAGTATAAGGACACCAAGAATGTCTAAAATCGCCCTGGTGGACGATGACAGAAATATTCTGACATCCGTCGCTATGACTCTCGAAGCGGAAGGCTTCGAGGTTGAAACCTACAATGACGGTCAACAGGCGTTGGATGCGTTTAATCGCAAACTTCCTGATATGGCCGTGTTGGACATTAAGATGCCGCGCATGGATGGCATGGATTTGCTCCAGCGCTTGCGTCAAAAGACGACGATGCCGGTGATCTTCTTGACTTCTAAGGACGATGAAATCGATGAGGTTCTGGGGCTTCGCATGGGGGCTGACGACTATGTCAAAAAGCCCTTTTCCCAACGTCTCTTGGTGGAGCGCATCCGCGCGCTGTTACGTCGCCAAGATGCCGTAGCAGGTGATGTTGTCGGCGAAACCGAAGAGACCAAAATCATGGAGCGCGGCGAATTGCGGATGGATCCGCTGCGCCATGCGGTGACCTGGAAAGGGATGGATGTCTCTCTCACAGTCACTGAGTTTCTGCTTCTGCAAGCCCTAGCGCAGCGGCCTGGTTTCGTTAAAAGCCGTGATCAGTTGATGGATGTTGCCTATGACGATCAAGTGTACGTCGACGACCGCACCATCGATAGCCACATCAAACGGCTTCGCAAGAAAATGCGGCAAGTCGATTCAGAGTTCTCNGCCATCGAGACGCTTTATGGTATCGGATACCGGTATAACGAAGAATAATGACGCTGACCGAGGGCATCGGCGTGACTGATATGAGCACGCGGCGCAACGGAGATGTTGTTCTAGGCGACGATTGGGTTGCGCCCGACGGCAACGTTGAGAAAGAGCTTCAAGCCAGCCGTGCTCGGCGCGGCTGGATACCTCTGCGTCGTTCTCCGCTCACGCGCAAGATTGTCACGTTCAACCTGATCGCATTGAATTTCTTGGTAGGAGGAATCCTCTACCTCAATTCGTCGCGTGATGGATTGGCGACCCAACGCGCCAATGCACTTGTCACCGAAGCCGAACTCATAGCGGATGTGTTTGAAGCGCAGCTGCCGATCTCTGCTCCGGTGAACCTTGCCACCGGTGAAGGCGTGGATGTTCAGCGCACGCTCGATGGTTTGGACTTGCGCTCTGGCGTCGAGGCCTACGTTTTTGACACGCGCCAAACTCAGGTCGGCGTGCAGCGTGCGCCCGGCGCGTCTCCGGCTTCGGCGACCGCGCCCGATGATCCTCCAACGCTTATAACAGACTTCTTGAGCTCCGCCTGGAACAGATTGGCGTCGCTCGTGCGTGGTGGGACCTTGCCTCCCGAGGAACGGTTCGCGCGCGAGATTGAAGCGCTGGTGGGTATTTCTCTTGGCGGTGTGACACAGGTTGAAACTGGAGAAGCGGTGGACGGATCCACCGTGTTTTCTGTGGCGACGCCTATCTATCAAGAGGATCTCATTGTCGGCGCCATAGCCTTGGTTTCGGCGGCAGGTGAGATTGATCAGCTTGTGCACTCCGAGCGTGAACGCGTCCTACAAATGTTCATCATCGCCACGATTGTCTCAATTGGCCTTTCGTTGGTGCTTGCGTCGACGATCTCGAACCCAATTTCTGACCTCGCGGACGCGGCAGAGCTTGGCCGTGACCGAGATCGAGGCAAATCGGCAGGTGGGCGTGTGCGTATTCCCGATTTAACTGCACGGCCCGACGAAATTGGTCGCCTCTCCGGCGCCCTGCGCGGCATGATCAACGCGCTTTATGATCGCATAGACGCGAATGAACAATTCGCTGCTGATGTGGCTCATGAGATCAAGAATCCCTTGGCTTCGCTGCGATCTGCGGTTGGCACTATGCGTGTCGCGAAACGGGACGATCAGCGAGAGAAGCTCCTAGAAGTCATCGAGCACGACGTCCGCCGTTTGGACCGTCTTGTCAGCGATATATCCAACGCGTCTCGCCTCGACAGCGAGCTGGTCAAAGAAGAGCAATCTGAATTCAATCTTCTGCATATGCTGGACAACCTGCGACAGTTCCTGGGCGAAGATGCCCGCAAGAAAGGCGTGGAGTTCATTGCCGATTTGCCCGAGCAGCCCATCATGGTGCACGGTTTAGAGGCACGTTTGGCCCAAGTCTTCGTCAATCTGATCTCCAACGCGATTTCATTCTGCGACGATGGCGATGCAATTCGCATATGGGCGCGCCAGCGCGAGACGCGCGTGTTGGTTGTCGTTGAAGACACTGGGCCGGGTGTTCCTGATGAAGCTCTGGGCAAAATCTTCAAACGCTTCTATTCCCATCGTCCCGAAACGGATTTTGGCAACAACTCGGGCTTGGGATTGGCAATTTCCAAGCAAATCGTCGAAGCGCATGGAGGTGTGATCTGGGCCGAGAATATTCGCCCAACGGAAGCAGACATTACCTCCGAACCCTTAGGCGCACGCTTCGTCGTCGGCCTCCCTGTTTGAGGTGCCTGCGGCGGCCCCAAATTCTCACATTTGGCACGCAACAGCCGTCGACTTCGATGGCCAGGGCCTCCTCATTGTTGGTGCATCCGGAACTGGAAAATCTTCGTTGGCATTGGAACTCGTGCTGCGCGGGGCGACGTTGATCGCAGACGATAAAACACGATTGAGTGCATCTGCGAGTGGTATCTGGCTGGATCGGCCAAAGACCTTGCCGCCGTGGCTGGAAGCGCGGGGTGTAGGTCTGCTCAAACCACCGCTTTCACCAGAACCCGTTTTGGCTGCGCTCGTCATTGATTTAGACAAGGAGGAAACCGCGCGTTTACCTCCTCGGCGCACACTAGATTTGCTGGGGTATACTTTGCCCTTGCTTCACAAAGTCTCGGGCCCCTATTTCCCCAGTAGCGTTCTTGCTTATCTATTCTATGGCACCGCTCATCCTGATTGACCCAATGGACAGGAAGATTTGACGTCGCGCATCGCACATTCTCACACGCCTCGGCTCGTTTTGGTGACTGGTCCGTCTGGGGCTGGGCGATCCACGGCCCTGAATGCGCTTGAGGATTTGGGTTTTGAGACGATCGACAATATCCCAATTCGGTTGATCCCGCGGTTGCTCGACCCCCAGATCAGTGCGCGCTCCGTGGCTTTGGGCATTGATGTGCGCAATCGAGACTTCAGCGTCGATGCTTTGACGCAGATCATGGCCGAAATTGCGGCGCTTTCGGGACAAGCGCCTGAGCTGCTCTACCTTGATGCCACGTTGGAAATGCTCCTGCGACGCTATTCTGAAACGCGACGCAGACATCCTTTGGCGCCGGATGGCACGCCGCAAATGGGCATCGAACAGGAACTCGCCGTACTTGGTCCTTTGCGTGCGACGGCAACTTGGTTGATCGAGACGACGACCTTGTCGCCTCATGATCTACGCGCCGAACTTCATGCTGCGTTTGCCGCAGAGGACGACCAATCGTTGGCGCTCTCTATTCAAAGCTTCTCTTTCAAACGCGGTCTGCCGCGTGGCGCCGATCAAGTGTTTGATTGCAGATTTCTAATCAATCCGCATTGGCAAGAAGATTTGCGGCCACTCACTGGCCAATCGCAGAGGATCGTAGACTTTATCTCCAAAGACGATCACTTCGACCCATTTTTAGATCAGGTCAGCGAACTGCTTTTGTTTCAACTTCCGGCCATGCAAGAAGAGGGCAAAGCACACGCATTGATTGCGTTTGGTTGCACCGGCGGCAAACACCGTTCAGTTGTCGTTACGGAACTTGTGAGCGCGCGTCTTGCGGATGCGGGTTGGCGTGTGTCTATACGGCACAAAGAACTGGAACGCCGTGCCAGAGACGCGGCCGGAGTGGAAGCGACGAAGTGGAGTGCGAATCCGTGATCGGTATTGTGATTGTTGCCCATGGCCAATTGGCGCAAGAATACCTTGCCGCCGTGGAGCATGTGGTGGGACATCAATCCGGTATCGTCGCAATCTCAATTCGGCCCTCCGACGACAGAACAGCCAAGGAAGTTGAGATTTGCCGCGCCGCTGACAAAGTCGACAGCGGGACAGGCGTCGTGGTTGTCACTGATATGTTTGGGGGGTCGCCTTCCAATCTGAGCTTGCTCGCGTGCAAGCCCGAGAACCGTCGCATCCTTTACGGAGCCAACCTTCCAATGTTGATCAAGTTGGCCAAGGTTCGAAGTTTGCCCGTGCTTGAAGCCGCGGAGGCTGCGATCCAAGCCGGACGTAAATACATTGACAGCCATAACGTCTAAGACAACTACTACCGCCAATGACTGACATTGTAACAACACTCGAGATTATCAACGAAAAGGGTTTGCACGCCCGCGCCTCTGCCAAACTTGTAGAAGTGGTTGAGGCATTCAATGCCAGCGCAGAGGTCCGACGTGGCGGCGTCATGGCCTCAGGCGATAGCATTATGGGCCTTTTGATGTTGGCAGCGTCCAAAGGAACAACTATTGAAGTCCAAACGCAGGGCCCGGACGCACAAGAATTGTCCGACGCAATTAAGGCTCTGGTTGGGAATCGATTTGGGGAGGACTGCTAGCGCAGCACAGTTTGCGCGGCAGAATACAGAGAACGGGCGTCGCCGATATGGTAGAGACCACGCATTCATCATCCCTGCGATCCAAGCCGCAGCCGCCCGTCAACGCGCCCTATGACAAGCGCAAATTGTCGTACGCGAACACGTTCACCAATCCTTTCAAGGCAAACACCATCCGTGCAATGGAATGGGCAACGGGCAAGCTTCCTTTGTTGCGTTTGGTCCGCCGCTTCGAGCGTGCAGGGCCTGCCGAAGGTCAGGCGTTTTGGCGTCAAGCTTTGGGGTTGATGAAAATCGAGCTTCGGACTCCAGCAGAACAGATCGCCAATATTCCCAAAGATGGTCCTGTGGTCGTGGTTGCCAATCACCCGCACGGTCTTGTGGATGGTATGGTGCTCGCTGAATTGATTGGCCGCGTGCGCGAAGACTACCGCATTCTGACGCGCAGCTTGTTGACGGGAGTCAAAGAGATTGAGCAATTCATGATCCCGGTTCCGTTCCCTCACGAAGAGAACGCACGTGAACAGGGTCTCATGATGCGCAAAAGCGCGATGGACCATTTGAAACATGGTGGCGTAATTGCCTTGTTTCCCTCAGGGGTCGTCGCGGCCTCCGATACGCTTTTTGGCGACGCGGTTGAGGCGGGTTGGAACCCATTCACCGCGAAAATGATCACGCGATCCGGTGCGACCGTGGTTCCGATTCATTTTCCTGGACAAAACTCACGAGTTTACCAGATGGCAAATCGCGTGTCCGCGACCTTGCGTCAGGGCTTGTTGATCCATGAGGTCATGCATGCCTGTGGCCGCCCACAGTCGCCCGTGATCGGCGCGCCAATTACTCCAGAAGAGATCAAGAATTGGTCGGGTACGCCAACCGAGATGATGGTCTGGTTACGCGAACGGACCATGTCTCTGGGCAACAACTAGTTTCTTATCGCGTGGGAACAGGCGTCTCGCCGCGATAATCGTAGAACCCACGTTGAGTTTTGCGTCCAAGCCAGCCTGCTTCTACATATTTGGTTAGCAATGGACAGGGTCGGTATTTCGTGTCGGCCAATCCATCGTGCAACACATTCATGATTGCCAAACAAGTATCGAGGCCAATGAAGTCAGCCAGTTCCAACGGACCCATGGGATGGTTGGCGCCAAGGCGCATGGATTGATCGATTGACTGGACTGAGCCAACCCCTTCATAAAGCGTGTACACAGCTTCGTTGATCATCGGCATCAGGATGCGGTTTACAATGAAGGCGGGGAAGTCTTCTGCGCTGGCGGATGTCTTTCCCAGCCGATCCACCACCGTTTTGCACGCAGCAAACGTGGGTTCGTCTGTTGCAATGCCCCGGATAAGCTCAACAAGCTGCATCACCGGCACGGGGTTCATAAAGTGGAAACCCATGAACTTTTCGGGGCGATCCGTGCGGCTGGCCAAACGTGTGATCGAAATAGACGATGTGTTCGATGTAAGTATTGTGTCGGGTCCCAAATGTGGGACGAGATCTTCGAAGATCGCCTGTTTGATCGTTTCCCGCTCCGTGGCGGCTTCGATCACGAGGTCCGTCCTGCCAAGATCCGCGAGCGTGAGCGTTGTGGACACCCGCGACAGAGCCGCGTTCTTTTCAGCATCGCTGATTTTTTCCCGGGTCACTTGGCGATCCAGGTTCTTTCCCATCCGTGACAGGGCACCATTGAGCGCATCTTCAGACACATCGGTGAGCAACACGTCATATCCAGCCAAAGCAAAGACATGTGCAATTCCGTTGCCCATTTGTCCGGCGCCTACGACGCCCACGCGTTGGATATCCATTGTATCGACTTCCTTGATGGCTGTGGCGAAACCCTGACCTTTGCGCTCAAGGCGCGCAAGGGGAGACGGGTCGATTTTCCAAAAAGTCGCGGCAAATGCCCGACTTAGCCATTTGGCAAGAGTTTTGAGCGAATCTCTACCTTGGGTGAAAAAGAATAGGTGGGATTTATGAGCTTTGACACGCGGGGCCTATCCGTCATTGATTATCTGCCGTGTCGCTACGGCGCGTCGCGGCTGACGTTTCGCGGTCCGAGACGCCGGTTGGAGGGCGAGTTCATAGCCGTCCTGGGTAGCACGGAAACCTACGGCAAATTTATTGAGGCGCCGTTCCCACATATGGTGGAGGCCAAACTTAACCGGCCCGTTGTGAATTTTGGATGCTTAAACGCGGGCGTTGATGCGTTTGCTCATGATTCCGTTATTCTAGAGGCGGCAAATGCGGCAAAAATTGTTGTGATCCAGATTATGGGTGCCCACAACATGTCAAACCGCCTGTATACAGTGCACCCGCGTCGAAACGATCGCTTCGTCAATGCCTCATCGTTGCTTAAAGCGGTGTATCGCGAAGTCGATTTCACAGAATTCCACTTCACACGGCATATGCTGAGCACGCTCAAGAGCATTGACGCGCAGCGCTTTGGAATGGTGCGCGAAGAGCTCAAACAGGCGTGGTCCGCGCGGATGCGCCTTCTGATTTCTCAGATCAACCGCCCCGTTCTGTTGCTCTGGTTTGGCGAACAAAAACCGCCAGAGCCTTGCCAGGATGACGCAGTTGATCCGATGTTTGTGGATTGTGACATGGTCGCGGAAATATTGCCTTCCACGGGTGGATTGGTCGAGGTGGTTGCCAGCCGTGAAGCGCGCATTGAAGGTATTTTGCGGATGCAATTTGACCCAATGGACCGCGCCGCCGCAGAGGAGCAACTGAGCGTCAAAGCCCATGAGGAGGTAGCAGACCAACTGGTAAAGTCGTTGATCCCGCTCACACGTTCCGTGGATTAATCAAACCACCAGGCAAGAAAAAGGCGGGCACGGCCCGCCTTTTTTGCGATTTGGTGTTGTGAGGCTTAGCCGAGCTTTTCGGTAAGTTCAGGCACCGCGTCAAAAAGGTCCGCGACCAGGCCGAAGTCCGCCACTTGGAAGATGGGCGCTTCTTCGTCTTTGTTAATGGCCACAATGACCTTGCTGTCTTTCATACCCGCGAGGTGCTGAATGGCGCCAGAAATGCCAACAGCAACATAGAGGTCTGGTGCCACAACCTTACCAGTTTGGCCGACCTGCCAGTCGTTTGGTGCATAGCCGGAGTCTACCGCAGCGCGAGACGCGCCGACAGCGGCATTGAGCTTGTCTGCCAGTGCCTCAATGATTTTGAAGTCTTCTTCCGAGCCAACGCCCCGGCCGCCAGAGACAACAACACCAGCGGACGTGAGCTCAGGACGATCGCTTTCTGCGACTTTATCTTCGACCCACTCGGAGAGGGCCGGGTTCGCAGCTGCATCCATGGTTTCTACGGATGCCGATCCGCCTTCGCCCGCGGCATCGAAGGTTGATGTACGTACTGACACAACCTTGATGCCGTCGACCGACTTCACTGTTTGGTTTGCGTTGCCCGCGTAGATTGGACGCTCAAACGTGTCGGCATTAACCACGGCGATCACGTCAGAGATTACCATCACGTCGAGCATTGCCGCAACGCGTGGCAGAAGATTTTTGGCAGCGGCCGTCGCGGGTGCAACGATGTGTGAGTAATTGCCTGCCATGCCAACAACCAAGTCACCCACGGGTTCGGCCAGATTGTGGCCGTAAGCTTCGTCAGTGGCGCAGAGTACTTTGGCCACACCATCAAGTTTTGCTGCTTGTGCGGCAGCCGCATCACAAGATGCGCCTGCACAAAGAACGGTCACGTCGCCCATGGCTTTCGCCGCGGTCAGGGCTTTCGCGGTTGCATCAACAGCCAGTTCGCCATTCGCAACTTCAGCAATCAGAAGTACAGCCATTTTACATCGCTCCCGCTTCTTTGAGTTTCGAGACCAGCTCATCAACTGAGCCCACTTTGATGCCCGCGGCCCGAGATTCGGGTTCTGAGGTTTTCATGATCTGCAGGCGTGGAGACACGTCAACGCCGTAGTCCGCTGCGGTTTTCTCGTCCAAAGGCTTTTTCTTAGCCTTCATAATATTGGGCAGGGACGCGTAGCGCGGCTCGTTGAGGCGTAGGTCAACGGTTATAACGGTTGGCATCTTGACCTTGATGGTCTGCAAGCCACCGTCCACTTCGCGTGTGACCGTGGCGTTGTCGCCGTCGATGCCAACCTCGGATGCAAATGTCGCTTGGGACCACCCCATGAGCGCGGAGAGCATTTGGCCGGTCGCGTTCATGTCGTTGTCGATGGATTGCTTGCCGCAGAGAACGAGCCCAGGTTGCTCTTCTTCCACGACTTTGGCCAGGATCTTGGCGACTGAGAGAGGTTCAATGTCTGTGTGCACATCGTCTGCCGCAATCACCAGGATCGCGCGGTCCGCACCCATCGCCAAGGCGGTGCGCAGTGTCTCTTGGGATTGCTTTACGCCGATGGATACGGCCACAATCTCATCAGCTTTGCCTGCTTCTTTGAGGCGAATTGCCTCTTCGACGGCGATCTCGTCGAAGGGATTCATCGACATTTTTACATTTGCCAGATCGACACCCGAACCATCCGCTTTCACTCGGACTTTCACGTTATAGTCGATCACGCGTTTGACCGGCACGAGAACCTTCATCTGCGCTATCTCCTTGGTTGTCGTGGGGATTGCCCACGAGTAGTTTGGTCAACTTCTCCCCTGGGGTGATACTTGTCCCGCTCTTTGCAAGACAGCGTAAAATCGTCACCTGGAGGTCAAACGACGCCGCGTTTCGTGAAAAAATATCGAATTTTTTCATTCTGAACAGTACGAATTTGCAGGAATCGCACATCATTTGCGATTTTTTATTCTGACCTTGCGGCAATATGTTGCAACCGGTGCGATCCCACGTGTGAACGCTTCACCTACTTGAGAAGCGGGCCTGAGGTTAGGTGCGCCAGCTAAAGAAGTTTGGTCCTACTTCGCCCAATAGCTTTCGGCCCATTTCGGTGCCCAAAGCCGCGCCGTCTTCGATGGCGCCTGATTGAGAATCACTCACGACTTCGCTGCCGTCGGGCCGGAGCACTTCGCCTAATAGTTTCAGATTTCCCCCGTCGATGATGGAAAGTCCCGCAATTGGTGTTTCACAAGAACCGTCCAAAGCCGCGAGGAACGCGCGTTCCGCAGCCAAGTGATAGCCCGTTTTGGCGTCGTGAAGGGCCTCTAGCAAATGTGCCGCGGCGTGGTCTTCTGCCCGACGTTCAATCCCGATGGCCCCCTGTGCAACGGCGGGAAGCATGTCGTTGACGGGAACCGGCGATGCGGGAACCTCAGCCAACAAGCCAAGACGGGTCAGGCCCGCCATGGCCAAAAATGTACAGGTGGCGACCCCATCATTCAGTTTTTGAAGGCGCGTTTGCACATTGCCGCGAAACTGGACGACGTTGAGGTCGGGGCGTTTATGTTTGATCTGCGCTGTGCGGCGCAGCGAAGACGTACCAACGACCGCGCCTTCTGGTAAGGTCATCAGGCTGTCTTTGTTGTATGATACAAACCCGTCGCGCACGTCCTCACGTGGCAGATATGTGTCCAACAGCAAACCATCGGGTTGGATGGTCGGCATGTCTTTCATCGAGTGCACAGCGATGTCGATTTTGCCATCCAAAAGGTCTTGCTCAATCTCGCGCGTAAATAGGCCCTTGCCCCCCAATTCTTTGAGAGGTGTGTCACTCGCAATCAAAGCGCGGTCGTCACCGGTGGTTTTAATCACGATGATCTCGAAGGCATCCTCAGGAAGATCAAAGGCTTGCATCAAGCGTGAACGCGTCTCGTAGGCCTGGGCCAACGCCAACGGCGAGCCGCGTGTGCCAATTTTCAAGGGTTGAGACGGGGAAGGTAGTGGCATAGTCATGAAAAACTGTCTAGCTTGGTTGACAGTGTGTGGCAAGCACACCGATACATAGGAATATGCGCGCCCGATATCACCTGCGCGCTCGGCATTGGAGGACCCCTATGTCCAAACCTTCGAAAACCATTTTGCGAGCCCTGGCTGGGGAGACGCTACCGACGCCGCCGATTTGGATGATGCGCCAAGCTGGACGGTATCTGCCGGAATATCGCTCGACGCGGGCACAAGCCGGGGATTTTCTGTCGCTGTGCTACAACTCAGATCTCGCGGCCGAGGTCACGCTGCAACCCATTCGGCGCTATGGTTTTGACGCAGCGATTCTCTTTGCAGATATTCTTCTTCTTCCTCAGGCGCTTGGCGCGGATCTTTGGTTTGTGACGGGCGAGGGGCCGCGGCTATCAACAATTGAGACACAGGCCGATTTCGAAAAATTGGGCCCGATCGAAGCAATCCACGAAACCTTGTCGCCGGTTTACGAAACTGTGCGCATTCTGTCGCGGGAATTGCCAAAAGAAACGACTTTGATCGGGTTTGCTGGCGCGCCTTGGACCGTTGCCACTTATATGATTGCTGGACGTGGCACACCGGATCAAGGCCCGGCGCACGCATTGATGCGTGAGAACCCCAAAGTGTTTGATGCGGTGATGCATCGGTTGACCGAGGCCACGATTCTCTACCTTGGCGCCCAAATCGAAGCGGGTGCAGAGGTGGTGAAGATTTTTGACAGTTGGGCGGGCTCGCTCAAGGGCGCGGCTTTTGAACGCTATGCTGTTCACCCTGCGAAACGCATTATCTCTGCGTTGAAGGCCAAGTATCCACATATCCCGATCATTGCATTCCCACGTGAGGCTGGAGACGGCTACATTGGATTTGCCCGTGCGACCGGTGCCGATTGTGTGGCGCTCGACAATTCCGTGACCGCCGCCTGGGCTGCGCAACATGTGCAAGTCGATGGCTGTGTCCAAGGCAACCTGGCGTCGTCTCATATGGTGACGGGTGGCGATGCGCTGGTCCACAAGACCCGAGAGATTGTGCAGGCTTTGTCTGGCGGGCCGCACATTTTCAATCTTGGCCACGGGATTACGCCGGATGCCGACCCGGACAATGTCCAACGTATGATTGATGCCGTTCGGGAGCCGGTGCCTGCGTAACTGCGCTGGGACTTACCAAATTTTATCGACGCATGGACCGCCGCCGCCACCCGGTACGCGGCACATCGCGTTGTGTTTCGCGCAAGAAGACGAAGAGACCGGCAAACACGATCAGCCCGCAGCCCCACCACGTTGCGGCATCGGGCCATTCGCCAAAGAGTGACCATCCCCACAAGATGGCTAGCGGCAATCCAATGTATTCATAGGGCGCAATCGTGGCCGCGCTCGCCAAACGATAGGCGGCGGAGAGACAGTAACCGATGATCCCAGAGCAGAGCCCAAGCGCGCCGAAGACGAGTAGGTCGGATTGATCTGGCCACACCCACGCTCTCAACAAAAACTGGAGCGAGGCATTGGTCTGACCTTCGGCAAATCGCCCATCGCCTGCGATCACAAAGAACAGAAGCGAAACAATTAGGAACATACCTTGGATGTAGATCGCCATCGCGCTGGCTTTGGCGGTTGCGCCAAGTTTGCGGGTCAGCACCTGCATCAATGCATAAGTCAACGCCGCTGCCACCGGCAAAAGCATCGCCACGCGTCCAACGGTGATGACGTCGGAGGCCCAAGGTTGCTGCATAACGACAACCCCCATGAAGCCCACCACAACCGCGCCAAGCCTTTTGGGCCCGACTTTTTCGCCAAGTATCGGGATCGACAACAGAGTGATGAACAGGGGCGCCACAAAGAATAAGGCGGTCGCTTGTGCCAATGGCATCACGGCCACGGCGGCATAGAAGGTCATGTTCGCAACAATCACCAAAAGTCCGCGCACCACGTGAAGTCCGGGTGTCTTGGTTCGCAAGATGGAAAAACCTCCCTCCATTTGCACAAACACAAGCGAGAAGAGGACCCCAATGAGAGACCTGCTAAAGATAATTTGATGCAGCGGATACTCACCTGCCAACATCTTCACGAGCATGTCGTTGATTGAAATTGCGATCACACCGCCCAGGATGAAAAGGATGCCTAGGCCAGGCCGGTTCTGTGCGTCAGTCATAAGCTCACCTTAACACCTGTGCGCTGAAGCGGTTGTATAAAACCGACTTGAGCGCTTGCGCATTTGCGCCATCCCACTAGGGTCCCCCGCACGTTTTATTCCGGCGGGCACGCCGAAGGGGAGTTTAGATGAACACGATTGTGGATATCCAAAACCTGCGCAAAATCTATGATGGCGGGCCTTTGGGCACGTTTGAGGCGCTCAAGGGTGCGGATCTTCAGATCAAGGAAGGTGAAATCCTTGCACTTCTTGGACCCAATGGCGCGGGTAAGACGACGCTTATTTCAACGGTGTGCGGCATCACGCGTGCCACGTCAGGTAAAATCACGGTGGGCGGCCATGATGTGGTGTCTGAGTTTCGCGCTGCGCGTCGCATGATCGGGCTTGTGCCCCAAGAAATCACGCTGGAACCCTTCGAGAAAGTGATGCGTACCGTGCGCTTCTCGCGCGGGCTTTTTGGACTTCCTAAGAATGATGCCTTTGTCGAAGACGTACTGCGTAAGCTCTCACTCTACGACAAAAAAGACAATAAAATCATGGAGCTTTCCGGTGGGATGAAGCGGCGGGTACTGATCGCGAAGGCCCTGGCTCATGAGCCGCGTGTTCTCTTTCTGGATGAACCGTCCGCTGGTGTGGATGTCGAATTGCGCAAAGGCATGTGGGATGTCGTGCGTTCTTTGCGCGACCAGGGTGTGACTATCATCTTGACCACCCATTACATCGAAGAAGCCGAGCAAATGGCCGATCGGGTGGCGGTGATATCCAAAGGGCAAATCCTTTTGGTGGAAGATAAGGATGCGTTGATGGCGCGGATGAGTCAAAAGGAACTCACTATTGAATTGGCCGAACCGTTGAATGCGATCCCAGATGCGTTGTGCGCCTATGGTTTGGAACTCGGCCGCGATGGAACCACCTTGCGGTATAGCTACGACGGTAAAGCGGAACGCAAAGGCATCCGTCGTTTGCTCAATGAACTGGACAGCGCCGGCATTGCCATGCGCGACCTCAAGACCCAGCAAACCAACCTTGAAGAAATTTTCGTGGGCTTGGTAAAGGATGACAATCCATGAACTGGCAAGCCGTGAAAGCCATCTACTACTTCGAGATGGCGCGTTTTTTCCGCACTCTGCTTCAGAGTTTTTTGTCTCCTGTGCTCTCCACGTCGCTTTATTTCGTGGTCTTCGGCGCGGCGATTGGGAGCCGGATGCAAGAGGTCGACGGAGTGCCTTATGGGGCGTTTATCGTACCGGGTTTGATCATGTTGTCAGTGATGACCCAGGCCACATCCAACGCCTCGTTCGGTATATATTTCCCCAAGTTCATCGGCACGATCTACGAGCTTTTGTCAGCACCGGTGAATTTCTTGGAGATTGTCATCGGCTATGTCGGTGCGGCTGCGACAAAAGCCCTTTTTATTGGCGTCGTGATCTTGATCACAGCGGCTTTGTTTGTGGATCTGACCATCCAAGCGCCATTGGCGATGCTCGCCTTCTTGGTGCTCACATGTCTGAGCTTTGCGTTGATGGGCTTTATTATCGGTATTTGGGCTGGCAATTTCGAGCAGCTCCAATTGGTGCCGCTGCTTGTTGTGACGCCGTTGGTTTTCTTGGGAGGTTCCTTCTATTCGATCTCTATGCTCCCGCCGGTGTGGCAAGCGATCAGCTACTTTAACCCTGTTGTATACTTGATCTCTGGGTTCCGCTGGGCATTCTTTGGCATCGCAGATGTGCCAATTGGCCTAGGTCTTTTGGCCATCACGACCTTTACCGCAGCATGTATCGGCGCGATTTGGTGGATTTTCCGAACCGGTTGGCGCATTCGCCAATAAGTCCAGATCAGCGCCAATCGCTTCATGATTGGTCTTAACCGTGTGATCCAAGTGTTTTGTTTTTTGTGCGACCGGTTGTTTCAGGGCCGGGCCGTCTCTACATCGCTTCGCATGAAGCGTTTTATCCCGTTTACCAAAAAAGACCCAACCGTCGCTGTCATCCGACTGTCTGGCGCTATTGGTGGCGCGGGCCGCGGAGTTCTGAACGATGTGGGCCTGCGCGATGTGGTTGAAAAGGCCTTTGTCAAAGGCAAGCCTGCCGCCGTTGCGCTTGAAATCAATTCGCCCGGCGGATCGCCGACGCAAAGCTCTCTCATTGCATCGCGCATTCGCCGTCTTGCTGATGAAAAAGAGGTGCCGGTTTACGCCTTTGTTGAAGACGTGGCCGCCTCCGGCGGCTACTGGCTCGCCTGTGCCGCGGATGAGATTTACGTGGACCAAGCCAGCGTAGTGGGCTCTATCGGTGTAATTTCTGCTGGGTTCGGTGCGCATGTTTTTCTTGCCCGCCAAGGAATCGAGCGGCGTGTCTACACTGCGGGCAATTCAAAAAGCATGCTCGATCCGTTCCGCCCTGAAAAAGAAGAGGATGTGGAACGTCTCAAAGACCTCCTTGAACAAATGCACACGCTCTTTATCGATCACGTCAAGCGACGCCGGGGTGCGCGGTTGAGTAAGGATCAAGACCTCTTCACGGGTGAGATTTGGGTGGGCGATCAAGCGCGGAGCCTTGGCTTGGTTGATGGCGTCGGTCACCTCGCGCCCGTGATGCGAGAAAAGTTCGGCGAAAAAGTTCGCTTCCGTCGCTACGGTCAGCGCCGGTCTCCGTTTCAGCGTTTGGGATTGCGCTTGATGCAAGATGCTTCCGCACATCTCGAAGAACAGGCGCTCTTTGGGCGATTTGGACTTTGATCCGATGTGCGAGGGTGATGCGATATGATTAGCAAGATCTCCCTCATCTTTTTGGCGTTTATTGCGATTTTGGCAATGTTCGGCAAACTATCGACTGCGGGACGTTGGCTTGGCGTGACGAAAAAATGCCGGGCTTGTGGCCGTCATAAAATCGGCAGTGGGCCCTGTCCCTGCACCAAAAAGAGCACATGATCATGGCTTGGGCGCTTGCGGGATTGGGTTTGATTATTTTGCTGCTCGCCGGTGATGCATTGGTCAAAGGTGCGGTGAACTTAAGCCTTAGGCTTGGTGTTCCGGCTTTGATTGTAAGCCTTACCATCGTTGCCTTTGGCACGTCCGCGCCTGAGCTTTTGATCGCAATCGACGCGGCCCTTGATAACGCACCGGGTATCGCTTTGGGTAATGTCGTGGGCTCTAACACGGCCAATATTCTGCTCGTGCTTGGGGTGCCGGCCATTCTCACCGGCCTCGACACCAGCAATTGCGAGACGCGCAAAACCTTCCTGTTCATGATTGCGGCCAGCCTGCTCTTTATCGCGCTGGCCTTCACCGGGTCGTTCGAATGGTGGTCTGCCGCGATTTTGCTCGGTGCTTTGGGCATTGTGTTGGGCGATGCTTTCCGCGATGCCGCGCGTCACCGCAAGGATGCAAAGGCCGCCGAGCAAGAGGAAGACGCAGAAGAGGTCGAGGGCGCGGACCCAGATATGCCAGGTTGGAAAGTCGCTGCCTTTTTGGCGCTCGGCCTTGCTGGCCTGCCACTCGGCGCCGACCTTTTGGTGGAAAACGCGAGTCAAATTGCCCGGGATTACGACATTGACGACACGATCATCGGCCTCACTTTGGTGGCTTTGGGCACGTCGCTGCCGGAATTGGCCACCACAGTAATGGCTGCCTTGCGCAAGCAGGCGGATGTGGCGTTAGGCAACGTGATTGGGTCAAACATGTTCAATCTGCTCGCCATCATCGGCGTCGCGGGGTTCATCACCCCGATCAATGTGGCGCCGGAGTTCTTGAGCTTTGACCTCTGGGTCATGCTGGGTGCGTCGCTGCTATTGGCGCCTTTTGTATTCCTGGGATGGAACATCAATCGCATTTGGGGTGTCGGCTTGACAGCCGCCTATCTCGCCTATGTCATGGTCCTCCTGACCTGACGAAAGGGTGTTTCGATGACAGCTTTGGTGACCGGCGCGGGCAGACGCCTTGGACGTGCAATGGCGATCTATTTGGCCAAGCGTGGCCACGACATCGCGATCCACTACGCAAGCTCGTCAGATGAGGCCAACGAGGTCGCTGACTTGGTGCGTGCCGAAGGGCAACGCGCCGAGATTTTTGAAGCGGATCTGACGCAAGAAGCCGAGATGACTCAATTGGTGCCTCAGGCGACAGAAGCCCTTGGTCAGCTTGATGTTTTGATTAACAACGCGTCGATTTTTGAATACGACACGGTGTCCACGGCGACCCGTGACAGTTGGGATCGCCACATTGAGAGTAACCTACGGGCGCCCTTTGTCCTGACACAGGCCTTTGCCGCACAAGCGGAGAGCGCGACGACCGACGCAGCGGGCGAACCGTTGGCTACTGGTCTCGTCGTAAATATGATTGACCAACGCGTGCGCAAGCTCACTCCTGAGTTTATGAGCTATACCATTGCCAAGATGGGCCTTTGGGCCTTGACGCAAACCGCAGCGCAAGCTCTCGCGCCGGCCATTCGTGTGAACGCTATCGGACCAGGACCGACCCTTCAAGGAGGTCGGCAATCCTTGGATCACTTTACTCGGCAGAGGGCTGCAACCGTGCTTGAGCGGGGTGCAAACGTTGAGGATATCACTGGCGCGCTTGGGTACTTCTTGGATGCTCCTGGGGTCACAGGACAACTCCTTTGTGTTGATGGGGGCCAACATTTGGCATGGCAAACGCCGGATGTTCTTGGCGTTGAATAGCGTCGGCTTGACTGACTTTTGCACCGGTAAACGAACAGTTACAAAGATGTTATCAAAAATTTAATGTTATCAATTGGTTGGCTGGATTTTGAAAAAATATCAATTGAAATCATAGGCTTATATAATTGCCTAAAAATTAGGCAAACCAATCAACCGGTCTGAAAACAACAGAAAATTGCGGGTGCCCAAAGTTTGTCCACGGACTTACCCACAGGAAGCGGGGATTTAATTTCTCTTGTACTCATGGGTGGACCGTTGCAGCAACAGGCCGGGAATCATAGACAATAGCCATGACCGAAACATCCGACGACGCGGCCCTGCCACGGATGGGCTACGCTCTCATCCAAGACTATGTCCGGACGCTGGAAACATCTCCTGGCGTATATAGGATGCTCGATGACAAAGCGCGGGTTTTGTATGTAGGCAAAGCGCGTAATTTGAAGGCGCGTGTCTCGAACTATGCGCGACCCAGCCCTCAGCATTCTGCGCGTATCACACGCATGATCACCGAGACTGCGTCGATGATGTTCCTCACTACCCGGACCGAGACCGAGGCTTTGTTGCTTGAGCAAAATCTGATCAAACAGCTCAAGCCCAAGTACAATGTGCTTTTGCGTGATGATAAGTCATTCCCTTACATCTTCATTTCGGACGAGCATGATTTTCCACGGTTGGAAAAGCATCGCGGAGCCAAGACCCGCACGGGCCGTTACTATGGCCCATTTGCCAGTGCAGGTGCAGTCAACCGCACACTGAACACGTTGCAGAAGGTGTTTTTGCTGCGCACGTGCAGCGATCGAGAGGTGGAAGCGGGGGACAGGCCTTGTCTCAACTATCACATGAAGCGCTGCGCGGGCCCCTGTGGGAGTAAGATTAGCCGCGAGGACTATGCCAAGTTGGTTGCCGAAGCGGATGACTTCTTGTCTGGCAAATCCACCAAAGTCCAATCGGAATTGGCAACGCAAATGCAGGCCGCGTCCGAGGCCATGGAGTTTGAGCGCGCCGCCGCGTTGCGCGATCGCATCCGTGCTCTCACGCAAGTCCAGACGGCACAAGGAATCAACCCACGCGGCGTCAAAGAGGCCGATGTGATTGCGCTGCATATGGAAAATGGCCAAGCTTGCGTGCAGGTCTTCTTCATTCGTGCCAACCAAAACTGGGGCAACAAAGATTTTTATCCGAGGCTGAACGCGGATGTGGACGCAGGAGAGGTGCTTGAGGCCTTTGTCGGCCAATTCTATGACAACAAAGAGCCGCCGCGTCAGGTGATCCTCTCAAACGCCATCGAGAACCAGGACCTAATGGCCGATGCTTTGTCGCAAAAGCTTGGTCGTAAAGTAGACCTGGTTGTTCCTCAGCGAGGCGAGAAGGCGGAACTCATCGACTCAGCCTTGCGCAATGCGCGGGAAAGCTTGGGGCGCAAAATGGCAGAGAGTGCCACGCAGGCCAAACTCCTCAAAGGGATTGCTCAGGCCTTTGATCTACAGGCTCCGCCGCAACGCATCGAGGTCTACGACAACTCACATATTCAAGGTTCCCACGCGGTTGGAGCCATGATTGTCGCGGGGCCCGAAGGTTTCATGAAAAACCACTATCGCAAGTTCAACATTCGCGGCGATGACCTGACCCCGGGCGATGACTTTGGAATGATGAAAGAGGTTCTGTCGCGCCGCTTTACGCGCCTGCTCAAAGAGGACCCCGGTCGCGAGAATGGTTTGTGGCCCGAGCTATTGTTGATTGATGGCGGTGCAGGGCAAGTGAGCGCCGTGGCAGAGATCATGAAGGCCCACGGGGTTCAGGATATCCCGATGGTGGGCGTTGCCAAAGGCATCGACCGAGATCAGGGCAAGGAAGAGTTTCACCGCATGGGCAAACAAGTCATGGCTCTGCGGCGCAACGATCCTGTTCTTTATTTCATTCAACGTCTGCGCGACGAGGCGCACCGCTTTGCAATTGGCACACACCGGGCCAAACGCGCCAAAGCGATTTCTGCCAATCCTTTGGATGACATTGTCGGCGTAGGGGCTGCGCGCAAACGGGCTCT
This sequence comes from Marinovum sp., assembly GCA_022447495.1. GTDB lineage: Bacteria > Pseudomonadota > Alphaproteobacteria > Rhodobacterales > Rhodobacteraceae > JAKVBH01. The sequence continues at coordinate 50,216 of JAKVBH010000002.1, read as the reverse complement.
CTTGGCGCATTTTGGGTCCGCCAAAGCTGTCAGTCGCGCCAATTTGGCGGACCTAAAAGCGGTTGATGGCGTTTCAGAAGCGTTGGCGGAGAAAATCTACGCGCATTTTCAGGCGACTTGATCTGATCTGATGGAGCGCGTTGACGGGCGCGATGGGAAAGCGCCAATGGCGGGGATGGGGCGGTGCCGTCTTTCGGGTTTGAACCGTCGATCATCGGATTTGAACCGATGGTGTCAAAATGGCCACCGCCCCAATATGCACTTCGCCGTCCCGCTCAGGCGCCCACCACAATGGTATTGGCCAGAGGAAGGAAGCTGTTCCACGCGTCGAACGCAGCTGTGTGTGGAATTTCTGACACCGGTGATTTTCGATAGCCTTCAGTGAAGAGTAGGAAAGGAATGTTTGCCGCGACGGCGGTCTCTGCGTCGACTTCACTATCGCCGACATAGAGATCAGGCGCGGTTGCAAGCAGCATATCTGGGCTGGGTTTGCGGGTGGGTAGGCTATCTCCGCCAATGACCAGGTCAAAGATGTGCAGCAAGTCCGTGTCCTGTAGGTTTGCGAGCGCGGCATGGAACGGGCGGTTGGTGCAAATCGTCAGGCTGTGTCCTTCGCCACGCAGGGCCAGAAGCGTGTCGACCACGTTGGGATAAAGGCTTTGGGGATCGGTGGGCGTGTTGAGGTAGTGCGCCAGCGTGCGATCATGGAGCTCTTGATGCAAAGAGGGTTCAGCGCCGATATGCATGATGAGGCGGGTCACCAAAATCGGCAATCCGTTGCCGACAAAGCTCTGAAGCGTGGGAAGATCGACCGGCGGCAGCGTTAATTCCGCCAACGCCCGCGAGGCGGCTTCGTGAATGTGCGCGACTGAATCGATCAAAGTGCCATCAAGATCGAAAGCAATTCTCATTCTGCGCAGGCCTGTTTGATGGCTTGGATATTAATGCCATAGGGTGCGGGGTCTACGACAGAGCCGCCACGAAAGACAGCTGAGCCAGCGACCAACACGTCGGCGCCCGCCGCGCGGACGAGTGGCGCAGTGGATGGATCAACGCCGCCATCGATCTCGATATGAACCGGGCGATCGCCGATCATGTTGCGCAAGGCTTTGATTTTTCTGGTCATATCGATGAACTTTTGTCCGCCAAAGCCTGGGTTGACCGTCATAACGCACACAAGATCAACCAAATCCAAAAGCTCCTCAACGGTGCTGGCTGGTGTGCCGGGGTTCAATGCGACACCCGCGCGGGCGCCCGCGGCGCGGATCGCTTGGAGGGTGCGGTGAATATGTGGGACAGCTTCGACATGGGCCGTGATGACATCGGCTCCGGCGTCTGCGAAGGCGCTGATAAAGGGGTCAACCGGCGCGATCATGAGATGAACGTCCATCACCGTTTTGATGTGAGGCCGGATCGCCGCGCAGGTCGTCGCGCCAAACGATATGTTGGGCACGAAGTGGCCATCCATCACATCGACATGAATCCAGTCAGCGCCTTGGTCTTCAACGGCCCGGATTTCTGCGCCAAAATTGGCAAAATCAGCGGCCAAGATGGACGGGGCGATTTTAAGGGAGCGGTCAAAGGTCATAGAGCCTCCGTCTAAGGTCGCGCGTCTTGGGTGCGCTGAGGGATTGCTTTGGGCCGCGTCAATAGCGACCCGCCGAGAATTGGGCGTGGCTTAGCAACTTGAAACCAGAGGGTCCACCAACCTCATGTGTTCATTTGAGACCAGGTCGGTATGGGATCGCCAGGCTCAGGGGCGGCAGCGTAAATCGCGCGGGCAATCGCGCGAGACAGCGTGGTGGCCGCCGCGTGGCAGAGCATATGCATCTCCAAATCCGCGGGCGCGATTGCGCGATCGCCGGTTGCTACGCCAAACACCAAATCTCCGTCCATCGGGCCATGTGCCGGCACGATGGCTCGGGCGATGCCATCTTGGGCTGCTGTGGCCATGCGATGTGTCTGCGCTTTGTTCAAAGCGGCGTCTGTGGCGACGATGGCAATGGTGGTGTTGGCGCCTGCGACCATGGTCCTTTTGCGTGAGACACTCAGATCACGTTGAGCGGGTGATGGATCTGGGCCCACGCCGCCAAACTCGCCGTTGAGTTCGAATGGCGCGGCCCAAAAGTGCAGCTCGCCGGGCGTCGTGACACATCCGACGGGATTGGCGGCGACCAAGGCGCCGACTGTAACGCCAGTGTCCAATTGTAGGGATGCTGTGCCGAGGCCCCCTTTGAGCATCATCGTCGTGGCACCGGTGCCTGCGCCCACGGAGCCTACAGGCACATCCAGAGAAGCAGCCCCCAACGCGGCACGCCCGAAGGCGGGGTACGGATTGGTTGACCAGCCCTTCTCGCCTCCGTTCACCAAATCAAAGAGGATGGCCGCAGGAACAATGGGCACGCGCGCCTGTCCAACGGCGAAACCACGCCCCTCGTCGGCCAATGCATCCATCACGCCTTGCGCCGCAGCCAAACCAAAAGCTGACCCTCCAGACAAGACGAGTGCATCGACGCCCAAGACGGTCCGGTCCGGGGCCAACAGGTCGGTTTCTCGCGTGCCAGGTGCGCCGCCCATCACTGAAACCGCCGCCACAAATGCCTTTTCGCCGACAAGCACGGTTGTGCCCGATTTCAGCCTATAGTCTTGGGCATGTCCGACGCGCAGACCGGCGACATCTGTGATTGCATTTCTTGGTCCTGTCTGTGTCATGCGGCTCTCCAAAAGGCCTCTCTCTGTGCAGGCTAGAATCAGTCTGACAAGAGATCAAAGCTGTTCGTGTTGATTTTGGCGTCACCTGGGCGTGTTTCGCCCTCGTCTAGGCCGTCATGCGTGACGTTTAGGTGTTTGCCCCAGCAGGACTTTCCCGTAGACTGCAGTACAATTTAACAGTGTCAGGACCGATCCCTATGGACCGAACCGACCGTGAGGCAGCGCCGCAGTTCTCACAACCGATCCGACAAGTATTCTTGATGCTCACGGCATTGGGCCTCACCCTGGCGGGTGTGTTTTTGGCCCTTCCGCGGGTGCTTCCGGTGTTTGAGGCGAACCCGTACCTCAATGGATTCATCCTGTTTGTCTTTGTGATCGGGGTACTCGCGTGCTTCTGGCAGGTGGCGCAGCTCATGCAATCTGTACGCTGGTTGGAGCGGTTTGCGCGCGGCGACGATGGCAGTGCACTTCGTGCGCCACAGCTCTTGGCTCCGTTGGCCGCGCTTTTGGGTCAACGTGGTCGTGCCATGGCCATCTCGTCCAGTTCTGCTCGGTCAATCTTGGATTCCGTGGCAACCCGCGTCGATGAAGTGCGTGAGATCACGCGCTACATCGTCAGCCTTTTGATATTCTTGGGCCTGCTTGGAACCTTTTATGGTCTCGCCACGACGGTGCCTGCGCTGGTCGATACGATCCGCTCACTCTCGCCGAAGGAGGGGGAAACTGGAGCAGAGATTTTTGGCCGATTGCAGGTGGGCTTGGAATCGCAACTTGGCGGCATGGGCGTGGCATTTGCGTCGTCGCTTTTGGGGTTGGCTGGATCGTTGGTCGTGGGCTTGCTTGAACTGTTCGCGGGCCATGGACAAAACCGATTTTACCGCGAACTGGAAGAATGGCTCAGTTCGATCACCCGTTTGGGCTTTGCGTCCAATGAGAGCGACGAAGGCGGGTCGTCCGATCAACAATTCATGGTGGCCGTGGTCGATCACCTGGCCGAACAGATGGAAGGCGTGCAACAGATGTTCACCGCCTCCGATGTCTCGCGCTCGTTGATGGATGAGAAAATTGGCACCCTTGCCGATTCCGTCCAACGCATGACCGAGCGGTTGGAAAGCCAGGAACCAGCTTCAACTGCTTTGGCGCGGTTGGCCGAAGGCCAGGAGCGCCTGTTAGAAGTGCTGGAAAACAATGTGGGTGGGAGCGGGTTGGACGCGGAAAGTCGGATGCGCCTGCGCTCCATTGACGTCCAAATGCTCCGCATCCTCGAAGAGATTTCGGCTGGTCGGCAAGAAAGCATGGCAGAACTGCGCAACGACCTGTCATCGCTGGCGCGTAGCCTGCAGAGCACGGTGAGGCCCGTGCGCCCAGCGGCCACCCCGCAGCCCCGACCGACGCCCCCTAAAGCGCAAGGGGACGACTGAGCTATGGCGCTCTCCCGGCGCACCGGTGCGAGATTCCAGGCATCGATTTGGCCGGGCTTCGTGGATGCCATGACAGGGTTATTGCTCGTATTGATGTTCGTGCTCACCATTTTCATGGTGGTGCAATTCACACTCCGGGAAACGATTTCCGGTCAAGAAAACGAACTTGATGCGCTATCTGCCGAAGTGTCTGCGTTGGCGAACGCGCTTGGGTTAGAACGCGACCGCACGGCTTCTCTTGAAGGCGAAGTTGGCACACTGCGGGCGACCATCGAAGACGCCGCCACCCGCGAGGCGGCCCAGCTATCTCTCATCACACGCCTGCAATCGGACCTCGCCTCGCAAACCAGCGCATTGGAAAATGCGCAGGGGCGCATTGCGAGTTTTGAAGATCAAGTAGCGGCTCTTTTGGCGGAGCGCGACGAAGGGCTCGCGGCCATCGCGGGTCTTGAAGATCGACAGGCCGAGTTGTTGTCGGAGCAAGAGGCTCTGAACCTCGCATTGGCTCAAGCGCGCAGTGAGATTGACGCAGGAACCGAGGCCGCTCGGCTTGCCGCGGCTCGGAGAGAGGCTCTTGAAGCCCTCATCGCCGATCTTGAGGTGCAAAACGCGGATGCCGAAACAGAGAACGACAACCTGCGCACGGCGCTCGCGGACACTGAGACGCTGCTTTCCGAAGAGGAAGCGGGACGTCTTGCTGAAGCTGCTGCGGCCGAAGCGTTGCGGGCGCGTTTGAAAAACGCCGATGCTGAACTGACCGCCCTGACGCTTGCGTTAGAGAAAGAGCGCAAAGAAGCCGAAGATACACTAACCTTATTGGCCGCTGCGCAAACCGCTGAGCGTGATCTCACAGACCGTTTGTCCGAAGCGCTTCTGGCGCTGGAGGCCGCGCGGCAGCTCACCGAGAATGCCAATCAGGATCTCGATAATCTTGAAGCGCGTTTGGCCGCTCAACTTCTTGCCATGAGCGAAGCGGAAGCGCGTGTATCAGCGCTCGCTGGGGAGGCGGCGACGCTTGAGGGCCAACGCGCCGCTGAAGAGCGGGCGCGCCAAGGCGCGGAGCGTCTTTTGGCGCAATCCGTAGCCAATGCCGAAGATCTCGAACGCCAACTGGCCGCCGCGCTTTTGGCTCAACAAGAGGCCAACGCAGAAATTGCGAACCTGTCGAGTTCCGAGATGGATTTGACGGCGCAATTGGCTGCCGCTCTTGCTGCTGGACAAGATCGTGCCACGCAATTGGCGACTGTTTCGGATACTGCACAGGACCTCCAAGTTCAGCTCCAGGCAATGGTCTCCGCGCGTGATGAGGCGCTGGCACAAGTCGAGGATTTGACCGAAACTGCCAACACGCTTTCTGCGCGCCTCGAGGTTGCTTTGGCTCAAGAACGCGAAGCCGCTGCGCAGCTTGATGCGATGACGGGAGACGCGTCCCAATTGGAAATTCGCTTGGCCAATGCGCTCGCAGCCAGCGATGCCGCCGAGGCCCAAGTGATCACGTTGAGTGACGCGCAAACGGCCCTTCAGGCCCAATTGGCAGCGGCACTTGAAGCCAATAGGTCTTTGCGCGCGCAGTTGTCCGCGGCCAATGTGAGCGAAGAAGACCTGCAAAGCCGCCTTGTCCAAGCGCTGGCGGCACAGCGCGCGGCCCGTGAGGCGCGCGAGCTTGCAGAGGCCGAACAAGCGGATTTGGCCAGCCGATTGTCTGCCGCTCTGGCTGCCCGGGAATTGGCGCAAAATGCGCTCACTGAGCGGTCCGGGAATATCGATGAAATCCAACGCCAACTGGCTGCAGCCTTGGCTGCGCGGGCGGCAGCGGTGGCGTCACAACAAGAAACCGCAACCAACGCAGCGGCGCGACAAGCGGAGCTAGAGCAAAGCCTCGCGGCTGCTTTGGCGGCGCAACGTGCCTCGGACGAAGCTGCGCAGGATGCCACGTCTCAGATTGGTCTTTTGCAGCGCGAATTGGCCGAAAAGGAATCAGAACTGCGCGCGGCCCAAGAAGCCCAGCTGACTTTGTCGGGGGCCGAAGCCGACCTTCAGCGCCGCTTGGCTGAAGCGCTCGCAGCCGAACGCGCGGCCCGCGCAGCGGAAGCGCAGAGTTTGACTCAAAGCGAAACCCGATCAGCGCTTCTCGAAGCCGCCCGGCAGGAGCTCTCGAGCAAAACACTTGAAAGCGAAGAAGCACTGCGGCAAGCCGCGCTTCTCAATCAGCAAGTTGCAGCATTGCGCAGCCAATTAGGGTCCTTGCAGGCACTTCTGGATGATGCCCGGGCTCGAGAAGCCGCGGCGAATGTGCAGATCGACACGCTTGGCGCCGACCTCAACGCTGCGTTGGCGCAGGTTGCGTTCAAAGAACGCGCCCGAGCGGATGAGGTGGAGCAACGTTTGCGGGCAGAAGAGCAACGCCGCAAAGCCGAGGAAGAGCGCCGCAAGCTTGAAGAAGAGAAGGCCGCACGCCTCGCGGAGCAAGCCAAAGACCTTGAGAATTTCCGTTCGGAGTTCTTTGGCCGCATGCGCGAAGTCCTCGCCAGCCAGGACCGCATTCGTATCGAAGGTGACCGGTTCGTCTTCGCCTCCGAAGTCCTCTTTGCTCCGGGCCAAGCCACTTTGTCGGATCAAGGGCGTACAGAGATCGCGGGTGTGGCCTCGATCCTGCGCTCCGTGGCAAGTGACATTCCGCCAGAAATCGATTGGATCATCCGTGTGGATGGTCATACTGACAACGTGCCCCTCTCCGGAACGGGTCAGTTCGCGGACAACTGGGAACTGTCCCAGGCCCGCGCGTTGTCGGTGGTCAAATATATGGTCAATTTCTTGGGCATCCCACCCAATCGCCTCGCGGCGAACGGTTTTGGGCAATACCAACCGATCAATCGGCTTGATACGCCCGACGCCCGAGCTCAGAACCGCCGCATAGAGCTAAAACTCACCGAGCGCTAAGTCATCCCGACAGCCTCATCTACTGGCTGACAATACTCTGCTGAGCCGGAAAAGGCGCGGGGCGACGTTTCTAAATCGCGACAATCGCCTTCCCTGTGTTCCCGCCACTCAAAAGCGATAGGAAGGCGGCTGGCATTTGGTCCAACCCTTGCGTGATATCCTCGACATAGGCCACCTCGCCGCGAGCGACGGGCTCTGCCATTTCCTCGATGAACTGTCTGAAAAGGTGCCAATGGTCAAAGATGATCAGACCTTGGATGCGCAAGCGTTTCACCAGGGTCGCGCGCCACACGGACGGCAACATGTCCGGCCCTGAAGTGTCCACGCCTGAGTACCATGCGATGGTGCCGATCACAGGGATTCGGCCCGCTACATTCATGAGCGGCAGCGTTGCGTGCAGGACTTTGCCGCCGACGTTCTCAAAGTAGATATCGACGCCATTCGGGGCGGCGTCTGCGAGGGCGCCTCGCAAGGATTTCACGTCATGGGCACGGTGATCGAAAGCCGCATCGAAGCCGAAAGTATTGGTGGCCAGGTCACATTTGTTCGCACCGCCCGCGACGGCTATTGTACGCAGACCTTTCCGTTTTGCAATCTGAGCGGCCATCGATCCCACGGGCCCCGTGGCAGCGGCGGTCACGAAGGTTTCACCTTCCTTTGGTTCCCCAATCGTGTGCATGGCGGCCCAAGCGGTGAAACCTGGCATGCCCAGAACGCCCAAGGCGGTGGTCGGCGGCACTTCTGGTGAGATGTGACGGACCTCCGCCCCGGACAGCGCAGCATGGGTTGCCCAGCCAGTCATTCCGGTGACCAGATCACCTTCTTTGAACTTTGGATCACGTGAGGCCACTACGTTGCCCACGCCCTGTCCAGTCATCACGTCGCCCAAGTTCACCGAAGGCGCATAGCTTTTTACATCATCCATACGTCCGCGCATGTAAGGATCGAGCGACAGGAAATCGGTCGCCACAACAATCTCACCGTCTTGAGGCTCAGGCGTGGCCGCCTCTTCCAAACGAAAGTTCTCCAAGACTGGCGTACCTTCTGGCCGCGATGCCAAAACCCACTTTTCCATACGTCACCCCTCCCGATTAGCCCTTGCGCGAGACGCTCGCGCGCTTTCAACTACCTTCAAAGAGCCGCCGCAAAGTGGCAAGACAAAAAGGGAGGGCTGCCCATGTTGATGGGGCAAATGATGCAACGTCCGTTGCTGGTCATGGATTTGTTGAAATTTGGTGCCGAGACGCACAAAACCGCAGAGATTGTCTCTGTGCGCTGCGAAGGCGACCTGCATCGACAAACATACCCTGAGACGCTCGACCGTGTGGGGCAATTGGGTCATGCGCTTGAGGCGTTGGGTCTGTCATCGGGGGATCGCGTCGCGACTTTGGCCTGGAACGGGCATCGGCATTTTGAGCTTTACTATGCCTGCGCCGGGGCCGGCATGGTCTGTCACACCATCAACCCGCGCCTCTCACCGGAGCAGATGCTCTATATCCTCGGCCATGCCGAGGATCGGGTGGTCTTCTTTGATTTGACGTTCCTGCCGATCATCGAAGGGCTCAAGGCGCACCTGCCGGAGGGAATGCGATTTATCTGTATGACGGACCGGGCGCATATGCCCGAAGCCTCGGTGGACCTCCTCTGCTACGAAGATCTGCTTGCGGCGCAGGATGCGACCTACGATTGGCCAGAACTGGATGAGAACACCGCCTGTGGCCTCTGCTACACCTCGGGAACCACTGGCAATCCAAAGGGGGCGCTCTATTCCCATCGCTCCAGCGTGCTTCATGCGATGTATACCGGTCTTGCTTTGCAAACGGGTCTCTACGATGGCTCGCGCATTCTCCCAGTTGTGCCCCTGTTCCACGTGAACGCTTGGGGCCTGCCCTATGCCGCGCCGCTCATGGGGGCATCCTTGATCATGCCAGGGCCTGCACTCGATGGCGCATCGCTCTTCAAACTGATGGATGGCGAGAAGGTGAACTCTGCCTGGGGTGTGCCAACGGTATGGCTCGGGCTTCAGGGCGAGATCGCCAATCAAGGGCGGACGCCGGATGGCCTCAACCAAGTGGTGATCGGTGGTTCTGCGGCACCGCGGGCTATGATTGAAGGGTTTGAGAGCCAAGGCGTCGGCGTCTGCCATGCTTGGGGCATGACCGAGATGAGCCCGATTGGCACGACTGGTATTCTGCCCTCCGACGCGCGGGATTTGCCGTTTGCGGACCGTATGACCTTGCAAGCCAAACAAGGGCGCCGTGTCTTTGGCTGTGAGCTCAAGATCGTTGATGAAGCAGGCAAGGCGCTCCCCCACGATGGCGAAGCCGTTGGCGAGTTGTACGTACGCGGCAACGCCATCGTCTCTGGTTACTTCAATAACGATGACGCCACGGCGGCGGCGATTGATGCCGATGGCTGGTTCGGCACCGGTGACGTTGCGCACATCGATAAGGATGGCTTCCTCTCGATTCAGGACCGGGCCAAGGATCTCATTAAATCCGGCGGCGAGTGGATAAGCTCTATCGACATTGAAAACGTGGTGATGGCCCACCCCGAGGTGGCCAATTGCGCAGTGATCGCCGCACCGCACCCCAAATGGGACGAGCGGCCGTTGCTCGTCGTCGTGCCTGCAGGCGATACCAAGATTATGTTGGACGATGTGAATGTCCTGATGGAGCCGCATTTCGCGAAGTGGCAATGGCCTGACGATGTGGTTTTTGTGGATGCGCTTCCGCTCACCGCGACTGGCAAGGTTTCTAAACTGATCCTGCGTCAGACCTTCGCTGACTACCAACTTCCTGATTTGCGAGGGACATAAGCAATGGATCTGGGCGTCACAGACAAGGTCAAACCTCTTATCGAAGCAGTGCGCCGTATGGTCAGCGACGAAATCGAGCCGCTGTCCCATGAGTTCCACGCCGAGGTTGGCAAACACTCCTCCGGCGACCGCTTTAAGCACACGGATCGCCAGTTGGAAATCTTGGAAACACTCAAAGTCAAGGCACGTGAACGGGGTCTCTGGAACTTCTGGCTCACCGAAAGTGATCGGGGCTATGGGCTTTCCACTGTTGAATACGCCTATCTCGCCGAAGAGATGGGCAAGGTGTCCATTGCGGCGGAGGTGTTCAACTGCAACGCGCCTGATACCGGCAATATGGAGGTCCTCGAACGCTATGGGACCGACGCGCACAAAGAGCGGTGGCTGGGGCGATTGCTCGAAGGGGAAATCCGCTCGGCCTATGTCATGACCGAGCCTGATGTTGCGAGCTCTGATGCTGCGCAGTTGGCGTTTGACGCAAAGCGCGATGGTGACGCCTATGTGCTCAATGGTGACAAGTGGTGGATTTCAGGGTCGGGTGACCCGCGCTGTGCGCTTTACATCGTGATGGCCTGCACGGCGCCCAATGCGCCGAAACACCAACGCCACACGATGTTTGTAATGGATGCCGATACGCCCGGGATCGAGGTGCTGCGACCGATGCAGGTGTTTGGACACGACGACGCGCCCCATGGGCATATGCATTTGCGTTTCACAGATGTGCGCGTACCTGTGGAAAACGTCGTCTTGGGTGAAGGCCGCGGGTTTGAAGTGGCCCAAGGCCGACTTGGGCCAGGCCGCATCCACCACTGCATGCGCGCCATCGGGCAAGCGGAAAAAGCCCTTGAGATGATGGTGCTGCGCGGCATGACACGTGAGGCCTTTGGCAAGCCCATTGTGGAACTCGGGGCGAACTATGACATCATCGCCAATGCCCGCATGGAGATCGAGATGGCGCGGCTGCTGTGTCTAAAAGCGGCCTGGATGATGGACACAGCGGGCGTGCGAGCAGCGCAGCCTTGGATTTCCAAGATCAAGGTTGTGGCGCCTTTGATGGCGGGCAAAGTGGTCGACGAGGCGATGCAGCTTCACGGCGCTAAGGGCATCAGCCAGGATTTGGATCTGGCCATGATGTGGACAAACATCCGGACATTGCGCTTTGCGGATGGGCCCGACGCCGTCCATCGCCGCCAAGTGGCCCGGGCCGAAATTCGCAAACATACAAAAGGCTGAAGACATGGACCTAGATCGGCTTGTGGTTTGGATGTCGGATCACGTGGAGGGGTTTGCCGGGCCGCTTGAGGCCACGCAATTCTCCACCGGCCAATCGAACCCAACCTATCGGCTGGATGCGGCGTCGGGAAGCTATGTTCTGCGCCGCAAGCCGGAGGGGCAATTGCTAAAATCGGCCCACGCTGTGGATCGCGAAGCTCGGGTGATGAGAGCTTTGGCTGGATCCGGTGTGCCGGTGCCTCGGGTGCATGCGTTGTGCGAGGATGACAGCGTCGTCGGATCGATGTTCTTTGTGATGGATTTGGCGCCGGGCGCGGTGCATATGGATCCCTCGCTGCCGGGCGAAACGCCTCAAACCCGCGGTGCCATAATGTCCGAACTGGCGCGCGTCTTGGGCGCCGTACATGCGGTGGATGTGAAGGCCGTAGGCTTGGGCGACTATGGCCCACCGGGTGATTATTTCGCGCGGCAATTGTCGCGTTGGACCAAGCAATACAAGGCATCCGAGACTGAAGAGATCGCCGATATGGACCGTTTGATCGCCTGGTTGGAACGGGCTTTGCCGCCTGACGACGGCCAACGTGTTTTGGTCCATGGCGATTTCCGCATCGACAATTTGCTATTTGACGGCACACAGTGCACGGCGCTCTTGGATTGGGAATTATCGACCCTCGGCCATCCCATGGCGGATCTCGGCGGGGTGCTGATGCAATGGCAATTGCCGCCCGGCAAGCTTGGGCGGGGCCTTGACGGTGTTGATCGTGGTGCTCTGGGTTTGCCCACAGATGACGCGTTTGTCGAGGCCTATGCCACAGCCCGAGGCGTCGCAGCCCCCGACGACCTAAGCTTTTATATTGCCTTTGCTTTTTTCCGCATGGGCGCCATCCTCCAAGGAGTCAAAAAACGCGCGATTGACGGCAATGCGGCCAACCCCCAAAAGGCGATGCAATTGGGGGCATTTGTGCCGACCTTCGCAGCCAAAGGTTTGGAGGCGGGCCATGGTGGATGATCCAACTGCATGGGAGGGGCACTACGCTTTCGCCAGCCACATCGGCATGGAACTCACCCAATGGGCATCCGGTTTTGCGCAGGTGGAATTGCCGATTGTGGATCACATCAAGAACCGCCACGGCCTGCCACATGGCGGGGTGCATGCAAGCCTGCTCGACACGGCGATGGGGTACTGTGGCTGCTACACCGGTGATCCCGAAGCGCCGCAACTGTGCCTCACACTGAACCTCAACGTGAACTATATAGGGGTGGCCAAAGGCGCGCGGTTGATTGCGGAAGGGCGGCGGACCGGCGGTGGCAAAAGCACCTTTTTCGCCGAAGGCGAGATCAAAGATGACTTTGGCAATCTGATAGGACAGGGCACAGGCGTCTTTCGATACATCAAAAAGCAGCAGGTGTGAGACGAGGGCTAACTGCACAGTTCGCCCCTTCAATCGTGCAGATAACTCTGATGTCGAGCATAAGACCGCGCGCTTTGACGACACCCTGTTAACCCATGCAATACGGCCGTTCAGCACTCGCAACGTTTGGTGAAAGTCGGTCCTCTATCCAAGCCGGAATAATCGAAAGAGCGCGGCAGCTCCCCACCCGGCAAAGATCGCAATGGCCAAAGACATTATCCCGTACATCAACGGTTGTTGCCGTGACATCGAGAAAAGCCAGCGTTCTAGGCCCACTTTGCGGACCTCAATCGCTGACCTGAAACTTGTCACCACTGCGCCCTCGCGCACAAGGAAGACGCGGGTTTCATAGGCGCCTTCGGTCAGGTTTGCAGGAAGATCCACCGTCGTGCGAAAGAGCGTTTCATCGCGAAAATCTACGCCGCCCTCGTTCAATTTGTAGGCGCCTTGGTCTTCCCGAATGCGTATCACCGCATCAGAGAACCGCTCTACATCGGTGGCCTGGTCGCTTTCTCCGACCAATCGAATGGCCCGTGGGATCGAAACTTTGTGGCGTAAGTCTTCGGTTTTCAACAGGATATCATTCAGCGGTGCGGATGTCGCGACGGCGTAGAATGTGGGTGCTGCATCCACTGTGACCGCCTCGGTGTTGACCCAAATGCCAAACCGTCGGTCTTTCTTGCGTACCACAACCGGTTTTGACGGCCCCGCAACGGTGATGATCACATCTAAGGGCGCCTCGGGAGAGGGCGCATCGCGCTTTACGGCGCCAAAGATAAAGATGTTGTCGCCGGCAAAATTCGTCGTGATGGAGACGCTGCTTTTATCAAGACCAATCACCACCTCTTCGGCGGCGACGACGCTGGCCCAGCTACAGAGAAGGAGGGTGAGGATCACACGCATCAATGTCCACCCGCCGCGCCAATTTCATAGAGCTCAGACGGCATAAGCAGCAGATCGAGCCCCAGCTTCGCGCAAACCGCAAGCACCATAAGCGCCAGAAGAATACGCAGCTGCTCCGCCTTCATCCGCGCGCCGATGCGCGTGCCAATTTGAGCGCCGATCACGCCACCAATGAGGAGCAGAACGGCCAGCACGATGTCCACAGTAAAGTTCGTCGTGGCGTGCAACAGCGTGGTAAAACCGGTGACAAAGATGATCTGAAAGAGCGATGTGCCGACCACAACTTTGGTGGGCATGTGCAGGATATAGATCATCGCGGGCACCATGATGAAACCGCCGCCCACACCCATGATCGCGGCGAGAATGCCCACACAGATGCCGATGGTCACAGGTGGGATCACCGAGATGTAGAGACCCGAAGTGCGAAACCGCATTTTGAACGGCAAAGCATCGACCCAACCGCGCTGTTTGCGTTTGGGGGCTGCGACGCCGGCTTTGGATTTGCGGATGGCGCGTAGGGATTCCAGGAACATCAACCCGCCAACAACGCCCAAGAAGACCACGTAGCAAAGCCGCACTAGCAAATCGACTTGGCCCAGGGACTTGAGATAGTTGAACACAACCACGCCCAATGCTGCCCCGATAAGACCTCCTATGAGCAGCACAGTCCCCATTCTGAGGTCCACGGATTTTCGCCGTAAATGCGCCAAGACGCCGGAAAAGGACGAGGCCACGATTTGATTGGCCTCTGTGGCGACCGCGACTGCCGGTGGGATGCCGATAAAGAACAGAAGCGGCGTCATCAAAAATCCGCCGCCCACGCCAAACATGCCCGAAAGCACGCCGACAAGACCGCCGAGTCCCAGCAACAAAAAAGCGTTGACGGACACCTCGGCTATGGGGAGGTAGATTTGCATAGGCTCTGTTAGACCCAACGCACTCTCTTTCGCAAGTATCGCAAAGCCGTTGAGGCGCTGGACTTAATCCTCTTGGTGTTTGGACTTATCGGCTAACGCCCCCGTTTCACAGCGTCAGCGTTCCTTGACGTAGGGCTCTCCGCCCGCGCGCGGCGGGATTGCTTTGCCCACAAAGCCTGCCAGAATCACCACAGTGAGGATATATGGCAGAGCATTCATAAACTGCACCGGGACCACGAAGGCACCTAGGTCGATGTTCTGATACCGTAGTGCAATCGCACCGAGGAATCCAAAGAGCAGACAGGCATATAGCGCATACCAGGGCCGCCATTTTGCAAAGATCAATGCTGCGAGGGCGATAAAGCCACGGCCTGCGGTCATGTCTTTCACAAAACCCGCTTGCAGCGCTGTGGAGAGGTATGCGCCCGCAATCCCGCAGAGGATGCCGCAGATGGCCACCGCGGCAAAGCGCAACCCAACAACCGAGACGCCCGCGGTGTCCACCGCCGCTGGGTTCTCACCCACAGCGCGCAGGCGCAGGCCAAAACGTGTGCGAAACAGAATCCACCACGTGAGCGGCACCATGGCGAAGGCGATGTAGACCAGGATCGAGTGGCCTGAGATCAGCTCTGCGTAGATGGGTCCGAGGAAGGGGACGGGCTCCAGGGCCTCGGCGAAGGGCAAGGTGAGGGGGTCGAACCGGCCGCCGCCCATGAGCGATGGGGTACGTCCGCCTTGGCTGAACCAGCTTTGCGCGATGAGGACCGTGAGGCCCGCGGCGAGGAAGTTGATTGCCACGCCGGAGATCAGTTGATTGCCACGGAAGGTGATCGAGGCCACGCCGTGCAGAAGTGAGAGGGCCATAGACGCGCCGATCCCGGCCAACAGACCAAGCCAGACATTGGCGGTCACAAAGGCGATCGCGCCTGCGAAGAAAGCTGCGGCGAGCATTTTGCCCTCCAGCCCGATATCAAAGATGCCCGCGCGTTCTGAGTAGAGACCGGCCAAGCAGGCCAGCAACAGCGGCGTCGCCAGACGGATGGAACTGTCCAGGACTTGGATGATCGTCAGAAAGTCCATGTCACGCGTCCTTTCTGAACGCCATGAAGACGCGTTCCAGCGGCATACGTACCATGTTGTCGAGCGCGCCAGTGAAGAGGATCACGAGGGCTTGGATCACGACGATCAACTCACGCGGGATCGACATCCACAGCGCCAACTCAGCGCCACCTTGGTAGAGGAAGCCAAAGAGCAACGCGGCCATGGCGACGCCCACCGGGTGGGATCGGCCCATGAGCGCCACGGCGATCCCGATAAAACCTGCGCCTTCGGTGGCATTGAGGATGAGCCGTTCCGCCTCGCCCATGGTGGTGTTGAGCGCCATGAGCCCCGCGAGCCCGCCTGAGATGAGCATGGCGATGACGGTGATGCGGACGGGGTTGATGCCCGCGTATTTGGCGGCGCTCTCCGAATGGCCAAAGGCCCGGATTTCGTAGCCCAGCTTGGTCCGCCAGATGAGCGCCCAAACGGCGATACAGGCGGCGATGGCGATCAGAAGCGTGACGTTGGCGGGTGCGGATTTCGAGAAAGCGATGCCAAAAGGCGCCAGCATCTCGTGCAGTGTCGGCAGGTGCGTGGCCTCCGGGAAGGTGGCCGTAGCGGGGTCCATGGAGCCGGGGGGCCGCATGACGTGCACGAGCACGTAGTTGAGAAGCGCGGAAGCGATGAAGTTGAACATGATCGTGGTGATCACGATGTGACTGCCCCGCGCGGCTTGGAGATAGGCGGGAAGCCAGGCCCAAAGCGCCCCGAAGAGGCCCGCCGAAAGCGTGGCAAACAGAAGCGCGATGGTCCAATGGGGCCATGGGAAATAAAGGCAGACAATGGCCACGCCCAACCCGCCCAGCATCGCTTGGCCTTCACCCCCGATGTTAAAGAGCCGGGCATGGAAGGCGACCGAAACGGCAAGGCCGGTGAAGATGAAGTTGGTGGTGTAGTAGAGCGTGTAGCCCCATCCATAGGTCGAGCCTAAGGCTCCGGTGACCATCAATTTGACGGCTTCCCATGGGTCTTCGCCAATGGCCACGATCACCAAAGCGGAGAGGACGGCGGCAAGAAGCAGGGAAATTAACGGGACAAGGACCGCATCGGCCCAGGCTGGCATGCGATCCATCAGACGCGCCCTCCTGATAAGAGCGCCAAACGAGCGAGGTAAGTCAGAGAAGCGCGACGAGCGCCACGATAGCGACGAGGGCCAATCCATAAAGCCATATCGGTGTCTCGTCGGTTGATTTGGCTTCTAGGCGCACCTGAGCATCGGATTTGCGACGATGAAGCGGTGAGTTTTGCATATTCGGACCTCCAGCTGGGGGAGCATGCTCCCAAATTATGAAGACTTGGTTTCATTACGCCGCTCCCGCGGTCTCGGTGATGCCTGCCATGAGCAAACCCAGTTCGGTTTCGTCGGTCTGATCCGGGGCACGTTCACCCATAATCTGACCATCAAACATAACGGCGATCCGGTCCGAGAGGGAGAGGATTTCATCCAACTCCACTGAAACCAGAAGAACCGCTTTTCCAGAGTCGCGCAAGGAAACAATTTGTTTGTGGATAAATTCAATGGCGCCAATGTCGACGCCGCGGGTGGGTTGCCCCACCAGAAGCAGGTCGGGATTGCGTTCAATCTCGCGCGCGACGACGATTTTTTGCTGATTGCCACCAGAGAAGTTCTTGGCCGCGAGCCAAGGGTTTGGGGGGCGGACATCAAACTTTTCGATTTTGCGCGCCGTGTCCTCTCGGATCGCGCGGTTGTTCATGAAGATGCCCTTTTGGAAGGCGGGATCATGGTGATAGCCAAAGGCCGCGTTTTCCCAGGCGTGGTAATCCATGATCAGGCCTTCGCGCTGGCGATCCTCAGGCACGTGGGCGATCCCGCGCGCGCGGCGCGACTTGCCGTCGGAGGCTTTGCCTGTGAGGTCAATCTCTGTGCCGTTCACGCGGATGGAGCCTGTGGCCGTTTGATAACCACCAAGCACTTCGAGAAGCTCGGATTGGCCATTGCCAGCCACGCCTGCAATTCCGAGGATTTCGCCCGCGCGGACAGTAAGGTCGATACCTTTGACCCGCTCAACGCCGTCGCCGTCAACCACGCGGAGGTTTTCGACCTCCAACACGGGCGCGCCCGGTGTGGCGGGGACCTTATCCACTTGAAGCAGGACTTTGCGCCCGACCATCAACTCGGCCAAGTGCTCGGGCGAGGTGTCTTCGGTTTTCACGGTGGCGGTCATCTCGCCGCGGCGCATCACACTGACAGTGTTGGTGATGTCCATGATCTCTCGCAGCTTGTGCGTGATCAGGATGATCGTCTTTCCCTCGTCGCGTAGGCGGCCCAGGATGCGGAATAGTTGATCCGCTTCTGCAGGAGTGAGCACGCCGGTGGGCTCATCAAGAATAAGAATATCGGCCTGACGATACAGCGCCTTTAGGATTTCGACTCTCTGTTGGTGGCCCACGGAGAGCTCTTCGACGATGGCGTCGGGGTCGACCTGGAGTTCGTATTCGCTGGCCAGTTCGTTCAGCAGCTTGTGCGCCTTGGCCAGTGACGGCGTCAGGAGCGCACCGTCTTCGGCGCCGAGCACGACGTTTTCGAGCACGGTGAAGTTCGGCACCAGTTTGAAATGCTGGAACACCATGCCGATGCCTGCGGCGATGGCGGCTTGGCTATCGGGGATTTCGCGGCGATTGCCACCGATCCAGATCTCGCCCGCGTCGGCTTTGTAGAAACCATAGAGGATCGACATCAGCGTGGATTTGCCCGCGCCGTTTTCACCGATGATGCCGTGGATCGTGCCGGGCATCACCCGGATCGAAATGTCTTTGTTGGCTTGGACAGGGCCAAAGGCTTTGGAGATGCCTTTCAGCTCAATCGCAGCTTCAGGGGGAGGTGCGGTCATTCAAACGCTCCCGAAAGCTCTCCGGTGCCGACAAAGCCCACCATTTCGGTGATCGTGTCGCCATCGAGTTTGGCGAAGTATTGCCCGTTTTGCTTCATTTCGGACCCATCGGGGCCCTTGCCACCAAAAGTCACTGTGGCGCGCGCATAGGGCCCGGTTTGGTCCAGTTTGGTGACCTGCGCGGTCCAACCGGGAGCGTTGGCGCTGAACGCAGTGACGTATTCGGTGATGGCCTCGGGGCCGGTGAGGGTCCCGGATGAGCGTGGGTCAGTGTAGGTGCCTTCGCTGGCGAATGTGGTTGAGATGGCTGCGGCGCGCGCGGCGTCGTCGCTCATACCCCATGCGTCAAAGAAGGTTGTGATGCTGTCGCTCATGGTGTGGTCCCCCGGTTGCCCATTTATCCCGTTGGGCAGACATGCGGGCCGCCCAAGTCGCGCGGCCCGCATGAAAATGACTTAGAAGTCGAGAACTGGGCAAATGACTTAGAAGTCGAGAACTGGGCAGCTGTCGTTGGCGTAGTAGGCCACGACTTCCAGATCGCCTGCGATGATGGCCGCTTTGGAGGCTTCCACAGTTGCGATCATTTCCTCGGAGAGGAGGCTTTCGTTGTTCTCGTCAACCGCGTAGCCCACGCCTTCTTCGGCGAGGCCGAGTACCATGGCGGTGCCGGTTTCAAGTGCGGTGCCTTCTTTCATCGAGTTGTAGACGGCCACGTCCACGCGCTTGAGCATGGATGTCAGAACCTTACCTGGGTGCAGGTAGTTTTGGTTGCTGTCCACGCCGATGGAGAGCACGCCTTCATCCGCAGCAGTTTGCAGAACACCGATGCCGGTGCCGCCTGCGGCGGCGTAGATCACATCTGCGCCTTGGGAGATTTGCGCTTTGGTCAGCTCAGAGCCAGTCACCGGGTCGTTCCAAGCGGCAGGCGTGGTGCCGGTCATGTTGGCGACCACGGTTACGTTAGGGTTCACCGACTTGGCGCCTTGGGCATAGCCACAGCCGAAGTGACGGATGAGGGGGATGTCCATGCCGCCGATAAAGCCCACGGTGCCGCTCTCGGACGCCATCGCCGCCAGTTGACCCACCAAGTAGGAGCCTTGGTGCTCTTGGAAGCCGATCATCAGAACGTTGGCTGGGATTTCAGGCAACCAGCCGTCGATGTTGACGAACTTGGTGTCTGGGTAGTCGGGTGCGACATTGCCCACGGGTGTGGCAAAGGCAAAGCCCGTGGTCACGATCGGGTTCGCGCCGGTTTCGGCAAAGCGGCGGAGCGCCTGCTCACGTTGCGCTTCGGATTGCATCTCGATCTCGCGGAAGGTGCCGCCGGTTTCTTCGGCCCAACGCTTGGCGCCGTTGAAGGCGGCTTCGTTGAAGCTTTTGTCAAATTTACCGCCGAGGTCAAAAATGACCGCTGGCTCGGCCCAAGCAGCGGCCGCGGTCAGAGCGACGGCGGCTGTCGAGGCCAGAATGGATTTCATGAAAGACATGGATCTCTCCCTGATGGTTGTGCGGAGTTTGATAACCCTGGGTCAGGGCTCCGCGCCGCACTCCCCCGCAGATGCGTGCGCATGATGCGCAAATAACGGCGCGTTTCGCGTGGATCGTCAACCGCTTTTTGGCTCTGGGGGCGTATCGGACGCGGCGACAAGGGGGCGGGTAAGCAAAAGCGCGTCGACGCGCGCATTTCTCCGCATGTAGTAACCCTTGCGACGGCCGGTTTCTACGAATCCTTGCGCGGCATAAAGCGCCCGTGCGGCGCCGTTGTCTTCGGCGACCTCGAGGAACAGACGGCGGATGCCACGGCTCTCCAAAGTGTGGATCGCCTCTTGGAGCACTCGGCGCGCCATGCCACGTCTGCGATGGTCGGGGTCGGTGGCCAGCGTCAAAATCTCAGCCTCATCCAACACGGATTGGATGAGCACGAATCCCTGGGCCTCGGCAAAGAGCGCCACAGTGTCTTGCGCGAGAAGGCGTTCAAACTCGGCGGCGGACCACCCATGGTCAAAAGCGCGCCCGTGCAGGTGTGCGAGGGCGTCTGGCGTCACGGTGCGGGCCCATCCAAAAGCCGCAGGCCCGAATCTTTGGCCGGCGCAGCATCCGCCGGGCGCAGGTAGAGGGGTTTGGGAGCTTCGGATGTTTTGCAATACCGACGCGCGGCGATCCGAGCGATGGCAGAGCCAGATGCCTCATGCGTGGGCGCGGTGCCTGCGCCCAGACGGGCGGCCACGTCGTCGGCAGCCGGACCAATGCAGGCCAAACCAGGTTCGGCCCAATGGATGGGCAGATCGTCTAGATTGCAAATCTGCGCCACAATGGGCTGTGCCGTGGCCTGACCCATCACATAAACCCGGTCTCGCCGCGCCGAGAGACAGGCTATGCGGGGGCCGTCTTGGTCCAAAACGAGTGCTTCCAGGAGGCTCACGCCGACGGCGGGTTTCTCAAGCGACAATGCCAAGCCGCGAGCGGCAGAGACGGAGATACGAATGCCGGTGAAATTGCCCGGTCCGATGCCCACGCCGATGGCGTCGATATCCGACCAGGTGCATCCGCCCTGTGCCAGCACACTTTCGAGGATGGGAAAAAGCTGCTCGGTTTGCCCGCGCGGCATGTCTTCGTGCTGCGCCGCGACAATCTCACCATCGCAGATGAGCGCAGCGCCGCAATAGGGGCCGGACGTGTCGAAACCCAAAACTCTACTCAATGTGCGTCGCCTTAAATCGGTCGTGCCCGGAGCCGTGGGGCCGGGGCAGATCATTGGCGAGGGCGCGCCACGGCAATGTATAGCCAGCCTGTGAATGCCCTGAGGGAGTGCTATCGGCGGTTTGGCCCAACAGCCCGAGGGGCATATGGGCTACCGGCCCCGGCAGGCAGTCGGGGCAATGGAAATAGGTGACGCCGACGGGGCGCCTGGCCGTAGAAACAGTTTGGGCGCCGCAATCGCAGCGCCCCGAGACCTTGGCGTCTGTGTTTGGATCAGACGGCAACGGGCCGGACTTCGAGCACTTCTGGGATGTAGTGGCGCAGCAAGTTTTCTATGCCCATCTTGAGCGTCAGCGTCGAGGACGGGCAGCCCGCACAAGCGCCTTGCATGTGGAGATAAACAATGCCGCGGTCAAAGCCGTGAAACGTGATGTCTCCGCCGTCTTGGGCCACCGCGGGGCGGACGCGGCTGTCGAGCAACTCTTTGATCTGGCCCACCACCACAGTGTCTTCTTCGGCATGGTTGTCTGCATGGCCGGACGGGGTCGTCGCATCGCCTGACATGACAGGGTCGCCGGATTGGTAATGGGTCATGATGGCGCCGAGAATGCCCGGCTTGATGTGGTCCCATTCCACGCCATCGGTCTTTGTGACCGTTACGAAATCGAGCCCGAAAAAGACGTTTGTGACGCCTTCGATGGCAAAGATACGCTGGGCGAGTGGCGAGGCTGCGGCACTTTCCAAGCTTGGAAAATCTGCTGTGCCCATTTCAAGCACGTCTTGGCCGGGAAGAAACTTGAGCGTCGCGGGATTAGGGGTGGATTCGGTCTGGATGAACATCTCAGAGCTCCTTGGAAGAGAGGTTCAGATATGCGGGCTCAGCGCGCCAAAGTCAATAGATTGGAATGATTCTAACCTAGGGTTCGGCGCTTATGTGATCGCCTCCAAACGTTCCTTGGACAAATCGCCTGGAACAATGGTCACCGGGATCGGTAAAGAGCCCGCGCTTTTGGTCAATTGCGTCACGAGGGGACCGGGGCCGCCCTTGTCGGTGCCTGCGCCCAAAACCAGGACGCCGATCTCAGTATCTTCGTTAATTTGGGCGATGATCTGGTCCACCGCTTCGCCCTCGCGGATCACCAATTCGGGGTCCACTCCTTGTCGGTCGCGCATCCATTTGGCGAAAACTTCAAAATGGGCGTGGATGCGTTCTCGGGCCTCTTCGCGCATGATTTCGGCCACGCCGACCCAGTGGTTGAACTCTTCTGGAGGAATGATCGACAAAACCTCGACCCCGCCACCGGTGTGAGAGGCCCGCATGGCCGCAAATCGCATCGCGTTGAGGCATTCTTGCGTGCTGTCCAAGACCACTAAAAACTTACGCATTTTGCCCTCCCTTAAGCCAATGATCAGCATGGCGCAGGGGCCGGGGGCGGGCAAGCCTCAAATGATCTGGCGAAGTGACTAGAGCGATTCTGACGCAGCCCAATCCCAATACATCTCACGCACTTGGCGGGTGATTGGGCCGACCTGATAGGAGCGTTCGTCAAAGGCGGTGACGGGGGTCACTTTCATCATGTTGCCTGAGAGAAAGACTTCGTCGGCCTCTTTGAAATCCTCGAATGACAACACCGACTCGACCACGTCGACCCCCTCGGCACGTAGGTGCATCATGTGCCGGGCACGGGTGATGCCAGCCAGGAAGGTGCCGTTTGGAATTGGCGTAAAGACGGTGCCATCGCGGACCATAAAGACGTTGGCGGTGGCGGTTTCGGCCACATTGCCCATGGCGTCACAAACCAGTGCGTTGCCGAAGCCTTTGGAACGGGCTTCGGCCAACATGCGGGCATTGTTTGGGTAGAGGCAACCCGCCTTGGCATTGACCACGGCATCTTCGAGCACTGGGCGGCGGAAGCGTGTGGTGGTCAGAGTTGTTGAGGCATTAGGCGCGGCCATCGGGATTGCTTCGAGCGAGACGGCAAAGCCCACGGTTTCGGCGCTTGGGACGATGGCCATGTAGCCCGCATCAAGCGCCCAATACATCGGGCGGATATAGACGGCAGTGTCTTTGGGATAGGCGCTAAGCCCTTCTCTGATGATGGCCACCATATCGTCGGTGGAGACACTGGGCGTCATCATGAGCGCTTCGGCGGATCGATTGACCCGGTCGCAATGGGCGCGCAAATCGGGGACCAAGCCGTTTACAAAACGTGCGCCATCAAAGACCGTTGTGCCGAGCCACGCACCGTGATCGGCGGCACGCATGATGGGCACATCGCCCGCATGCCATTGGCCTTCGAAATATGTGCGAATGTCCTGACCTGTTGCCATGGGTGCCTCCTTTGATGGCGAAGCTAGTGGCGCGTTCTGGGAACGTCTAGCAGTTTCATCTGCGGGAGCAGGCTTGGCAGCCTGCGCGCCTGCGGCGAGCGTGAAGGCACTTTCAGTTTCGATGGAAGATCAGCATCGCTTTTCGCGTTTGAACACGTCGAAACGCGTTTCGACTTCAGCGAAAGGCAACGCACAAGTGATGCAAGAGAAACTAAAAGTGGCAGAAGGGGGCTGTCGCGCCCTCTTGGCTGTGCCAATCCACCTCCACGGGTATTTGGAGCAAGAGGAAGAGCGGCGCGTGTCTTGGGTTAAGCTGCTTCGGCCAGCACGGCATCGAGATCGAGTGGTTCATTGATCATGGCCAGGTCGCCTGCTTTGGTGCGGGGCCATTCCGTTTGCGGTTTGTCGCGGTAGATTTCCACGCCATTGCCGTCGGGATCACGGAAATAGATCGCCTCGGACACGCCGTGATCGGCAGCGCCATCAATTGGCACGCCCGCTTGGACGACCCGTTTTAACACTTGGGCAAGGCTTTCGCGGTCGGGATACAAAAAGGCGCTGTGATAGAGACCGGTGTGCCCCTTGGGCGGCGGTGTGCTGCCCGCGCTTTCCCACGTGTTCAGACCGATATGGTGGTGGTATCCGCCAGCCCCTAGAAAGGCTGCGCGGTGACCGTATTGCTGGGTCACAGGAAAACCCAAGAGATCGCTGTAGAACGCGATAGCGCGGTCGAGATCGGCCACCTTG
Organism: Marinovum sp.; assembly: GCA_022447495.1. Taxonomy (GTDB): domain Bacteria; phylum Pseudomonadota; class Alphaproteobacteria; order Rhodobacterales; family Rhodobacteraceae; genus JAKVBH01. Next base: position 26,129 of record JAKVBH010000002.1, on the reverse strand, counting down.
AGATGGATATGCCCAATGCAGGGGTAAGGTGCAGTGGTATTGACAGAAGAGTTTTGCATTGTCTGCTCCTTCCCATTCCGTATATGGGCGTGCGGATGAGCGGAAAAGGCCGATGTCTGCGCATTATATGTGCGAAATTAGACAGGCGATTTGGTGGGCAGCGCTGATTTACTGCGCATTTTGCTCGGGGCGGTTGCCGGTTTGATCTACGTTAAGGCTTCTTAAACGGAATCGATGCACCGTTAACCCTGATTAACCAAGGGGTGGATATGGTCGCGCGGGCCTACACGGTAGCATTTGAAGGTGTATCAGCTCGGCAGGTCGAAGTGCAGTGCGCCGTGACCCCCGGGATGCCGTCGTTTTCGATTGTTGGCCTGCCGGACAAAGCCGTCTCCGAAGCGCGTGACCGCGTTCGGACGGCATTGTGTTCTTTGGCGATCGCCTTGCCGTCAAAGAAGATCACCGTCAACCTTTCGCCCGCAGATTTACCCAAAGAGGGATCGCACTTTGACCTGCCCATTGCGCTGGGCCTTTTGGCGGCCTTGAAGGTTGTTCCAGCTGAGGCTGTGTCCGAGATTACCGCCCTTGGGGAATTATCGCTTGATGGCGCTTTAATGCCCGTGCTGGGCGCGTTGCCAGCGGCGATGTCGGCTGCGGAAGAGAACCGCACTTTGCTCTGCCCTGAAGCGTCCTGAGCGGAGGCGGCGTGGGTTGGAGCGACGCAGGTGCTTGGGGCATCCAATCTTGGTGATGTACTGCGCCATTTCTCGGGACAAGCCGCCTTGGAGCCCTCAGAACCGGGTGAAGTGCTACGCACGTTCGATGGTCCGTGCCTATCGGAAGTCAAAGGCCAAGAGCGCGCCAAACGTGCGTTGGAGATCGCAGCCGCGGGGCGCCATCATTTGATGCTGGTCGGTCCGCCAGGGTCAGGGAAGTCCATGCTGGCGGCGCGTCTGCCGGGGGTGATGCCGCCGCTTTCGGCAAGTGAGGCTTTGGAAACCTCGATGGTGCATTCACTGGCTGGCTTGATTGATGAGGGCGGCATCTCGCGATCGCGACCCTATCGTGCGCCGCATCATACGGCGTCCATGGCAGCGATTGTCGGCGGCGGTCGAGGGGCGAAGCCGGGTGAGATCAGCTTGGCTCATAACGGGGTGCTGTTCTTGGATGAAACCCCAGAGTTTGCGCGGCCCGTCCTTGAGACTTTGCGGCAACCGATTGAAACCGGTCGCGTCATGGTCGCGCGCGCCAATGCGCATGTGAGCTATCCGTGTCGGTTCATGCTCGTAGCGGCGGCCAATCCATGCAAGTGCGGCTTCCTCGGCGACCCGAGCCGCGCGTGTGCCAAAGCGCCGATGTGCGGGGAAGACTACATGGGGCGGCTGTCCGGTCCGTTGATGGATCGCATCGACCTTCGGGTGGACGTGCCGCCGGTGGGCCTTGAGGAGTTGGATTTGCCCGACGGAGGGGAGACCAGCGCAACCGTGGCGGAGCGGGTGGCGCAAGCGCGGGCTGTGCAAGCGGCGCGGTATGATGGGGTCCCAGGTGTGCGGTTGAACGCCGACATAGAAGGTCAGCGCCTTGATGAAGTGGCGCGCCCTGATCCTGAAGGTCGAGAGCTCTTGCTCAAAGCTTCTGACCGATTTGGGCTCTCGGCGCGCGGATACCACCGCGTTTTGCGCGTGGCACGGACCATTGCGGACCTCGGCGGCGAGGCCTCCGTGCGCAAACCGCACGTGGCGGAGGCTTTGGCCTATCGCATCACCGGTTAGGTCTTGAGTCGCGTTTCGATGGCGTCCCAGATTTGTCCAGCCACGTTGATCCCGTCAAAGCGTTCAAGCTCCTGAATTCCTGTGGGTGATGTCACGTTGATCTCGGTCAGCCACTCGCCAATCACGTCGATGCCCACAAACACTTGACCCTTCTCGCGTAGAAGGGGGCCGATGCGAGAGACGATTTCCTTGTCCCGCTCGGTCAGCGCGACGCGTTCGGGGCGGCCTCCGACATGCATGTTGGACCGTGTCTCACCCGGAGCAGGAACGCGGTTGATGCCGCCCACAGCCTCTCCGTCGACCAAAATGACGCGCTTGTCGCCCGCGCTGACGGCCGGGAGGAATTTTTGCACGATCAGGGGTTCGCGGCTGAAGCCGGTGAACAATTCGTGCAAAGAGGCCAGGTTGCGGTCGTCTTGGGTGAGCTTGAACACACCGGCCCCGCCATTGCCGTAGAGCGGTTTTACGATCACATCGCCATGGGCCGCGCGGAAGTCTTTGATCATTTCAAGATCGCGGGCGACGGCCGTGGGCGGCGTGAGGTCGGGGAAGTCCAACACCAGGAGCTTTTCGGGATAGTTACGCACCCAGAAGGGGTCATTGACCACCAAAACATCATCCCGCAGGCGATCCAAAAGATGTGTGGTCGTGATATAATGCATATCGAAGGGCGGGTCCTGACGCAGCCACAGCACGTCAAAGTCCGAGAGATCGACCTCCCGTTCTGGCCCTAGGATTGCAGGCGTCTCGGGCACCCGTTGAACTTGCATCTCATGGCCCCGGGCGATGATGCGGCCTTCTCGGTAGCCCATCTTGTCGGGCGCATAGTAAAAGAGCTCTGCGCCGCGGCTCTGTGCCTCTTCGGCCAAGCGAAAACTGCTGTCTGCGTTGATGTCCACCCCGGTGATGGGGTCCATTTGAAATGCGACTTTCATCTCGGCTCCTGCGTGATCTTGGCTGATACATGGACTGCCGGGATGCGCAGTGCAACGCCTCTAAGGCGTTCGTGATGTGTTTGCAGGTGCTGTTCGCGAGTGATACCATGCTAAAAGGTAGCAGGCATGGGCTTTAGAAAGCTTGGGCGCCAAGAGCTAGTTTCATTTGTCAGTATGGCAGAAGCGCGCCTTCAAGAATTTGGACCTGGCCTTGGCCGTCGACCAAAGCGGCATCGCATCGCACCTCTGCAAAAGCACCCTCAGGTGTGGTCAAGATAAAGGCCTCTGCTGCGGCATAAATGCGTGCCACTTGGCGCGGTGTGATCCGAGCGAGCGCAGCATCAAATGTCGCTGCTGATTTCACTTCGGCAATGATATAAACGCCGTTTTGTTGCACGATGACGTCGATCTCGCCCGCGGCATTGCGATAGCGTTCTGCGATAAAAGTGGCGCCCCGCGCTTTGTAGGTGCGCAGAACTGCGGCTTCTGCGGTTTGACCTGAGAGGTTATTTCGTTGGCCGCGATGGGCGCGATCGCGCGTCAAGACACCTGTGGCAAGTTGGTCTAAACGATCACTGAAATCGAGCATGGCGCGCCTACCTAGTTGGTGTCTCTTCGTGATATGTTTAGCGCACGCTGGTAAACGCTTCGTTTGTTGAGGCCATAGGTTTGAGCGACCTCGGCTGCGGCATCTTTTAGACTGAGCCGATCTAGAGCATTGCTGAGCGCTGCGTCGATATCCTCTTGGCTGGCTGCTTGGGGTGGGGCGCGGTCGATGACGAGGACAATCTCCCCTTTGGGTGGCATGTCTTCGACGGAGATGCAGAGCTCTTCGAGCGGCATGCGACGCACCTCTTCAAAGCGTTTGGTGAGTTCTCTGCAGAGCGCAGCAGGACGGTTGCCCATTGTTGCCAGAGCATCTTCAAGTAAAGCGGCGATCCGTTTGGGTGACTCGTAGAGCACAAGGCTGGCTTGAATGGGTGCCAATTCCTGCAATGCTCGGCGTCTCGCTGATTTGGTATTTGGCAAAAAGCCAGCGAATAGAAACCGATCCGTTGGCAGTGCAGCCAAAGTCAATGCCGCCGTCACAGCGCTGGCCCCAGGTGCCGTCGTAACCGAAAAGCCTTCACCCGCTGCCGCGCGAGCCAGATGGAAGCCGGGGTCGGAGATCAGCGGGGTGCCCGCTTCGGAGGCGTAGGCCACGTGACGTCCTTCGCTCAGAAGAGCCAGGACGCCGTTGCGCGCTTTCTCATTACTATGATCGTGGTAGGCGATGAGCCGCCGTCCATTAAGCGCAAGACCGTGGATCTCCATCAAGCGGCGCAGGGCGCGGGTGTCTTCTGCGGCAAGCACATCGGCATCACGCAAAATATCCAAGGCACGCAGGGTAATATCCCTAGCATTGCCGATTGGCACCGCCACAAATGTCAGTTGGCCTGTCACCTGATTTGCCCCTTCTTGCAGCCGTATTTACCTCAAAGCCCCAGAACGCGGTCTATTCCCCCTAGACCCCGGGCGCCACCTTTCTATGATCCCAACGGTGGGATGCGGCCGTTTATTCTTCTGGCACGCATCGGGACGACAGCAGGGGGATTTTGTCATGGTTGCCGTTTTATCTTCGCCGCGCAAGCGGTCGTTTTTGCGATCCGTTTTTGCGATTGGCGCGCTGGCATTGGTGGCGGCATGTGATCCGGTTGCTTTGACGCCATCCTCGGTGGGTGGTGGTGGAACAGGCCAACAAATCGATGCGGGTAAACCCGTGACCGTGGCGCTTTTGGTGCCGCGCACTGATGCAAATGCCGGTCGCATTGCCGGGAGCCTGGAGAACGCCGCTCGTTTGGCGATTGCAGATCTTGAAGGCGTGAAGATTGACTTGCGTGTCTATGACACTGGCGGAACTGCGGCGCAGGCGGCGTCCGTTGCACAACTGGCCGCAGATGATGGGGCTAAGGTGATTCTCGGTCCCCTTTTTGGCGAAGCGGCCAACGCGGCGGGCGTGGCGGTGGCAGATGACAACATCAACGTGCTGACGTTCTCCAACAATCCATCTATCGCAGGTGGCAACGTCTTTATTTTGGGATCAACCTTCCGCAATACGGCCAATCGCTTGACCAGCTACATGCGCCGCAACGGACGCAACTCGATGGTGATTTTGCATTCGCGTGACGTGCCAGGACAATTTGGCCGCTCTGCGATTCAAGCGGCCGCCGCACAGCAGGGTGTGCGTGTGAACGCGACCATCGGTTACGACCTCAACCAAGACAGCCTCGACAGTGCCATGACCCAAGCGGCTGGCGCCGTGACCCAAACGGGTGCATCAACCGTCATGATGACCGCCGATTACGATGGCGCGCTGTCGTTTATCCTGGATTTGTTGCCGTCTAAAGGCGTGTCGCCTGAGACAACCACCTTTGCGGGATTAACCCGGTGGGACGTTCGTCCTGATGCATTTAACTTCCGCGGTATGCAGAACTCTCTCTTTGCTCTGCCGGACCAATCGCGGGTCGCGCAATTCCGCGCGCGCTACGCGGATGCCTACGGCAGCGCGCCCCACCAACTGGCCGGATTGGCCTATGACGGCATCGCGGCAATCGGCGCGTTGGTGGCGCAAGGCAACAGTGACGCCTTGACCTCGCGCCGAATTATGCAATCTCAAGGGTTTCAAGGGGTGTCCGGCGTCTTCCGCTTTCTCCCCGACGGCACGAACGAACGCGGCCTGGCGGTGGCGTCCATCAAAGACAGACAGGTGGTGATCCTTGAACCAGCCCCACGAAGCTTCTCTGGCGCAGGATTCTAAGACAGCAAACTATACCGTGCCGTCCTCCGAGGCGGCACGCGCGATCTTTGACCATGACCAGGTGATCGCCAAACTCGATGTCCTGGCGGGCGATGGTCTAACGGGCAAGGAGTTGCGACAGGCCACGGTGGAGGTCTTGTCCGAAGCGCGCGACCGGGGTCGGGCGGCCATTGCCAAAAGCTTCGGGGAAAACCCACTTGCAGCACGTCAGGCCACGCGGGCCTATACTTGGTTGATGGACGGGTTGGTGGTGGCCACCTGGACTGTTGCCACCCAACATCTGCACCGGCTTGAGACACCTACGACCGGTGAACGCATGACGCTGATGGCCGTGGGCGGTTCTGGACGGGGCGAGATGGCACCGTTCTCGGACGTCGATTTGCTGTTCCTGACGCCGTACAAAACCACGTCTTGGGCCGAGAGCGTTGTTGAATCGATGCTCTACATTCTTTGGGATCTAAAACTCAAGGTTGGCCACGCCACGCGCACCATCAAAGATTGTTTGCGCCTCGGCCAAGAGGATTTCACGATCCGCACCGCGATGTTGGAGCACCGCCCCCTTGCCGGTGACATGCGCTTGGCGTCAGAGTTCGACACGGCGCTCTGGCGCGACCTTTTCAAAGGCACCGAACGCGAGTTTGTGGCTGCAAAGCTGGAAGAACGCGAGGCGCGGCATAAAAAACAAGGTGGTCAGCGCTACATGGTCGAGCCCAATGTCAAAGAGGGCAAAGGCGGTCTGCGCGATCTGCAGTCGCTATATTGGATCGCGAAATATGTGCACCACACCGAGACCACAGCGGACCTTGTGAACATCGGTGTCTTTACCGCTGAGGAATACCAAACCTTTGAAAGCGCCGAGGCATTTTTGTGGGCTGTGCGGTGTCACATGCATCTCATCGCTGGGCGGGCATTGGAACAGCTGACCTTTGATATGCAAGTCGATGTGGCCAGCGCCATGGGATACCAAGACGAGGGCGGCAGGCGCGCGGTCGAGCATTTCATGCAGGAATATTTCTTGCACGCTACGGCTGTCGGGGATGTGACGCGCATTTTGCTGACCTCGTTGGAGGCCACAAACGCCAAGGAACCCCCGCTTCTAGAACGTCTGTTTAAGCGCGTCCCCAAGGTCAAGTCTGGCTATAAAGTCGTGCACAATCGGTTGGCTATTGCGGATGAAAAAGCCTTTCTTGACGATCGCCTAAACCTGCTCCGGTTCTTTGAAGAGGGGCTGCGCAAGGGGCTCTTGCTGCATCCTGACGCGATGCGCTTGGTCAAAGCGAACCTGTCGTTGATCGATGAAGACATGCGCAATGATCCTGCGGCGCAAAAGCTCTTTCTGGGCACATTGCTCAAACATGGTGATCCAGAGCGGGCTTTGCGACGGATGAACGAGCTTGGGGTCCTCTCCAAGTTCATCCCCGAGTTCGAGCCGATCGTCGCGATGATGCAGTTCAACATGTATCACCACTACACCGTTGATGAGCATACGATCCAAGTGGTTCATGAACTGGCCGAGATCGAACGCGGTGAAATGGGCGACGACCTTCCTGTCTCAACCGAGATTATCCAGGGCGGGATCAATCGTCGGGTGCTTTTTGTTGCCTGTTTGTTGCACGACATTGGCAAAGGTCGCGAAGAAGACCACTCGATTTTGGGCGCTCGGATCGCGCGCAGTGTGGCGCCACGGCTCGGTCTCAAGGCTGATGATGCGGCCACGGTGGAATGGCTCGTGCGCTATCACTTGCTGATGTCCGACATGGCCCAAAAACGCGACATTGCCGATCCACGGACCGTGCGCGACTTTGCCAAGGCGGTGCAGACGGTGGATCGGTTGAACCTTCTGACCGTGCTGACCGTCTGTGACATCCGCGGCGTGGGGCCGGGGACTTGGAACAACTGGAAAGCCGTGCTGATCCGCGCGCTTTACCGTCAGACCAAACGCGCGCTTGAGGGCGGTCTTGAAGCGCTCAATCGTGAAGTGCGTGGCACCGAGGCCAAGAAGCTCCTGCGCGAGCGTCTCTCGGATTGGTCGACGTCTGATCTCCGCACCGAGACTGGGCGGCACTACGACCCCTATTGGCAGGGCCTTCACGTCACGGCCCATGAGGTCTTTGCCAACCTTTTGCGTGAGATCACGGATGACGAGGTCAAAATCGACATCCACCCCGATGAGGATCGCGACGCCACGCGGGTGTGTTTTGCCCTGGCCGACCACCCCGGTATCTTTAACCGGTTTGCCGGTGCGCTGGCGCTGTCGGGGGCCAATGTGGTCGACGCACGTACGTTTACGTCGAAAGACGGCTATGCCACGGCGGCCTTTTGGATCCAAGATCGCGAGGGCGCCCCCTATGAAAGCGCTCGCATTCCCCGCCTGCGCGAGATGATCCGCAAAACCTTGATGGGTGAAGTGGTGGCCCGTCAGGCCATTGCGCCGCGCGACAAGCTCAAAAAGCGCGAAAGAGCTTTTCAGGTGCCAACCCATATCACCTTCGACAACGACGGTTCGGAGATCTACACGATCATCGAAGTGGACACCCGCGACCGCCCTGGTTTGCTCTATGACCTCACACGGACCATGGCGGCGTCCAACATCAACATCGCCTCCGCTGTCATCGCGACCTACGGCGAGCAGGTGGTCGATACGTTCTATGTCAAAGATATGTTCGGCCTGAAACTCCACGACGGCCGCAAGCAAAACTCCCTGGACGCCAAACTCCGGGCGGCCATTACCGAGGGGGCGCAAAGGGCAGAGGGTTAAACGGTTTTGCCGATGCCTGAGTGCCCACACACCGGGCATTCGGCCCGTTTTGTGATCTTAATTTTGCGCGTCTCACCGTAGAGGGCGTCGTAAATGAGCATTTCGCCGCGCAGGGCGCTTCCGGCGTCGGTGAGGAGCTTGATCGTCTCCACCGCCATCATTGAACCCACCACGCCGGGCAGGGGGCCGAGTACGCCCGCTTCGGCGCAGGACGGGGCCACGCCGTCCGCGGGGTCGTCGGGGAAAATGCAGTGGTAACAGGGCGTATCTCTGGCGCTGTCAAAGACGGTCAGCTGACCTTCCCATTGGCTTAGCGCGCCTGACACAAGGGGTATGCCCGTGGCCACGGCGGCTTTATTGGCAATGCGTCGCGTGGCAAAATTATCGGTGCCGTCCAGAACGACGTCGAACTCGGCAAACAGCTCCGCCGCAATATCTTCGGTTAGGCGGCGGTGATAGGGTTTGACCACGATCCCAGGGTTTTGGGCTTCCATGGCCATTTGCGCAGAGAAGACCTTGGGCAAGCCGATGCGTGCATCGGTGTGGATCACTTGGCGCTGAAGATTGGCGTTGTCGACCACGTCGTCGTCGATCAAACCAATGGTGCCCACGCCGGCTGCAGCAAGGTATTGGAGCGCCGGAGCACCCAGACCGCCTGCGCCAATCACCAATACCCGCGCCTTGGCGAGGAGTTGCTGACCCGGGCCGCCGATTTCACGCAGGACGATATGTCGGGCGTAGCGTTCTAGCTCCGTGTCGCTATAGGGGCGGTTGTCTTCGAGCGGCTTGATCCCGTTGGCCTCGGCCTTGGCATCGGCCACGCCTTTGAGTTTGCCCCAGGCAAAGCGATAGGCCAGGACCAGCGCCAGGGCCACGCCGAGCAAGACCCAAAGCGCGGGGCTTCCACCTGTGACTTCGCGCATGGGATGTCCATCGGGCAAGGCCACTTGGATGGCCAACACGCCCACATAGAGCAGCCCCAACATGGGCAATCGTGCTTCGCGGTTGACGCCCATCGCTGCGCCAATGCCCCAGATGACCGCCGCCATGGCGAAGACAAGCAGCATCAGCGCGACCCCGTTGAGCCAAAGCCGCCCGCGCCGCGGTCTGTGTCATCGAGGCTCTCAACTGTCACGAAATCCGTTTGCACCACGGGAGCCACAACCATCTGGGCAATACGCATGCCATGGCCGATCTCAAATGTCTCAGAGCCAGCATTCATCACGATGATGCCCAGCGGTCCGCGATAATCCCAATCGATTGTGCCAGGCGCGTTGGGCAGTGTGATCCCATACTTGAGCGCGAGACCAGAACGGGGCCGGATTTGCGCTTCGAATCCTTCGGGGATTGCCATGCGTAGCCCCGTTGGCACCAATACGCGCGCCCCAGGGGCCAGGGAAATTGTCCCGCGATCCGGTAGGTTCGCACGAATGTCTGCACCCGCCGACCCGTTGGTTTCGTAGCTTGGCAACCCAAGGCTTTGGTCCGCCTCAGCCTCCCATGTCATGTGGAGTGTCACGGTTGGCATCACGTGTAAGGTCCCAAAATGTCCCGGCTGGTAATCGATTTAGCCTGCAGCTACGGCCTGGGCAATACGCTCGGCCAGCTGTGCGGCGACGTGTGCTTTGTCCATGCGTGGCCAGGCCTCTGCGCCGTCTTTCGAAATCAAGGTCACTGCGTTTTCAGATCCGCCCATGATCCCGGTCTCGGGGCTGACATCGTTGGCGACTATCCAGTCACAGCCCTTGCGCGCGCGCTTTGCGGTGGCGTGGGTGATCACATCATCCGTTTCCGCGGCAAACCCAACCACCAGGGGTGGGCGGCCTTTGGTCATTTGCGCCACCGTGGCCAAGATGTCTGGATTTTCGGCAAAGCTGAGCGTGGGTAGGGCGCCATCGACTTTCTTGATCTTACTGTCGGACGCTGAGGCCACCCGCCAATCCGCCACCGCTGCGGCAAACACAGCGGCATCCACTGGCAGGCTCGATGTCACCGCCTCGAGCATTTGCGCGGCCGTGTCCACTTTGACGATGCGCACGCCCGCTGGAGGCGCCACATCGGCGGGTCCCGTGATAAAGATCACATCTGCGCCAAGATCGCGAAGCGCGCTGGCGATGGCCGTGCCTTGGGCTCCGGAGGAACGATTGGCGATGTAGCGCACGGGGTCAATCGGTTCATGTGTCGGGCCAGAGGTGACCAAAATACGACTTCCGCTCAAAGGCTTGGGGGAAAAGGCACCTTCGATTGCGGCGAGGATTTCGGGCACTTCGACCATGCGTCCGGGGCCGAACTCACCACATGCCATATCACCCTCCACAGGGCCCACGAAGTGGGCGCCATCGGCGGTGAGCGTGGCAATGTTGCGTTGCGTCGCGGGGTGCAGATACATCCGCACATTCATCGCAGGTACCGCCATCACGGGAGTATCGGTGGCCATCAAAAGCGTGGTGGCAAGGTCGTTTGCCATCCCGGCGGCCATTTTGGCCAAAAGATCCGCGGTGGCCGGACACACCAGGACCAAATCGGCGACGCGGCTGAGTTGGATGTGGCCCATCTCGGCCTCTTTGGTCAGGTCGAAGAGATCGCGGTGTACCTCTTCGCCTGCCAAGGCCGACACAGAGAGCGGTGTGACGAACTGTTCGGCAGCACGGGTCATGACGGGAGTGACCGCTGCCCCTCGCTCGCGCAGACGGCGGATCAGTTCAAGGGCTTTGTAGGCGGCAATCCCACCAGAGATCACCAGCAGAATTCGTTTCCCCGTCAACATGATGGCGTCTCCCAGGCGGCTGTTGAAAAATCCTAAGTCCTCTCCCGCGGCTTGTCCACGGCGGGTCTAAAGCACGTCGACGGTAATCCGATGCGTTGAGCATCACAAAGTGCAGAAGAAAGCGTAAGTTTGGCAGTGTTTTGATGATCGAGATTTTCCGCAACTTGCTCCATCTATGCATTAAACCCAGAATTGACAGGCCCGCCATTCGCCGTACTTTCAGCGCCAATCAAATATGGAGGCGCCCATGCGGTTTTTGGTTTTCTTAGTCACCCACGGAATTGCCGGTGCAATCGGCTTTGCACTTGGGATTTATCTGTTGCCAATCCTGACGGCGCCCGAGTCCCCTGATGCGGCTATGCTTGAGGAACAAGCGGCGGCGGCGGAGTATAACGCTACTCTGACACGTGAACTGCGTGGCAGCGATTTTCTTCATTGGGGTGAGGGCACCATCAGCCTGACATCCGATATGATCGTGCACGAAGGAGCCTTGTCGCCGGGGCCGGACTACAAAGTGTACCTGACCTCAGAGTTTGTGGAGCATGAAGACGAGTTCAACCCGATCAAAGCTTCAGCGGCCTTGGTAGGGGACGTAAAGACGTTCCAGGGCTTTTTACTCGATGTCCCTGAAGGGGTCGATGTGTCGGCCTACACCACGGTGGTTGTTTGGTGTGAAAGCTTTGGTGAGTTTATCACCGCGGCCCAGTACCGGTAATAAGCGACCTAAAAAAGCCCCGGGCACCGCCCGGGGCTCCGGCCCCTGTAAATGACTGTTTTTATGCGAGGAACGAGACAACTTCGCGGCTTTGACCTTCAAGCGACCTGCGCATCTTTTGGAATGCGGCCGCCTCGAGCTGACGAACGCGCTCCTTGGAGAGGCCAAGCTCTTTGCCCAAGCTTTCCAGTGTCCGTGCTTCGTCTTTGAGTTTGCGCTCAGTGACAATGAAACGTTCACGTGCATTAAGAGACTGGAGTGCCACCAAGAGCCACTCGCGCAGCTGCTCAGTGTCGAGATCGGCTTCTACGGTTTCTGCGGCCTGTGCACCTTCATCTTCAAGTGTGTCGATCCACTCGCGGCCTTCGTCATCGACAGACTGCGTTGCGTTGAGCGAGTAGTCGGAGCCTGACAAGCGGCCTTCCATCATCTCCACATCGTGGAGCGGGACGCCAATTTCAGTCGCGATCATTGCGCGCAGTTGGTGCTTGTCGAGGGTCTCGCCCACAGCCGCTGCTTCGCGCTCAAGGCGCGCCTGCACACGGCGCATGTTGAAGAAGAGTGATTTCTGCGACGAGGTGGATCCAGTCCGGACCATCGACCAGTTGCGCATCACATAGTCCTGGATCGACGCTTTGATCCACCACACAGCGTAGGTAGAAAAGCGGACTCCGCGATCAGGGTCGAATTTATCCGCCGCTTTCATGAGACCCAGGCCTGCCTCTTGGATCAGATCGTTCATCGGCGCACCATACCGTTTGAACTTAGACGCCATGGAAATTGCGAGCCGCATATAGGCCGTGATGAGGCGGTGAAGCGAGGCTTCATCGCGTTCATCACGCCAAGCATAGGCCAAACGGAGTTCCGTTTCTGCGTCTAGCAACTCCGCTTTCATCGCGGTGCGGGACAAAGACATGTCGCGTGCTGTGTCGAGTGCCATATCAGTCGCTCCCCAGGTCTGTGTAGCTCAATCCTTGATGGATCATTAATTTAAATTACGGGGTTCAGACCTTAGTGGATCACACGCTGAGGGAGAAAAATTTGAAACATTTGAAAAAGCTAAGAAGACTCAACGTGATGGGAGGCATCAAAAAATTGAATTTTATTTTACGCAACGCCCGCTGATAGGCTGCAGCGCATGACTGATATTCTCTACATTGGCGACTACGCCTACTCAACTTGGTCGCTGCGCGGCTGGTTGTTCTTCGACGCTTTCGGCCTATCCAAAAAGACAATCATGGTCCCGTTTGGCGAGGGCCAGACTGTGGCCGAGCAATTGACTGACGATGTGAAGATTGCGCGAACCGTGCCATGTGTCGCCTTAAAGGATGGTGCTGTTGTGTGGGATTCCATGGCCATCGGTGAAGAGTTGGCCTCGCGCCACCCTGACGCAGGGCTTTGGCCAAAAGAGCCTAAGATGCGTGCATTGGCGCGTTCGCTGGCGGCGGAGATGCATTCTGGGTTCACTGCTTTGCGTACTCAATGTCCAATGAATGTGCGTCTGGCCTATTCCGACGTGCCGATCGACGACGCGCTCGATGCGGATCTCGCGCGCCTCCAAGATATCTGGCACTACGCGCTGGACGTGTCAGGCGGGCCTTGGTTGGCTGGGGAATACTCTATTGCCGATGCGTTCTTTGCACCTGTGGCCGGGCGGATTGCAGGGTTTTCTTTGCCGGTGTCTGAACGCTGCATGGACTATGTGCAGCGTCATCTGAACCACGGACCGTTCCGACGCTGGCGGTCCATGGGATTCGCCAAACCAGATGTCCTACCGTGGTACGTGCAACCCTATGAGACTGTGCCATGGCCAGGTCCCGCTCTCGCAGATGCTGAAGTCGTAGACACCGGGCCCGCAGCCAATGAGCTCTGTCCCTACTCTGGTAAGCCAGTGACACACTTTCTGACATATGCGGGGCGGACCTGGGGTGTATGCAACGCGTTTTGCCGAGACAAAACCGTTGCTGACCCCGAGGCTTGGCCTGCGTTTATGAAGATGGTGCAAGCGACGCCTTAAGCGGAGGCACGAAATTTGATAAAATTCGTACGTGCACGTGACGTCGCCCGCTGTCTTAGCTTTGGACCATACCGACGATGTCGTATGTCTTGGCCAAAATAGGTGCTGTGATTTCGCGAGCGCGCTCAGCTCCGCGTGCGAGAATGCGGTCGATTTCAGCCTGGTCATCCATCAGCCGCGCCATCTCGGTTGAGATCGGAGAGAGCTTTTCCACCGCCAATTCTGCCAGCATGGGTTTGAATGCCCCAAACTGTTTGCCGCTGACCTCTGCCATGGCCGCTTCTGCGGTCTGATCGGACAGCGCCGCGTAAATGTTGACCAGATTGCGTGCTTCAGGCCGCTCTGCCAGACCATCCAGGTCAGAAGGCAGGGGCTCTGGGTCGGTTTTGGCTTTGCGGATCTTCTTGGCAATGTCATCGGCAGTGTCCGTCATATTGATGCGCGAGGCATCGGACGGATCGGATTTCGACATTTTTTTGGATCCATCGCGCAGAGACATCACGCGCGTGGCCGCCCCTTCGATCACGGGTTCGGTGATCGGGAAGAAGTCGACGCCGAAGTCATGGTTGAACTTAGTCGCGATGTCGCGCGTAAGCTCAAGATGCTGTTTTTGATCTTCGCCCACCGGCACATGCGTCGCATGATAGACTAAAATGTCAGCCGCCATGAGAGCGGGATAGCCAAAAAGACCCAGCGAAGCATTCTCGGCATTCTTGCCCGCTTTGTCTTTAAATTGGGTCATGCGCTTCATCCAGCCCATGCGCGCCACACAATTGAACACCCAACCAAGTTGAGCATGCTCAGGCACCTGCGACTGGTTGAACAGGATCGACTGTTCCGGATCAATGCCCGAGGCAATAAAGCCCGCACAAAGTTCGCGTGTATTGTGGCGCAGATCGGCTGGGTCTTGCCACGTGGTGATCGCATGGAGGTCAACCATGCAATAGATGGTTTCGAACTCTTCGGCCTGCATATCCACAAACCGTTTGATTGCGCCCAGATAATTGCCCAGCGTCAAACCGCCCGAGGGTTGGATCCCCGAGAAGACGCGTGGGGTAAAGGCAGACGGGATTTGGACACCCTCTGACATGAGACATTTCTCCACGTGGTGTTTAAGGTTCGCGACGCGTACCTGTGGCATAGTTCACCGTCAAGCGAGCATATCCGTCGATGCAGAATTCCAACGTCTCTCCGGTCAATCCACTGCCTCCTGTGGTGACGGCTTTGTTTTTGTTTATCGCGGGTATCGAGGGGATGTTCTCACTCGGCGAGCGCGGCCTACTTGGTGGGCCAGAGGCGGTGGGCTGGCGCCTGAGTGCGGCTCAGGATTACGCGTTTTCGGGAGAGATTTTCGATTGGATGATCGCCACGGGCCAGTTCCCCTTGGAGCATATGATCCGGCTGGTTAGCTATCCTTTTGTTCATGGCAATTTCACCCATGCGCTCTTTGCTTGTGTGATGCTCTTGGCGCTTGGCAAAATGGTTGCCGAGGTGATGGGCGGGGTCGCGACATTGATCGTTTTTGTCGTCTCGGGCATCGGCGGAGCGGTGATTTTCGCGCTCGTTTTGGATGACCCGACGCCTCTGATCGGGGCGTTTCCGCCGGTCTACGGTTTGATTGGGGCTTTCACATATCTGCTGTGGCTGCGCCTGGGCCAGATGGGCGAACAACAAATCCGCGCCTTCTCGCTCATTGGTTTTTTGCTCGGTATCCAACTGGTATTTGGCGTCTTTTTCGGAGGCGGGCGTGATTGGACGGCGGATGTCGGCGCCTTTGTGTGCGGCTTTGTTTTGGGTGTTGTTTTGACCCCTGGTGGCTGGCAATCGATCCTGGCGCGCATCCGAAGAGACTAGACGAGGATTGACGTCCTCACTCATTGTTTCGATATTACTAGTAATGTCGAAACAATGAGTGAGTCGATCATGGATTGGGATAGCGCCGCAAACGCATTCGCGGCTTTGGGCTCTGAAGCACGGCTTCAGGTTCTACGGGTTCTTGTGCGCGCCGGAGGTGAGGGCCTCGCGGTTGCAGACATTCAAGAGCGCACGGGCATCGCCGCCTCAACGCTCACGCATCACCTCAAGTTTCTTGCCGCCGCGGGCGTGGTCACTCAAGAGCGCATCGGTCGCTCGATCATCTCGCGCGCCTCGATTTCCCATCTCCAAGATTTGGCGCGCTTCCTCCTGATGGAATGCTGTGCCGACGAAGTCCGAAAGGCCGCCAACGATGGCTGATACGTCCGTCCCAGCATGGCGCAACCCGCTCGTCATCATCAGAAACCCATTGTTCTGGGTTGTGGCGCTCCCTGCTGCCGTCGCTGTTTTTGACCCCACGCAATTTGGACCCGTCATGGACAAGGCCACAGCCGCGTTCGTTGGCACGCTGCCGATCATCGTCTTTGCTGTGACGCTCTTGGCCTATTTCAAATCCGCGGGGGCAGAAGCCATGATTGCCCGCGCCTTCGAAGGGCGCCAAACCCAAGCGATCTTTATGGCCTCTCTCTTTGGCGGGTTGGCCCCGTTTTGCTCCTGTGAGGTGATCCCCTTCATCGCCGGGCTCTTGGCATTGGGTGCGCCGTTGCCAGCGGTGATGGCGTTCTGGCTGTCCTCGCCGTTGATCGACCCGCCGACCTTGCTGATCACGGCGGAGGCTTTGGGCTGGCCGTTTGCTGTGGCCAAAGCCCTCTCGGCCGTCGCTTTGGGTTTGGCCGGTGGCTTTGTGCTGCGCGCCGCGATGGCCACTGGTGCCTTCAGCAATCCGCTCAAAGCGCGCAAATCCTCTGTTTGCTGTGGCTGTAGCCCGTCACCCTTCGATCAAAAAGCCAACTGGATGCCTTGGACCGAGGGGAGCCGTCGCCAGATGTTCAAAGATCAGTGGATCGAAAATGCGGTGTTTCTCTGCAAATGGTTGGCGCTGGCATATGTGCTCGAAGGCTTGCTCATCGCCTACGTGCCCGCAGCCCTGATCGTACAGCTTGTGGGCGGCGAAGGCGTGGGCCCGGTGATCGTGGCCTCCTTCGTTGGGATGCCTGCATATCTCAACGGCTATGTCGCGCCGCCCCTCCTGGCGGGTTTGATCGAACAGGGCATGCAGCCTGGCGCCGCCCTAGCCTTCATGGTTGCGGGCTCAGTGAGTTCGATCCCAGCGATGGCGGCGGTGTTATCGTTGGTGCGGATGCCGGTTTTTGTGACCTATCTCGGCTTCGGCGTGATCGGGGCCATTGCCTCTGGCCTTGTATTTGGAATGGTCGTCTAGGACCTGGAGCGGCGCAGGATTGCTTTGATCTCACCCAAGCTAAACGCTCCAAAGAGCTGCGCCGTAATGGCGTAGCTCACAATGCCCACCGTGATCAACGCGGCCAAGGCGACGAACCGGACATAGGCCACGGCCAACCAAGGCCCCAGGAGCAGATTGGCGCCAAAGAGCACGGCCCCCATGACCAATGAGGCGGCCACGATGCGCCAGATACGTCGACGGAACCGTACGTCGAACTTGGCCACATCGCCCATGCTGCGCGCACCGATGGCAAGAAATAGGACCATGGCCCAACCGGCGGCGCTTGTCGCGATAGCCGGGGCAATCCATCCCAAAGGCATGGCAAGGCCAATGGCAAGCACTGCGTTGATCACCATGGCCCAAACTGCATAGCGGAACGGGCGTTTGGTGTCTTCGCGGGCGAAGAACAGCGGTTGCAGAACCTTTTGCAACACAAACGCAGGAAGCCCGATGCCATAAAGTGCGACGGCCACGGCGATTGCAGCGACGTCATCTGCATCCGTCGCGCCGCGTTCAAAAAGGACTGAAACCGTTGGAAGGGGTACTACAACCAAAGCCACAGCCGAAGGGATGGTCAGCGCCAAGGCCATCTCACCCGCGCGAGAAAAGGCCGCGCGTGATCCGGCAAGGTCATTGGCTTCGAGCCGCCGTGAGAGATCCGGCAAAAGCACAATCCCTACGGCGATGCCCACAACGCCCAGTGGCAATTGGTAAAGCCGGTCGGCGGCATAGAGCCAGCCCACGGCACTATCGAATTGTGAGGCCACTTGTTGACCCACAAGCAGATTGATCTGCATCACGCCGCCAGCCAGTGCGGCGGGCAGGGCCACAGCCACCAAGTTGCGCATCTGCGGTGTCCATTTGGGGCGGCGCGGCATGATTTTGAGCCCCGCGCGATGCGCAGCGATCCACACCAATGCCAGTTGCGCCACGCCCGCGATGGGAATGCTGCAAATCAGATACAGCGCTGCAGAGCGGCTGGTGAAATGAGCGGCAATCATTGCGATCGAGACAATGATGTTGAGGAGGACCGGGGCCGCCGCCGCGGCCGCGAATCGACCGGACGCGTTGAGCATTCCAGAGATCAACGCGGCCAAGGAGATGAACAGAATATAGGGAAAAACAATGCGCCCAAACCCCACAGTCAAGTCAAAACGGTCCGTTCCAGCAAAGCCGCCAGCAGTGGCCCAGACTAGCGCGGGCATAAAGATCATCGAGAGCGCCGTCAGCACGAGCAGCGCAAATCCCAGACCTGCAAACGCATCTGATGCAAACCCCATCGGCCCGTCGTCGGCTTCCAAGCGTTTGGAGAACATCGGGACAAACGCCGTGTTAAACGCGCCTTCGGCAAAGAAGCGGCGAAACATGTTGGGCAAGCGAAAGGCGGCTACAAAGGCATCCATGACCGGGCCGGGGCCAATAAGCCCGAGGATTAACACTTCGCGCACGACGCCCATCACCCGGCTCATCAGGGTCCAAAATCCAACGGTGAGGACACCGGCGACAAATCGGATGGGTTTCATGGGCACGCCTCCTGGCGGTTTGGGCTTAGTCCAGATCAGCCATGGGTGAAAGGGGCCCATAAGGATGCGCGCCCGATTGGCACAAGAACACGTCAGTATTTAGCGGCACAATTTCCTCAAGGAATAAGAAGAAACTGCCAAGCCAACGCCCAAGTCACCCGAACAAAATGTCAAGGCAATTGCGGTTGAGTGAGCAGATGGTAACGCCTCATAAAGGATGTTCTGCCACGTGTTCTCTACCCAGAATGGAGAAGGAACATGACCCCAGAGTACTACCACGCTGTGCAAACCAGCTACGCCCGGATCGAGCCAGAATTGGACGAGATCGCCCTGGTCTTCTTTCAAAAACTGATGCGACAAGCGCCCGAATGGCGCAGCGCCCTGCCGCAAGGCCCAATGAAACAGAAAGTCATTTTTACCGATCTTCTGGGCTACGCAGTGCGCAATCTTCACCGCAAACAGGCGCTGGAGGCAAAAGCCACTCAAATCATCGGTCGGTATCAACTGAACTCTCGGATGATCGGGGTTTTGCCAACAGTTGGCATGTCGCTGGCCTATGCGATCAAGGAACGTGCCAGGGAGGGTCTTTCGCCGCTCGAAATGCTTGCGTGGATGGAGGCGTTTGCGCGCGTGTCGGACGTCACCATCAAAGAGATGCTGGACGCCGCCGCCTAAGGTTTGCCCCGTGCGCTCTTTTGCGGGGTGCACGTGGCTGCGAAACCCGCATTATGCTCACGCCCGTTCTCGTCGTTGACTAGACCTATGACGAGATCGACACCCACGATGGCGATGGCCGCGACTTTTCCGCCGAAGCGACACGTCACGTTGTGCGCGTTGTAAAGAGCGACCGCACCGCCAAAATTGTGACCGCCGCAAACGGCGATGTTCTGGGGTGCAACTCACCCCTTTGGACATAGGCAGTTTGGCGGTCCAAGTCGCCTCCCACCACCCAGCAAACTTTCGTCGGTTTTGCTCCACAGGCAATGCTCAGGTGAAACGCTCGGCATCGAAGGCCGCTGGTCTGCGCATCTTCACCCAGGCGGAGCGGTCGATATGGATTACACCAAAAAAATGTGGACGGTTTCGACGATGCGCTTGCCGCCGCCCACATGGCGACGATGCGACAGTGATCTCCCGCTCCACGGGTATGCCTGCCACCATAAAGGCCGTCCCTGCTGTGGACGTCTCCGAACCGTCAGAGCGCCTTTTCTCTACATCCTTGACAGATGTTACCGCGCCTATCGCAAAAAAGGGCGTTCGCGGCGGGCTTATAATGTTGTGAGTTGGGTACCAACCATAGCGCCCCCCAAGCAATTGCCACAGAATAACACGCAGGGCTGGATAGTCGGGTTATCGCGACTTAGGTCATGGATCAAAGGAGATCTCTATGACAGACGCCCAAAACCCGCTTCTTGCCGATTGGCAAACCCCCTTTGGCATCGCGCCCTTCGCTGAGATTGAGGACAGCCACTTTGCCCCTGCGCTGGACGCCGCATTGGCCGCAGACCTCGACGAGACGGTTGCCATCGCCGAGCAAACCGACGCGCCCACTTTTGCCAATACGGTCGAAGCGTTGATGACCACTGGGGCGAAACTGAACCAAGCGGCGAGCGTCTTTTACAATCTCGCAGGTGCCGACAGCAACAAGACCCGCGAAGGGCTCATGCGCGAGTTTTCCCCGAAAATGGCCGCGCATTCCGCTGCAATCTATGGAAATGTAGCGCTTTGGGCGCGCATCCGCACCGTCTGGGAAAACCGTAAAGTCACTGATTTAACAGAAGAACAGGCCCGCGTCCTATATCTCATGCACCGCAATTGGGTCCGCCAAGGTGCGGCGCTTGATGGAGATGCTGCGGCGCGGATGAAAGAGATTAAATCTCGTCTCGCGACGCTTGGAACTGCCTTTTCGCAGAACCTGCTCGCCGATGAGCGGGAATGGGAAATGGTTCTGGATGAGGCGACATTGGCTGCGCTTCCCGGCTATCTCGCGGAGGCCGCACGTTCGACGGGAGAAGAGCGCGAGTCAGACGGGCCAGTCGTCACGCTCTCGCGCTCGCTGGTGGCGCCGTTCTTGCAGACCTGTCCCGACCGCTCTCTGCGTGAGATCGCGCACAAGGCCTGGGCCGCGCGCGGTGCGAACGGTGGCAAAACCGATAATCGCGAGATCGCCACAGAAATCCTCAAGCTGCGCGAAGAGCGGGCCAAGCTTTTGGGATATAATGATTTTGCGAGCTATAAGCTTGAGACTGAAATGGCCGGAACGCCGGATCGCGTGCGCGAGCTGCTCATGAACGTGTGGGGTCCTGCCAAAGCGCGTGCGGATGCGGATGCCAAGGTGCTTGAAGACATGTTGCAGGCCGATGGGGTCAACGACACGCTCAAGGCCTGGGACTGGCGCTACTATGCCGAGAAGCGGCGCAAGGCGGAGCATGATCTCGATGAGGCTGCGCTCAAACCCTACCTGCAACTCGACCGGATGATCGAAGCCCAGTTTGGCTGCGCCACGCGGCTCTTTGGATTGGAGTTTGCGCCGTTGGAAGTGGACCTTTATCACCCCGATTGCCGCGCCTGGGAAGTGACCCGTGATGGAAAACATGTGGCTGTTTTCATTGGAGACTACTTCGCGCGTGGCTCCAAACGCTCAGGTGCCTGGTGCTCCGCGTTCCAGTCCCAGCGCAAGTTCCCGGACGTGCGCGCGCCCATTGTGATCAATGTGTGCAACTTTGCCAAAGGCAACCCGGCACTGTTGTCCTATGACGATGCGCGGACCTTGTTCCATGAGTTCGGGCATGCGCTGCATCAGATGCTCTCGGACGTGACTTATGAAATGATTTCAGGGACGTCCGTGGCGCGTGACTTTGTGGAACTGCCCTCGCAGCTCTACGAACACTGGCTCGAAGTGCCCGAAGTTCTCGAAAAATTTGCCACCCACGCCGACACCGGCGAGGCGATGCCCAAGGCGATGCTCGACAAAGTTCTGGCCGCGGCGACCTTTGACATGGGCTTTCAGACGGTGGAATATGTGGCCTCCGCGCTAGTGGATCTCGATTTCCACGTCGGTGCCGCACCCTTGGATGCCATGACGCAACAGGCTGAAACCCTTGATAAACTTGGAATGCCAGCCGCAATTGGGATGCGTCACGCCACACCGCACTTTGCCCATGTCTTCTCAGGCGACGGCTATAGCGCGGGCTACTATTCCTACATGTGGTCTGAGGTTATGGACGCCGATGCGTTTGAAGCCTTCGAAGAAGCCGGAGATGCCTTCGATCCCGAGACCGCGCAGAAGTTGGAAACCCACATTCTCAGTGCGGGTGGATCGCTCGAAGCCGCAGACCTCTACACCGCCTTCCGGGGCCGTTTGCCCGGCGTCGAGGCGCTTCTCAAGGGGCGTGGACTGGCGGCTTAAGACCAAATCTCCGCAGCTATCTGCACGATTGAAGCCTTCAATCGTGCAGATAGCTCTTACATCCAGTCACCTAGCGCGCGGTCACTGCGCAACGGGGCGCAACCGGGTGATCTCGAAGCCTTCATTGGCCATCAGTTGTAACACACCCTCTTCGCCAAAGAGGTGGGCTGCACCGAAGGCTGCGACGACCTGATCTCCCGGGGCCTCCAACAGTCGATCTATCCAAGCGATGTTGCGGTCGATCAAAAGCGTCTGTTCCAACTCGTCGAACACCGCGTCGGGGTCTAGGTCCAGCGTGAGCATTTGGCGCCGTGCCAAAATGCGCGACATGTGCCATAGCTCGGCGGGGGCTTCTTCGAAGAACGTATTGAGTGTGGTGGCGAGCATGTCTTCTGATTGCTCGTCCTCCATGACAGACGCGCTGAGAAAGGTGATTTGGTCATCTAGGGTCTTCCGAGCAAAAAGTGCGAACAGCGTGTCGAACGGCTCCAGCGGTTGGGTGGGGATGCCTGCTGCATCGGCGCGTGCTTCGATCCGGGCGTCGAGCCCTTCGGGTGTGCCATTGGCCAGGACACACGGCGGGAGTGCCAGCACGATGGAAAGATACCAAGGCTGCAAACGTGCCGCCATCTGAGCGGGCAGGCCGCGAGCTTCGGCCGCTTTGGAGAGGGTCGCCCATGTCTGCGCTGGGAGGAGGGCGTCCAAGCTGCCTTCTGACAACAGGATCATTCCAGGATCGGATGCGATGCGGTTTTGAAGCTGGGCCTGTTCGCGGGCGGTCATCTCAAGAAAGAGCGTATCCGCACCATCGATCAGGGGCGCGACCGAGGCGAGCATGCCGTCCAAACGTGGGTCATCGATATGGACGGTGCCGATGAAGGTAAAGGTCCGACCACCGCGGGTAGCTTGCCAGAAGTTGCCTTCTGCGAATGGCTCTGACCCCACAGCCTCTTCGATTTCGGCACGTTCCGCCTCGGTGAGAGAGGGGCGGATGTCGGTGCCGGTGCATTGCGCAACCACCATGGCCGGCAGCGCAAGCAAAAGAGTGATCCAAAGGGTGAGGTAACGGGTTATAGGCATATACTCTAGATGTCCTTGGTTGCTTTGCGCAGACTATGGGCAACACATCTCAGAAGTCTATTGCTGTCAGGAAACGCCATGCCTGTGCCCACATCCCCGCCGAGGCTGGCCACGCTTGTCGCACTCACGGCAGTGTCGACGCTCACGCTCAATATGTTCCTGCCCGCGTTGGTGCAGATCGCCGAGGATTTGGACGCAGATTACGGCACGGTGAGCATGGCCATTGCCGGATACTTGGCTGTGACAGCCTTGGTGCAGATGGTCGTTGGGCCATTGTCGGACCGGGTGGGGCGGCGGCCCGTGCTTTTGGCGTCGATTGCGGTCTTTGTCTTGGCTTCGGTGGGATGTGCGTTGTCCCAGGATGTGTGGGTCTTTCTGGGCTTCCGCGTTTTGCAGGCGGCGATGATATCGGGCCACGCGTTGTCCTTGGCGATTGTGCGCGACACCACGGCGGAGGATGAGGCGGCGGCGCGGTTGAGCCTCATTTCCATGGCCATGGCGATTGTGCCGATGTTGGGGCCTTTGGCCGGGGGGCTGCTGGATACGGCGCTGGGCTGGCGCGCGATCTTTTGGACCTATGCGGGCGTGGGCGCGGCGCTTTTGGTGTGGAGCAATGTCGATGTGGGCGAGACCCGCGTTGTGCGCGCCGAGACGACAGAGGCCAAGGGTCGTTTGGCTTTGCTCGAGTTCCCTCGGTTCTGGGCCTATGCCCTGACCAGTGCGTTTTCGACGGGATCGTTTTTCGTCTTTCTCACCGGCGCGCCTTTGGTGGCGGCGCGGGATTTTGGCGTCTCGACCGCGGCGCTGGGCTGGTACATCGGGTCGATCACCTTTGGGTTCTTCTGCGGCTCGGCCTTTTCCAATCGGTTTTCCAAGCGGCTGGGTGTGAATCGCATGATGATCGCGGGGCGCGTGGTGGGCTGTGCGGGGCCGCTCTTGGGGTTGATGTGGTTGACCCTGGGCTTTGAAAGCGCGCTTTTTGTCTTTGGCAGCACGATTTTGGTCGGTGTCGGCAATGGGATCACGACGCCCAATGCCAATGCAGGCGCGCTCAATGTGAACCCCGATTTGGCCGGTCAGGCGGCTGGATTGGGCGGGGCGATGGTTGTGTCCGTTGGGGCGTGCCTCACCTGGGGCACGGGCCTGCTCATGGATGCCTATGGCTCGGCGTGGATGCTTCTGGGGCTTTTGTTGGCGGCGACCCTGACCGGGCTCGCGCTTTCACTTTGGGCGCGGTCGCTGCAACAAGTGCATGACGTCGGCGACACAGGGGACACCTAAGTTTGCTTTTGAGCGCGCAAGAAGCGTTTGATTGGAACTACTTAGGTTTCCCCGCCCTCTTCGATGTATGCCATGCATAACGCGCATGCCGTGAGCATCGCGGGGAAGGAGAGGATGAGTTGCGAGAGCGACGCTAAGATGAACAAAAATGCGATGTGGAGGTTGTCGCTTAAGTGCGTGGAAATCAGCATAAATAGGCGATCGACTAGCAAAAAGGCAATCAACCAGACGACAAAGTTTCCTATCACGAGCCTGCCCATGGTTCGCCAAAAGGATCTAAGGCCGCGCTGAGCAGCCAATCGCAGGCTGGAGTCCGCGCCAATGGCTGCTGCTGGGAGGCTCGTTCCGATCCAGGCCAGAACCGCACAGAAAACCAATATGACGACGGGCCAAACGACTATTGAGTAGACTAAGGTGAAGCGAGATCTAACAAAGTCCTCAGGAGCAAACGAAGCCACGATGATGATCGTCGCTAAAACTACGCTGACTGGTGGAACAAGGCAAAGTGAGAAGTTGATCAAAAACCTCCCAATCTTTGGCTTCATTGGGGAGTGCATGTCGTTTTCAAGATCTTCTCGCGGCATGGGTCCAGCTTCCAAGATCATTCTATGGAACGCCAAAGCGGTTAAAGCCACTATTAGGAAGCTTGAAGCTGCGGTTGCTCCTGAACCAACGATGTCTTCAAAAAAATGGGAACGTTGAGAATGGCGGCAAGGCCGAAAACGAACAAAAATTTTTCCCGAAAAATCGTGAAAGCCAATTGAAACACTAAGACACCCATGCATCGATCCTGTCGCTGTTTGGCACCAGGGAGGTTGGACGTCAATCGCGGTCGGACCAAAGTGCGTTTGGCCAAAATTTTTTGCACCTCACAGTTGACTCACATCGGCGCGATCCCTATTTCGGCGCCGTTAGCACTCGCTAAGTGTGAGTGATAGCGTCCGAGACCACCCTGACGGGGAGTCAGGGGAAACCGAAATAACTTTGAGCCAAGGAGCTACAAAGATGGCATTCACTCCGCTTCATGACCGTGTGTTGGTCCGTCGCGTCGAATCCGAAGAAAAGACCGCAGGCGGCCTGATCATTCCTGACAGCGCAAAAGAAAAACCTTCCGAAGGCGAAGTTGTCTCCGTGGGCGCAGGCGCTCGCAAAGACAGCGGCGAGCTCATCGAGATGGCCGTGTCCGCCGGTGACCGCATCCTCTTCGGTAAATGGTCCGGCACCGAAGTGACCGTTGAAGGCGAAGAGCTTTTGATCATGAAAGAGAGCGATATCCTCGGCATCTTGTCCTAATCGGACACGGTGACGATCTCTCTTCCCCTAAATCTGAATTACATTCTGGAGTAGCGACATGTCTGCAAAAGACGTACGTTTCGATACCGACGCCCGCGACCGCATGCTGCGCGGTGTGAACACTCTTGCCGACGCGGTGAAAGTGACCCTCGGCCCCAAAGGCCGCAACGTGGTTCTCGACAAAAGCTTTGGCGCCCCACGCATCACCAAAGACGGTGTGTCCGTGGCCAAAGAGATCGAGCTTGAAGACAAGTTCGAAAACATGGGCGCGCAGATGGTCAAAGAAGTGGCCTCCCGCACCAATGACGAAGCCGGTGACGGCACCACCACTGCGACTGTTCTGGCTCAAGCCATCGTCAAAGAAGGCATGAAGTCCGTCGCAGCTGGCATGAACCCAATGGACCTCAAGCGCGGCATCGACCTCGCGACCGCAAAAGTGGTCGAGTCGATCCAGGCGGCAGCACGCCCTGTCAATGACAGCGCAGAAGTTGCTCAGGTCGGCACC
>JAKVBH010000019.1 GCA_022447495.1 Marinovum sp. | reverse complement strand
TGCGTTTGGCCAAACGGCTGAGGGTTACGAAGCCTTCTGGGTGCAAATTGAATCGCAACCAAGCCTGGTCGAAGCGCAAGAACGCGTCCGCGACTATGCCGCCTCACTGCCTGACGTTGCTGGGTTTTCCATTCGAGGCGGATGGTATGGGTTGGCCCTTGGGCCGTATTCCCAGGCCGAGGCCACCAGACTTTTAAGCACCTTGCGAGCTGCTGGCCAAATCCCACGCGACAGCTACCTGACGCGGTCGGGAACATATGGTCAGCAATTCTGGCCTGTCGGAGCCAGCGTAACGCGTGTGTTGCCGCAAGCATCAACGACCGCACCTGCGCAAGTGGGCACATCGCAAACCTCCGAGCAAACGCTTGTGCAGGCCGCAGCAGAACCCGAGCCTGACGAGACGGTCCAGCAAGCACGAAGGTCCGAGGCCCGTTTGATCCGGGCTGAGCGTGAAGACCTACAGATCGCTCTCAAATGGGCGGGATTTTATCGCGCCGCCATCGACGGCGCGTTTGGTCGTGGTACCCGTAGGTCCATGGCCGATTGGCAGGCTGCAAACGGCTTTGAAGAAACGGGTGTTTTGACCACCAAGCAACGTGCCGAGTTGCTGCGACAGTACAATGCTGTCCTCGAAGGTATGGACCTGCAACTTGTCAGCGATTCCGACATGGGAATCGAGATGCTTGTCCCGCGTGGAGTTGTTGCGTTTGAAGGCTACGATGCGCCTTTTGCCCGTTTTGGCGCGACAGGATCCTTGCAGGCGCAGCTCATCCAAATCAGTCAAACCGGCAACCAGCGCACATTGTTTGGTCTCTATGACATCCTGCAAACCCTTGAAATCATCCCCGTCGAAGGTGATCGTCAGCGTCGCAGCGATGGTTTTTCGATCACGGGTGAAAACGCGCGGATTGTCTCTCAAACCGAAGTGACCCTGCGCAGGGGAGAGATCAAAGGCTATATTCTGGTGTGGCCCGCTGGCGATGAAGAGCGCCATTCACGGGTTCTGGATGAAATCCGAAAATCGTACCGGCGCATAGATGGTGTTCTGCCTTCCGGAGCCGGGTTGCCCGAAGAAGCTCCCGTTGATTTGATTTCAGGCCTGGCCATTCGCAAACCCATTCGTGGTCGCTCTGGTGCTTACATAGATACCACCGGTCGGGTGCTCACCAGCACCGAAGCCGTTGCAGGGTGTGGCTCGATCACGCTCGAAGGCAGCTATCAAGCAAACGTCGAGTTTCTGGATGACGCATTGGGCTTGGCCATTGTGACGCCGAAAGAGAGGCTCTCGCCTCCCGCATTGGCCACGTTGGCGGTTGGTACGGCTCGCCGCAATGCCGAAGTGGCTGTCGCAGGATATCCCTTCGAAGGCATCTTGGGTGCACCGACCCTCACCTTTGGCGCGGTGACCGACACGCAAGGTCTGGGAGGAGAAGCCTTCCTCGATCGTTTGAGCCTTGATGCGCTGTCCGGTGACACGGGCGGGCCGATCCTCGATAATACAGGCGCGTTGGTGGGCGTACTGTTGCCCAAAGTGGACACGGGCCGTGTCTTTCCGGCAAATGTGTCTTTCTCGGCAGATACGGACGCTATACGCGACTTGCTGAGCCGCGCGGGTGTCACCCCAGTAGGAGCGGCTGCGGCACCGCCAAAAGCGCCCGAAGACCTGACGTCTGAGGCTGCCCAGTTCACAGTCTTGGTGAATTGTTGGAACTGACCACTTGGGCGCAGAATAACAGCTCAGGAGCAGCAGCTGGCACCGTATACCAAAGTATTCTTGTAAGATTTTGAATTTACAGGTTTTTATTTCTGACAATTCGTACTACGTCCTAACGCACGAGAAGTTAGGGATATGTCGATGTCCGGCCTGAACGATCATGAGCTGCGTTACCAGCTTGCCAACGAGCTGCACGCGCGGCCATTTCCAGAAGCAAGTACACCCGGGCGGGCCGTTTATTTGGTGATCAAAGCGCCGGGCAAAGCCTCGCAACGTGATCGCGACCAAGACCGCGCGCATCTGCTTGATTTGCTTGACCGATATGGGGCTGCGCACCCCCAACCCGGGGCCACGCATTTTTCCGGTCAAATTGGCCAGCACTACCTCAAATGGGAAAGCCACACCGAAGTTGTAACTTACACCGCCATAATGGACGGCGGTGGCGAGCGTCCGTTTGATCCGGCCGACTTTGACGCCTTTCCCCCAGATTGGCGTGCCTCGGCCCCGGGCGAACGCGTCTCATCGGCGCTGGTTCGCATCGAAGCTCATACCGGAGAGACCAGCGTCCACGAGCGCGTGAACGAGTGGTTTGTCTCTGAGTCTGTCGCCGTGAGCCAAGTTCTTGAAGGGGCTGCGGTGATCGCGGGGGACTTCCGGATTGACCCGGCGGGCCACATGCGGTTCGCCATTTTCCCGCAGGAAGGATGCGGAAAGCGCCGCATCGGTCGTGTGCTCCAACGATTGGCAGAGATTGAGACCTACAAAGCCTTGTCCATGCTCGGCTTTGCTGACGTGCGCCGCCTCAGCCCGAAGATATCCCAGCTGGATGCCCGCCTCTCCCAACTCATGTCGGACATGACCGACCGCGATGGTGATACTGAAACCACGCTCAGCGCCTTGCTCGAAATCTCAACCGAATTAGAAGCCATGTCGTCCAAGGCGGCGTTCCGCTTCTCGGCGACGCGTGCCTATGAGGCGATTGTCGAACAGCGCATCGCAGTGCTGCGCGAGATGCACTTCAATGGGCGGCAGACCTTTCGTGAGTTTATGACCCGCCGATATGATCCTGCGATGCGCACGGTGGCTTCAACCGAAGCGCGCCTAAAGTCCATGGCCGACAGGGCCATGCGTGCGGGGGAATTGCTACGGACGTCGGTGGAAGTCACCCGCTCTGCGCAGAATCAGCAATTGCTGGAAAGCATGAACAGGCGGGCGGACATGCAGTTGCGCCTGCAAAAGACGGTTGAAGGGCTCTCCGTTGTCGCAATCAGCTATTACGCCGTGAGCCTCACGGGCTATCTGCTCTACCCGGTGGCCGACGCCATGGACATCTCGCGAGGCCTGCTCTTGTCGCTCGTCACCATCCCGGTTGTTCTCTTTGTTTGGCTGGCTATCCGGCGCATTCGTAACCTGGTTGAGCGCCAGGGTCCTGGCCTCGACTGAACAAGAAAAAGGGGCGCTTGTTTTTATGCGCCCCTCAGTTTTCTCGAGTATACTCGAATGCGTTAACCTCAGCGCCCGCGAATCCGTGGATCGAGGGCATCACGGAGGCCGTCGCCCAGGTAGTTCACACTGAGCACCGTCAGTGAGATCATAAGACCAGGCAGCAGAACACGTTCTGGGTATTTCTCCATGCGTGGCACCGCGTCAGCAAGTAGTTTGCCCCAGGTTGGGAAGTCCGACGGGAAACCCACGCCCAGAAAGCTCAGTGCGGATTCGGTGATGATCGCCGCAGCCAGGCCCAATGTGGCTGACACCATGATTGGCGAGATGACATTGGGCAGCAGATGGCGCCGTATTATTGCGCCGTCTTGCGTGCCAATGGAGCGTGCGGCGAGGACAAACTCGCGTTCTTTGAGCGCGAGGACTTCACCCCGCACGATGCGCGCGGTTTGCATCCATGACGTGATGCCAATAATTGTTACGATCAGAATGAACATCCCGCCCTCGGGGCCGAACCGTGAGACCAGAGGTTGGCGGAAGAGTGTCACAGCCACCAGTAGCAGCGGCAGCAAGGGCAGCGAGAGGAACAAGTCCGTCAAACGCATCAATACCCCATCGAGCCGCCGAAAGTACCCAGCGGTCACACCGATGAACGTGCCCAAAAAGATGGTCAAAAGCATCGCAGCCCAGCCGACCGCCATGGACGCCCGTCCACCGGCAATGATGTTGGCCAGAATATCTCGCCCCAGGTTGTCTGTGCCCAATGGACGGTGCCAGCCCGTCTTGGCTGAGCTGTCCCAGAGTGCCACATAGATCGGACGCATGTCCTTGGAACGGATATCCAACTTCTGGGCATCTACTTGCCAGATCAGGGGGCCGATCAACACGCCGAGCGTGATGAAGGCAAGAACGAAGCCGCCCCAGAGTGCGCCCTTATGTTTACGCAATTGATCCCACACTTCGAGCCATTGGCTGCGTGGTGGCTTGTCGGGCGTTGGGTCCTGGAGAGCGCCGAGCGGATTGTTTGTCGCTCCAGCGGTGCGCGGTTCTGTGGTTTGATCACTCATAGCGAATTCTCGGATCAAGCAGACCGTAGAGCACGTCTGCGATGATGTTGAAGATGACGATGAGCGCGGCGAAGATGAACGTCAGCGTCATCACCATAGGCAGGTCATTGGCAAAGAGCGCCGTGATCAAAAGCTGGCCGATGCCGTTCACCTTAAAGATCACCTCGGTGATGATGGCGCCGCCAAAGATGTTGGGAATCTGCAGGGCGATTACCGTGACCACCGGGATCATCGAATTGCGCAGAACATGCAGCAAGAGAACCACGCGCTCCGGCAAGCCTTTGGCACGCGCGGTCCGGACGTAATCTTGGTTGAGGTTGTCGAGTACGGAGGAGCGCATAAAGCGATTGAGCTGTGCTGTGATTTGAAGGGCCAAGACCATCACGGGCAAAAACATCTGCCGTACCTGAACGCCGAAACTATCCCAATCCACAACTTTGTGCGTGGTGTCATAGGTCGAAGGGAACCACCAAAAACTGTCCTGCGGCATGTTCACCGCAAAGATCACAATGAGCAGCGGACCCGTGAAATAGGGCGGGATCGAAAATCCGATCATCGAGAAAAACGTGCCCGCGTTGTCGAACATGGAATATTGGCGGTAGGCCGAATAGATCCCGATGGGCAGGGCGATTATGATGGCAACAACATAGGCCACGCCAACCACCCAGAGGGTTTGCGGGATACGTTGCATCACGATGTCCATCACAGGCGACCGGGTTTGCCACGAGATTACGCGCAACTCATCTTGATAAAGTGAGGTCCCAAAGAGGGCGTCTATAGCCACTTTAGGCTCGATCCAGAACATTTGGACCAGCCATTTCCAGTATTGAACATACCAGGGCGCGCCCAGCCCGAGGGCTTCACGCATTTGCTGTTTGACTTCCGCCGGCACCGTCAGCGGCACCTGCGCCATGGGATCCCCCGGGGCAAGTTGCAGCAAAAGAAAAATGGCAAGCGAGATAAATAGAAGCGTCGGGATCGCAAGGATCGTACGACGGATCGTAAAGGTGAGCATCGAGGCCTCAGATGACTGATCGGAGCGGCGGGGTGAACCCCGCCCAACGGCCTGCGGCCAAAGGGCAGGGTCGGTGAGGTAGAGCGGGATTTATCCCGCCCACATTGCAGGTTAGTCGATGCGATACCAATCGGCGACGTTCCAAAGTTCGCTGTCCCAGACGTTGAGCTTCACACCGCCCAAGCTGGTGGCATGTGCTGACAGACGACCGCGGTGCACCAGTGGGATCATGCCACCGTTTTGCACGAACATGTCGTTGAGCTGCGTTGCGATGGCCGCGCGTGCCTCGATGCCGGCTGTTTTGGTCAGCTCAGCATGCATGGCGTCGAACTCAGGCATACAGAAGCGCGAGATGTTTTCGCCCTGCCACTGGCTGTCTGGACGGGGTGCTTTGTCGCACAGGCCGTTGCCCAGGTAGCTTTGTGGGTCAGTGCCATTGAACGTGTTGGCGTACATTTGCACGTCAGCATAGAACTTCTGGAAGGTGTCGGGCGAACCCGCGTCCCCGCCGAAGAAGACCGACGCGTTGATGTTTCGCAGTTCGGTTTCAATGCCGATTTGGCTCCACCACTCTTTGATGAGTGCTTGGAAGTCCTGACGCACAGCGTTGGTGGAGGTTTGATAGAGCACGCGCATTGGCACGCCGTTCACTTCCCGCACGCCGTCACCGTCGGTATCGGTGAAACCCGCTTCGTCGAGCATCGCATTGGCGCCTGCGATGTCTTGGGTCGAGCAATCCATGGTGGTGGAGTTGAACGCCTCAGGTGCAGGAACCCAGTTACAGGTCACTTTACCGGCTTGGCCATAGCCCACTTCCACAAGAAGCGGACGGTCAATGGCCATGGACATGGCTTTGTAAACCGCAGGCTCACGCAGGAAGGGGTGTGGTTCCGCAACAGTGGCGCGCACGCCTTCGGCGAGGTCTGGCGATGGGTTGGTTTGGTTTAGCATCAGGCGTTCCACCAGCGGGCCAAAGCCAGCGATGGGTGTGCCTTTGCCGCCTTCGGCCATCTCTGCAATGACGTCGGGTGCCAGCTGCAGGTTCCAGCCATAGTCAAACTCGCCGGTTTGCATCACAGCGCGGCCCGAATCTTCTGCTGATCCGCCACCTTTGAAGAGCACGGTCGCAAAGGCAGGCTTTGCAGGATCGCGGTAGTTTTCGTTGGCCGCCATGGTGATAACGTCGTTGGGACGGAACTCAGTCACAACAAAGGGGCCAGTGCCAATGGGGCCAAAGTTCTCTTCGGTGCAGGTAGACGCCGCAGCGCCCATGCAATCCGCGAACTGAGCCGCTTGCAGGATTGGGCTCTCACCGCCAACAAATGGACCATATGGGTTTGGTTGAGGCGCGCCAAATGTCACGACGACTGTGAGGTCGTCTGGCGTCTCAACGGAGGTAACACCTTCGAATTTCGTCACCTGGGCACAGCCGCCTTCAGGATCGGTGCAATAGTCGTAGGTGAATTTTACGTCCGCCGATGTAAAAGCTGAGCCGTCAGACCACAGAATACCGGGCGTGATTTTCCACGTGATGGACGTCAAGTCCGCGCTGACGCCGCCATTGTCCACTGTGGGGATCTCGTCAACCAACCATGGGACAAGCTCACCCTTTTCGTTGTAGCGCGCCAGGGGCTCAATGATCATGGAAGCTGATTCCACGTCTTTCGTGCCGCCGGACAGGAAGGGATTCAGAATCGACGGAGCTTGCCAATAGACGATGCTGACTTGGCCGTCGCTGCCACGTTCGGCAAATGCCGCCGGAGCCAGAGCCACCGCAGCCGCGGCGCCCAATAGCGCTGATTTGAGGTTCATTCTTCTCTCCTTGTTGGACCAGGCCACGCCCCAAGAGCGGGTCGGAACGCTAGCCTTCTAGTTGCCGTGGGACGTGGTGCCGGAAAAACAATCAACCTCGAAACTCGGTTGCCGCTGGTCCGAACTCACCCCCAAGTGCCTCTATCGAAACACGATCCACGCAAATTGCAAGCGCTGTGATTGCGTTAACGCAGACAACGTCGGGTAGAGTGATAGCAAATTGGGCAGTTTTGCTTCAATGTCGCGAGAGTGTTTGACGCTACAGCTTGTGACCACTAGCCTCATGCTTAAAAGGGGATGATAGGACCGCCATGCTCGACCATAGTGCCGAACAAAAGATCGCGACGATCCAAAACCTACGGGTCGAATTCCAAACAAAAGATGGGACGGTCGCAGGCGTCAAAGACGTGAGCTTTGATGTCGCTGCGGGTGAAACTGTGGCCATCGTGGGCGAATCTGGGTCTGGCAAATCCGTCTCTTCGCTCGCGCTGATGCGCTTGATCGAGTTCGGTGGCGGCACCATCGCCAGCGGCAAGTTGCTCTTTGATCGTCGCAATGGCGGCCAAATTGACCTTGCAGGGACCGATCAAGATCTGATGCGCACAATCCGCGGCAATGAGATCGGCATGATCTTCCAAGAGCCGATGACCGCGTTGAACCCAGTGTTCACAGTAGGCAGACAGCTTACGGAAGGTCTAAAGCTGCACAAGGGCATGCCCACCAAGGATGCCGAAGCACGGGCGATCGAACTGTTGCGTCAAGTACGTATCCCGGAACCTGAACGGCGCATTTCGCAATATCCCCATGAACTCTCGGGCGGCATGCGCCAGCGTGTTGTGATCGCTATGGCTTTGGCATGTGAGCCGCGACTTTTGATCGCAGACGAGCCGACCACGGCGCTCGACGTGACCATTCAAGCCGAAATCCTCGCTCTTATGGATCGTTTGAAACGCGAGACAGGCACTGCTGTGATGTTTATCACTCACGACATGGCCGTGGTAGCTCAGATGGCCGACCGCGTCGTCGTGATGTTCCGAGGCGAAAAAGTTGAAGAGGGCCCGGCAGAGCAAATCTTCGAATCGCCCCAGCACGAATATACCAAAGCGTTGTTGGCGGCTGTGCCGAAACTGGGCGAGATGAAGGGCAAATTGTACCCCGAGCCCATGAAGCTGTTCGGGGTGGAAGATCAAAAGATTGAACCGATCATGGGCACGGACAAGCCGTTGCTCGAAGTGAAAAATTTGGTGACGCGTTTCCCGGTGAAGGGCGGTTTTTTCCGCTCCACGGTTGCTCAAGTGCACGCCACCGAAGACGTATCTTTCACAATCAATCAGGGTCAGACCCTGAGTCTAGTGGGAGAATCAGGATGCGGTAAGTCCACCGCTGGACGCTCGATCCTACGCCTCGTTGAACCGCAATCCGGCCAGATCACGCTCGATGGCAAAGACATAATGAGCCTCAACTCTGGCGACCTCCGCAAAGCGCGGCGCGATATGCAGATGATCTTCCAAGACCCATTTGCAAGCCTTAATCCGCAGATGCAGCTCTCTGACCAAGTGGCCGAGCCAATGAAGAATTTTGGCGTGGCGTCTGGCTCTGAGATGCAGGATCGCATCGCAATGCTCTTTGATCGCGTTGAACTGCCGCGCAGCTTCATGCGGCGCTATCCGCACGAGTTGTCCGGGGGGCAACGCCAACGTATCGCCATTGCCCGGGCGCTCGCCCTCAATCCCAAGCTTATCATCGCGGACGAAGCGGTTTCTGCGCTCGACGTGTCGGTGCAGGCGCAAGTGCTCAACCTAAT
This sequence comes from Marinovum sp., assembly GCA_022447495.1. Taxonomy (GTDB): domain Bacteria; phylum Pseudomonadota; class Alphaproteobacteria; order Rhodobacterales; family Rhodobacteraceae; genus JAKVBH01. The sequence continues at coordinate 66,254 of JAKVBH010000019.1, read as the reverse complement.
GATGGAGCTTCAATCCGAGTTGGGTCTCTCGTTCCTCTTTATCTCTCACGACATGGCCGTGGTGGAGCGGGTGAGCCACAACGTAGGCGTTATGTACCTAGGTCGTATCGTAGAGCTTGGCCCGCGAGCTTCAATCTTTGAGGACCCCAAGCACCCCTATACGCAAGCCCTGATCAAAGCTGTCCCCATCGCCGACCCGCGTCAGCGCAAGTCGGAAAAGGAACTTAATTTCAAGCCGATTCCGTCGCCGATTCACCCGTTGGAATACGCGCCCGCGCCGTCGGAATATGAAGAAGTTGCCCCAGGTCACTTTGTGCTCACTACGGATAGTGGGTACTGATCACCTTGCAACTGACCGAAGTGATGCCGCTTGTCCCATACACTGATATGCCGGTCCAGGTGCGTTTGAATGGCGGCATTCTTGGCTTTGCCTTGGGCGCCAAGGTTGAGGGGGGCTATGACATGCACTGCGACGGCGTGGGTCTGCGGCCTCTAAATGTGGGCGTTTGCATGGGTCACGCTATGCCGGACAGCCAAGCCTCTTTCCGTGTTGATGGGCTGGATGCAATGTACTCGGCCATGAAACTAGCGCAGGACACGGTGCCAGAGGCCAGGATCTGCGCGCCATTTGATCTACCCTATGGCCAAAGCGAATTTCACGTGGTTGATGAAGACTGCACCATGATCTTGTTTGGCGAGGCAATCCCTGATGCGTGACAACCCAACTCCAGAACGGCTGTCGCCCCGTGCGATTCTAGAAACTCTTGTGGCGTTCCCGACGGTCAGTCGAGACACGAACTTACCGTTGATCGATTGGGTGGACGACTATCTTGCGTCCCATGGTATCGAAAGCCACCGACACTGGCATGAGGACGGCACCAAGGCCGCGCTCTTCGCGCATGTGGGGCCGAAAATCTCGGGCGGCGTGGTGCTCTCAGGGCACACTGATGTAGTCCCAGTGGATGGCCAGGCTTGGGACACGGATCCCTTTGTCGTCATTGAAAAAGATGGCCGTCTCTATGGACGCGGCACCTGTGACATGAAAGGTTTCGACGCCCTGGCAATTTGGGCGCTGGTGGAGGCGCATTACGCCGAGGTGGAGCGTCCTTTGCAATTGGCGCTCTCTTACGACGAAGAGGTCGGTTGCACCGGCGCTCCTCCAATGATCGAGGCCATGCAAGGCGTTTTGCCCAAGGCCTCGGCGGTCATTGTCGGTGAGCCGTCGACGATGCAGGCTGTGACCGGTCACAAGGGCGGTTTGGGGTGGATGACCCATCTGCATGGTTTCGAAGTTCATAGTTCCATCCTCCACACTGGTGTGTCTGCGGTGATGAATGCCGGCCCTTTGCTTGTATGGGCCAACGCACAAAACGCGGCGGGTCAAGCCTCCGAGCCCAATCCTTTGGCCGTCGATTTCGAACCGCATTGGTCCACTTGGCACGTGGGACAAATTGAAGGTGGCACGGCCCATAACATCACAGCCAAAGATTGCGAGTTTGCCATGTCTGTGCGCCTCGTGCCGGGCGATGATGCCGGTGTCTTAGAAGAGGCCTACCGGGCAGCGGTGGTCGGGGTTGAGGCGGGCATGAAAGCCATCCGGCCCGAGACGGGCATCACCCTCACGCCTTTCTTCAACGTGCCACCTTTGGTGCCAGAGCCCGAAGGTGAAGCCGAGGGCATCGTGCGGCGCATCACTGGCGACAATGCCATCCATGTGGTCAGCTACGCCACTGAAGCGGGGCAGTTCCAAGAAGCGGGTTACTCAGCCGTCGTGTGCGGCCCAGGCGACATCGCTCAGGCCCACCAACCCAATGAATTCATTGAAATTAGCCAATTCCAGGCGGGCCAGGACTTTCTTGCTCGTTTGATCGACCTGCTCAAAGGAGACTGAGCTATGCCCGTCAAGAACCGCTTCGCCGAGTTGCAACCTGAGATTACGGCATGGCGCCGGGACATCCACGAGAACCCTGAGATTCTATTTGAAACCCATCGCACATCCGCGTTGGTGGCGGAAAAACTCCGAGAGTTCGGCTGCGAAGAGGTCACAGAAGGCATCGGGCGTACGGGCGTGGTCGGGGTGATCAAAGGCAAAACGGATACGGCGGGTAAGGTAATTGGTCTGCGCGCAGACATGGACGCACTGCCAATCCTAGAGGCCACAGGGCTTGATTATGCCTCCAAAACCCCTGGCGCGATGCACGCATGCGGCCACGATGGGCATACCGCGATGCTTTTAGGTGCCGCCAAGTATCTCGCTGAGACCCGCAATTTCGATGGCACGGTCATTGTCATCTTCCAACCCGCCGAAGAAGGTGGCGGCGGTGGCAAAGAGATGTGTGATGATGGCATGATGGAGCGCTGGGGCGTCCAAGAGGTCTATGGCATGCACAATTGGCCCGGCAAACCAGTTGGGGCGTTCGCGATCCGCTCCGGCCCATTCTTCGCCGCCACAGACCAGTTTGACATCGCGTTCGAGGGTTTGGGTGGGCACGCGGCAAAACCACAAGAGACCGTAGATACCACAGTTATGGCGGCCCAAGCGGTGCTTGCCTTGCAAACAATTGCCAGCCGGAACGCTGATCCCATCGATAAAGTGGTGGTATCTGTGACCTCGTTTGAAACCTCGTCAAATGCCTTCAACGTGATCCCTCAAGGCGTAGCGCTCAAAGGTACAGTCCGCACAATGTCGCCAGAAATGCGTGACCTCGCGGAGCGTCGCATCAAAGAAATCTGCGACGGCGTAGCGGTGACCTTTGGCGGCAAGGCCGAGGTGGTCTATCATCGTGGGTACCCAGTGATGGTCAACCACGACGAACAAACTGCGTTCGCCGCAGAGATCGCAACTCACGTCTCCGGCGCTTGCGAAGAGGCGCCGCTTGTGATGGGGGGGGAAGACTTCGCCTTCATGCTCGAAGAACGGCCGGGCGCGTATATCCTCGTTGGTAATGGAGATACTGCGGCGGTGCACCACCCCGAATACAATTTCAACGATGAAGCCATTCCAGCGGGCTGCTCCTGGTGGGCTGAGATCGTCGAACGACGCATGCCCGCGGCTGGCTGATATACATTCTTACCCAAGTCGTGCTGATTTGAACAAAGAAAGCCCGCCCCGACACCAAGGCGCGGGCTTTTTGCGGCAGCCATGGGCCTAATTTGGACTTTGTTTTCTTAACTGCCCTTGCCCGTGGCAGAGCGGAGAGCTAGGCGGGTCTTATGACTGAGACCGCCAACATCATGTGCATCAAATGGGGCACGCTCTTTGGCCCCGAATATGTCAATCGCCTCTACTCAGGTGTCAGACGTAATTTGAAGCGTCCCATTCGGTTCATGTGCATGACCGAACATGCCGAAGGTTTGCATCCCGACATCGAAGTCCTCGATCTTCCAGTTGAACCATTTGCTGAACCGATGAATGCGGCCCTGGCCGTGGCCAACCGTCAGGGTGCAATGCGCAAGGTGTCGCTCTTTCGGCCTGGCTTGGTCCCTGACCTCGATGGTCCTGTTTTGGGCTTCGATTTGGATGTCGTGATCACCGGCGACCTTGAACCCATCTGGTCCATGAAGCCAGGGCGCATCTGTATGCGCCACGACTGGACGGAGAAACGCAAAGGGCGGCCAACGGGCCATGGTTCGGTGTTTCGATTTGATCCAGCCGTGCATGGGTTTCTTTTTGGAGACCTGGCTGCAAATCCTTATGAAGAAGTCGAAAAAGCGCGCGGCTCAGAGCAGCGCTATACGTCGCACAAGGGCATGGACAACGCCTGTTTTAGCTACATCCCAGAGACCCAAGTGGTGAGCTTCAAATACGACTGCAATCCGTTTCCAACGAACTACCTGCGACCGCCGACCTTGCCTACAGATGCACGCGTCGTGTGTTTTCACGGAAGACCAAAAATGACCGATGCATTAGTGGGCTACACGGGATCATTCATCCGCTACGCAAAGAGGTGTGATTGGTTGACAGATCACTGGATCACGCAATCAGCCGAGGATCTTGGTGGCGATTGGGCGTAGTCTGGATCGTTGACAAATTAGCGGTCGACGCGAGGGCCGAGTTGCTCACCAATCAATTGCTAGGCTTCGCCCATATTGATCAAAACAGCCATACCGCGACCCGCTCCAGACGCCGCTGTGCCGTTGATGATGCCCGCCCAATGAAAGTCGAACATGTAAGCCGCACTCGCGTCAGAGGATGTCAGCCATTGCACGTTCTCGATTCGAAAATCCTCGCCCTCAATCGCACGGAAGTTGGCTTCATATGCGTCTTTGATCGCTGCCTTGCCTTCGAGCAACCGACCGTTTGAAAACACAACGCGTGCCCCGTCATGGATCAAAGGGGCTACCTGCGCCCATTCTTGGGTGCCTAGGGCGCTTTCGTATTGAGAGACAAAATCCTGAGGCATCATGGCGACCTTTCTTGCGATTGGCCACGCCGAAACACGCTCAGCCGCCTGTGTGGCTCATATGGCGGGACATTTGGCCATCCAGTCGTTGGCGAGAGTAATCGAAATCGTGCCCCTTTGGCTTGAGCGCGATCGCATTTCGGATCGCGACTTCGAGAGGTTCGTCTGTGTCTGGATGATTGCGTAGCGCGGAGCGCAGGTCTGCATTATCTTCCTGGCCGAGGCACATAAACAATTCACCCGTGCAGGTGAGACGTACGCGGTTGCAGCTTTCACAAAAGTTGTGGGTCAACGGCGTGATGAAGCCAATCTTTTGACCTGTCTCTTCGAGCCGTACGTAGCGCGCTGGCCCACCCGTGCTTTCGGGAAGGTCGGTTAGCGTGTAATGGTCTGCCAAAGACGTACGAAGGTCTTTAAGTGGCCAATATTGGTCCAAGCGGTTTTCGTTTCCGATGTCACCCATCGGCATGACCTCAATCCATGTGAGGTCCATGTCCCGCTCAGCGCACCATTCGGTCAGCGACAAAAGCTCATCTTCGTTAAAACCTTTGAGCGCAACGGTGTTGATTTTGACTCGCATGCCGGCCTTTTGCGCAGCATCTATCCCCCGCAGCACCTGGGGCAGGCGGCCCCATCGCGTGATGTCGGCAAACTTCTGTTCGTCGCGCGTATCAAGCGAGATGTTGATCCGCCGCACGCCTGCGTTCCATAAATCATCCGCAAAACGTTCCAGCTGTGACCCGTTGGTCGTCACCGTCAGTTCTTTAAGCGCACCGTTATCGAGGTGCCGCGTCATCGACCTAAAGAAGTTCATGATGTCGCGGCGCACCAAAGGTTCACCACCGGTGATGCGGAGTTTCTCAACGCCCATGCCGACAAAGGTTGAGCAGATGCGATCAAGTTCCTCCAACGTGAGCAATTCGTTCTTGGGAAGGAACGTCATGTTCTCTGACATGCAGTAGACGCAGCGAAAGTCGCAGCGGTCCGTTACGGACACCCGCAAATAGGTGATCGCTCGGGCGAATGGATCTATTAGAGGTGCGTCCATGCCAAGGAAAATACGTGGGCGAAAACCAACTCACAAGAGCAAAGCGCGTTGCTCCACCTCGCCAATGGACCTAGATCAAGAGAATGAGACAAATTGTGATCGTATTTTTGGTTTTGAATTTGGCCGGGTGCGCTCAATTGGGCACCGCAAATTTGACTGAGCGAGGCGGCGCGGGCGAGACGGACGCCTTAGCACCTTATAATGCTGATGATTTGCGTCGGCCAAAAAGTAGGCCTGCTACGCTTAACGCGGCGCCTCCACCAAGCGCAACCGCACGCACACCAGAGGCTCTTGATACGACCAGCCAAGAGGCGCGCGCAGCTGCGGCAAAAGCACCAACCGCAAGTTCTGAGCGGGCTTTGGGTCTAACCGTTGCAACCCTTGGCGATCCCACTGACCCTGGGTTCTGGCTGAAAACGCCCCTTGTTCAACAAGAGCAAGCGGGCCGCGTTGCCTACAAAGGAAATTTCGCCGCTCTCACGTTACGCCCAATTAATGGGCCTTCTACAGCGGGAAGTCAGCTCTCTTTGCCTGCGATGCGCCTGATCGGAGCGCCGCTCACCGGTCTCCTTGAGATTCAGGTGTTTGCTGGCGGTTCTTAAGGTGCCGCTCTGCTTCACGTCGGGCAAAGGTTTTCATTTGATCGCCATGAGCATCGAGAAATGATTGAGCGCGATCCGGCGCATGGCGAGAGAGATCCCGCACCCACCAGGCGACGGTCTTTTGTATGACCCAACGTTGGTCTGGCACATAGCTTGCAGCCCATCCCAATATGCGTTCTCGCGCGACGTCGTCTTCGGGTTTTGGGTGGCGCATGCGGGTCCAGGGCAGGGTCATCACCAATGCCGCGCGTTTGGTCCAAAGGTGCTCTGATGTCGTCCAGGCCTCAACCTCATCAAGCCGCGCTGGCTCAGCGATGACCCTGCGATGACCGGCCATGCAGGCATGATCTGCAATTGCCCAGGCATCAAAGTCCGGCATCCATGATAAGATCATGTGCCAGACCTCGCCATCCGGGCGAATGCGCGCCTGTGTCAAGAGCTTGGCGGCGGCGATGCGCGTCTCGTGACAATCTTCGAACCAAAGCGCCGCGGCCAAGCGAAGCCGTTCGTCCAGCGTCATGCTGCGCCGCCATGCGCGCGTCATCTCATCTAGGGCAGGGTTGGCGACGCCCAAGTAGCGCCGGTCCACCTTATGGTAGGCCGCCATCTCGGCCGCTTTTTTTGCATCACCGTTGGCGGATAGCGCAGCGAGTGCTTCGTCGATCTTCACGCGGTTCTCCGCTTCTTCTGCCGCAAAATACCCTGAGGGAGCGCGACTGGCGCCGGGTGACGACTATCTCGGCGCCATTGGTGCGAGCCTGCTGGTCGACCCCCATCATTCAACGGTGACAGACTTCGCGAGGTTACGTGGCTGGTCGACATCGGTGCCTTTGGTGACCGCCGTGTGATAGGCCAAAAGTTGCGCGGGCACGGCATAGAGAATGGGGCTCAAAAGCTCCGGCACAGTCGGCATAACCAGCGTTCGCCAGACACCTTCACGCCCTGCGTCTAGGCCCGGCGCGTCGCTTACTAAGAGGACCCGACCACCGCGCGCCATAACCTCTTGCATGTTGGAGATCGATTTGTCGAAGAGGCCGTCCATGGGGGCAAATACCACAACAGGAACCGCTGGATCGATGAGGGCAATGGGGCCATGCTTTAGTTCGCCTGACGCATAAGCTTCGGCATGTATATAGCTGATTTCCTTTAGTTTTAGTGCGCCCTCAAGAGCGATGGGGTACATCAGGCCGCGGCCCAAAAAGAGGATATCGCGTGCCTCTGCAAGCTCTTGGCAAATCTCGTTTACATCGCCCGATGTGACCAACGCATCATTGATTTGGCTTGGTAGCATTTTGAACTGAGCCAGCGTGTCGGCCAATGCTCCGTCGCTCATGGCCCCTCGATCCGCCGCCGCTTTCAACGCAAACGATAGCAGCACTGTGAGCTGGCATGTGAAGGCTTTGGTTGAGGCGACACCAATTTCTGTACCCGCCAAAATTGGCAATGCCACGTCGCTCTCACGGGCGATGGAGCTTTCGGCCACATTGACGATTGAGACGATCTTGGCCGCTTTGCCGTCGACGTATCGTAGCGCGGCAAGGGTATCCGCAGTCTCTCCGGATTGGCTCACAAAAATCGCCATCGTTCGGGCCGGGACGGGTGGTTCGCGGTAGCGAAACTCAGAGGCGATATCGACGTCGACGGGCACGCGGGCCACTTGCTCGAACCAATATTTAGCCGTCAGGCAGGCATAGTATGCGGTGCCACAAGCCACCATCACGACACGGTCAACTTCGTTAAAGTCTGGCACGTTGTCTGGGAAGGTGAGTATCCCGTCGGCAGAGACATAGTGTTGCAGCGCCTTTTGGATTACGGCGGGCTGTTCCGCAATTTCCTTAGCCATAAAGTGCTTATAGCCACTTTTGTCCGCACTGCTCGCGTCGATGCTGACGGTCTTGATCGGCCGGTTGGCCCGACGTCCCGCGTGATCAAAAATATCAAGGCTCAAGCGCGTGACAACGGCGCGGTCGCCTTCGTCGAGATAGGTGATGCGGTCGGTGAGGGGCGAGAGTGCAATGGCATCAGAGCCCACATACATCTCTCCCTCCCCATGGCCGATGGCGAGGGGCGACCCTTTGCGCGCGGCGATGATCAAGTCATCTTCGCTGTCAAAGAGGAATGCCAGAGCAAAGGCGCCCTCAAGCTGATCTAGCGTTGCGAAAGCCGCAGCTTGAGGGTCGAGACCCCTCGCCATGTGCATCTGCGTGAGCAATGAGACGATTTCAGTATCGGTTTCCGTTTCTGGTGCGTAACCTGCCTCCGTCAATGCGGCGCGCAGTTCGCGGAAATTCTCGATAATCCCATTGTGGACCACGGCAACAGGGCCGGATCGATGCGGGTGTGCGTTGCCAACGGAGGGCGCACCGTGGGTGGCCCATCGCGTATGACCGATGCCGGATTTCCCAGGCAGCGGGTCATGCACCAATACGTCAGAGAGGTTCACAAGCTTGCCCACTGCGCGACGGCGGTCGAGACCAGTGTCATTGACCGTAGCGATCCCCGCGCTGTCGTAGCCGCGATATTCCAAACGTTTGAGCGCTTCGACCAGAATAGGCGCCGCCTCGTTGTGACCCAAGTACCCTACAATTCCACACATTTATTCGGATCCTTTTTGGCGCTTGGCGTTCTTCGCCTTTAATATTTCGAACAATTTTACGGCCAGCCCCGGCTTGGTCACCTGTTCCATGCGAGAGATCGCCATGGCGGCGTCCGGCACGTTCTTGGTGACCACCGTAGCGGTCGCCGTCATCGCCCGATCGCCAACTTTCACCGGTGCCACCAACATGGTGTTGGAGCCAATAAAGGCATCCTGGCCAATCTCGGTTTGGTGTTTCATGACACCGTCGTAGTTGCAGGTGATCGTGCCTGCGCCAATGTTGGTGCGCGCGCCCACGCTGGCATCGCCGACATAGGTCAGGTGATTGGCCTTGGCGCCTTCACCGATGGTTGCGTTTTTGACCTCGACAAAATTGCCGATATGTGCGGCTTCGCCGATCTCGGCGCCGGGACGTAGACGGGCATAGGGACCCACAATGGCGTCGCGGCTGACATGGCAGCCTTCGAGATGGGAAAAGGCTCGGATGCGCGCGCCGTTCTCAATGGTGACTTCTGGACCGAAGACAACATTGGGTTCGATGATGGTCTCAGGTCCCACGTGCGTGTCGTAACCCACGAAAACGGTCTCTGGCGCCTGCAAGGTGACCCCAAGTTCCATGAGCTCTTGGCGCGCCTTTGCTTGGAAGGCGGCTTCGGCCGCAGCGAGGTCGGCTTTGGAGTTCACCCCCAGCGTCTCGGCTTCGTCGCAGGCAATGGCGGTGGCGCTCAAACCTCGCGCCGTGGCCAGGGCAGGGAGGTCGGTGAGATAGTATTCTCCAGACGCGTTCTCATTGCTGACTTGGGAGATGAGGTCAAAGACCAGCTTGGCGTCTGCCATCACGACGCCGGAATTGCAGAAGGTCACGGCACGTTCAGCCTCAGAGGCGTCTTTGAACTCAACAATCCGCGCGAGGCCGTCGCCATCCATAATTAGGCGCCCATATTTGCCGGGCTCGGCGGCTTCAAAGCCCAACACCACCACGTCGTGATGTGCGCGGGCCTCTTGCATGCGCGTAATCGTCTCGGCGGAGATAAAGGGCGTGTCGCCATAAAGAACGACCAGGTCGCCCTCCGCCTCGGCCAAAAGCGCACGCGCTTGATCGACGGCATGGGCCGTGCCCAGTTGTTCGTTTTGACGCACACACTGGACGTCGGGATCATAGGCAAGCGCGGCCGCCTCCACCGCCTTGGCGCCGTGGCCTGTGACAATGGTCGTTGAGACTGGTTCCAAGCTTTGTCCTGCGCGCAGCGCGTGGACCAACAACGGCGCGTGCGCCACCTGGTGGAGCACTTTGGGCAAGTCCGAGCGCATGCGCGTGCCTTTACCAGCGGCCAGAATGATCAGATGGAGGCTCATATATGTCCCGTATCTTTGCTTTGATGTGCTTTTGGATGCAGGTTTTACTCGCATGCGCCTTGCGAGCAAGCCCGGGATGCGTCACTTCTCATGACAAGCTGACATGTTTACGGCGGGCTTCCGCCGCATTGCCAGGGGGCGAGAGGGGGAGCTTTGCGTGCGCAGTGTGATTTTTGATCTCGACGGGACGTTGGCCGATACCTCTGGTGATTTGCTTGCTGCGGCCAATGCGTGTTTTCGCGATATGGGAGAGGGCGATCTGCTTGGGCCTGGCGACGAGGCCATCGCCCTTCGGGGCGGGCGCAGCATGCTGAATGCGGGGTTCAAACGGTTGGGACGTGATGAGCCAGAGACGGTTGATGCCTGGTATCCGAAGCTTCTGGAGCATTATCGCGGGGCGATCGACGCACACACATTCTTCTTTGATGGGGCGCTTGATGCTGTTGAGGAGCTCAAAACCCGTGGGTTTGGGGTCGGGATTTGCACCAACAAACCCGAAGCTTTGGTCGAGCTCTTGCTTGGTAATCTTGGCGCGCGGGACGATTTTGGCGCATTGGTCGGTGCGGACACCTTGCCAGTTCGCAAGCCCGATCCGGAGCCGCTCTTTGAAACCATTGACCGTTTGGGCTGTGATCGCACGCGCTCTTGTTTGGTGGGTGACAGCGACACTGACCGGAACACCGCCAAAGCGGCGGGTCTTCCGTCGATCCTTGTGACGTTTGGCCCGGCGGGCGGTGACATGCCTGCGCTTCAGCCCGAAGCGCTTCTGCATCGCTATTCAGATCTTCCTGATCTGGCGGATCAGTTGATTTTGTGATTAATAAATCTCGAATGTCGTGATCTGCGAAATCATCTGCCGCCATTGACGCATACCGCTGAGACAGACAGGAATAGTATGATGACGGATCAAGCCTCTCTTTCAGACGACGCCTACAACGAGGTGTTCGTGGGTGCCTTTACCCAACAAGAGCCATTGACGGATGCTGCGATTGAAGCCGCGGTGGCGGTCATGCGCACGGGCCGGTTGCACCGCTACAACACGGTCGGCTCCGAGATTTCAGAGACGGCCGCTCTTGAGGTGGAGTTTGCCAATTACGTGGGATCCAAATATGCACTGGCCGTGGCGTCCGGTGGATATGCCATGGGGTGCGCTTTGCGTGCGGTCGGGGTGGCACCCGGTGACAAAGTGTTGTCCAATGCATTCACCCTGGCGCCCGTGCCCGGCGCGATCGCGGCGGTTGGGGCACAGCCTGTCTTTGTGGGTGTTACGGAAGCGTTGACGATTGATTTGGATGATCTGCATTCCAAGATTGGTGAGGCGCGCATTCTTCTACTGAGCCATATGCGAGGCCATATCTGCGACATGGATCGCTTGATGGACATCTGTGACGACGCCGGTGTGATTGTGATTGAGGATTGTGCCCACACGATGGGCGGCGGTTGGCGCGGCGTGGCCTCTGGTCGGCACGGTGCGATTGGGTGCTATTCATGCCAGACCTATAAACACATCAATTCAGGCGAGGGCGGTCTGATCGTCACGGATGACAGCACGTTGGCTGCGCGCATGGTGCTAATGTCTGGATCTTATATGCTCTATGAACGCCACGACGCTGCACCTGGACCACAGGCGTTTGAAGGCCTCAAATACGATATGCCGAATATTTCAGGCCGTATGGACAACTTGCGTGCCGCGATCTTGCGTCCGCAATTGGCGGAGCTCGACACGCAAGTTGCGCGTTGGAACGAACGCTATCTAGCCCTCGAAGAGGGCTTGCGTGCGACCCCAGGCCTTACTCTTGTGGAGCGGCCGGAAGAGGAGCAGATCGTGGGTTCGTCCTTCCAATTCCTGCTGCTTGATTGGCATGGAGATAAAGTTCGCGATGTCATTGGGCGTTGCGGCGCGCGTGGTGTTGAGCTCAAGTGGTTCGGCGCTGAGGATCCTGTGGCGTTTACGTCCAAGTACGACCAATGGCGCTACGCAGAACCTCAGTTAATGCCAGTTTCTGACCGCGTTCTTGCCGGCGTTGTGGACCTGCGTGTTCCCTTGACCTTTAGCACCGAAGATTGCGCCCAGATCGCGCGCATCATCCGTGCCGAGGTCAGCGCCGTCCATCAGGCCGTTTGAACCAATTTCCAGCCTCCTGACGGGCCAAAGCACCCGGAGGATGTGCTGCGTCTCGCCAATACACGTTAAGCGGTGTCACTTTGTGATATGTCATACCGCACTGACGTGTCATATTGACGACAGTGTCCGTTTCTGCTCTCGCTATGGGCTGGATTCTTGATCTAAAAAGTCAAGTATCCAGCCACGAAGGGCGAGCTCCGCTTAGGCCAGCCCCACGCTTCCTCACAATTGAACACTCACTCCGGGGGATGAGCATGGCTCCTCACAGATATCTGTGGACCAGTGCGGCTGTCAGCGCGCTTTTGGTCCTGCAGTCACAGACGGCATTCGCACAAACAGCCACAGGCGCTGAAAGTGGTGAATTTATTGGCGAGTTGGTTATTGGTGGTAAACGCGACGTTGACACCGCGACGGCCACCTCAACCACAACCGTCAACCAAGAAGAAATCCTCGACCGGCAAGCGTCGACCATCGCGGAATTGATCGACTCTGTCCCGGGCGTGGCCCTGGTCAACGGTGCGACACCGGCAGGCTCCGGTATTAACATTCGCGGATTCGGTGCAAACGGCACCTACGGCACCGATAGCAAGGTGGCGATAATCGTCGATGGTGCGTCCAAAGGTGCTGAAGAAATCTACCGCGTCGGCAACCAGTTGTTCACTGACCCTGCACTGTACAAAACCATCTCCGTGAACCGCGGCACCGTTGGCTCGTTTGAATACGGGTCTGGTATCATCGGTGGTGTCGTGATCGCCGACACCAAAGACGCCAGCGATTTCACAGGCGGCGAGGTGAGCCTCAAGTTCCGTCAAACCCTTGGCTACCAGAGCAATGGCAGTGGCTTTGTCTCGTCCTCGATCCTGGCGTGGCAACCCGCCGAGAACCTCGAGTTCCTTGCCAACTTCACCTACCGCGAGTCTGACGATTACAGAAACGGTGCCGGCGACATTGAAGAAGACACCTCCTCGGCGCCCTACAATGGTTTGGTCAAAGGGAAATTCACCTTTGGCGACGATGACCAGCACGCTGTGACATTGTCCTATGGTGAGTTCCTCGCCATCGAAAAAGACGTACCGTATGTAACGTTCCGAGATGTCGATTTTGGAAACTTGGATAAGCGTGAAACCTATGACCGCACTGGTGTGCTGCGTTACGAGTTCAACCCGGCGGGCAACGACCTTGTCGATCTTGAAGTCGCGCTCACCTATTCAGATCAGGAAATCAACCAATTCTTGCCGGGTGGGGGGTTCCTCGCTGCTAAGTTGCGGTATGAAAACACGTCTCTGTTGATCAAGAACACTTCTGTCTTTTCGACAGGTGCATGGGATCACAACGTCCGTGCGGGCGTGGAGTTCATTCGCAAGAAGCGTAAGGACGCACCTGCGGCGCCGGGCGGCACCGCTCATCGCACGGCCTTATTCGTGGTTGCCGACTCGGAAATCGGTGGTCTGACACTGAGCCCGTCGCTGCGTTGGGAAACACAGTCCATCGATCCTGAAAACGAGCCATTCGGCGGCTCCAGCGACTTGGACTTTGAACATGACGCCGTCATGGGCGGCCTATCGGCGCACTATCAATTCGAAAATGGGTTTTCGGTATTTGGTAGCGCTGCATATAGCGAAAGCCTTCCGATCATTGACGATCTTCCATCGAGTTCGCGGTCCAACCGCGACTTTATCTCTACTTCGGAGAAGTCAGAGACCTATGAACTAGGCTTCGGCTACGATGGCGAATCCGTCTTTACAGATGGCGACACGTTGGCCTTCAAGCTCACAGCCTACAGCACCGACTTCTGGGACAACACTTCCTACTTCGGCGTAAAAGATGTTGATTTCAAAGGTGTTGAGGTTGAGGCATCCTATGCTTTGGCCAACGGCTTCTACACGGACTTCAACGCGGCGTATCAAAATGCAACGCAAGTCTCGACTTCAGACGTCGAAGGCCCGTTCTCGAACGAGCAGCAAACCGTAGGTCGTATCACATTTGGTCAACGCTTTGACGACACTCTGGACCTAAGCTGGGAAGTTGCGATGGCCGACGATTACACGCGGGGTTCGGCTGAAGACAAAGGCTACACGGTCCACAATTGGCGCGCGACATACACGCCCGATAATGGACCGCTGGCCGGATTCGAGGTGCGTGCCAGCTTGGAGAACGTGTTCGATCGCGAATACACACCCAAGGTCGCGACCTACGCGCAGCCTGGCACAAACTTCAAATTCACCGTCGCCAAGACGTGGTAATCACGGCGGGTTGAACCCGACCGATAGTAAGGCACACGAACTGAACGCTCCCCTTAATTGGGGGGCGTTTTTTTGTGCGACCGCGTATGTCGGGGTCTTTCGCTGGAATTGACGCGTGGTGCCTTTGGGCTTAGTTATGAACGTACGTTCAATAAATGAGTTGCCGTCCTTGGGAGCCTGCACATGTTCAATGCCGTAATGAAGTTTGATTTAGGTGAAGATATCAACGCGTTACGTGACAGCGTGCATCGCTGGGCTCAGGATCGGGTCAAACCGATTGCATCCGACATTGACCGTGACAATGCATTTCCTGCGCCGCTTTGGCGCGAAATGGGCGAGATGGGGCTTCTTGGGATCACAGTTGAAGAGGAGTACGGTGGCGCTGATATGGGGTATCTGGCCCATGTCGTGGCGATCGAAGAGGTGGCGCGCGCGTCTGCGTCTGTGTCCTTGTCTTACGGGGCGCATTCCAATCTGTGCGTGAACCAAATTCGCCTCAACGGGACCCCGGAGCAGCGCGCGAAATACCTTCCCGGATTGGTCTCGGGTGAGCATGTGGGTGCGCTTGCCATGTCAGAAGCTTCGGCCGGTTCAGATGTGGTCTCGCTAAAGCTAAATGCAGAGAAGCGTAATGATCACTACCGCCTGAATGGCAGCAAATACTGGATCACCAATGGCCCTGATGCCGACACGCTTGTGGTTTATGCCAAAACGGATGTGGATGCAGGCTCCAAGGGCATCACCGCGTTTCTCATTGAAAAAGAGATGACTGGATTCACCACCTCGCCGCATTTCGACAAGCTGGGTATGCGGGGGTCGAACACGGCAGAGTTGCTTTTTGATGACGTGGCTGTGCCGTTTGAGAACGTGCTTGGTGAGGAGGGGCGTGGAGTTCAGGTCTTGATGTCTGGTCTCGATTACGAACGCGTGGTCCTTGCGGGCATCGGGCTGGGCATTCTGGCCGCCTGCATGGATGAGGTCATGCCCTACGTCTCCGAACGCGAGCAATTTGGGACACCCGTAGGGTCGTTCCAGTTGATGCAGGGCAAAATCGCAGACATGTACACTGCCATGAATTCAGCGCGTGCCTACGTCTATGAATGCGCCAAAGCATGTGACCGGGGCGAAGTCACCCGCCAGGACGCGGCGGCGTGTTGTCTTTATGCTTCCGAGGTCGCGATGACCCAAGCACACCAGGCTGTTCAAGCATGGGGAGGGGCTGGGTTCCTCTCCGATAGTACCGTTTCGCGTCTGTTCCGCGATGCCAAGTTGATGGAAATTGGCGCGGGCACGTCTGAGATACGCCGCATGCTAATTGGGCGCGAACTGATGGCAGCGATGGCATGAGTTCGAGATGAAACAGGTTATGGGACTGGCTATAGCGCTGGCCCTGATCGGCGGCGCCATTGGCCTCTGGCTTGGTACGAGACCGCCGCTTGACGAAAGCTCCGTGATTCTGCGCTACGCGAAGTTATACGCCCAGGAACACTCTGGGATGGAAAAAGACTGTCACGCTGTGCCCGGGCGACGTGATGGGGTATGGCTAATCGTGTTATGTGAAGGGCGCGAGGGTCGCTTTGCCTATCCCGTGAACCGTAGAGGGCGTTTGATAGAAGTAACGGGAGATGAGGCATGATCACGCTTCATCACTGCCCACAGACAAGGTCCATGCGTTCGCTCTGGCTCTTGAATGAGCTGGGCGTTGACTTTGAGGTCGTTACCTATCCCTTCGACAAGACTTTGGGCAGTCCGGCCTTTTTGGCGCGTTCGCCAGCGGGGCGCGTTCCCGCGGTTGAGATTGGGGACCAAACCCTCTTCGAGACGGGCGCGATCACGGAATACCTGTGCGAGGCCTTTCCTCAGGTCGGGCTTGGGCGGCGCCCCGATGACCCCGAACGGGCGGCTTGGCTCTCTTGGGTGCATTTTGCCGAAACGGTCTCCGTGCATGTCGCGGCCCTTACTCAACAACACATCGTGCTCTATGATGATGCCATGCGCTCACCGACCGTGATGAAGCTCGAAGCGGCGCGTTTGGCCAAATGTTACAAAGCGCTTGATCACGTGTTGGATGGTCAGCCCTATCTTTTGCCGAGTGCCTTTTCTGCAGCGGATATCGGTATCGGGCAGGCCATCTATATGGGGCGTTTCTTCGTGCGCCTTGACGAGTATCGGGGCCTGTCGTCCTGGTACGATCGACTGTCCGAGCGTCCCGGGTTTCGTGCCGCGCTTCCAAAGGCAGGGGAAACAGAGCTCTATTCCCAAGAGTTCTATCCGCCGTGGGACGATGCCCGTGGGTAACTGGGTCGAGATATTCGAAGTTGGGCCCCGCGATGGTCTTCAGAATGAGGCGCGGCAGGTGCCAACGGTCGAAAAAATCGCGCTGGTGAACGTTCTCAGCCAAGCGGGGTTCTCACGTATCGAATGTGCCAGTTTTGTGTCGCCAAAATGGGTGCCCCAGATGGCTGATAGTCTTGAGGTGATGGGTGGGATCACCCGCGTGCCCGGCATCCGGTACGCGGCTCTGACGCCAAATCTCAAAGGGTTTGAACGCGCAGTGTCCGCCGGTGCCGACGAAGTGGCTGTTTTTGCCGCGGCGTCCGAGGCGTTCTCAAAAGCCAATATCAACGCGACCATTGATGAAAGCCTGACGCGGTTGCGGCCTATCGTGACCGCTGCTACCTCCGCAGGCATCCCGGTACGCGGCTATGTCTCCACAGTGATCACTTGCCCCTATTCGGGCTATGTCGACCCCGAGGATGTCACTCGCGTGGTCAAATCGCTCTTTGATATCGGCTGTTATGAGATCAGCTTGGGCGACACCACAGGCCAAGGCACACCGGACACTGTGGCCGAAATGCTCGATTCCGTTCTGGAGCATGTGCCAGCGGGTAAGCTTGCGGGGCACTACCATGACACCAACGGCCAGGCGCTCCGTTCTATAGACATTTCGCTGGACCGTGGGTTGCGCGTGTTTGATGCCGCCGTCGGCGGTCTTGGTGGATGCCCCTATAGCCCAGGATCCACTGGTAATGTTGCGACCGAAGCGGTGGCAGACCGGCTCAACGCGCTTGGTCTGCACCATGGTCTTGATACGAGTTTCTTGGCCCAAGCCGCAGACATGGCGCGGGCAATGCGGACAGGGTAATGGCGCGGCTCATTTGTTTCGTGGGGCATCGCGGCGTGGGCAAAACCACCGTGGTCGAAGCTACGCTAAAGAACCTCGGTGGATTTTGGGTGCGCAGGCATCGTGTTGAAGCTGGGTTTGAGCCGGGGCCTGATGTTGTGGGTTATCCGGGCAATCCAATTGTTTTAATGCGCAAGGTTTGGGGTGGCGTGTCCCTTTGTCCAAGGGCAAGAGACCGCGACATCGCGCGTTCCTATTTCGATGGGGGAGCGCACTGCGCACATGTGATTGCTCCGACAGGTGCACGGGGTCAATCTGGCATCGAATGTACGAAAGCTCAAAACCGCGCGTATGTTGTGCTCAACAGATTTGACGTTGTACCCACTATCCGGTGTTACCTGGAGCAGTGTGATGCATAGCGCCTTGAAAATTCTGGAACATTTTATGGCCATGGATGATCATGGTTGGGAGTGCCAAGCGACCTCTTGGGTGGAGCTTGCGCGATTGACTATGCTGCCGCGTCTTATACCCGCCATGTGGAGCCGCATTTGGGTCGGATCTAGGGCCTGGCTTGCCGAAACTGCGGCCATTGCTTGCAACTGGGTTGATCCGCGGCTGTTCGGGGCGCCTATAACCCATGGGTGTAGAATAAGATGCGGTTTCATGAACGAACATATCTGCCTTGATAGGGCGGAGGATAGCCCCGTGCATGACACGCGGGCGGAAGCGGGTATGACGGCTTAAAAGGACCAACAAAATGTATGAGACCTTGACCCTAGATGTGGATGACCGCGGCGTCGCAAGGCTGTGCTTGGCCCGGCCGGAGAAACACAACGCCATGTCGGGCTTCATGCTCGAAGAAATTGCAAGTGCGGTCAGCGACATCTCCGGGCGCGCTGACATCCGGGTTGTGGTCCTGACAGGACAGGGCAAGAGTTTTTGCGCCGGGGGAGACCTCGCTTGGATGCGCGCTCAATTCGACATGGCCTCCGACAGCCGGCGGAAAGAAAGCGCCAAGATTGCCATTGCTCTGCAAGCGCTCGATCACCTGCCTCAACCGTTGATTGGAGCGATCCAGGGCAACGCATTTGGTGGTGGACTGGGCTTGATTAGCGTCTGTGACACGGTGGTCGCAGTGGATACCGTCCGCTTTGGTTTCACCGAAACCCGTTTGGGCGTGATCCCTGCCAATATCGCGCCTTTTGTTTTGCGTCGCATGGGTCCGGGGCCTGCACGACGTGTTCTTATGTCGTCGCGGGTGTTTGATGCCCAAGACGCGCTGTCGCTGGGGCTCGTAACCAAGATAGTGACCCAACAAACATTGGCGCAGGCCGTCGAAGACGAAATCGCTCCCTATTTAGCATGTGCGCCTGGCGCCGTGGCAGAAACCAAAGCGCTCTTGCGCGCTTTGGGTCATGGCGTTCCAGATGAGCAAATTCAGATGGCCATTGAAGCCCTGGCGCGCCGTTGGCAATCCCAAGAGGCGCAAACTGGGATTGCCGCCTTCTTCGCCAAAAAGACCGCGCCTTGGGTGCAAAACGACACCTAGGTTTCGCGTGTCGCCCTTATGCTATCAAGTATGGAGCGCTGAGTGCCTTTGTGATCACAAAGGCGGCACACATCGCGATACACTGCCTCCTGATCGGTTGAATTTGCCGCATCTACCACCCGCGTTGATGTTAAATCATTAAAAAGCAGTGCGTTAGTAAAAAACCTGCTCGTTTAAAGTAGCCGTCTGTTAGTTGACCGCGCGCACGCAGCGTTTTACAAGTTAGCGTGACAATCTCGCCAATCGACGAAGGCGCTGATGGCAATTGCCAGAGGCCCGACGCAGACACAGGGACCACACTCTTGGAAGAGATGCTGCGGGAATATCTCCCGATTTTGATTTTCCTGGCCGTTGCGATCGGGCTGGGTCTTGTGCTCGTGCTGGCAGCTGTCGTGCTGGCTGTGCGAAATCCCGACCCTGAAAAAGTCTCGGCCTATGAATGCGGTTTCAACGCATTTGACGATGCGCGCATGAAATTCGATGTGCGCTTCTATCTGGTGTCGATCCTGTTCATCATCTTCGACCTAGAAATCGCATTTCTGTTTCCTTGGGCCGTGGCGTTCAAAGACGTCTCGATGCTCGGATTCTGGTCCATGATGATCTTCCTCATCGTGCTCACCATTGGCTTTGCCTATGAGTGGAAAAAGGGAGCGTTGGAATGGGAGTGAGTACGACATCGAACTTTGCCGGCCCGGATCGCGAAGTTGCGACACAGCAACTCAATCGCGAGCTTCAGGACAAGGGTTTTTTGCTGACCTCCACCGAGGACATCATCAATTGGGCGCGTACCGGTTCGCTCCATTGGATGACTTTTGGCTTGGCGTGTTGCGCGGTTGAGATGATGCACACGTCCATGCCTCGCTATGACGCGGAACGTTTTGGAATCGCGCCGCGCGCGTCCCCACGGCAGTCGGACGTGATGATTGTCGCGGGTACGTTGACCAACAAAATGGCCCCGGCTCTGCGCAAAGTGTACGACCAGATGCCGGAGCCACGCTATGTGATCTCGATGGGCTCCTGCGCAAATGGCGGCGGCTATTATCACTATAGCTATTCCGTGGTGCGTGGCTGTGATCGGATCGTTCCGGTCGATATATATGTGCCTGGCTGCCCTCCAACGGCTGAGGCGCTGCTTTACGGTATCCTCCAACTTCAGCGTAAGATCCGCCGTACTGGAACTCTGGTGAGATAGGGGTGCCGTCATGACATCTGCTCTTGAAGATCTCGGAACACATATTGAGCTAAAGCGCCCCGATTGCGTGTTGCGCTGCTCGGTGGAGCATGGCGAGTTGAATGTGAAAGTCGCGCTGGCGTCCTTGCACGGTCTCGTGCGTTGGCTGCGCTCGGATCCGGCCTGTCAGTTCTCGTCTTTGGTCGACATCACGGCGGTGGATTACCCCGAGCGCGTCAAACGGTTTGACGTCGTTTATCACTTCCTATCAATGTACCAGAACCAGCGCATCCGACTGCATGTGTCGGTGCGCGAAGAAGATATGGTGCCCTCAATCACTGACATTCACCCTTCGGCCAATTGGTTTGAGCGGGAAGTGTTTGATATGTTCGGCCTGCTGTTCTCTCGGCACCCCGACATGCGACGCATCCTTACGGATTATGGGTTTCGGGGTTATCCCCTGCGCAAGGATTTCCCGACCACTGGCTACACCGAGGTCCGCTACGACGAAGCGCAAAAGCGCGTTGTCTATGAACCCGTCAGCCTTACGCAAGAATACCGCCAATTCGATTTCATGTCCCCATGGGAGGGCGCGGAGTACATGCTGCCCGGAGACGATAAGGCGCAGGAGGCAGCAGAATGACATCTCTTGAACGTGCGGTTTGGCTGGTTGTGTTTGGGCCCTTAGCCTTTGTCTTTCCGACAGTGCGCCGTCGTTTCTTAACCAGACCTGGAAGAACTGCCTAATGGAATTCTTGCTTTGGATCGGGTGGGTTGCCCTCACGGTTATCCCGTTGATGAAACTACTTCCGCATTTTGGGATTGAGAAGTGGTGGGCTTTGGCGTCGGTTCTACCAATTGGCACGTTGATCCTACTGTGGATCATGGCGATGAAACTGCAAGAGTTGGAGCAGCGATGATGGCCCAGTTCATTTCCCTATTGTGCTGGTGGCTGGGTCTTTTCATCCTTGGTCTCTTAGTCGTGAAGCGGGTTGGACTGTCTCTGTATTGGAGACTTGTGCAGTTAGTACCGATGCTGAGAAGTGTGATTGTGCTTTGGGTGGTGGCGTTCAAGCGATGGCCTCAGAGCGCCTCGGAAAAAGAGAGGCTTGCATGATGGACGGCTCTAATTTCGGTGACATCCTTACAGGCGAACAGAAAATCCGCAATTTCAACATCAACTTTGGACCGCAACACCCTGCGGCACATGGTGTTTTGCGTCTCGTCTTGGAGTTGGACGGCGAAATTGTAGAGCGATGTGATCCTCACATTGGCCTTTTGCACCGGGGCACGGAAAAGCTCATGGAGAGCCGGACCTACCTGCAAAATCTCCCGTATTTTGACCGTCTCGACTATGTGGCGCCCATGAACCAGGAACACGCCTGGTGCTTGGCGATTGAAAAGCTCACCGGTGTGGAAGTGCCGCGCCGTGCGAGTTTGATCCGCGTGCTCTATTCCGAGATTGGCCGCATTCTCAATCACTTGCTCAACATCACGACCCAAGCCATGGACGTGGGCGCGCTCACCCCACCACTTTGGGGCTTTGAAGAGCGTGAGAAGCTCATGGTTTTCTATGAGCGGGCCTGTGGCGCGCGGCTTCACGCGGCATATTTCCGCCCTGGCGGTGTGCATCAGGACCTGCCGCAACAGCTGCTTGATGACATCGTCGAATGGGCTGACGATTTCCCGCGTTTGATTGATGACATTGACAATCTCTTGACCGAAAACCGTATCTTCAAACAACGCAATGCCGACATCGGCGTGGTCACCGAGAAAGACATCCTCGATTGGGGGTTCTCGGGCGTCATGGTCCGCGGCTCCGGCTTGGCTTGGGATCTGCGCCGCGCGCAGCCTTATGAATGCTACGACGAGTTCGAGTTCCAAATTCCGGTGGGCAAAAACGGCGATTGTTATGATCGTTATCTCTGTCGTATGGAAGAGATGCGCCAGTCGCTCTCGATCATCAAGCAAGCTATTGCGAAGCTCAATGGGCCGGAGGGCAAAGGTGACGTGTTGGCTCGCGGTAAGGTCACGCCGCCCAAGCGCACCGACATGAAGCAATCGATGGAAGCATTGATCCATCACTTCAAGCTTTACACCGAAGGGTTCCATGTTCCCGAAGGCGAGGTTTATGCCGCCGTTGAAGCACCCAAAGGCGAGTTTGGCGTTTATCTCGTCGCGGACGGGTCCAATAAACCTTACCGCGCAAAGTTGCGCGCGCCGGGATATCTCCATCTACAGGCGATGGATCACTTGGCAAGTGGGCACCAGCTTGCTGACGTGGCCGCGATCATTGGAACGATGGATGTGGTGTTTGGGGAGATCGACCGTTGAAACGTTTTGCGATCTTGGCACTGCCTTTGTTGGCGGGATGTGCGATGCCGCCAGAGGGCGTCGACGAAGCGGCCGTGACCCGCTTTGACAACGCGGTGAAGTCAATGGGCTGTGAATTGGTCACGGAACCACATTTCTTGGCAACCGAGCTGCAAACCGGCCTCACCCGGGAACAGGTGGTGGGCATGATCCAATACAAATTGGCGCTTGAACAAGCCGAACCGCTGCCTGAAGGCGGGCACAAGTTCCTGTCCAAAGGGTGTTCCTAGTGCTGCGTCGTCTATACCCAGATCAGCCCGAAAGCTTCGCGTTCACCCAGTCCAATTTGGCATGGGCAGAGGCCCAGATTACGAAATATCCCGAAGGCCGCGAGGCCAGCGCTGTGATCCCACTTTTGTGGCGGGCACAAGAGCAGGAGGGATGGCTGACCCGTCCCGCCATAGAACACGTGGCTGACATGCTGGGTATGCCCTATATGCGCGCGCTCGAAGTTGCGTCTTTTTACTTTATGTTTCAACTTCAACCAGTTGGAAATGTGGCGCATATTCAGGTGTGCGGTACAACGACTTGCATGATCTGTGGCGCAGAAGACCTGATCGCCGTGTGCAGAGAAAAGATTGCGTCCAAACCACATCAATTGTCCGAAGATGGAAAATTCAGCTGGGAAGAGGTTGAGTGTCTTGGCGCGTGCGCCAATGCCCCGATGGCCCAAATTGGTAAAGACTACTACGAGGATCTCACCGCAGGCGGTTTCGCGGCCATGCTAGAGGATATGGCCGCAGGCAACGTGCCCGTTTCTGGTCCTCAAAACGGCCGCTACGCAGCGGAGCCCTCGGGCGGTTTGACCAGTCTGAAAGAGTACGAAGGCGGCAAGGCTGATTACAACGGATCAGTTCAACGCGCCGTCGACGTTGGCGATACGATCAAGCGCATTGATGGCACGGAAGTCCCTCTCAATGTGTCTTTTCAAGCCGGGGTAAACCACGGCCGTGACATTGAACCGCCAGTGCTTAAAACACAGAAACTTCAAAAATCTGCAAATAATCCCGCT
The DNA here is from genome assembly GCA_022447495.1 of Marinovum sp. GTDB lineage: Bacteria > Pseudomonadota > Alphaproteobacteria > Rhodobacterales > Rhodobacteraceae > JAKVBH01. The sequence continues at coordinate 42,652 of JAKVBH010000019.1, read as the reverse complement.
GCGTCAAAGCCTGCTGGGCCTCAGGTTGCTGCGATTGAGGACGCAGGTGCGATGCCCGAGGCGTTGGACGGGCCGCGGGGCGGGCAAGCCGACGATCTAAAGCAAATCAAAGGCATCGGGCCCAAGCTCGAGACACTCTGCAACAGCTTGGGCTTTTACCATTTCGACCAAATTGCCGCTTGGACCGAGCAAGAAGCGGCCTGGGTTGACCAAAATTTAACCGGTTTTAAAGGGCGCGTGACGCGAGATGGCTGGGTTTCCCAGGCCAAAACCCTTGCCTCCGGAGCCGAGACAGAGTTTGCTTCGCGCGTAAAGTCTGGGGATGTGTATGATTAATATGTCCCATTTACGGAGAGGGAGTGACTTTCATGGGTAGAGAACCAACGATCAGTTGTCAGTTCGCCACGGTTTTGTTGGCGGCAGGCGCTGGCCTGTTCATCTTCATCTTTTTGTTCGCGTTTAGCGATTTTGCGTTCATCGCGTCGGTCTTCGTGGCAGGTATTGCTGCTGCGATCCTCTGGGCGCTGGTCGCATGGTTGTTCTGCACCGACCTTCCCGCGTTGGGCGACGCGAAAGCCCCTGGTTCGGTGAATGCGGGCGATGCAAAAGGCGCTGAGAGCTCCGATGCTGCCCCCACGGCAGCCGCGGCTGCCGCTGCTCCTGCCGCCTCGGCTCCTGCTGCTGCACCTGCCGCCGCGGCAGAGCCCACAGCACCCGCAGTGAAGCCATCCAAATCGCTGCCAGGCGAAGAAGAACTTGCCTCCAAAAAGGGCGACTGGAAGTACGACGCTGACGCCAAAGCCGATGCGGCACACGCCCAGTCTCCTGCGGAGAGCGCGCCTGAAGAGGGCAGGCGCCCCGAAGGTCTTACCGAAGCGCGCGGCGGTTTGGCGGATGATCTCAAAAAGATCAAAGGCATCGGGCCGAAGCTTGAGAAATTATGTAATACGTTGGGCTTTTACCACTTTGACCAGATCGCTGCTTGGGGATCTGAAGAAGTGGCATGGGTTGACCAGAACCTCGAAGGATTCAAAGGCCGCGTGACACGTGACAACTGGGTAGAGCAGGCAAAACTCTTGGCCTCCGGAGGGGAGACAGCGTTCTCCAAGAAGGTGGACGAGGGGGACGTCTACTAAGGGACTAAACTGGAGGGTCGATGGACCGCGACACAGAGGCCGCTTTGGCGCGACAGGGACGTTTAACCGCACTTGTCATAGCCGGATCGATGCTGATTTGGATTGTGGCCCAAGCCCTCGGCCCGGCATTGCTATTGCCGGGCCGCTACGCGCTCTTGGTAGATTTTGCCGTGCTCGCGGCGCTCATTTGGGCGTTTGTGAACATTTATCAGATTTGGCGGAAACGTCAGTCTGCGCAGGGCAAAGAACAAGGGTAGCGCAATGCTGCAAGATCAGGACCGGATCTTTACCAATATCTACGGAATGCACGACCGTACTTTGGCGGGCGCGCGCGCCCGCGGACATTGGGACGGAACCAAAGGCATCCTCGCCAAAGGGCGGGATTGGATTATCGATGAGATGAAAGCCTCTGGCCTGCGCGGGCGCGGTGGCGCTGGTTTCCCGACTGGCTTGAAGTGGTCTTTCATGCCCAAAGAGAGCGATGGTCGACCGGCATATTTGGTGGTCAACGCCGACGAGTCCGAGCCAGGCACCTGCAAAGACCGTGAGATTATGCGCCACGATCCACATACGCTGATCGAAGGCTGCTTGATTGCGTCCTTCGCGATGCAAGCGCATGTGAGCTACATCTACATCCGCGGTGAATACATCCGCGAGCGAGAAGCACTTCAAGCCGCCATCGACGAAGCCTACGAAGCTGGTCTCTTGGGCAAGAACGCGGCGGGGACAGACTGGGATTTTGACCTCTATCTTCATCACGGCGCCGGGGCTTACATCTGCGGCGAAGAGACCGCTCTCATTGAAAGCCTTGAAGGCAAAAAGGGCATGCCACGCATGAAGCCGCCGTTCCCGGCAGGAGCAGGCCTCTATGGTTGTCCCACGACAGTGAACAACGTTGAGAGTATCGCGGTCGTCCCGACCATTCTACGCCGTGGCGCGTCCTGGTTCTCAAGCTTTGGGCGCGAGAACAACAAAGGCACCAAACTCTTCGCAGTCTCAGGACACGTCAATCAGCCCTGCGTTGTCGAAGAGGCCATGTCGATCAGTTTTGAGGAACTTATCGAAAAGCACTGCGGTGGCATACGAGGTGGGTGGGACAACCTCAAAGCAGTGATCCCCGGTGGTTCGTCTGTGCCGTGTGTGCGCGGCGAAAACATGCGCGACGCGATTATGGATTTTGACTATCTTCGTGGCGAACTCGGCTCCGGGCTTGGAACCGCTGCGGTCATTGTCATGGATCAATCCACTGACATCATCAAAGCGATTTGGCGCCTTTCGAAGTTCTATAAACACGAAAGTTGTGGCCAATGCACGCCGTGCCGCGAAGGGACGGGCTGGATGATGCGTGTAATGGATCGTTTGGTCCGAGGCGAGGCGGAGCCTGACGAAATAGACATGCTCTTTGACGTGACGAAACAGGTCGAAGGGCACACCATCTGCGCCCTCGGTGATGCGGCGGCATGGCCAATTCAGGGTCTGATCCGCAATTTCCGGGATGAGATCGAAGATCGCATAAATGCGCAGAAGTCCGGGCGGCTTTCCGCGGTCGCCGCAGAGTAGGTGAGGGTAGTGTTTTTGAATAACGCCGATAAATCAGGGATACAGGATCTCATGTCGTCCGATTTGGGCGGCATCGAGATCAAAGAAGGGACAAAGTCATGTCACTAACCATGCCCATCAAAATCGGGGTGCCTCTGATCGTGGGACTTACTCTCGCAGCCTGTGGCGACGAAAGCCGCAATATGACGTTCGACGGCGAACGTTTCCGTGGCGGAGCAAAAGCTGTGGATCGCAAAGATCGCTCAGAGTTCATCGCAACCGTGCGCCAAGTGGCAAAATCCGAAGATGGCGCGCGCCAAGCCATCGCGTACCAAGCGACCAAATACTGCATTCGTTGGTTTGGTCACTCCGTAGTGGAATGGGACACGCCGCCGGATTCAGAGATCCTTCCCATTTCAAATGACGTTCTAACGCTTACGGGGAGGTGTGTGGAATGATCCGTCTCTCCGTGGTTTTGCTAATTGTTGCGAGTGCTGCGGTGGCATTGCCTCCCTTGTCGAAGGTGGACAGCATCAACGACGGTCTGCGCAACGTCAAAATTGCCGACGAAATCCGCAGCAATTGCCCCAGCATTTCGGCGCGTATGATCGCAGCTTGGTCGCGTCTTGATTCGCTCAAGCGTGAGGCGCGTGGACTGGGCTATAGCAACGCTGAAATCGATGATTTTGTCTCATCCAAATCGGATCGCAATCGTCTGGAAAATGAGGCAGAGGCCTATATGACGTCCAACGGTGTGAGCCGCGGTAATGCGTCGAGCTACTGCGCCCTTGGCCGGTCCGAAATCCAACAAAGCAGCGCCATTGGCACATTGCTGCGGGAGAGATAGAGACGTATGTCCGAGCTTCGCAAGATCATCATCGACGGCCAAGAGGTCGAGGTGAATCCAGCCATGACCTTGATCCAAGCATGCGAGCAGGCGGGGGTTGAGATTCCTCGGTTCTGCTATCATGAACGCCTGTCGATCGCCGGCAACTGCCGGATGTGCCTGGTCGAAGTGGTCGGTGGCCCGCCCAAACCTGCAGCGTCCTGCGCGATGCAGGTGCGCGACTTGCGTGGTGGTCGCGACGGCGAACCGGCCGAGGTCAAAACGAACTCGCGCATGGTTAAAAAGGCTCGAGAAGGTGTGATGGAGTTCTTGCTCATCAACCACCCTCTTGATTGCCCGATCTGCGATCAGGGTGGCGAATGCGATTTGCAGGACCAAGCCATGGCGTATGGTGTGGATTTCTCACGGTTCCGCGAACCCAAGCGGGCCGTCGATGATCTGGATTTGGGGCCGTTGGTTGAAACCCACATGACTCGGTGCATCTCTTGCACGCGCTGTGTGCGGTTTACAACTGAGGTCGCCGGTATCACTCAGATGGGCCAAACCGGTCGTGGTGAAGACGCAGAGATCACGTCCTACCTGGGCGAGACGTTGAACTCGAACATGCAGGGCAACATCATTGATCTCTGCCCTGTAGGTGCGCTGGTCTCGAAGCCATACGCCTTTACAGCGCGCCCTTGGGAACTGACCAAAACAGAAAGCGTGGACGTCATGGACGCGCTTGGGTCGAACATTCGTGTCGACACCAAAGGCCGTGAGGTGATGCGCTTCTTGCCGCGCAACCACGATGGCGTGAATGAGGAATGGATTTCGGACAAAACCCGGTTTGTTTGGGACGGTCTGCGCAGGCAGCGCTTGGACAAACCCTACATTCGTGAGAACGGGAAATTGCGCCCGGCCAGCTGGAGCGAAGCTTTGTCGTTCGCGTGTCGCGCGTTGAGTAACGCGTCCAAAGTTGCTGGCCTTGTTGGTGATTTGGTGCCCACGGAAGCGGCCTTTGCCCTCAAATCCATGGTCGAAGGTCTCGGAGGCCGCGTGGAGTGCCGCACCGATGGCGCGAAACTTCCAGCGGGCAACCGTTCGGGATATGTCGGCAATGCTTCGATTGAAGACATAGAGAATAGCAGCGCGATCCTGATCGTCGGCGCCAATCCTCGCATTGAGGCACCTGTGCTCAATGCTCGCATTCGCAAGGCTTGGGCAGCTGGCACAAGCGTCGGCGTTGTCGGACCTGCGGTGGACCTCACATACGATTACCTCCATGTGGGCACTGACCGCGCTGCTTTGAAAAAGGCCCTGGCGAACAACGTCGAAGACAATGCACAGCTCATCATCCTAGGCCAAGCGGCCCTGCAAGAGGCCGACGGAGCTGCGGTTTTGGCTTTCGTTCAAAAGATGTGCGACGCCTCTGGTTCGAAGCTTTTGGTGTTGCACACTGCTGCTGGCCGAGTGGGTGCCATGGATGTTGGTGCCACGACCAACGGTGGCCTGGAGGCTGCTCTTGATGGCGCGGATGTCGTTTACAATCTCGGAGCTGATGAACTTGAGATCGCCACGGGGCCGTTCGTGATCTACCAGGGCAGCCACGGAGATCGCGGTGCGCATCGTGCCGACATCATTTTGCCCGGCGCCGCTTACACCGAAGAACAAGGACTCTTTGTGAATACCGAAGGCCGTCCTCAACTGGCGCTCCGCGCAGGATTTGCCCCCGGTGACGCCAAAGAAAATTGGGCCGTCTTGCGTGCACTTTCGGGAGAGATGGGCATTGCGCTTCCGTTCGACAGCCTCGCACAACTCCGTCAGGCGATGGTTAAAGACGTTCCTCACTTGGCCAAGATCGACCAAGTGCCCGAGAATGAATGGGCGCTTGAGACTGAGGGACCATTGAGCAACGCTGCTTTTGGCACCGCCATTCAGGATTTCTACCTAACCAATCCGATCGCCCGCGCAAGCGCGCTCATGGCAGACTTGTCGCGCGACGTGCAAACGCGCACCGAGGGGGCACAGATTGCAGCACAATGATGCCGTCCCAGTCCATAAAGTACGTATGCGCCATCACCACAATGTCGTTGGCTTTTTTGGTATCGGCCTGCGAGGCACCGGAGCGCCCGAATGCAGCTCCGTCGGCATACCTTGGGATCTCGACGCGGTTGCTCAAGGACGACTTGGTGGGATTTCAGGTGATCATGCAGAATGCGACTGCCACTGCGCAGCTGGAAGCCTACGCACGATGCGCAGCCGCGCAATACGCGCTCATTCGTGGCTACGGATTTGCGCGCCACGTGCGGACGACTGTATCCAGCGACGCCAGCATGTGGACGGGCGACGCCATTTATGTCATCTCAGCTACCCTCCCCAGGGGCGTGGCGACAATCGATGCAGAAGTGACTGTCGCGGCGTGTCGCGAAATGGACATCCCGACGGTGTGAGGGCAAATGACTGACTTTCTCATGACCCCCATGGGGATAGGTATTACGATCCTGGCTCAGTGTCTCGCTGTGATTGCTTTCGTGATGATATCACTTCTCTTTTTGGTCTATGGTGACCGCAAAATTTGGGCTGCAGTCCAAATGCGCCGCGGACCAAATGTGGTTGGTGCCTTTGGTCTTTTGCAAACTGTGGCGGACGCTCTGAAATACGTCGTCAAAGAGATCGTTGTGCCGGCTGGCGCAGACAAAACGGTGTTTATGCTCGCGCCCCTGACGTCGTTTGTGCTAGCCATTTTGGCTTGGGCGGTGATCCCCTTTAACGACACTTGGGTTTTGGCCGACATCAACGTGGCCATCCTCTATGTGTTCGCGATTTCATCACTTGAGGTCTACGGTGTGATCATGGGCGGATGGGCGTCCAATTCGAAGTACCCTTTCTTGGGATCCCTGCGCTCCGCCGCACAGATGATTTCCTATGAGGTGTCCCTCGGCCTCATCATCATTGGTGTGATTATCTCAACCGGATCTATGAATTTCGGTGACATTGTGCGCGCGCAGGACGGGAATTATGGGTTCTTTAGCTGGTATTGGCTACCGCATTTTCCAATGGTCTTTTTGTTCTTCATCAGCGCTTTGGCGGAAACCAACCGGCCTCCGTTTGACTTGCCGGAGGCGGAGTCTGAACTCGTCGCGGGCTATCAGGTAGAGTATTCTTCTACGCCCTTCCTGCTGTTTATGGCGGGTGAGTACATTGCCATATTCTTGATGTGCGCACTGACATCTTTGTTGTTCTTCGGCGGTTGGCTGTCCCCGGTACCCTTCCTATCTGATGGCCCACTTTGGATGGTTGCCAAGATGGCATTCTTTTTCTTCCTCTTCGCGATGGTGAAGGCGATCACCCCTCGGTACCGCTACGACCAACTGATGCGGTTGGGTTGGAAAGTGTTTTTGCCATTCAGCCTTGTTTGGGTGGTTTTTGTGGCCTTTGCGGCCAAGTTTGACTGGTTCTTCGGCGCGTTTGCGCGCTGGGTGTAGGGGGCAAGAGCATGACGCAAATCGACTACACACGCGCCGCTAAATACTTTTTACTCCAGGACTTTTGGGTTGGTATGAAACTTGGGCTGAAGTACTTTTTCGCGCCCAAGGCCACTGTGAATTACCCCCATGAAAAGGGGCCGCTTTCGCCTCGCTTTCGGGGAGAGCACGCGCTGCGTCGCTATCCAAATGGCGAAGAGCGCTGCATTGCGTGCAAACTGTGCGAAGCAGTTTGCCCTGCTCAAGCCATCACCATCGACGCAGAGCCGCGCGATGACGGTTCGCGACGTACAACACGGTACGACATTGACATGACCAAATGCATCTACTGCGGCTTTTGCCAAGAAGCCTGCCCGGTGGATGCCATTGTGGAAGGCCCGAATTTTGAATTCGCGACGGAAACGCGCGAGGAATTGTTTTATGACAAAGAGAAATTGCTTGAGAATGGGGAGCGTTGGGAGGCTGAGATTGCTCGAAACCTCGAAATGGATGCGCCCTATCGATGAATTATCTATCAATGAATTGGAAGTGAGGCGCGATAATGGGCACTTGGGGCATAGGAATTTTCCAAAATGACGACGCAATGGACTGGCTAGAGGAATATCGCTCGTTCGGCGTCTCAGCCGTGGCGGACGCTCTTTATGAGCCTCTAGAGGCGGAAGAAAATGGCTTCATCGAAGCGCCAGAAGGAGCTCGCGGACTTGCTGCAGCCGAGGCTGTGGCTAACGCCTTTTATCAACCAGATGAAGAGTTTGATGCTGAGATTTTGGAAAACCTGTCCGCGTTCCAACAACAAATAATGGCATTACCGCGTGTGGTCTCAGCCGCGCAGCGGGCCGTGGCCGCCATATCGGATCAAGCTGAAGTGTCGGAACTTCTCAGCTTATGGGAAGAGCAAGACAAGGGCGCGGCTTTTCTGAAGGTGGCAGCTGGGCTTCAAGCGCGCTTGGGAAAAGCACAATGACCCAATCCAAGACACCTTTCGAGGCAATGATGGCGCAGGCGCAAGAGATGGCCAAGGCGTTCAATCCGACGCTGACCTCTTTCGCGCCGCAGGAGTTTGAAAAACTTTGGCCCACCATGCCCAAGGACATGATGGAAATGATGTTTGGGCGGGGTCTCTCAAAAGACGGCTTGGACGCCAAGACGCGGCTCTTGCTGACGCTGGCTGGATTGACCATGCAGGGCGCACAAGCCGAAGCGCAAGTGCGACTCACTGTGCGTCACGCTCAAGAGGCGGGTGCAACAAAAGAAGAAATTGCCGAAACCATTGCCATGATGTCGATGTTTGCCGGGCTGCCAGCCATGACGAGGGCAATGGAAATGGCGCGGGACGTGATGGACGAAAGCGAGGACGGATGAGCACTTTTGCCTTTTCCTTTTACCTGTTTGCCATCTCCTGCGTGACAGGGGGCTTACTCACCGTGATCAGCCGCAACCCAGTACACTCTGTTTTGTGGCTCATTTTATCGTTTCTGTCGGCGGCAGGACTGTTCGTGCTATTGGGCGCCGAGTTCTTGGCGATGCTCTTGATGATCGTCTACGTCGGCGCAGTCGCGGTTTTGTTCCTCTTTGTGGTCATGATGCTCGACGTTGATTTCGCAGAGTTGAAAGCAGAGATGGCCAAGTACATGCCCTTGGCGTTGTTGATCGGCGTGGTTTTGTTGATGCAATTCGCATTGGCTTATGGCGCTTGGGATGCCTCGGAAATGGCGGATACATTGCGCGCTCAACCGGTGCCTGGCGATTTGACCAACACTGAGGCCTTGGGGATGATCCTTTACGATCAGTATTTTTTGCTGTTCCAACTCTCTGGCTTGATTCTCTTGGTCGCCATGATCGGAGCCATCGTGCTCACGCTGCGCCACCGTACGGATATCAAACGGCAAAATGTGCTCGCGCAGATGTACCGCGATCCTGCACAAGCGATGGAGCTAAAGGATGTAAAGCCGGGGCAAGGACTTTAGAGGAATGATGATGCGCTCTGGGATGGTCTGGTGTGTTGTGATGGCGGTTGGGACCACCGCTCAGGCAGTGACGCTGTCTGCTTGCTCGCGCACAACCCATATCTCCCATGGCGGCGAGGCGGATCACGTGGATCTCGGAGAGGGCCGGGTCATGTGGCGTGATTGGTGGTCACAAGAAGGCACGGCGACCAGCTTTACGGTGGCCGATTGTGGCCCCGGCGAAGCCCTGCGCTTTCGGACCGCAGAAGAAAACATGTCGGATCGCCTCCCGTTTGAACGTACTGCTGCCGCGCTTCGCATCGTCAATCAACTTGAGGCTGGCGACCGCATCTTTGCGAGCTTGAAACGTATGGGGAACGAAGTCTCTGAGGAGGCACGCAACGTGCGGGTGGTGGCGTTCACCAAAGAACCCTGCGCCTGCGCCGCCGCTTATCCCGAACTGCGCGGTGAAAAAGCCACCTTCGAACTAAAACAGACGCCGCAAGGATTGTGGCAGGAAACGTAATAAACCGGGCGTGCCCGGACGAGCATGACGGGGCGAAGCCCCATTTGGCCCTGAATGGGAGCCCAGAGGGACTATGATCGGACTGGAACATTTTCTGACAGTGGCGGCGACGCTATTTGTCATTGGCATTTTTGGGCTCTTTTTGAACCGCAAGAATGTCATCATCCTCTTGATGTCCATCGAGCTTATGCTGCTCGCTGTGAACATCAATCTCGTGGCTTTCTCAAGCTATGGCCAAGACATGGTGGGACAGGTGTTCACGCTCTTCGTCCTCACCGTCGCGGCTGCGGAAGCGGCGATTGGGCTTGCGATCTTGGTCTGTTTCTTCCGCAACCGTGGCACCATCGCGGTCGAAGACGTCAACGTGATGAAGGGCTGACCATGCTCGTGCCCCTCCGCCAACGTATGCTCGCCGGTGCTGTTGTTTTGACAATGATGCCTGGCGCGGTGTTCGGGTCTGTGGTGATCGACTGCGTGTCAGACACAGGTGCCCGTTACGTGGGATCGTCACAGCACGTGCGAGACATCTCGATCTACTACACTTTGTCCGAGCTTTACCTCACACATTACAAAAAGGGTCGAATGGTCGAAATCAAGGAACTCGGCGACATTCCGATCGATGGTCTCGCAGAAGACCTTTGGCCCACGTACCAAACCCTGATCATGCGATACATCGCACAAAGGCGCGGCTGGTCCTTCGATGAGGTTGTGAGCTATGCCCAGACACGAGGGTTTTCGGCTCAAAAGACATCCATCGTCGCGGATGGCTGTATTTGCGAGAAAGGCTAGCAAGTGGAAACGATCATTCTCTTCGCCCCGCTCGTCGGCGCTCTCATCGCGGGATTTGGCTGGCGTTTTATCTCGATCTTTGGCGCGCAGGTCGTGTCCACAAGCCTCTTGTTCCTGGCATGCGCGCTCTCTTGGGTCGTCTTTCTCACCCACGGTGCTCATGATCACCCGATTGGTATCATGTCATGGATTCAGAGTGGTACGCTGAATGCGGAATGGTCCATCCGCTTGGATCGATTGACCTCGGTGATGCTCGTCGTGGTGACGTCCGTCTCCGCGCTCGTGCACCTCTATAGCTTCGGCTACATGGCCCATGACGATCAATTCCGTAAAGGAGAGGACGCTTATCGCGCCCGGTTCTTCGCCTATTTGAGCTTCTTTACCTTTGCGATGCTCATGCTGGTGACGTCTGACAACTTGGTTCAGATGTTCTTTGGCTGGGAAGGTGTTGGCGTGGCGTCTTACCTGCTCATTGGCTTTTATTATCGCAAGCCCTCTGCGGGCGCCGCCGCGATAAAAGCGTTTGTCGTCAACCGGGTGGGTGACTTTGGCTTTGCCTTGGGCATCTTCGCGCTTTATTTGCTCACTGACTCTGTCCGCTTCCAAGATATTTTCGAGATGGCGCCAGAGCTGGCGCAGACACAATTGCAATTCCTTTGGACCTTTTGGAACGCTGCCGAGCTTTGCGCGTTCCTTCTGTTTGTGGGCGCCATGGGCAAATCAGCGCAGTTCTTGCTACACACCTGGCTGCCCGACGCGATGGAAGGCCCGACACCTGTGTCGGCGCTGATCCATGCCGCGACAATGGTGACGGCTGGGGTCTTCTTAGTGTGCCGGATGTCGCCGCTGATGGAGTTTGCGCCAAACGCGATGGCCTTTGTGACATACCTCGGTGCCACTACGGCCTTTTTCGCTGCCACCGTGGGTTTGGTTCAAAACGACATTAAACGCGTGATCGCGTACTCGACATGTTCCCAACTCGGCTACATGTTCGTGGCCGCGGGTGTGGGGGTCTACTCGGTCGCCATGTTCCACCTGTTCACGCACGCTTTCTTTAAAGCGATGCTGTTCTTGGGCGCGGGTTCGGTGATCCACGGGATGCACCACGAACAAGACATGCGCAATTATGGCGGCCTGCGCAAAAAGATGCCCTACACCTTCTGGGCCATGATGCTTGGCACATTGGCCATTACTGGTGTGGGGGTACCTTCGGTCTTCTTTACGCTTGGTGGTGTCCCGCTGGGCTTTGCTGGGTTCCTCTCCAAAGATGCCGTGATTGAAAGTGCCTTTGCTGGCACCGCCGGTGGATATGCATTCTGGATGCTCATCATCGCGGCCCTGTTCACCAGCTTCTACTCCTGGCGCCTGATTTTCCTCACGTTTTATGGCAAGCCGCGAGGCGACAAGAACACCCATGATCATGCCCACGAAAGCCCATCTGTAATGTTGGTCCCATTGGGTGTCTTGGCGGTTGGTTCGATCTTTGCAGGTATGCTATGGTTCAATAGCTTCTTCGGCCACACCGATACCGTGGGCAAATTCTTCCATATTCCTTACGCGGAAGAAGAGAATCGCGATGCCCATGGGACAGATCACAACAAGGGTGATGACCAAGCTGACGACAAAGCTGCAGGCGCCGATAAAGAAAAAGGCAAAGACAAGCATCACTACGTGTTCACCGCCGCGCCGGGCGAAGGTGCCATCTTCATGGCGCCCGAGAATACCGTACTGAACGATGCACATTACGTGCCGAAGTGGGTCAAGGTTTCGCCCTTTGTGGCCATGTTGATCGGCTTGGCCTTCGCTTACCTGTTCTATATCCGCCATCCCAAATGGCCCGCAAAACTGGCCGAGAACCAGCGTCCTTTGTACTTGTTCTTGCTCAACAAATGGTACGTGGATGAGCTATACGATGCGATTTTCGTGCGTCCATCCATGTGGTTAGGACGCTTTTTGTGGAAAAAGGGCGATGGCGCCGTGATTGACGGTGCCATCAACGGCGTGTCTATGAGTGTGGTGCCGTTCCTCACGCGATTGGCAGGCCGTATGCAGTCTGGCTACATCTTCACCTACGCTTTTGCGATGGTCATAGGGATAGCTGTGCTCATCACGTGGATGTCGATCAGCTGGGGAGCAAACTAATGGATAATCTGCTCTCAATCACCACGTTTTTGCCCGCATTGGCGGCTCTGATCCTCGCGGTGTTCTTGCGCGGCGAGGATGAAGCCGCTCAACGCAACGCCAAGTGGCTTGCCTTCGTTGCCACCTCGGTCACCTTTGTGATCTCGCTTTTTATACTCGCGCAATTTGAGCCGTCGAACACCGATTTCCAGATGGTAGAAACGCGCGAATGGTTGTTGGGTCTTCAATACAAAATGGGTGTCGACGGCATATCCGTGCTGTTTGTGATGCTCACGACCTTTCTGATGCCTCTGGTCATCGCCGCGTCCTGGGACGTGACCAAACGGGTCAAGGAATACATGATCGCCTTTTTGGTACTTGAGACCTTGATGCTTGGCGTCTTCATGTCGCTTGATCTGGTGCTGTTCTATCTCTTCTTCGAAGCGGGCCTCATTCCAATGTTCTTGGTCATTGGCATTTGGGGCGGCGCGAACCGGGTTTATGCGAGTTTCAAGTTCTTCCTGTATACTTTCCTGGGCTCTGTTCTGATGCTCGTTGCCATGGTGGCGATGTTTGCGGAAGCGCAGACAACCGACATCGAAGCGCTCATGCGTCACCAGTTCGATTTTGAGACCTTCTCAATCCTGGGCGTTCAAATCGTGGGTGGCTTCCAGACGCTTCTCTTTTTGGCGTTTTTTGCGAGTTTCGCGGTCAAAATGCCAATGTGGCCAGTGCACACATGGCTGCCTGACGCGCACGTGCAAGCCCCAACTGCGGGATCTGTCGTGCTGGCGGCGATCTTGCTCAAGATGGGCGGTTACGGGTTCTTGCGCTTCTCGCTTCCGATGTTCCCCGTCGGCGCGGATGTGATGACGCCGCTGATCCTTTGGATGTCCGCCATTGCCATCGTCTACACCTCCCTGGTGGCTCTGGTGCAAGAAGACATGAAGAAGCTCATCGCATACTCCTCCGTGGCGCATATGGGCTACGTTACTATGGGTATCTTTGCCGCCAACCAACAAGGCATTGATGGCGCTATCTTCCAGATGATCTCTCACGGGTTCATCTCTGGTGCGCTGTTCCTCTGTGTCGGTGTGATCTACGACCGCATGCATACCCGCGACATTGACGCCTATGGTGGGCTTGTAAACCGCATGCCTGCTTATGCGTTGATTTTTATGCTCTTCACGATGGCCAATGTGGGTCTTCCCGGGACCTCTGGTTTCATTGGGGAATTCCTCACACTTTTGGGCGTCTTCCAGGTGAACACGTGGGTTGCGATGATTGCCACGACGGGGGTGATCTTCTCTGCGGCTTACGCGCTTTGGCTTTATCGTCGGGTGGTCTTTGGAGATCTTATCAAAGAGAGTCTCAAGACGATCCAAGACATGAGCCTGCGGGAGCGCGCTATCTTTGCACCCCTGGTGGTTATGACGCTCTTACTTGGTGTGTATCCTGCGCCGGTTCTTGATATGATCGGACCTTCTGTGGCGGCGCTCATCGACCAATATGACATCGCACGGGCGGCCTTTGACGCAGCCCATCAGTTTGCGGCTAACTAAGGAGCGCTTCCCATGATTTGGGCTGACCTCACAATCTTTTTGCCAGAGATCATTCTGAGCTTGTTCGCCATGGCTGCACTGCTCGGTGCGGTTTACTCGGTCAAGGACGCCGCAACGGCCATCCTGACATGGGCGACGGCTGGACTTTTTGTTGTCACGGCCATTTGGATCGGTGCCAGCGCCGATGGCACGCAAGTCGCATTCAACGGCATGTTTATTGACGATGCTTTTGCGCGCTTCGCCAAGGTTACCATTCTTGGGGCCGCTGCTTGCGTCTTGGTGATGGGGCAGGGGTATCTTGTCAAACGCGGTATGACCATGTTTGAGTTCCCAATCCTCGTCACGTTGTCGGTGGTTGGCATGATGATGATGGTCTCCTCCGGCGATCTGATTGTGCTCTACATGGGGCTCGAACTTCAATCCCTGGCGCTTTACGTCGTGGCCGCGCTGCGTCGCGACTCCGCGAAATCCACCGAAGCTGGTCTGAAGTACTTTGTGCTTGGCGCGCTGTCCTCGGGACTTCTCCTTTATGGTGCGTCGTTGATCTACGGGTACTCGGGTACAACTCTATTCTCTGGCATCATCCAAACCGCGTCAGAGGGTGAGATGAGCCTTGGCCTGCTCTTTGGCTTGGTATTCCTGATTGCAGGTCTTGGCTTCAAGGTATCCGCCGTGCCGTTCCACATGTGGACTCCTGATGTCTACGAAGGTGCCCCAACGCCAGTGACAGCCTTCTTTGCCACCGCACCAAAGGTCGCCGCGATCGCGCTGTTTGCGCGGGTGATGCACGACGCATTTGGCCAAGCGGTGGGCGATTGGCAGCAGATCATCGCAATGCTGTCGCTGCTGTCGATGTTCCTAGGCGCCGTTGCGGCCATCGGCCAAACTGACATCAAACGATTGATGGCGTTTTCGTCCATCGCGCATATGGGATATGCGCTCATGGGGCTTGCGGCGGGCACGGTCTTGGGCGTTCAAGCCATGCTCATCTACATGGCCATTTATGTGGCCACCAATGTGGGGACGTTTGCCTTCATCCTGTCCATGGAGCGAGATGGTCGGCCCGTGACTGACATCGCCAGCCTTGAAATGTTGTCCAATCGCGAACCGGGCAAAGCTTGGGCGATGCTGGCGCTTCTCTTTTCGCTCGCAGGCGTGCCGCCCTTCTTGGGGTTCTTTGCCAAGTTCTATGTTCTGCGGGCTGCCTATGATGGCGGATTGGCGTGGCTCGCTGTGGCGGGTGTGATCGCGTCCGTGATCGGCGCGTTCTACTACCTGCGCATCGTCTTCTTTATGTTCTTTGGGCAGGACCGCGATGACCCTGCGCAAATTGCCCGTGACCCCATCCTATCTGGCTTTGTAGTTGCTAGTGCACTGGTGATGATCATAGGCATTGCGAACCTTTTTGGCATTGAGTCAATCGCTGCTGCCGCTGCAGAGACTCTGGTCAATTGACACCAACAGATGCATGGCCAAGCGGGTATGCACAAATTGTGCTGGACGAAGTCGACAGCACCATGTTGGAGGCCATGCGCCAGGGACCTAACATCTCAGGCCCAACCTGGATTTTGGCCTACAGCCAAACTACTGCTCGGGGCCGTCGCGGGCGGGCTTGGACCAATTCCAAAGGCAACTTCTCGGCCACGTTGATCTTTCGTCCTGACGGTGATGGGGCGGACGTGGCACTCTATTCGTTTGTGACGTCACTGGCGCTATTCGATGCTCTGGCCGATCTCACCGGGCGCACAGACGGTTTGACGCTCAAGTGGCCCAATGACGTTTTGCTGCATGGGGGCAAGCTTGCCGGTATCCTGCTTGAAAGCTCGGTCTTCTCCGGCGCGTTGCACTTGGCCATTGGCATAGGCATCAATCTAGCCGCCGCGCCCGCGGCGGAGGACGTGGAAGTGGATGCGCTCCGACCCGTCTCTTTGGTTGGAGAAACCGGATTGATCATCACGCCAGCAGAGATGCTTTCTGCCCTAGCACTCCGCTTTGATCAACACAGCCGGAGTTTTCAATCCTTGGGATTTGCCCCCATACGTACGGCTTGGTTGGCCCAAGCCGCGCGCTTGGGTGAAAAGATACGCGCCCGAACAATGCGCGAGGAGCACCACGGGACGTTTCGTGACGTCGACATGCAGGGGCAGCTTGTACTTGAGACCGCGAAGGCCCGGGTGCATATCCCGGCTGCGGATGTGTTTTTCTGAGAGGGGTGGCAATGCTTCTGTGTATTGATTGCGGCAACACCAACACGGTCTTTGCGATTTGGGACAAAGACAAATGGCTGTGCACCTTGCGCACCTCCACGCATCACGCGCGAACCGCGGATGCCTATTTCACCTGGTTCTCAACACTCATCGCGCATTACGATATCGAACTTGACATCGAAGCGGTTATCATCGCGAGTTCTGTTCCCAGGGTCGTCTTCAACTTGCGCGTCTTTGCAGATCGCTTTTTTGATCTGCGCCCGCTGGTTGTGGGCAAACCCGATTGTTTGCTACCCCACCCGCCCCGCATCGATGCAGGTACAGGGGTTGGCGCCGATCGTTTGGCAAATGCCGCGGCTGCGTTCGACCGTCACGGTGGCGATTGCGTCGTTGTAGATTTTGGAACCGCGACAAACTTCGATGTGGTGGCCGGTGATGGAGCTTATGTTGGCGGCGTTATCGCTCCGGGTGTGAACCTGAGCCTGGAGGCCCTTGCCATGGGTGCCGCGGCCCTTCCCCATGTGGACGTGACCCAACCCGATCAAGTCATCGGTACCAACACGGTGGCATGTATTCAATCCGGTGTTTTTTGGGGCTATGTTGGCCTGATCGATGGCATAACGAACAAAATCAAAGCCGAATACGGGCGTCCGATGAAGGTCATTGGCACGGGTGGTCTCGCCCCCTTGTTCGCGCAAGGCGAACTGCTATTTGACACCATCGAAGATGACTTGACGATGTATGGCTTGGTGGTGATCCACCGCCACAACACAACGAACGGATAAAACATGAGTAGATCTCGGCTGATCTATCTGCCACTTGGCGGGGCAGGGGAAATCGGCATGAACGCCTATGTCTATGGCTACGGGCCCAAAAACGACGAGCGGTTGATTGTCGTTGATTTAGGAGTGGCCTTTCCCGATATGGATGGCACACCCGGGGTCGACTTGATCTTTCCCGATGTGACCTGGCTCGCCGAGCGCCGGGATCGGATCGAAGCGATCTTTATCACCCATGGGCACGAAGATCATGTCGGAGCTGTTGGCCATCTCTGGGAACGCCTTGGGGCTCCGGTTTACGCACGCGCATTCACGGCCAACCTTGCCCGTCGCAAGATGGAAGATGCCGGGCAGCCCGAGGCCGCGATAAAAACGGTCAGCGCTTGGCCCGAGACTATCGAGGTTGGCCCTTTCAAAATTGGTTTTGCTCCGATCTCACATTCAATCCCTGAATCTTCCGCTCTCGTGATTGACACGCCTGAGGGTCGGGTTGTGCACACAGGAGACTTCAAACGCGACACCACACCAGTGGTGGGCGAAGCCTTTGATCCAGATATGTGGGCCGAGATTGCCAAGCCCGGCGTGCGTGCCTTGGTGTGTGACAGCACCAACGTCTTTTCCAAGGACGCCGGGCGTTCTGAAGCAAGCGTCGGTCCAGAAATCGAAAAATTGGTGAGCGGTGCAAAGGGCATGGTGGTCGCCACGACCTTTGCATCAAATGTTGCGCGCTTGAAAACCTTGGCTGATGCCGGCAGTGCCGCAGGGCGATCCATATGTTTGATGGGCCGTGCCATGCGCCGCATGATCGAGGCTGCGGTCGAAACAGGGGTGCTTTCCGGCTTTCCCAAAGTGGTAAGTCCAGAAGACGCCAGTCATATCCCGCGCGAGAACCTCATGCTTTTGGTGACGGGTTCTCAAGGCGAACGGCGCGCGGCCTCTGCTCAATTGGCGCGCGGCAAATACAACGGGATTGAACTCGAAGAAGGCGACATGTTCCTGTTCAGTTCCAAAACGATCCCCGGCAATGAAAAGGGCGTCATCCGCATTATCAACCAGCTTTCGGAAAAGGGTGTTGATGTGGTGGACGATAGCTCTGGGCTGTATCACGTCTCGGGCCACGCCAATCGACCCGATATCGAGGCGATGCATGATTTGACCTCGCCCCAGATGGTCATCCCAATGCACGGCGAACACCGGCACTTGCGGGAACACGTGAAGTTGTCTCAATCCAAAGGGCGCGCTGGGGTCATCGCCGTCAATGGGATGATGATTGACCTTTCGGGCAATGCGCCGACGGTCGCTGAGTATATCGAAACAGGCCGCACCTATCTTGATGGTGGCGTGCAAATTGGCGCTTTGGATGGCGTTGTGCGCGATCGGATCCGAATGGCGCTCAATGGACATGTGATTGTGACAGTGATCCTCGACGAAGAGGACGAACCCTTGGGACAACCCTGGTGCGATCTTATGGGGTTGCCTGAGGTTGGGCGCTCCGATGTCGCGCTGGTGGACATTCTCGAAGAAGACCTCAGTCAGTTTCTGGGCCGTGCAAGCGAACGCACACTTGGCGATGATGGAGCTTTGGAGGAGGGGCTGCGCCGTATCGTACGCAATGCAAGCCAATCGGAGATTGGCAAAAAACCTGAGGTCACCGTGGTCGTAAGCCGCTTGAGTTAAGCGCCTAGGGTTTTGGAAAAAATCATGCCTCTGCAGGGGCGACTTTGACCAAAAATGCTGTTGCTTACTCCGTGCGGCGTTCTTCGAAGCTTAGGGCGATGAAGCTAGGCATGTGATCGCCCATCCCCACCACGGGCTCTCCTGAGGACCGTCCGCGACCACCGCGACGAGTGTTACGTTTTTGCGCGTCCTGCGGTTTTGCGTCCGGCGCACTGGGCGTTCCCTCTGAGTGTGCTTCGACCTTTGCTTCTGGGATGTCCTTGCCTTCGTCTTTGCGCTTGCGGCGCTTGGGTGGTTCAGCAGGAGCTGGATTGTCGAGTCGCGGTATTTCTTTCTGGATCAATGACTCGACGTCGCCGAGGTTTTTCTCGTCGCGGGGAACGCAGATTGTGATTGCTTTGCCTTCGCGACCCGCACGGCCCGTGCGCCCGATGCGATGAACGTAATCTTCCGCATGACCCGGCACGTCAAAATTGAACACGTGGCTGACTGACGGCACATCTAGCCCGCGGGCGGCCACGTCGGAGGCCACCAAGATCCGCAATTGCCCTTCGCGAAAGGCATCAAGGGTCTTGGTGCGTTGGGATTGATCGAGGTCACCGTGGATCGGAGCGGCGTCATGGCCATATTTTTTGAGTGATTTCGCGCAGATATCCACATCGGTCTTACGGTTGCAAAAGATGATGCCATTGGTGAGCTTTTCGCCTTCGCCATCAATCAGGGCACGTAACACACGGCGTTTCTCGGACCCTTCGCGATCCTTGCGCGACGCTTTGAAAATCACCACGCCTTGTTCAATTGTCTCCGACGCGGTCGCTTGGCGCGCCACTTCAACGCGTGCGGGGTTCGACAGGAACGTGTTGGTGATCCTCTCGATCTCAGGGGCCATGGTAGCCGAGAAAAAGAGCGTTTGGCGGGTGAAAGGGGTCAAGCTGAAGATGCGTTCGATATCGGGAATGAATCCCATGTCGAGCATCCGGTCCGCCTCGTCAATCACCATGATCTGGACGCCAGTGAGCAGCAGCTTGCCGCGCTCGAAATGGTCAAGAAGGCGACCTGGCGTCGCGATCAACACGTCCACACCTTTGTCGATGAGGATGTCTTGTTCCTTAAAGCTCACGCCGCCGATCAACAGCGCTTTGGTCAGCTTCACATGCTTTGCATAAGTGTCGAAGTTCTCGGCCACCTGGGCGGCCAATTCACGCGTGGGGCAAAGCACCAAGCTGCGCGGCATGCGCGCCCGCGCGCGCCCCCGCGCCAGCGCGGTGATCATCGGCAATGTAAAGGATGCGGTTTTCCCGGTTCCGGTTTGCGCGATGCCCAATACGTCACGGCCCTCGAGGGCTGCTGGTATGGCTCCGGCTTGGATGGGAGTGGGCGTTTCGTACCCGGCCTCTTCGATGGCCTTGAGCACTTTGGCATTGAGTTTTAACTCAGAAAACTTGGTCATATGTGTCCGTCAATATGCGGACATGTCCAGCGCCCGCGCGTCAAATCGTCTGGCCGGTGTGGCCCGGGGCGTGGAGGCGCCTCCGTCTATGATGGCCTTCTATCGAAGAGGCGTGGCTGCGTCAAACCTTGTTGAGCCTTCGTGGGGTTAACCGGAGCCGAAGTGTTTTTTTCGCACGGCGTCCAGATGAAGATCGTGGCGGCGAAGCAAGCCTTGGTATTCGAGGGCGGCAATATGTGTGGGCGTTGCGGCCAAGACCTTGTCGAAAAACGCACGCAAGCCCGCGTCTCCCTCGCTCTCCATGATTTCGGCAAAGAGTGCGTGGGGAGAGATTGGGCCACGCCCTTTTAGTTCGGGCCTATAGCTGCCCTTGGCGTGACGATATTTGAAGTGGCTTAGCCAGCTGTCCCAATTGCGTGCATGCAGATGGCACAGGTCGATGTCTTTGAGATGCACCTCGCCTGGATTTTCTTGGCCGTGTACCTGGACATTGTGGATTTTCGCTTTGAGTCCGTCGATGCCCGTTCGGTAAAACAATTTGCCAGCGATATGGGAAATGAAGCCCGCGTTGAGATAGGGGGCATAAGTCGGATAAAGCGCGTTTGTGGCCAGTCGGCGCGCGCGATGATCGAGATGAAACGCCTTCCAAAGACCATCTCCGTCCGCCAAGGCCTCGACGGGACGCACCCGCGCGCAGAGGGCTTCGGTGGACAGAGATCCCAAGGTATTTGAAATGCTCAATGCGCCCGGAGCCAGAAATTCATCGGCATCGATATGGGCCAGCCAATCCACTTCGACCTTTCTGTTATAGGCGTGGCGCGCATTAGCGAATTGCCGAGATTGATGCTTTTCGGGTTTGCCTTTGCGCTTTGCCCACCATGGATCGTCGGTCTCAACCGCCTTGATTTGCGGGTGTGCTCTGAGCTGGGGAAGTGCATCGTTTGGCGCATCGAGGTAGATGTAGAGACGATGCGCACCGAGCTCGAGATGGTAGGCGGCGAAGGCCAGAACATCATCGGGCGCAGCTTTGATCGTGGATACAAGGCCCCAACGCGTCATGCAGCCCCAGCCCCGGCATCGGGTGCAAAGACGCGTTCGACTGTCGCGTCGAGGTCAAGGTCAAGGTGGACCAACATGCCCTTTGCGTCCAACTTTTTAAGCAATGTGGACTGGGCTGTGCAGACCTCATCGTAAAATGCGCGCAGGCCTGCTTGGCCTTCTTCGCGCAAGAGGTAGGTCAGAACATCGGCCAGCGCCATGGCCTCTGGGTTGGTGCGTTTGATATAGGAGCCTTGTTCTAGGCGAAAAGCCACGCGTTCGCAGAAATGGTCAAAGTCCCGCGCATGGGCGTGGGCCACCGACATACGTGGCAGTTCCGTCCAATTGCTGACGATTTTGTTCTGGTACCGAACGTTGTGAATTCCCAACTCGGTTTGTGGAGTGCCGGATCGTGCAAAGATCTTGCCACTCGTATGGCTGATGAAGCCGCCCGCCAGGTACGGGCCAAAATTGGGATAAAGCTCTTCGAGCACATCCGTTGATAGCCCGACCTGTTGCGGCGTGCGTTTGAAGTGCATCGGGGCGCCTGTGAGGGGGGCGAGCAGCTCAATCGGCCGAGCGCGGGCATAGATTGCTTCGGGAGGCACAAAGTCCAATCCGCGCGACACGGGATTTGCCGAAATAAGAAACTCGTCGGTGTCGAAGTGTCCCAGGAAGTGGAGTTTCGTGCTGCGCAGGGCGAAGGTTGCGTTATAGGCTTGGCGGCGCTGATGGGTCTCGGGCCGGCCCTTTGCAAAATGCGCCCAATGCTCAGAAGTGCAGGCGATGACGGTGATTTTGGGAAAGGGTGCGAAAAAGGCCTGCACCTCTGGATTTGGCGTATCAAGAAAGATGTAGAGCCGGTCGGCCCCAAGTGTGAGGTAATGGGCTGCCCATCTTTTAATCTCATCGAGCGGCGCGATAGTTGTGCACACCGCGCCCCACATGAGCGCTCCTGATCGCCTTACAGGTACGTTGAGTACTGGGGCGTCATGTCTAGGCACGGCCTCGGCGGCCCCAGCGCTGGTCGACTGGACAGGCGGCAAATTCCTACGGCGCACAGTCGATGCATCCCGGTCACCG
Source organism: Marinovum sp. (assembly GCA_022447495.1). GTDB lineage: Bacteria > Pseudomonadota > Alphaproteobacteria > Rhodobacterales > Rhodobacteraceae > JAKVBH01. The sequence continues at coordinate 20,488 of JAKVBH010000019.1, read as the reverse complement.
CCAGTTTCTTTCCGGACACGGCGACGCTCAATCCGAGCACGCATGGTACGCAAGCGGCGAAAAATCGTGCGCGGATCATGGATCAATTGATCCAGCAGCGCATGGGCCAAGGGTTGGATCACTTCGTCGTCTTCGGCGTCTTTCCACAACCGACCAAGCATGTTGATGTCAAGACCGCCCGATTTGATGCTGAACCCATCCATTTGCAGCGGTAATGGCCCGGTGCCATGCGTATCCAAAGAAAACGGTCTGTCCGCGCGAAATCCGGAGTATCGCCGCTCTGTCTCATAGAGTTTCATTGTGTTGAAGAGCACGGAAAGCGTGGCCCCGACGCGGCGCTGTGTCGTAGTCATCCCATGATCGCCGAAGGTGGTTATCGCCGAGACTTGCCAACGCGGGTTTAACTCTTCTAGCAGGTGGTCGGATTGTTCCGCCCAAAGCCTTTGAAATAAGGCAGCCGTATGGGGCGGCTGTGCCGATTTGCGCAGATGCGCCACCAACAACCCATGCAAGACCGCCAATTCGCTCCGACCGGCCAATTCGGTGCGAAGGCTTAGAAATTTGCGATGGTTGCTCGACTGGGCTCTAATCGCTCGCAGAGGATCTTCCTGGGCCGAGGGGACGCGCGACTGGGTCATTTCGACCAAGTCCGCGTCAAGGGGGGGCAGGGCTTCGCCCTCGGCAAAGTTCAACGGGTCAAGTCGTCCTTCCATTTGAGCCAACACGGCTTCAATGCCACCGGGGTAGGTGGGGGGGGTGTCATCCACGCTGCTCATGGGCACAAGATGTGCACAAGACCTTAAAGAAGCAATGAAATGCGAGGCGAGCGATGAAGATTGAGCGCCGACGTTGCCGCCAAAGCACCGCGTCAGTTGCACCTAAGTCATCATCTCTTTTGTCGCGGTGAGTGAGACGTCGGGGTAATCGCGCGCGACCCGGTCAATGTCCCACTGAAGCCGTGTAAGATAGACCATGTCGCCATCGTTGTCGGTGGCCATATGCTGCTTGTTGGCATTGGAGAATTTGTCCAGTGCGAGTTTGTCGCCAGCGGCCCAACGCGCAGAGGTGAACTGGCTCGCTTCGAACCGCACGGGCAACCCGTATTCAAGCTCGATTCGGCTGGCCAGCACTTCGAATTGCAATGCGCCAACAACGCCCACGATAAAGCCCGAGCCGATCATCGGTTTGAACACTTTGGCTGCGCCCTCTTCGGCAAACTGCATCAGCGCTTTTTCAAGGTGTTTGGCCTTGAGAGGATCGCCCGCCCGCACACCCTGGAGCAATTCGGGCGCAAAAGAGGGAATGCCAGTCACGCGGATCGCCTCGCCTTCGGTCAATGTGTCGCCAATCCGCAGTTGGCCGTGGTTGGGAATGCCGATGATGTCGCCCGCCCAGGCCTCTTCGGCAAGCTCCCGATCAGACGCGAGAAAGAGCACCGGATTCGACACTGCCATGGGCTTTTTTGTGCGTACATGGGTGAGTTTCATGCCGCGTTTGAAATGGCCCGATGCCATGCGCACAAAGGCCACACGGTCACGGTGTTTGGGGTCCATGTTCGCCTGAACTTTGAATACGAAACCGGCGACCTTTTCCTCTTCAGGTGCAATCTGGCGGGGCTCTGCGCTCTGCGGCTGGGGTTCGGGGCCGAATTGACCAATCCCACTCATTAGTTCTTTGACACCGAAGGAGTTGATCGCGGAACCAAACCAAATCGGGGTCATATGCCCTTCGAGAACGGCTTGGGGGTCAAGCTTAGGCAGAAGCTCGCGCGCCATTTCGACCTCTTCGAGTAAGGTCTCCAGTAGGTGCTGTGGCACATGTTCGGCGAGCTTCGGATCGTCGAGCCCGTTGATCTCAATCGCCTCGGCCACCTGGTTGCGGTCGGCGCGGTCCATCAACTCAAGCCGGTCGCGCAGCAGGTCGTAACAGCCGATGAAATCGCGCCCCTGACCGATGGGCCAGCTGGCAGGGGTGACGTCAATGGCCAGGTTCTCCTGGATTTCGTCAATGATCTCAAAGGTGTCGCGGCTCTCGCGGTCCATCTTGTTACAGAACGTCAGGATGGGGAGGTCCCGCAGGCGGCACACCTCAAAAAGCTTGCGTGTCTGGCTCTCAACGCCTTTGGCCCCATCAATGACCATGACCGCGGCGTCGACGGCGGTGAGCGTGCGATAGGTGTCCTCAGAGAAATCCGAGTGGCCCGGCGTGTCCACAAGGTTGAAGCGGAAGCTCTTGTCGTTATTGGCAAAGTCAAAGGACATGGCAGAGGCGGAGACCGAGATGCCGCGGTCTTGCTCCATCTTCATAAAGTCCGACCGCGTGCGCCGCGCCTCGCCCTTGGCACGAACCTGACCCGCCATTTGGATCGCCCCGCCGTAAAGGAGGAACTTCTCCGTCAACGTCGTCTTCCCCGCATCCGGGTGCGAAATAATCGCAAACGTCCGCCGACGCGCAATTTCCGCGGGCAATTCGGGTCTATTCGGGCTGCTGTCCAACATGGCCGCTCTATAGGTGGGGCAGGGGTTTGGCGCAAGCGCGACAGGGCCTTTCTGCCCAGGAGTTGAATACGCCAGCTTTTCGTGTCGTTTCCCAAAGCTCGTATTTCGGCTTGAAAAACTGCGATGATGATTTGGTTCGATCCAAAGTATTTGGCGCTTAGATGCGCGGTTGTAGGCTGGACAGCGATCTACTTTTAAATCACTTTGCTTTCTCGTAAATCCTCAGTAGCCGAGGTCTTCCCGAGGGGCAGGAGCATGGTAACGAGCTTAATCGCAGCGACTTTAATTATATTGGCTGCGCTATTGGGCGTTTACGCATGGGTTTCTGCGCTACTTGCGGTGATTGGCGGAAAATTATCCCTGCAAAGAGTGCTGAGGTTAAAGCCAGGACCTGTGGAGCTTCGGTTTTTTGCTCTCATTTTGACCGCCGTCTCGATGCTTTACCTCGCCCTGTTTATCACAGGAGAATTATGAGGTTAAGCATTTAAGCCTGTCATAGACTTCGCAGATCGGGATTGGAGCGTTGCCGAACTCTTGAGGCTGCAAAGCAGTCTGACTTCAGCTGTCGTCCGAAGCTCAATCTGCACGGCAAATGTTTAACGAGACGACGCGCGGCGGAGGAGGTCTACGGCGTCGGGGCGGCGAGCGAGGGTTTCGCTGACTTCGTAATCGGCGCGCAACCCCGTGTCGCGACCGGGCAGAGTTTTCGCGAATTTCTCGGCCAAATCCTCAGGGAGCGCAGGGCGCGTTTGGCCATCCACCAGGAGGCTCTCGGCGGCGATGCCTTCGGCGTAGATAATCTGGTGCTCGTCAAAAAGCAGTTGGAGGTAATCTACATAGCCGCCTTCGACGCGCAGCACCGATTGGCCGTTGACCAAGTGTTGCGCGCGCACGAGCACCTCGGAGCGGCCCGCGCCCAGGGTGTCTTGGCGTTGATAGACGAAGAGTCGGTGATCGGGGCTTACGAGGAGGTCTCCAAGATTGTTGAGCGTGCCGGCTTTGATCAGGATTGGGGCAAAGGCGCCCTCGGCCTTCACGGTGTTCGACCCAACCCACCGGACCTCTTGCGGCCCGGCATCGCGTGTTAGAACACGGTCACCCGCGCGCAACTCTTGGATGGGTTTTTGTGCGCCATCGGCCATGGTGATGCGCGTGCCACGGGTAAAGCTCACGCAGCCGATTTGGGCGAACTTGCGCCGCGCCTCGGCCCGGTCGACACCAATCACGCGGTAGTCGCGATGGGGTTCCAGCACGCCAAGGGGGATCGGGTAGATCTCTTCGATCATGCCATCGCCATCGACTTCGACTGCCACGATGCAATCAATTGTTGCGCCGTCGCTGTCCATGAAGGTCACACAGCAATCCAGGTGGAGGTGGTGACCGGGTGTCCCCATCTCGGAGCCATCTACGATAACAAAAGCGCCGTTGCTTTTTGGCGCAAGCGTCAGGCGACCGCGCGGTACTGTGCTCTCGTAATGATAAATGTCGTCGCATTGCACCTCATCGGCGCATCCCATGACATCGCCCAGATTGGCGCCATCCACCACGGCGAGCGCGGCGGCGCGCAAGGCATGCATAATATGGGCTGGGCCCTGAGTCGGTAGACGTTCTGCCATAATAACCTCTTAGGGGCGTAGGCCCCTTTGAACAATCACCAACATCGCGGCTGATTGTGGCCGAAGCTGGGACTACTCTTGGTCTTTTGACGGCTTATCGTTAATCGAAGGCAAAGGGAGGCGATATTATGGATCTTGGAATTTCAGGCAAACGCGCGCTGGTGTGTGCCAGTTCGAAGGGTTTGGGGCGCGGCTGCGCCGAAGCACTCGCGGCAGCGGGCGTCGATTTGGTTATGAATGCACGAGGAGCCGAGGCGTTAGAAGCCACAGCTGAAACGGTTCGAGAAACCCAAGGTGTTATGGTCACAACAGTGGCGGCGGATATTACCTCAAACGAAGGGCGCGCGGAGGTTTTGGACGCGGCTGGCGCCATCGACATTCTAGTGACCAACGCGGGCGGTCCACCTCCGGGTTTATGGTCTGATTGGGAACGGGACGATTTTATCGCTGCTTTGGATGCCAACATGCTCACGCCCATCGCGCTGATGAAGGCGTGTTTGCCTGGCATGATGGAGCGTGGATGGGGACGCGTGGTGAATATCACCTCACAGTCCGTCAAAGCACCGATCCCTGTGCTTGGTCTGTCCAACTCTGCACGGGCAGGTCTCACGGGATATGTCGCGGGTACGGCGCGCCAAGTGGCGGGCTCAGGCGTGACAATCAACAACCTGCTACCGGGAATTCACGACACTGACCGTGCCATCGCGCTGGATACGGGGGTCGTGAACACCCAAGGCATCACGATGGATGAGGCGCGGGCGCAACGTGCGGCGACTATTCCTGCAGGCCGTTATGGGACGTCGGAAGAGTTCGGCGCGGCTTGTGCGTTCCTATGTTCACAACATGCGGGCTTTATCGTAGGTCAAAACCTGTTGCTCGATGGTGGTGCGGTGAACGCAACGCTATAACAGCGCGGTAGTTTTGGGAAAGTGCGCTGTGATAATTGATCTTTGGCTTTTCATCCCGGCGTGCTTTGCCATCAATTTGGCTTTTGGTCCCAATAACTTGATGGCCATGACCAACGCGGCCAAATCCGGCGTGCGCTTTGCAACGACCGCGGCCTGTGGGCGGTTTTTAGCGTTCTTACCAATGATCTTGATCAGCGCGCTTGGCCTCGGTGTGCTTATGTCTGCGTCCGCTTGGGCCTTTACCGCAGCGAAGGTCATCGGAGCGGCGTATCTGATATATCTGGGGATCAAACTGCTGCGCGCTGATGTGCCGGAGACGGAGATGACAACCGAGGGGACGGGGCTGAAAATCGCCTTTCGCAGAGAGACCTTGGTTGCATTTTCAAATCCCAAAGCGATTCTGACCTTCGCAGCGTTCTTTCCCCAATTTGTGAACCCAGAAAGTTACTGGGCAAGCTACGCTCTCGAGGGCGCGATTTTCCTTGTGCTCGAGTTCGTCGCGATCCTTGCCTATGCTTTGGTGGGGCGCGTCGCGGCCTCAGGTGCGGGGCAGTATTTGACCCATGTGCAAAAGCTGTCGGGGGGAACGATGATTGTGTTTGGGCTTGGCCTTTTGTGGGCCCGCAAACCTGGGAGCGTTTAAGCTGTGGCGCGTGGTCCTGATGGCAAGGGTGGTGGTGCTGGTTTCTCGCTGGCCGATCAACTTCTGAACACCGATAGCTTGCATGATTTGGCGCATGAATACGCTGTGCTCGATGGCTTTGACGCAGACCGATTTCACACCAAGGCGCTGGCGGGCATGGCGGAGCGGACATTTCTCGACCGGCTGGACTACGTCGCGGATTGCATCGACGAGCAACTCGCAGCCGACTTCCCGACCAAGGCGGACCAACTTGAGGCGGCGATGCCCGCTCGTTTGAATCCGTCGTTGAAGGACGACGACTTTGGCCGTTTCATCCATTCTATCCCGGGCATTCTCGCCGTGCGTCATGGCCTCCAACAGCATCGCGAGCGCAGTCTTGATCTGCTCTATGCTGCGACCCAGCGCTTTTCGATGGAGTTCTACATCCGCCCATTTCTCAACCGTTGGCCTCAAGAGACGCTGACGCGGCTGCGGAATTGGGCTGTGGACGACAACTACCATGTGCGCCGGTTGGTCAGCGAGGGCACCAGACCAAAATTGCCTTGGGCTAAGAACATTGATCTCGACCCGCATGTGCCACTTGAACTTTTGGATATGGTCCATGCTGACGGCACGCGGTTCGTCACGCGCTCGGTGGCCAACCATCTTAATGATATATGGAAAATAGATCCTGTCGCCGCCTATGAGCGGCTTGAGACGTGGCGTGACGTTGGGCGGCAAGATGCCAAAGAACTTGGTTGGATGACCCGCCATGCACTGCGTTCTGCTGTGAAGGCAGGCGCGCCGGAGGCCTTGGCGCTTTTAGGCTATAACGCCCACCCGTCATTGAAATTGGCTGGTTTTGGTCTCGCCGCGGAGCGCTTTGAACGCGGTGTACCCTTGCAGTTCGAAGCCACGCTCCAAGCGGACGTCGATCTACCTGTTGTGATCGACTACATCGTGCACTTCGTGAAAGCCAACGGCCAAACGGCTCCCAAGACCTTCAAACTGAAGAACGCAGAGATCAAGGCAGGAACACCGCTCACGGTGAAGAAAGTCCACAAACTCAAATGGGACGCCACCACGTTTCGCATCTTTCCTGGCGTGCACCGCATTCAGATGCAGGTGAATGGGATGCTTCTTGGGGATTTGAAGTTTGACCTCGTTGATTGAGGAGCTGGCCCAACCGTGCGAAGCCACGATCAAAACGGAAGCGACGTGATCTTCATCGCTGGAGCGCTCAAGTGTTCCCTATTTCCCGTATTGTGACTTGGCAATTAGCCGCAGTTTGGTTGTAGCAACTTTTGCATCGTGCGCAGTGGTTCCCGCACGCGCGATTGGTTGGGAAGGCGCTCCATTTTGGTCATGTTGTTGTCTCCAATGTACCAAGCATCGAAGAGCTGCGCTTTTAAATCATCGTTCAAGATTGCATTTGCCACGCGATAGCGACACAGACACTCGGATTGGGATACGCCGCCCGCTCGACCGTCCGAGATCATTTTGTTGCAAATTTGTTGTGTGGTTGGCGCAGCAATCACCATGCCTGGCGCGCTGTTTAAAGCACCTTACAAAACGAAACCAATGACCAATCGATAGTTCTTGCTGATACCATAATGTCTGGCGTTATTTAGTGTAGAGGCGGAGGCTAGGGTTGATGTGACATGGCGCCAAATGAAAGATCATTGGGCAATCTTCTCGGTTCAGGTGACGCGTCCAACACACATGCGTGAACTGTCTTTTGTCGCGAGGCCGAGCGGGATACCAATTCGGCACCCAGGAAGAAGGCACTCCGAGATGAAGCACGAAAACGTCCAGACCTATTACGGTGAAACGCTCCAAAGTTCCGCGGATTTGCAGACCAACGCATGCTGTACACCTGACAAGATGCCGGAATGGATCAAGGACGTGCTGCGCAACATCCATGATGAGGTCATGGTCAAATATTATGGTTGTGGGCTTATCGCTCCGCTCGCACTCAACGGCGCCCGGGTGTTGGACTTGGGCTGTGGCGCGGGTCGTGACGTCTATGCGCTCTCCCAATTGGTAGGTCCCGAAGGCCATGTGGTCGGCGTGGATATGACACAGGCTCAGTTGAATGTCGCCAGAACACATCAGGCTTGGCACGCAAAGACGTTTGGTCATCCCGCGTCAAATGTGGAGTTCCACCAAGGCTTCATAGAAGAGCTTGGTCAATTGCCCCTTGAGCCTGGCAGCTTTGACATCATTGTCTCAAACTGCGTGGTAAATTTGGCCACGGATAAAGAGGCGGTCCTGCGCGGTGCCTATAAACTGCTGAAACCCGGCGGTGAGTTTTATTTCTCTGATGTCTATGCCGACCGACGCGTGCCTCAGGAGATGGCCAAAGACGATGTGCTCTATGGCGAATGCCTCTCTGGCGCGCTCTATTGGAATGATTTTTTGAGCTTCGCCAAGGGGGCCGGGTTCGGCGATCCCCGGATGGTCACGACACGGCCACTAACCATTGAGAACGCAATGCTTGAAGCGCGCGTGGCTCCGCTGAATTTCCAGTCCACCATATACCGTTTGTTCAAGCTCGACGGTTTGGAAAGTGATTGCGAGGATTACGGTCAGGCTGTGATCTACAAGGGCACAATCGAAAACGCGCCCCATGAGTTTGTGCTCGATGATCATCATGTCATTGAAACGGGGAAGGTCTTCCCCGTATGCGGCAATACATGGATGATGCTGAACGAGACACGCTTTGCGGAGCATTTCACGTTCATCGGCGATTTTTCGACCCATTACGGCATTTTCGAAGGCTGTGGCGCAGCGTCGCCGTTCAATGCCGACGACCTGAGCGCTTTTAGCTGTTGTTGACCTTGTGACCTTTGATTGATAGCCAACGCGCCGAAGCGTTTCTATCGGGATTGCTGTTATTGGGCATGTCTTCACCACGGCTTGAGGTGCGTCACCTCACTCGCAATTTTGGTGGCGTCCGGGCCGTCGATGATGTGTCATTCTCAATTGACGCGGGCGATGTCGTCTGTCTCCTGGGACCGTCTGGCTGTGGCAAGTCTACGACGCTTCGGATGATCGCTGGCGTCGATCAACAAGACAGTGGCGAAATTTACGTTGACGGCGCGCTTGTGTGCGACACGCGGCACTCGCTCCCACCGGAGCATCGGGGCATTGGTTTGATGTTCCAAGACTTTGCTCTGTTTCCACATCTGAGCGTTGCTAAAAACGTGGTGTTTGGGCTGAAAGGCTCTCGCAAAGCCAAACTCGACCGAGCTGCGGAATTGCTCGAGAAGGTCGGTCTTGCCCATTATATGGATGCCCATCCTCATCAATTGTCCGGCGGTGAACAACAGCGCGTGGCGCTTGTACGCGCCCTGGCGCCAAAACCGCGGGTGATGTTGATGGATGAGCCGTTCTCTGGCCTCGACAATCGCCTGCGCGATGGCATCCGCGATGAGACCTTGGCCTTGTTAAAGGAAGAGGGCGCGGCGGTTTTGTTGATCACGCATGAGCCCGAAGAGGCGATGCGCATGGCGGATCAAATCGCTTTGATGCGCGGGGGGCGGATTATCCAAGTGGGTGCGCCTTACAACATCTACAATGCGCCGTGTGACAAAGCGGCGGTGGCGTTTTTTAGCGACATCAACCTCATTAGGGCGCAGGTGGACGGGGCTTTGGCCCAAACACCCTACGGAGAGTTTTCGTGCCCAGGTATCGCGGATAGCACTGATGTGGAGATCGTATGCCGCCCGCAACATGTCAGCCTTGAATTCGATCGAACAGGCAAGGGTCCGCAACCTACCACGGCGCGGGGTACGGCGGTACGTGGGGTCGTTAGCCGCGCGCGTTTCATGGGGTCGGAAAGCCTGATCGAGTTGACCACGGATTACGGTGGTGCACCTATGCGCGTCACGGTTCCCAACGTCTTTTTACCGCCAGTAGATACCCCATTTTGGCTGACCCTGCGCCGCGACAAATGCTTTGTCTTTCCAGCGAAGCGTTGTCAAAGTGAACGCCTGCGGCACCCTCTAGGCGACCAACCGAATGCGGTCGATACAGAGGCTTTGCCATCTGCTTCAGCGGACCCTTTATCCTGAATTTTCTTCGTCAGACAGAGGCGATGCGATGAATAATTCAGGCATCGGACTCAAGGTTTGGATGTCATCAAGGCTGCCTTCAAGATGGCTTTGGCTTGTTTCGCTCCACCCTTTCCATGTCCACAGTCGACCCCAATGCGAGAGTGACTCAGGATGCAGGATGTGGGTTTTGTCGCGGAAGCGGAGTTGAAGTTTTTGACGTGCTCGAATGGCCGCGCGGAACGGGGCCAAATGACGCAGATTGCGCGGTGCAATCCGTGCGGTGGCCGCAAGGTCGGCGGGTCGGGAGCGTTCTTGAGGGAGAACCTGGTCAAGGCGCTCTGAAAGCGTTCGCGCGGCGGTGGCGAGTTGTGCATCCTCGCCAGCTTCGATGATCGCCAATCCCAGATAAAGGGCTTCCAATTCCGGTTCACTTAAGCTCACAGGCGGCAATGTCAGTGCATGGGTCGCCCGATAGCCTTGCCCGCGTGTCCCGGTGATGTCGACCCCAGCCGCGCGCAGGGATTCCATGTCGCGATAGATCGTGCGCGGGGTTACGCCAAGCTCTTTGGCGAGGTCTTCGGCCCGTTGCGCTAGCTCTCGTTCCAAGGCGGACATAAGGCGCGTGAGGCGATCGGATTTTGCCATGCTTTTATTTACGCTACTGACACTATAGTGTCAATATTTGTGTCAGATACAGCTTTTTCTGGGGCTAATGGCCGTTCTGTTGCGGCTTTGGGCTGTTTATTTTGAATGCAACGACAGATTCTTTTGGGAGAGACACTATGGGTCTTGGCAATATTGGGCTTCCGGGCATTCTGCTTATCGCGGTTGTGGTTCTGGTCCTTTTTGGTCGCGGCAAAATCGCGAACCTCATGGGCGAAGTGGGCAAAGGTATCACGGCGTTCAAAAAGGGCGTGAAAGACGGCACCGAAGAGCTTGAAGCGGATGCAGCGGCTGCGGCCAAAGACGTGACGCCTGAAGAGGCCGACAAAGACAAGGTCTGAACCTTTGGGCGGATTTAGTTGGGGGGAACTCCTCATTGTGGGCATCGTGGCCCTCATTGTGGTAGGACCCAAAGATTTGCCCGTGCTCTTCCGAAAGGTGGGGCAGTTTGTGGGTAAAATGCGGGGCATGGCGCGCGAATTTAGCCGCGCGATGAATGATGCGGCTGATGAAGCGGGCGTGCGTGAGGTTCAGAAGAGCCTCAAGGCCGCTACCAATCCTGTGGGCGCGGCTATGGACAGCGTGAAAGACGCAACGGCGGGCCTTAATCCGCTCAACGATCTTGATAGCCCGTTCAAAGACATCGACCCCGACAGTGCCACCGGCAAGCTTGCAGCCGAGCGTGAAGCGCAGCGCGCCAAGATTGAGGCCAGTACCGCTCGCCGCCAAGCAGAGCGCATGCGTGCCGAGGCCGATGCCGCGATCAAGCGCGCCGAAGAGTTGGAAGCCATATCCACCGATAAGTCCGACGAGGCGACATGAGCCAGCAAGAAGACATCGACGATAGTCAGGCCCCATTAATTGAGCACCTGGCGGAGTTGCGCACCCGGCTCATTCGGTCCGTAGTGGCATTTGTGATTGGTATCTTTGTGCTCTTTTTGCCGGTGAACGGTCAGTTCATTGCGGTGCACATCCTTTGGTTCCTCTTGGGCCCAATCGTTACTACGTTGAATGATTTCGGCTATCCGGTGGCCAATTTCCAATACACGGCTCCGGAGGAATATCTTTTTGCGCTCTTCAAAATCTCGATGGTGTTTGGGTTCGGTCTGACCTTTCCCTTCATCGCCTATCAGTTGTGGCGGTTCGTGGCGCCGGGACTGTATCGCAGCGAGAAGAACGCGTTTTTGCCGTTCATGATCGCGTCTCCAATCATGTTCATGCTGGGCGCGGCGTTTGCGCATTTCGTTGTGACACCATTGGCCATGCGATTTTTGTTGGGGTTCGCCGATTTGGCAATGGGTACGCCGGTTGCGGTGCTCAGCGAAGATACCGCCACGGGATCAACCCCGCAGCAGGCCAGCCGCGTTGAGTTCATTGGCAAGATCAACGAAAGCTTGCGGACGACATTGGCCTTCGTCTTTGCCTTTGGGATTTGTTTTCAGCTACCGGTGTTGCTCACGTTGATGGGCAAGGCGGGATTGGTGTCCAAGCAAGGCCTTGGAGCCGTGCGCAAATACGCGGCCGTGGGCATTCTGGTCTTGGCCGCGCTTGTGACGCCGCCCGATGTCATTACGCAGCTGATCCTCTTCACCGTGGTCTACGGGCTTTATGAGATTTCGATTTTCCTTGTCGGACGGGTCGAAAAGCGCCGTGAAAAACAGCTTCGCGAAGAAGGTCTTTGGTTCGAAGAAGAAGACTTTGAGGAAGACGACGTCGAAGCCGAAGAAGACGAATTGATGGCCCAAATGGGTGCCGAAGACGGGTCGAATACGCGTGACTGATCTTTCGACGGAGGCCCTGCATCGCATCGCGGCGGCGTTGGAGCGTATGGCTCCCGCGCCGCTCAACGCACCTGATTTCAACTCCGCTGGTGCGTTCATGTGGCACGCTGATCCGGATGCATTGGTGCCGGTGTCCCACGTGAGCCGAGTTGATCTTGCACTCTTGCTCGGTGTGGATCGCGCGCGGGACACGCTTTTAGCCAACACAACTCAGTTCGCCGCGGGTTTGCCCGCCAACAACGCGCTTCTTTGGGGCGCGCGCGGCATGGGCAAGTCTAGTTTGGTGAAGGCGATCCATGCTGATGTGGTGGAGGCCTATCCCGGGCTCAAGATCGTCGAGTTGCTTCGCGAGGACCTCCCCTCGGTGGGGCGGCTGCTTGGCCAGCTCCGCGGCGCGAATGAGCGGTTCATCCTTTTCTGCGATGACCTCAGCTTTAGCCATGACGACGCGCATTACAAATCGCTAAAGGCGATTTTGGATGGTGGCATCGAAGGCCGACCCGACAATGTCGTTCTCTATGCCACATCGAACCGTCGTCACCTAATGCCACGAGACATGATCGAGAATGAGCGCAGTTCATCGATCAACCCGTCCGAGGCGGTGGAAGAGAAGGTGTCTTTGTCTGACCGTTTCGGGCTTTGGCTTGGGTTCCATCCCTGCGCCCAGGACGATTACCTGGCGATGATCCGCGGCTATTGCGACGCCCACGGAGTTGATATCGATGACGAGACGTTGCGCGCTGAAGCCATCGAATGGCAAGCCACACGCGGCTCGCGATCAGGGCGTGTTGCCTGGCAGTATTTCACGGATTTGGCCGGGCGCAAGGGCGTGGCGGTCGCAATGTAACCCTGTCACTCACAACCTTATCCACAGTCAAACGCGCCGCCCGCGCCCAATTGTACAGGTGCACGATTCCTGTAGCGAATTGTGGTTAATGCGAAAATTGGAGTTGCGGGAGGCGCGTGAAACGCGCTTCAATCCTGGGTTGAAGCGTGCTGCCAACAAAATCCTCATATCGAAAGTCTCAGGATTGTTTGCTCATCCGTTTGCGTTCATGTGGATCAAGATAGCGCTTGCGGAGGCGCACAGTGTTGGGCGTGACCTCCACCAACTCGTCGTCGTTGATGTAAGCAATGGCCTCTTCAAGGGACAGGCTCATGGGCGTGGTCAGGCGCACGGCGTCGTCCGAGCCGGAGGCCCTTACATTGGTGAGCTTTTTACCTTTGAGCGGGTTCACCTCAAGGTCATTGTCGCGGCTGTGCTCCCCAATGATCATGCCAGTGTAGACTTGCTCTTGAGCGCCAATCATCATTTTGCCGCGCTCTTCGAGGTTCCACAGTGCGTAGGCCACGGACACGCCGTTTTCCATCGAGATCAGCACGCCTGCGCGTCGCCCGGGGATCGACCCCTTGTAAGGCGCCCAAGAGTGGAACACGCGGTTGAGCACACCAGTGCCGCGCGTGTCGGTGAGAAACTCGCCGTGATACCCGATCAGGCCGCGTGACGGGACAAGCGCAATGATCCGCGTCTTTCCCGCGCCGGCGGGGCGCATCTCGGCCAATTCGCCTTTTCGCGTGCCAGTGAGCTTTTCGATCACCGCGCCGGAATATTCGTCATCAACGTCGATCGTGGCTTCTTCGATGGGTTCTTGGCGCACACCGTCAATTTCGCGCATGATCACCTGTGGGCGCGAGATCGAAAGCTCGAAGCCTTCACGGCGCATGTTTTCTATGAGTACGCCCATCTGCAATTCGCCACGGCCAGAAACTTCGAAAGCTTCGCCGCCCGGAGTGTCGTTGATCTTGATGGCAACGTTGCTCTCGGCTTCTTTGTAGAGGCGGTCGCGGATCACGCGGGATTGGACCTTTTTGCCTTCGCGGCCGGCCAGGGGGCTATCGTTGATGCCAAATGTCACGGTGATTGTGGGCGGGTCAATGGGCTGCGCGTCCAGCGGCTCTTCTACCGCCAGCGCACAGATCGTGTCGGCCACTGTCGCTTTCGCCATCCCTGAGAGCGAGACGATGTCGCCTGCAGTCGCCTCTTCGATATCTGCTTCTTCCAACCCGCGAAAGGCGCGGATTTTGGTGACGCGGAACTGTTCGATCTTTTGGCCAATGCGGCTCAGCGCCTGTACGGTGGCGCCGACTTTAAGTGTGCCGCTTTCCACGCGACCGGTTAGAATGCGTCCGACAAAGGGATCGGACCCCAGGGTGGTGGCCAGCATGCGGAAATCGTCGTTTTTCTGCGCGATTTGCTTGGGCGCGGGTACATGGTTTACGATGAGATCAAAGAGGGCGGAGAGGTCTTTGCGCGGACCGTCCAACTCATGGTCTGCCCAACCATTGCGGCCCGATGCATACATGTGGGGAAAGTCGAGTTGGTCGTCGTTGGCGTCGAGCGAGGCGAAAAGATCAAAACACTCATCTAGCGCACGGTCGGGCTCAGCATCTGGTTTGTCGACTTTGTTGAGTACCACAATGGGGCGTAGGCCAAGCGCCAGCGCTTTAGAGGTTACGAATTTGGTCTGCGGCATCGGCCCTTCGGCCGCATCTACCAACAAGACAACCCCGTCAACCATGCTCAAGATGCGCTCCACCTCGCCGCCGAAATCGGCGTGGCCTGGGGTGTCAACGATATTGATGCGCGTGGTTTTCCATTCCACCGACGTGGGTTTGGCGAAGATGGTAATCCCGCGCTCGCGTTCGAGGTCGTTGCTGTCCATGGCACGTTCGGCCACAGCTTGGTTCGCGCGGAACGCGCCCGATTGCTTCAACAGCTCGTCAACCAAGGTTGTTTTGCCGTGGTCAACGTGGGCGATTATGGCGATGTTGCGCAGATCCATGACGGGTCCTCTCAGGAGTGGTGCGCGCGCCCTACAATGCCGCGCTGCAGAACGCCAGAGCAAAGGTGCCGCTTTGGCGCTTGAGCAGCGACATAGGGCCTTCGGAGAGAACATCTCGGAGTTTCTTCTGGTCCCAAATGTTCAAATCCAACAAGTCGCGCCTCGCGCGACGCCAGAATCAATGGCCAATCGTCTTGGAAAAGAGCTGCATCACAGCAATGCCAGCCACGATCAAGCCAAGTCCGATAAGTGCGGGGCCATCGAGTTTTTGGCCAAACACAAACCAGCCGATGAAGGTGATTAGGAAGATCCCCAAGCCCGACCAAAGCGCATAGGCAATCCCCACCGGGATCGTACGCAGGGTCATTGCCAAGAAATAAAATGCCACAGCGTAAGCCACGATCACCACAAGCGACGGGCCCAGTTTGGTGAATTGTTCTGAGGCTTTGAGCGCTGTGGTCCCAATTGTTTCGGCGGCAACCGCAATCACGAGGGCAAGATATGCGGGCATAACTATCTCCAAACCTATTTGCTTGGCGTCTGAACGCAAGACCAGTATCAGGATTTAAATTGAGGATACAGACAAGGCGAGGCGAATGTCGTGGCATGAAGACCAACCGCACGCCAAGAAGATTGTGGGCAAAGGCCGGTCAATCTGCCATGGTGTTGGAGTGGCGCCTGTGATGTTCCTCGAAGAACTGGCCCAGGTTACCAAGGCCAGTGCCCCTCGCGCGTTGTCCCAGTCACACCTCAGATGATTAAACGCGAAGATGGATATTGAACCGATCGCGCAAGGCCTGATCCAATGCGGGATCGAAGGCGGAGGTCGTTCGGCTGCCCAAGATGGCCTCTTTGCGCGCCACAGCGTTTGCGATGAGATCGGGCTTTTCTGCTTCGTCCCATTCCTTGGGGCTCATCCGGTTGCCGAGGGCAGGATAGACGCATTCGGTTTGCATCAGGGCCAATGTCGTATCCGTGCCAAGGTAATGACCCGGTCCGCCGAGGCAGACTTCTCGCATTTCAGCGAGCCCGAGGCTTTCTTCGGTGACCTCAATTCCCCGCACACAGCGCAGAGCTTGACCGATCAGGTCGTCACCCAGGATCAAGCTCTCGTGACAGAACCCAAGGAGCGAGGCATGCATGCCAGCCGCTTCGTAGACCATGTTCAATCCGCCAAGACCTGCCAGAACGTTGGAGCACATTTGTTCCCATCCCGCTTGCATGTCGGGCAACTTGCTATCGGACGCGCCGCCCGCTGCGCCGCCGGGCAGGCCGTAGAACTTGTGCATTTGGCAGCAACCCGCACTGAGCAGAGCCTGCTCGCCCGACCCTACCGTCATTGCCCCCGTGCGCAAATCGAGACCGAAGGGCCATGTGCCAAAGATCGCAGGGTGACCCGGGGCCATTGCATTCACATATACGACGCCCGCCAGACACTCGGCCACGGATTGCACAATCGCACCCGCAATAGTGGGCGGCGCGGTAGCGCCTTGCATGCCAGCAGAGAGTAAGAGCACCGGCATGCCACCGCGAATGCAACTCTCCATCGTCTCACAGCTCTCGGTCGCGAATTTCATCGGCGGTACGACAAAGCAATTGGAGTTCGACATGAACGGTTTGGCGCGGAACTGATCCTCACCCCCTGCGATCATGTAGAGCATCTCAAGGCAGTCGGGAATGTGAGATGGATCGGAAAATGATGTCCCGATGTGCTTTGTTGTGCCAGCGGAACATGCGTAGATCGTATTAAGGTCCATCTCCAGGTTGTCGACGATGTCGCGCGCAACCATGGGGCGCTGAAGAAAATGGATGTTGTCGAGTTCATGCGTGATCCGCGCCGCATCATGCAGGTCTTGCAACGTGCTTTCGCGGTATTGGCGCCCATCTGCTTCGACAAGGTGCACGGCCGCACCAGCGGTTCCATAGTGGACACGCGCGCCGCCGAGGTCGAGGTCGTATTTTCCGTCGCGGCTGTGGAGCGTGATTTGCTTCGGGGCCTTGGCCAGCATGTCTTCAACCAAAGTTCGCGGGAAGCGCAGACGACCGTCGTCGCTTAAGATCGCCCCAGCTGCGGTCATGATGTCGATGCCCGATTGCGGCGCATCGGCAAGGCCAATGGTCTCCAACGCTTCGAGGGCGGCATGGTGGATGCGCAAAACCTGGGCATCTGAGAGGGGTTTATAAGTTCCGCCCGCCATGCCGGGGCGCACGGGGCGCATATTATCAGGAAGCTTTGCAGCACGCGCTGCTGTGCGGGATGCGCGCCCACCGGCGCGACGGCTACGTGCTGGTGATTGATCGTTCATATAAGGGAGCTCCGAAAGGGACTTGAGAGACGGCTGACACACCGGTGAAATCACTCAAGCCTGAAGCGGTCGCCCCCGCGCAGCACGACCGCGCTCCGCCCCAATGGTGCGGGTCACAAGCGCCAATTTGCAAAGATGATGCTGCATCTTCTCCCCCTTGGCGAAGAGATCATCACGCGCACCTGCGACATTCTGTGCCAAATCCGACGCGATGTCGGTTTTGGACAACTCGGGTCCTAAAACCGCCCCGAAGCTCCTCCGCCGCCGGATGATCCGCCGCCAAAGTTGCTGCTGCTATTGTTGTTCGAAGACTTCCTGGGAATGTCAAACGCGCGCTCTTCGCGAAAGGCGCAGTTGGTGCAGGTCACGACATGGCGACCGCGACCAGGAGAGGAGCGCGTGGCGCGCATATCTGTCTCGCGCACGTGCCCCAGTTTACGTTGGCCACATTGGGGGCATCTGCGCATTCTCGCACTGATCTTCTCCCGCAATGAAAACCCGAACAAGACCAAGGCACCGGCCGCGATAATCCCGAAAATCCACCCATCGTTGGAAGGTGCTTCGCCATTTGTGAACGGCAAAACGATGGTCTCAATTGTCTCGTCGGTGCCTGCTTGTAGCCCTTGGGCCCATTTACGCTCTGCAAAGGCATCGATCATGTGGTTGTCAATGACGCGTGCGGCAGTGCTGTCCCATTCGCGTTTGTAAGCTGCGCCAAGTTCGATGCGGACTTCGCGGTCTTTGGTCAAAAGGAGAAGCATTACCCCGTCGTTGCGCGTTGCATCCCCCACGCCCCAATGGTTGAAAAGACCTGTGGCGAATCGTTCCAACGAGACCGAAGGCGATGTGGCGCCTGTGTAGTGGCGCTTAGAGACCAATGTCACAACCGTCATTTCCACACCGGTGTCTTGGCGTAGCTTCTTGAGCTGGTTCGAAAGCGCTTGTCGTTCCTCGGTCGAAAGCACTTTGGCAAAATCATTGACGGTGGTGGAGCTATAGTCGGGATAACTTTGAGCCAAAGCAGCTCCGGCCCAAAGGATCACAATGAAACTGACTAGTCTTTTCAACATCATGCATTGAGGATACCCGCGAATCGGATGAAATGCATGGGAAAAGCACGTCGCCACGGACCAACAGGCGCATGTCATCGTGGTGCTGTCAGCCTTCCAGGTCCCGCTGTTTGATCGCTGCAATACGGGGACAGTGCAACACTATTTTTACCGAGCCTACGAGGTCTTTAACGACCATTAACAGGACACTGTGTTCCATAGGTTGTAGTGTCAACCCACAGGCCTTCAGGGTCAAGCAGCGTGATAGTTTGGAATAACTACGCAGAATGGATGTGAGTATCTCATCGCCTGAGGCTCAGGCCACGCAGTCATTTGAAAAGGCGAAGAATTCACCAGTTTTAATGGCTGCACTCAGTTCTGGTTTTTGTAAGTTGTATAATCAATAGGTGCTGCGTGTGCACGGCACCTTCCGCCGCGCACAGCAACGTGCCTACTTCGTCAAGATCAGCTTGCCTGCGCGGGTGATGCGCAAGGTGTAGACTTGGTCGTCAAGCTTGATACGCGCCAAGCCACCGTTTTTTGTAAGGTCTTTGGCGTCGTATACTGGTGTCGCATCCGCGAACGGTGTGGTCATTTCTTGCGCTACATTCATCGTCACGTCGCTCTCCTTCACTGGGCTTGTGAACTGTTGACGAAATTACTGATTGAAACACTCGGAAATGTCAACCTGATAAATTTAATCAGGTAATTTCCGCCGGGGGGTCTGCAGTTGGTTTCGATGCAAGCCGGATGCCCCATTCGGCTCGCATCGACAGGTTCACGATCACGCCCATAGATCGAGTGGCGAGGTTCGGTTCGCGGCTTGGATATCTCCGTGACGCTATACAACTAAAGGTTGTTGTTTGAATGTCGATCAATTTGGTTTGGCTATTGGGCCTTGTTGCCGGACCAAGGCGTTTTCGCATGGCGCGATGGCTATTGATCTGAATTTTCAGCGAAAAAAGTAGGGTGCGGGGGGCGCATGTGTATATCGCCGTGTTTTCATCCGATTGCTGGCGCGCTCGCACGCCCGTTTCAAATTCTCAATATCCCTCTGGAAATAGCCTCCTGTGCTTTGGAGGAGGCGCTGCCGATCCCAAATCATCGTGCAAATGGATGCCCTTGCCGAGGCCACAGTGCAGAACCTCGGCAGCGTGGGGTTTCGCGAAATCACGCGGATACTGCGGGACCATGTAACACCTGGAGTTTCCACGATGTGGTGGCCGCATGGGATGGTGAGGTGGCGCCCTTTGCAGACGGCGATATCGACTCAGATACGATCTCGATTGCTAATTTCATTCAAGACCAGCCCCCGGCAGACAGTGTCTTTGTGCCCGACAGTTTGCATTCTTTGGATCGCAAAACTTCGCCGCGCAATCGCAACACAACCAATTCCCTGGCCATGCGCTTCGACATGCGCTGCGCGGCCAACGGCATCGACCATCGGCGTAGCAAACCAAACCATACATGGACCAATCGCCAGATGGAGCGCATGAATCACACGACCAAGAGTGCAACTGTCAAACGATACCAGTATGATAGCCACGACCAGCTTCACACACATCTGGCCGATTTCGTGCATGCTTACAACTTCGCCCGTCGCCTGAAGACGCTCTCTGGTCTCACGCGCTATGACTACACCTGCAAAATCTGAACATCAGAACCAGATCGGTTCATCCCAAAACGATTCCACCAGATGCCATGACTAAACACCTAGCCTATCTGCACAATTCGCATGTCCAATCGTGCAGATAACTTGGTCGCATGGCCTTCGAGCGTGCGCAGGGGTAGGGGGATGTTCACCCCCCACCAAAATGCGGTCAGAAGATGAAGTCACCCGCATCGAACACCGAACTGGACGTGCCCTGCACAATGATCGAGACATTGCCAAAGGTGATGATCGCATTGCTGCCGCTGTCTGAAAACGACAGATCCCCAAACGTCGCCGCACCGGACAAGATCTCTATCTGGTCCGTGCCGTCCTGATAATCGACCAGAGTGTCGGTGCCGTCACCCAGTGCAAACTGGAACACGTCCGCCTTGGCCCCGCCGGTGAGGCGGTCGTTCCCGATCCCACCGTTGAGCGTATCCGCGCCGTCATTGCCGATCAGAACATCCCAGCCGAAGCTGCCTTCAAGGTAGTC